>JBEBPN010000038.1:0-36541 GCA_040395895.1 Dysgonomonas hofstadii
AATGGGGTTGCGCATACCCCGGAATTTTGTTAACGGGGCAAATGTAAAATGAAAAATACGGGTGGTTGTTTGAGAGAGGGAAACTCTCAATGTATTCTCAATGTTCTTGCAGTTGTTTAATGTAGTTGTCTATAATATGGGAATCTTTAGGCGGGTCTGTCTGGAATGTATTTACAGTTGTGGAGATAATATCCTGGTTTAAGAATATCCCTTTTTCGGATGTGAGAAATATTTTGTTTTGGGCGCATACAGCTTGCCAGTTACTTGTAATATAGTATTTTTTGTATAGCTCATTAAATAGGTAAATAAGGAGTTTATTCTTTTTACTAGCTATTTTCAAAGGTTGTTTCGTCGTACAGGAAAGGATTTGCTGTATCATATCGATAGTTACAGCAGTTTCCAATACTTTTATTCTATCGATACATTCTACAAGAAGCTCCATTTGTTTTTCATTCAGGGTAGATTTAAAATCTTTGATTGTTATTTCAGGTTGTTGTACCGGTTGTGGAACTGGCATTTTATCAAATTTATCCGCATTTTCTTTATATAGTAACTCGAATGTTGTATTTATCTGGCTTTGCTTTTCAGTAGAAAAGTTCCCGTAGGAAACCCGGTTCTTATATTCTGAAAACTGTTTGTCAAGATATTCCTTTTCTTTCTCCCCATTCATATTATTGTATTCGATAACTGTCCTCATATAATGGGGAGTAAATAAAATATCCTTAAAAAGTAAGGCGAAAAAACTGAACCAACTGAATATGGCTACAAAGCCAAAAAGGATGCAGGCGAAAGGAAGCCACAAGTATGCGAGTAATGTGTTTTTCTTTTTCAACGGCTCATATCTACCCATTAAAGAATCCCATATCTTTTGATTGGCTTCTTTCTGGGAATGTTTTATATAAGCTAGTTTGTTCATGTTATTTTGAGATTAGTATTTCAAAGCTAAAGAAAAGACAATGAAGTGCAAAAAGATCAGCTTATTTTACTGAGTTTTTTTGCAATTTTGGTATGTACATAGTATGCACATTTGTCAGCTGTACATAAATACTGATTAGGCTAAATTTGATTTCTATTATAATATAAGGTCAAACAGTCTAAAAATTGTCTTTCTTTTCTTCAATTTTCTTTTTCTTAGTTGCCTATTTATAAGGTGTAGTAGTATGTACATAGTATGTACATCAAAAACAAAAGAGGCTTACAATTTCTCGTAAGCCTCTCATTTTCAAGTAGCGGGAGGGGGACTTGAACCCCCGACCTCATGATTATGAATCATGCGCTCTAACCATCTGAGCTATCCCGCCATCATTTTAGCGAGTGCAAAAATAGAAGATTATTTTTGATAAAACAAGCCTCTGCGGTGAAAATAATTAAAATATTTGTCCGTAATGTCCGAATAGCCTCATATACAAACAGAAAATCACTAATAAACTTTAAGATTGACATCTTTCCACATAATAATGCCCTTAACATTTATCTTTTTACTACTTTTGTACTCAATTTCAGTAATAACCAATGCTACGAATAAAACGGCTATATACATTCATTATCCAGACATTCCTCCCTGTCTTTGTAATGACATTCGCGATATGTTTATTTATCGTACTCATGCAGTTTATTTGGCGTTATGTAGAAGATTTCGTAGGTAAAGGACTGGATAACCTCGTATTGGCCGAATTGTTCTTGTACGCTGCACTCTCCCTTGTGCCAATGGCACTTCCATTATCATTGTTGCTGGCATCCCTTATGGCATTTGGTAACTTGGGCGAACGTATGGAGTTGCTTGCTATCAAAGCGGCAGGAGTATCGCTGCTTAGAGCAATGAGTCCGCTGATTATACTTGTAGCATGTATTGCCATCGGAGGGTTCTTCTATCAGAATGAAGCAATGCCTCGTATACAGGTTAAGTTCAGGTCGTTACTTCTGTCTATCAAACAGAAATCGCCAGAGCTCGACATTCCCGAAGGCTCTTTCTATAGTGGTATTCCCAACTATAGCCTGTATGTAAAAGAAAAAGATAAAAAGACCAAGATGCTCAGGGATGTTATGATATACGACACATCCAAAGGATTCGACAATATGGCTGTTATTGTCTGCGACTCGGCTTCAATGACCGGATCGGAAGACAAGACTTTCGTATTGCTCAACCTCTATCACGGGCAGCAATTCGCAAACTTCCGTCAGGCAGATCTGAGCAATACACGTGCACGAAACAATACTAAGTTTGTACCTTACAGTCGCGAAAATTTCAAGGAGAAAGAGGTAATCATATCCTTCAATACCGGATTCGACCGTATGGACGAATCGAATCTGGAAGGAACTCAGATATCCAAAAATATAACCCAGTTGAGCCGATCTATAGATTCTATGACCTATCGTCTGGACAGTATCAATATAAAAGACCGCCAGATAATAGGTAAACATACCTATCTCACATACCGTGCCAACCAAAATAGCCCGAATCCACCATCCAAAGGGGGACAAGTGCCGCCTGCGGAAGAAAAAAAAGCAGAAGCGAAAGCACCCGTAACCCCGATAGACTACGATTCTTTGTTGAACTCATTCAGCAAAGATGAGATGATGCAATACCTGAACTCGGCGTCTAACGAAGCCGAAAACAGCAGAGTTAACATTATAGAGCGGACGCAGAAGAAAAACCTGCAAAAGAATATCCGTTTTCACATGATAGAACGGCATCAGAAGTTTACACTGTCGTTTGCCTGCCTCATATTCTTCTTTATAGGTGCGCCTCTGGGTGCTATTATCCGTAAAGGAGGACTTGGGATGCCCGTAGTGGTATCCGTCTGTTTGTTCATCATATATTATATTATAAACAATATAGGCTACAAGATGGCGCGCGACGGAGTGTGGGAAGTATGGCAGGGAATGTGGCTCAGTTCGGCTGTACTGTTCCCGTTAGGCGTATTCCTTACCTATAAGGCAATGAACGACTCCACGCTGTTTAATCCTGAGGCGTACTCTAAATTCTTCAGAAAGATACTGTTTATCAAATCGCCGGCTAAGATCAGCGATGAAGAACGGGAAGCTATTATCCACCGTATACCCGATGTGGAAACATTCAATATGGAACCCGAAACACTAGCCGGATTGCAGGCAATGGATAGCGATAAGTTACGCGATATAATTCAGAATTATAAAAGCTACGGATACGATAAAGGCATTCAGCTGGCATCATTGAGCATACTCAAAAGTCGCGGAGCTGAAATCAATGATATAATCGATAAACAGGACAAACGACACATTGATGCTGCCGAGTCTTTATATAATACAAGCTCGCGACTTACCATTGCCGCATACGTAGTGTTTATCATTCTGTTTGCAACCAAGCTGATCGGTATAGCAGCTATACTTATATATGTACCGTTCTACGCACGTTCGATGATGTATTATAGTACATTCTATAAAGATATAAAGAGTAAATCGGTGTGGTATCACGTTATAATAGGCGTATTATCATTTACCATCTATCCGCTTATATACTTCTTTGTAAAGAAGGAAATGGACAAAGACAAAAAAGAACTTGAAATAATAAAATTCTCGTAAATAGAAAGGAAATCTATTATGGACAAAATAAAGCTCGATTCAGTAGAAGAAGCTATAGAAGAAATCAGAAAGGGAAACTTTGTAATAGTTGTAGACGACGAAGACCGGGAAAATGAGGGCGACCTCATTATTGCTGCAGAAGCCATTACTCCCGAAAAGGTAAACTTTATGGAAACACATGCCAGAGGACTGATATGTGCGCCGCTTACGGCCGAACGATGTGAAGAACTCGATCTGCCGATGATGGTTACACACAATACCTCCACACATTCCACGCCCTTTACCGTATCTGTCGACCTGTTGAAAAACGGAGTTACCACAGGTATTTCGGCATACGACCGTGCACAAACCATATTGGCACTGACCAAAAAAGATACTAAGCCTGAAGACTTTGGCCGTCCCGGACACATCTTCCCGCTAAAGGCAAAAGATAAAGGAGTACTCAGCCGCGTAGGGCATACCGAAGCCGCCGTTGATCTGGCGCGTCTGGCAGGAATGTATCCCGCAGGAGTGCTGATAGAGATAAAGAAAGAAGACGGAGAAATGGCGCGTCTGCCTGAGCTTAGGGTGATGGCCGATAAATTCGATCTGAAACTGATTTCGGTTGCAGACCTTATCCGTTACCGCTTAGAGCGTGAATCGCTTATCGAAAAGGGGGCAGAGGTGAAGATGCCTACAGCATACGGCGATTTCCGCCTGATTCCTTTCCATCAGAAGTCTACAGGGCTCGACCATGTAGCACTGATAAAAGGCACATGGGAAAAAGACGAGCCCATATTGGTTCGTGTACACTCATCGTGTGTCACAGGCGATATATTCGGATCGTACCGCTGCGAGTGTGGCGAACAGTTGCACAAGTCGATGCAGATGATACAGAAAGAAGGAAAAGGAGTTATCATATACCTCAATCAGGAAGGTCGCGGCATTGGGCTGATGGCTAAAATGGAAGCCTACAAGCTACAAGAAGAAGGATTCGATACAGTAGATGCAAACCTGCATTTGGGTTATCGTGCCGACGAACGCGACTATGGAGTAGGAGCCGCTATACTGCGCGATCTGCAAGTCTCTAAAATGCGTCTGCTTACTAACAATCCGGTGAAAAGGAGAGGACTGGAATCGTTCGGGCTGACCGTTGTAGACAATGTGCCGATCGAGATCACACCCAATAAATATAACGAGTTCTATATGCACACCAAGAAAGAGCGTATGGGACACGATTTGCATAATGTAGATTAACATCGATTGGATGTATTAACTTATAACTAATGAACTATGTCACAAGTATCAAAACGTATAGCCAGCCTTGCGGAATCCGAGACTCTGGCTATGTCGCAAAAGAGTAATGAGCTGAAAGCTCAGGGGGTTGATGTGATCAATCTGAGTGTAGGAGAACCCGACTTCTTCACACCCGATCACATAAAAGCCGCTGCGCAAAAGGCCATCGACGACAACTTTTCGTTCTATACCCCTGTGCCCGGCTATATGTCGTTGCGTCAGGCTATCAGCAAGAAGCTGAAAAACGAGAACGAACTCGCTTACAAGCCGGAGCAGATTATCTGTTCGGGAGGAGCCAAGCAATCGGTTTGTAATGCCCTGCTGGCAGTAGTGGATAAGGACGATGAAGTTATTATTCCTGCGCCATGCTGGGTAAGCTATATAGAAATGGTGAAACTGGCAGAAGGCAGAAGTGTGGTTATACACACCGACATCGAGCAGGATTTTAAGATCACGCCAGCACAACTCGAAGCCGTTATCACTCCTAAGACCAGAGCTATTATACTCTGTGCACCGTCAAATCCTACCGGAAGCGTATATTCCAAAGCTGAGCTTGAAGGCATAGCGAACGTATTGGCAAAGTATCCAAATATCATTATCATAGCCGATGAAATATACGAGCATATCAACTATATAGGGAAACATGAAAGTATAGCCCAGTTTGCAAACGTACACGACCGCGTTGTTATCATCAACGGAGTGTCTAAGGCGTATGCCATGACCGGTTGGCGTTTGGGGTGGATGGCTGCACCTCAGTGGATAGCATCTGCCTGCAACAAGTTACAGGGACAATATACCTCAGCCGCATCTTCCATAGCGCAGAAAGCTGCCGAAGCCGCTTATCTGGGCGATCAGCAATGTATAGAAGATATGCGTAAGGCTTTTCAACGCCGTCGCGACCTGATCGTAAAACTGGCATCCGAAATAGAAGGATTCAAAGTGAACAAGCCCGAAGGAGCATTCTATCTGTTTCCCGAGTGCAGTTACTACTTTGGTAAATCATACAATGGCAGGAGAATAAATTCGTCGGCCGACCTTGCAATGTTCCTGCTCGAAGAGGGGCACGTTGCCTGCGTAGGCGGCCTGGCTTTTGAAGCACCTGACTATATTCGCTTTTCTTATGCAACTTCCGATGAAAACATTGTAGAGGCCATGAGAAGAGTAAAAGAAACTCTGGGGAAATTAAGATAAGCAGTTCCCCGCACAAGCTTATAACTATGGGATAGTAAGGGCATAGCAATAGCATCAATTCCTTGCTATCCCTTTTTTACTTGCAGATAGCAAACTGTAGAGGGTAATACCAAGAGACAAACTACAGAAGACAAAATCCTGCAGAAGACAAAACAGAAATCAAAAAGCTGTGGTAGCATATAACATCCTTGTTATATGTCCGGAACATAAGGTTGCGCATCTTATAATGCGCATGGTAATACCTTATTGAGACGAATATTTGTTATATAGACCAATCAGCTTTTGTAAAGAACTATATTATGCCTGTATCGGAATACTTGAGTAACAAGCTGTGCTTGTTATCGTTCCTGTTGATAGTTATGGTAATCATGATTCATAACTACTTTGGGATATTATCACCTCATGGCTCGTGGCCATATATTATGAAAACCGTGATTTCCAAAGGAATATGTTATGTGGCCAATCCGTTATTCTTTATGATCTCCGGATTCCTCTTCTTCCGAAAGAAAGAAGAACTTACCCCTCAGGGATATGGTACAATGTTGCGAAAAAAGGTACGTACACTGCTTTTCCCTTATTTGTTAATATCGGCTTTGGTTATAATAATCTATGCCGCTTTTAACATCTCCCAATTCTCGAATGTAGGTGAAGTACTCAGGGTATGGCTTGCCGAACCCATTCCGTTCCATCTGTGGTTTCTGCGCTATCTGATGCTGCTATGCCTGTTATCACCATTGATCTATTACTTGGTAAAAAAAGGAAAATACCTGTATATTACCGTTCTGCTACTGGCATGGCTGCTTCTATACCATAAGATAGACTGGCCGCTGATCAGCATTACCTTTTTCTCTGTAGGTGCATTCATATCTATACACAGTATCCGTATACCATACTATAATGGCAATCGGGTTATACTTGCTGCATTCACCTTTATGTGGGTGTTTCTGGCCTATCTGGCATGTATTGTATTAGAAGAATACGAATTTGCTATGTCTGTTGTCCGCAATCTGTCTGTTGCCTGCGGATTGGTGTCTGTGTGGTTGCTCTACGACTGTTTCTATAAGTATATCGGTTGGTTTTCACGATCCGCCATAGTTACCTATTCATTCTTTATCTACCTTATGCACAAGCCGTTGATGCTTTATGTGAATAAGGCTATAATGAGAATAATGGCTCTATTTACTCAGACCGAATATGCAGTGATCAATGGGCAGGTTTCTTATCTGCTGACTCCTGTTCTCACCATCATAATATGTATTATGGCAGGCATGTTTCTGAACCGCTATCTGACACCTGTTTACAAAGTAGTGACCGGAGGCAGATAGATAATAAGAACAATGCAGGCATAGCTTCAATGAGTGTGTCCTGTATCTTAGTCCTCATCATTTGTTATATAAACAGCATCAGCAGTAGCTGTGTGAATACGATACGGGTAAACATCGACACCGGATATACAGTTGCATAGGCCACAGACGGTTCATCATCGTCTATTATGGAATCTACATAGCTCAGCGCCATAGGGTTTGCCATACTTCCGCAGAGCATACCCACATTCTTGGAGTAATCCAGATGGAACACTTTCATGGCTATCAGTGCTACTATCAGCACAGGTACTACGGTGAGTATAAACCCGAAACCGATCCATACAAGCCCTTCGGTCTGGAATACCGTTTCAAAGAAATGTTCGCCGGCTCCTATACCCAGACATGCCAGATAGACCGTAAGCCCGAATTCGCGCATCAGCAGGTTGGCACTCTGCGTAGTATATGTAGTAATGTGGAAACGCGGGCCGAATGCACCCATCAGTATTCCCACAATGATAGGCCCTCCGGCAATACCCAGTTTTACAGGGAAAGTCATACCCGGAAAGGGTAGGGGCAGCGCTCCCAGTATCAGCCCCAGAGCAATACCCAGAAATATGGCTATCAGATTCGGCTTGTCCAGCCGCTTAATCTCATCGCCTATTATCTTTGCTACATTATCTATCGAAGCCTTTTCGCCTACAACGGTCAGGCGGTCGCCTATCTGCAACGACAGGTCGGGCGATGCCAGCAGGTCTATACCCGCACGGTTTACCCGTGTAATGTTGATGCCATAATTATTGCGAAGTTTCAGCGCACCCAGTTTTACACCGTTTACCTTACTGTTAGTAACAATAATGCGGCGCGATACCAGTTGACTGTTGTCTATATGGTTCCAGTCTATGTCTTCCTTGTTCCAGTCTACATTCTCCTGCTCGCCAAACAATATTTTGATATGCTCTACATCCGATTTCTTCGATATGATCAGCAGATGGTCGTTGTGGCGAAGGATGCTTTCCGAAGTGGGTATTGTTACTACTCCGTCGTGCCAGATACGCGAGATAACGAAGTGCTTCGATGTGAGCTGCATAATGTCACGTATGCTTTTGCCTTCCACAGCCGGATTGGTAATGTGAAACTCGCCCACATGCATATTATTGTCCTTCTTTTCGTGCGACTTGGTAAATGTATCTTTCGGTACAAAGAACTTCCTGAGAAATATGATAGCCAGTATCACACCTATTACCCCCAACGGATAAGCTACGGCAGTGGCAAGTGCCATATCGGCAACGGCTTTCATATCTCCGCCCGTAATCTGTTTCAGAGCCTGCTGTGCAGCACCCAATGCGGGAGTGTTGGTTGTAGCCCCGCATAATATACCTACCATGTTAGGCAGTGATATATTGCTTGCATAGCTCAGTATAACCGTGAGTATCAGTCCGATAAATATAACCCCCAGTGCCATCATATTCAGTTGCAATCCGCCTTTCTTCAGCGAAGAAAAGAAGCCCGGTCCTACTTGTAGCCCCAGTGCATATACAAAGAGTATCAGCCCGAAGTTTTGGGCAAAAGACAGCATATCCCTGTTGATATCGAGATTGATATGTCCGATGAGAATCCCTACAAAGAATACAAAAGTGATTCCGAGTGATATGTTAAACAGTTTCAGCTTACCCAACAGTATCCCGATAGCCGAAACAATGGATATAATTATAATCGTCTGAACCGAAGACGGTTCCAGTATGGTTTCCGTTAACCAATCCATAATGCTTTTACCTTATAAACGGAGGACAAAGTTAAGACAATTATTACACTAAATACATATCAATCCGGCTTATCATTTGGCTTTGTTAGTTCTTTTAACTAAAACCTGACAAAGATTACAAGTTTGCTAGTCTTTAGTCGACTAGCTTGCTAGTTTAACCCTCCTTTGTAGGGGCATCCCTTGTGGGTGCCCGCTCGCATAATAAACGGGCAGGGACAAGCCACTGCCCCTACAGCTAGTACACTAAATTTTAACTAAAACCTTACAAAGCTTACGTATTTTTCGCCTTTTTCGCCTTTTTCGTTGTTTCTTATCTACTGCAATCACCAATCGCTATTGGCTACTGGCTACTGGCTACTGTATAGATAAAACTATTAATAAAAAGTACGTCTCATTATTTTATATATATTTGCTGTAGTATAATACACATAACTCGCACTTTATGAAAAAGCACTGTATCACAATATCCTTATTATTTCTTCTAATTTTATGCATTGTATCGTGTAGAGAGAAAAGTGGAACTCCCGACATGGCAAATACAGTAGATAGTGTAACTCCTGCTTTTAAGAAAAAAGCAGAGCCTGTTGTTGTGGATGCATCACTTTTTGTCATTTTTCCTTATGATAGTGTCAGTGGGGTGAGGTTCTCATATCCTAACTTTGTCAATTGTAAACCTGCAAAATTGACTAGTGGAGATCTGGCGACAATAGAATTGTTACTAACTGAATATATAGGGCAATATAATGCAGTCCATGAGGAGCATTATAATAATCAGAAAGATACACTGCCGGAAGGAGAGGCATTAGATATAAATAAATTTATTCTTGATTTGAAAAAATATCGGCGTCAGTATGTTCCGGTCATTAATAGTAAAGAACAAAAAGAAGTCTGGATAAATTGCTTTTGTAGTTATGACAATGAGGATTGGCACAAAAAGATTGTTTTCGTGTTCGACGGAGGTAAATGCTATTTCCATCTATATATAAATCTATCTACCCGAACATATTACGGACTGAATACTAATCCAATTGGCTAATAAAAAAGGATATTTTTGTTGGCGCAAACATCTTATCCGTGTCTTGTTCATCACTTGCCACGTCTTTTAAGGCGTGGGTAAAGGTTCTAACAAATAAGACTTTAGTCAAAATATTTTCGACTAAAGTCTTTTATTGATAGTATCTTATCTCCTCCATTTTTAAATAGAGGCAACTAAACGAGAGATTATCACTTCTTCAGTGTAAAGAAAAATTCCAATCCACCACTGGCACGATTTTTTACCTGTATTTCTCCTTTGTGGAACAGTACGGCGTTTTTGACGATGGATAACCCCAGTCCCGAACCGCCCGTATCACGTGTGCGTCCTTCGTTCACACGGTAGAAGCGCTCGAACAGGCGCGGCAGGTATTGCTCATCCACCCCTTTTCCTGTATCACAGTATGAGAAGTACACATAGTCCTCATCTTCCATATAGTTGGTAATGTTCACATTGATGTGCGTCCCTGCGTAGCTGATGGAATTGTCGAGCATATTGCGGAAGATGGAGTATAGCAGCGTATAATTTCCGTCTATGGTCAGCTCTTCGTCCACTTTTACATTCAGCTTTATATCGTTCTCTTGCAGCTTGTCGGTCAGGTCTATTCTCACATCGTTAATCAACTGCCACAGGTTCACGCTTTCCTTTGTAAATTGCGACGGTGCTTCTTCTATCTTGCTTATGAGGCTCACATCTTCTATCAGGGTAGACAGTCTGATGGTCTGCTGATACGCCCTGTCGATAAACTGTGACCGCTTGTCGTCGGGCAGTTCCTGTGTGTTCAGTGTTTCCAGATATCCGCGCAGACTGGTCACCGGTGTGCGCAGTTCGTGCGCTATATTGTTTGTCATTTCCTGTTTCAGCAGACGTGTTTTTTCCGTTTTGGTAATATCTTTTATCGTGATTTCAAAACTGCTGTCTTCAAATACAATCGTCTGTATAGAGAATGTTTTACCGTTCTTCTTTATCTGATAAGTATGGTAATGCTCATCGCCTTTGCGATGGTTGATAAATTCTATCACCGGATCGAACACCTCTTCCTTAATTATGGCCTCAAGGTTGAAAACAGGTTGATCGACTATGAAGTTGAAATATTGGAAGAAATTAGTATTGGCATAGATCTTCCTTATATCCTTGTCGAAGATGCAAATTCCTTCTTGCGAATAGTGAAAATGCTGTATCAGTTTTTCACGTTCCACTTCTATTTCATGCTTGCTTTTTTCTTTCTGTTTCAGTATATCTACAAGCTGACTACCTATTTCACCCAGTTCGTCGTCGGGAAAATCTATCTTTTCGGTCAGCGGCTTATCGTCCTTTATTTTTGTCGTCAGGTTTTTCAACTGAGAAATAGAACTGCCGAAGCGTCCCGCCACATAGTTGAGTAGTAGCAGTACGACTATAAACATCGCTATGACAATGTATATGAAGAAATTGTCTGCCTTCATCATGCCCTTTGTCTGTATGTTGTACGGCAGGGCAACACGCACAAAGTAGTCTTTATAGCTTTTAGCATAATAAAGGTATTCGTGCTGAGTGGAAGCCGACATACGGATATTAGTACCTTTTCCCTGAAACGAGGCATTGCGTATTTCGGGACGTTCGAGGTGGTTGTCGAGCTTGCTGATATCATTCACATCTTTGTCGAACAGCACTTTTCCCTTTTCGTCTATCATAGTGATACGTATATCCATCGGCATGGCATTGGCCAGTACCATTATCTGCGACATACTACTGTCTGTCAGATGATTCTGCTCGGCATAGGAATGTATCATCTCGGCATAGCTGTCGAGCCTGTCCTGTAGGGCAAGCGTACGCTGATTCTTTTCTTCTTTCTGCTCGAATATGATAATACATACTGCAAACAGGGCAAATATGATGAAGAAATAGGTGAATATCCGTTGTTTATAAGTCAGTTTCATAGATTTTATTATTAGCAAATTTGTAAATTAGCATATTAGCAAATTCTTTTCTTCTTTCATTTGCTAATTTCCGAATTGGCACATTAGTTCATTGGGGCATTGAATGTATATCCGTATCCGGTGCGATTGATAATATAGTCGCCATAATCCCCTATCTTTTTCCTTAGTCGGGCAATGTGTACATCTACAGTTCTTTCGAGTACAATACCATCGTCTTTCCATGCCTTATCCAATATGTCGGAGCGCGAAAATATACGTCCTGCATTCTGTACCAGAAGCACCAGTATATTAAACTCCGTTTTGGTAAGCTCTACCGGCTTGCCGTTTACCGTAACGGTTTTGGTATCGAAGTCGATAACAAGGTCTTTAATTGTCAGCTTATTATCCGGTGCGGTCTTAGACTGTCCTCCGGTACGCTTGAGTATGCTCCTTACACGTGCCACTACTTCCTTTATCGAAAACGGTTTTGAGATATAATCGTCACCGCCTATGGAAAAGCCTGTGAGCATATCGTTTTCGGTATCTTTAGCTGTCAGAAAAATAATAGGGATATTGTTGCCATCTTTCCTCAGCTGGTCGGCAAACTTGAAGCCCGAAATACCCGCCATCATCACATCCAGCAGTATCAGCCTGTGCTTTGGCTGCAATATCTTAGCTGCCTGCTCCGACGATTCGGCAAGGTCTATTTCATATCCTTCGTTTTGCAGGTTGAACTGTAATATCTCGCGGATATCCGGTTCATCGTCTACTATCAGTATAGATACATCTTTATTGTTTGTTTCCATGTCTAATGTCTTTTCCTTCAGTTAAATATATGGCGGCTTCGGCAATATTGGTGGCACTGTCACCTATACGTTCGAGGTTGTGTGATATAGAGTTTACATTTATCATGTTTTGTATCTCTGTTTTACTCAACTTGTTATCGGCGAAAGTCTCTTGTAAAGATAAACTTATTTGATGGTATAATTCGTCTACTTTATCATCTTCTTTTATTACCTGATAAGCGGTATGGCTATCTTCGTTAGAGAAAGAGAAGATGCAGTTGCGCAGCATTTCGGCGGTGTACTGTACCATTTTGCGAATCATTTTATTTATCGCCTCAAAATGCGGTGTAGACAGATCGGTCTTTTTCAGGAAATGGATAATGTTGAGCAGCATATCGCCTATACGCTCCAGATTGGTGGTAATATCCTGATAGGTAATGATCTTACGCAGGTCGGCGGCTATAGGGTTGAACTGAAAGATAGTGAATACTACCTCTTCGCGTACTTTTATCTCCAATCTGTCCATTATTATTTCATTCGATTCGGCCTCTTCATAGAGTGATTCTAGCGTGTTGTCATCCAGTAGCTTGGTGGTTATCTGCATCTGTATCATTGCCGTTTTCGACAATAGTTCAAAATCGTGAAGCAGAAGTTCCAACTGTTTATTTTTTATATTTGAGGTCATGTTTTTTAATTATGAATTATGAATTATGAATTATGAATTGCTGTCCCTAATCTCTCCTAGAGGTAGAATGAGCCTCCCCGCAGGGGAGGTTGGAGGGGCTACTAGCTGAACACCCCTGTCAGGTAATCTTCGGTACGTTTGTCTTTCGGCTTCGTAAACATCTGTTTAGTAGTACCATATTCCACCAATTCGCCCAGATACATAAACATTGAATTGTCAGATAGGCGGGCAGCCTGTGACATATTGTGCGTAACGATCACTATCGTATAATCCTTTTTCAGTTCAAATATCAGTTCTTCCACCCTGCCTGTCGATATAGGGTCGAGCGCCGAAGTGGGTTCGTCCATCAGCAACAGTTCGGGTTTCAGTGCCAGCGCACGGGCGATGCACAGGCGTTGCTGTTGTCCTCCCGAAAGAAATGTACCTTTCTTTGTCATCGAATCTTTTACCTCATCCCACAGGGCAACGCTGCGGAGGCTGTTTTCTACTATTTCGTCCCTTTCCTGCCTGTTCAGTTTCACATTGTTGAGCTTATATCCGGCAATCACATTGTCGTAAATACTCATAGTAGGGAAGGGGTTAGGCCGCTGGAATACCATTCCTGCCAGTCGGCGCACCTTCATCGGGTTCATATCGAATATGTTCTGTCCTTTCAGGAGTATTTCACCCGTAGTCACTATGTCGGGATAGAGTTCGTGCATGCGGTTGATTGCCCGCAGCAGGGTACTTTTGCCGCAACCCGAAGGCCCCATCACGGCGGTTACCGTATTGGGATTGATAATCGCGCTTACACTGTTCACTGCGTTTTTACCCGGAGTGTACGATACCGAAACGTCTTTTAGTTCCAGAATATGCTGTTCATTCATATGTTTTTTAAGTTACGAGTTACGAGTTACAAGTTACCAGTCGCAAGTAATAAATACTTGTAACTAGTAACTGCCCGAAGGGCGAAGTAACTTGTAGCTAAAGTTATTGTATTTTCCATTTTTTTGCTATACTTTTTGCGAAAAGATTGATACCCAACACGAATAGCAGAAGCAGCAGTGATGAAGACCACACCAGATCTGCGAGGTTAGGGTCGTTATAGAATTCCCATATCAGCAGCGAGATGGCGCTGGTAGGGTTGGTTGCATCCCAGTTTACCGTTGCCGCTCCCAGAGCTGTAACCAGCAGCGGGGCTGTTTCGCCCATCACACGTGACACGGCGAGCAATGATCCGGTAAACAATCCGCTGAAAGCTGATGGCAGCAATATTTTCAGTACCACGGTAGTGTACGATCCGCCGAGTGCCAGACCGGCTTCTTTGAGCGATGCGGGCAGCATCTTTATGCTTTCTTCGGTGGAACGTATGATCATCGGCAACATCATTATTGCCAGAGCCACGCTACCTGCCAGTGCCGAATAGCCAGACATGGGTATTACCACCCAGATGTAGACTACCACCCCGATAACGATGGAAGGTATTCCCTGCAACAGGTCGCTGAGGCTGCGGACAAGGCTTGCTGTCTTTTTCTTCGGATTCTCGGCAAGGTATATGCCTGTCATTATTCCCACAGGAATGGCTATAACGATGGCTATAGCCAGTATAAGCAGTGTTCCCGTAATACCGTTGAGTATGCCGCCGGGTATGGGGCTGTCGCTGATGCGTGCCAGCATGGCTTCCATAGAGGTGGGTGCAACTTCGGTAAACAGGCTCAGATTGAATTGCTTGTAACCTTTTTTTAGCAGTTCCCACAGTATGAGGAAAAGCGGTATCATGGTGATACCCGACAAAGCACATACTCCGAAGAAGAATATCCTGCTTTTGGCAAGCCTGTATTTTGAACTCGATGTAAATCCTTTTTTCATTTTATTTAGTTACAAGTTACTTCGCCCTTCGGGCAGTTACAAGTTACAAGTTTGTCGCTTCGCGCCATTGGCACATTGGCATATCTTCAAATTGGCACATTATTTATTCACCATTTTCATAATATACTTGGCCACGAAATTGATACACGCCGTAATGAGGAACAGCAGCAACCCGATAGCCATCAGCGAGCTTAGCTTCAATCCGCTGGCTTC
The DNA here is from genome assembly GCA_040395895.1 of Dysgonomonas hofstadii. Lineage (GTDB taxonomy): Bacteria > Bacteroidota > Bacteroidia > Bacteroidales > Dysgonomonadaceae > Dysgonomonas > Dysgonomonas hofstadii_A. The sequence continues at coordinate 15,556 of JBEBPN010000038.1, forward strand.
GCCAAACTGATTGGCTATGATACTCGCCATAGAGTTTCCTGTGTCGGCAAGGCTTGTCGGTATGTTATTCGTATTTCCTATCAGCATAGTCACAGCCATTGTTTCACCCAGTGCACGCCCGAATGCAAGCACATAGGCGGCAAATATTCCCGATCCGGCTACAGGCAGGTTTACGGAGGTTATTACTTCCAGATGGGTAGCCCCCAGACTGTATGCTCCTTCCTTGAGGTCGTTGGGAACCATAGCGATGAACTCGGTACTGAGTGACGATGCGTATGGTATGATCATAATAGCCAGTACGATAGACGACAGCAGTACACCGAATCCCTGATCGCTGACCCCCATATCGATAAGAATCGGGCGCAGGGTATAAAATCCCCACAACCCGTAAACTATGGATGGTATGCCTGCCAGCAGGTCGACTATCGAACTTACTATGGTCGATACTTTCTTGTTTCGGAAATATTCGCCGTTGAACAGTGCAACCGATAATGAGAACGGAATACAAAACAGCAGGGCGAGTATTGAGGTCAACATTGTACCTGCTATGAACGGCAATGCACCGTATTCGTCGTTTCGCGAATCCCACTCGGTAGATGTTATAAAATTCAGTATCCCAAATTCGGAGAATGCCCCGATACTCTTGCTTACCAGCCCGTATATGATTCCTGCCGTGAGCAGGATGATAAGGCAGGCAGCGACGAAGAGTATGGATTTGAATATTTTATCTTTCATTCTTTTTTAGTTACGAGTTACGAGTTACAAGTTACGAGAGAATTGAATTTACTTGTAACTCGTAACTGCCTAAGGGGCGAAGTGATTTGTAACTACTTCGCCCTAAGGAAGATTAGGGAGCTGTTGTTGTTTGACCGTTATATGTCATAGACTCTATCAGTGCTTTTGTCTTTTCTACAGCGACGGCAGGAAGTGGTGCGTAATGTGTTTTGGTAGCGATTTCCTGTCCTTCGGGGCTGATTATATAACTTAACAGTCCTTTCAGAGCCTGTGCCTGAGTTTCTGTTCTGTTGTTATAATTTTGTTCCTTGTATGCAATGATCCATGTAAATGTGCTGATCGGGTAAGCTTCGGGATTTGGCGAATTGGTGATCACTACACGTGTATCTGCCGGTATGTCTACGTTGGCCGATGCCGAAATACTTTTAGCATCTGCTGCTACGAAGTTGCCTGCGCTGTTTTGCAGCAGTGCCGATGACATATTCAGAGCAAGGGCGTATTCGGAACCGATATATCCTATTGCGCCTTCTGTTTCGGCTATGATGCCGGCTACACCCGGATTGCCTTTAGCTGCGATTCCCTCAGGGAATTTGAGCGACTTGCCTTCACCTATCTCCACTTTCCATGCTTCATTTACTTTCGACATGTATTCTGAGAATACCGATGTAGTACCGCTACCGTCCGAACGGTAAACAGGGGTTATTTTCTTATCGGGGAATGTTATTGCCGGATTCAGTTCTTTCAGGCGTGCATCGTTCCAGTTGGTTATTTTGCCCCTGTATATGTCCGAGATCAGTTCGGCAGTCAGTTTCAGGTCGTTTACCCCTGTCAGGTTGTACGATAGCACCACGCCGCCCAATGCGGTAGGAATGTGTACTATGTCGCCACCCATTTCCTGCAATTCTTTGTCTGACAGGAATACATCTGTCGCACCGAAGTCTACTGTTTTGTCTTTCAGGCTGCGAATGCCGCCGCCGCTACCGATGGCGCCATAGGTAACGTTGCTGTTTGTTTTGGCATATTCCTTAAATACTATATTGTAGAATGGTGCGGGGAATGTAGCTCCTGCTCCCGAAAGTGACGCTTCTTTTTTACCACATGAGCTTAATGCTACGATAAGTGCTGTTGCTGCAAATAATGCTGTTTTTTTCATAATCTTTTCGTTTTTAATTCTGGTGCAATATTATTATGATATTATAACAAACAGACTAAGGATATGTTACGAAACGGTTAAGAATTAAAAGATAATCGTTTTCTTTGTATTTAAGCGCAAATATTTACTATTATGAAACGTACTATTGTGAAGCGTGCTATATATTTTACAATCTGCATTTTGGCATTTCCGGTAATCATTTTATTCGTAAGCTTTCCCTCTTGCAATGACAAGCGCAACTCCGAAGAAGAACGAACAAAATGGATTAGTTTCTATAACGAAAATAAGGCGGACTATGCCCGATTTGTTAATTTCCTGACAAAGAATGAAGACCGTTTTGAAAAGACAAACGGCGAAACAATACTGTCTTCTAACGGGAGAGAACATGATGTGATTACAGATTCTTTGAAGTTGCAGTTACAGGAGTTTGATAATTTGAATCAGTAATTCGATTTCTTTCTTGCAGTATTTCTGTTGTAGGGGCGAATAAACATTCGCCCGCAGTTATTGACGGGCTATAGCCCGATATATGTTATAATAATTTATTTAGAGGAAATGAGCTACTGATTAGTCTTAATAATGAAAGGCATTCTCTACAAATTAAACTCCACATTAACAAATAAATACTGTTCTGACCGTCCTCTATCGGGATTGATGTTGCGGAAGTTGGGTGCTATCTTTAGTTGTTTTAGCGGGGTAAATTCTACGCCGAGCATCATCAGTTGTCCGTCGCCACTGTTCCACGCAGATGTGAAATTGGACGGAGCAGACGAATCGGTGAGGTCGTAGCGGGCAAATGTGCGCCACTTCTGTGCCAGCTTGGCCGATGTATAGAACGAATATCCGAAATAGTCTTTCTTTTCTATAAAGCCTTTGTTGTAAACGCGGTTGTACTCAGCACCCAGCGAAATTCTCTGATTCTGATAGCCTGCAAACACCGACAGTGTGTACTGGTCTTTGTATCCGGCTTCGGTAATGCCTTCGGGCAGGGCTTCGTATTGGTTTTCGTCCTTGTTGTATATATCGCCATACACACGGAATGTAGTATTTTCTATTGGGTGCAGGCTTATACCTGCCGCATAGCGCATATTGTTGTCTTTCCTTATCTTCTTATTTCCTTCACCATTGGTAATACTGAGGTCAGCTGATACATATTTGTTGAAGTCGTACTGTGCCGTTACACCCAGATCGACACTTGGTGCCATCTTATTCAGATCCTGAAACGATTTCATCACATAGCGGTGCATCCAGTAGTCTTCCTGTGTGCTGAACTGCATCAGCCCCGTTAGTCCGGCATTGATGGTTAAACCCTTGTCGCTCCATCGTACAAAAGCATTACGCAGGTATACTTCCAGTCCGTCGGACGATGTTTTTCCGGCTGCGCCGTCTATCACCAGTTGTGCCTGTAAGGTACGGGTAATTTTATAATTATACCCCAGCAATGCTCTGGTAATATCGAATCCCGATTCGTCGTTGACATGACCAAATCCGGTACTGTAATCCATGAAACTGCGGGCAATGATTTTTCCCGATGGCTTGAAGGCTATGGAATCCTGAGCATAAGAGGTCGATCCCATTAAGGTTGCGATGCAGATAAGAGTAATAAGTCGTTTCATTCCGTGTTTAAAAAAATATACGGCAAAGTAAAGCTTAAAGATTTGAAAACAGAAACGTTGTATCGTTAAGTTTAAGTTAAGAAGCTGTTTAGTAAAACGTAATAAAAACAGAAAAGCCTCAGAAATATACTTTTCTGAGGCTTTTTCACTATAATATTTCTGTTCCTGTTACTTCTTCGGATTCATAATAACTTCAATAAAGTTATTTTGAGAAACCAATGCTTTGGTAACAGCTTTGATGTCGTCTTTGGTAAGGGCGCTTACTATTGACATATAGTTGGAATGGTTATCTTCACCATAGAAGTAATTAGCGCCTACTATACCCAGCCAGTAACCGTTTGTCTTTTCGTCTTCCTGAAATTTCTTCATCATATATTCTTTCACTTTCAGGAAGTCTTCGTCCTCAGGGCCGTTCTCAGCTATCTTTTTCACTTCGCGGTCGATGATAGGGGAGATTGTTGCAACCCTTTCAGGATCGGTGTCGAAGCTCATAGCTAGAGTGGTTTGTCCTTCCGGTACACGGCTTATGCCCGATCTTACACCTACACCATATGTTCCACCGGCTTCTTCTCTCACAGTGCGCACATATACGATGTCGAGTATCTGTTTCAGAGCCGACAGGCATATCTGCGTTTTCTGATCGCGTTTCAGCGTGCCGCTGTATAACTCGAATACCGATGTTTTAGGGGTTTTCATTTCCTGCTCGAAAATATTCTCGAACTTGCCTTTACGAATGTCAGCGTTCACATTTTTGTATGTAGCATCCTTATTACCTGCAGGAAGTGAAGCCAGATATTGTTCTACCAATGGTTTCAATGTAGCCTCATCCACTGTTCCTACAAATATAAATGTAAATGATCCCGGATTGGCATATATTTCCTTATATATTTCTAATATGCGGTCATAATTCAGTTTCTCGGCATCTTCCAGCGTCATTTCCTGTTTGCGCGGATTATCTCCGTATTGTGCTTTAGTTGTATTCACACTCATAATAAATGACGGCTCTGTGCTCAGGTTTTTCAACTGGTTCTTGATCAGATCCATCAACGTAGTATATGCACCTTCATCTTTGCGCGGAGCAGTGAAATACAGGTATGTGAGCTGTAACAGCGTTTCCACATCTTTTATATTAGATCTGCCACTGAATCCCTGCGTATTGTCCGATATACTGGCATTCACGCCTGCCGATTTACCCGCAAGTGCTTTCTTCAGATTGGTAGAACTGAAATTGCCTATTCCTCCGATATATGGTACTGCACTGGCCATAGAGGCATTGTGAATGTCGTTGTCAGCTACGTGAGACGTACCACCGTATGCCACTGCAGACATCATTATTTCGTCATCTTTATAGTCTGTTTTCTTTATAGCTACCTTCATACCGTTTGACAGCGTCCAGAGTGTAGTACCCAACTTAGCGTCAGTTTCTGTTTTTACTACCGTTCCGGCTTTAGGCAGTTGTGTGATAAGCGGTTCGTTCGATACCTCTTCCACATAAGCTGTGATCTCTTCGCTTGCAGCAGCCTTGAAAGTCGCTAACAATTCGTCAGTAGTCGGATATTTTATACCTTCTTTTTCCGGGCCTGTAACAGTGATTATTACATTCTTATCATTGATTAGCTGTTGCACCATACCATTTATCATCTGGGCGCTGATCATCGGAGCCATTTGTTTCAGGAAGTTGTATTCGTACTCTATTCCCGGTATACCTTCATTATCGGAAAAGCTGCGTACATACTCCCGCACATAACGTCCGTTAAGTTCCTTATTACGGTTGTTGTACATATTTTCGTACTGTTGCAGCATATTGGCTTTCACTCTTTCCACCTCAGCGTCGGTAAAGCCGAATTTCTTTACGCGTTCGTTCTCTCTGGCGATAACAGCCAGCGTTTCATCTACCTTACCTTCTTTGCTTAAGGCGATAGTAGTCCACGCGTCTTTTGTCTTCGATACAAAGAAATTACCATCATACGCCAGTGATGCAGCGAACGGAGCATCAGCCTGTTGTGAAATCTCTTTCAGACGATCCGAAAGCATTGTAGATGCCATACTCTTCACAATACCGGCAATCAGTTCAGCCTGTGTGCCTTTTAGCTGCTCAGGAAGTATATTGTGCTTCAGGTAAAGAGTAACACGTGTATTTACTTCCTCCGGATCGGTAACAACAGATACAATCGGGTTCTCATTATCGGGCACAGGGTGATAGACTCTCTCAGCTGCATTTACAGGTTTCGGTATGTCGGCAAACATGGTTTTCACCTGTGCTTCTACCTTATCAACATCTATATCGCCCACTACTATAATGGCTTGCAGATCGGGTCTGTACCATTTGTGATAATAGTCTTTCAATGTCTGATAAGGAAAATTTTCCACCACTTCCATCTTACCGATAGGCATGCGGTCGGCATACTTGCTATCCTTAAAGATAACAGGTAGCTGTTTTTCCCAGATACGGATACTTGCACCGTTGCGGGTACGCCATTCTTCTTTTATGACAAGACGTTCTTCGTCGATCTGCTCGTCTTTCAGGGCAATGAATCCCGACCAGTCGTGCAATATAAGCAGACACGAGTCAATTATAGGCTGACGCACGACAGGCACATCGGAAAGGTTGTACACTGTTTCGTCAAATGATGTATATGCATTCACATTAGCACCGAATTTTACGCCGATAGATTCAAGGTAGTTGAGCATGGTTTTCTTTCCCGGAAAATTCTTTGTTCCGTTGAAAGCCATGTGCTCAAGGAAGTGCGCCAATCCTGCCTGACTGTCTTCTTCCTGCATCGAACCCACTTTCTGGGCTATGTAGAAATCGGCTCTCTTTTCGGGATAAGCATTGTGCCTGATATAGTAGGTCAGGCCATTTTCCAACTTGCCGAATCTCACCTGCGGATCGACAGGAAGCGGCTGTGGCATCTGTGCCTTAACCATTCCGGCCAAGACAATCAGAGCTAATAAAGTCAATGATTTCCTCATGTTGTTAGTGTTTTGTTAAAACTATAGTCGAATGTAATTTTCAGTATTAGTTTGTCTATAATCAGTCGATTACGATCTTTGCCAGTACAGCTTTATGATCGGAAAAAAAGACTCCGTTCAACATGTCGGGCAATACCTCATAATCTGTTACTTTTATCTGTTTGCTCACGAAAATGTAATCCAGCAGCATACGTTCATTTTCGGGCAATCGTCCGAAGTCATGGAATGTCCAGTCTGTACCGTTTACTTTAGTGGCAATGGCTTTACTGTCGAATAAATGGTCGGCTTTCGACTGATCGGTTATATTCTTTATTGTTTCCGAATCGGGAGTGTCGTTGAAGTCACCTGTAAGTACGATCGGCATTCCTTTGCCCAGCTCCATTGCTTTTTTCATCAGCAGGTTGCCGCCTTCTTTGCGTGCGGTGAGTCCGTCATTATCCAGATGTGTATTTATGGCAAACACTTCTTTACCTGTTATGTTTTCTTTCAGAATAGCCCAAGTTGCTACACGTATATAGGAAGCATCCCAGCCTTTCGATCCGGCTACTTCGGGTGTTTCGCTCAACCAGAAAGTACCTGATTTTACTTCCGTAAATTTATCTTTTTTGTAAAACAGGGCGCTGAATTCGCCGCCGTCTTTACCGTCCTCGCGTCCTACGCCGATGGCGTTATATTCGGGCAGGCGTTCTTTCAGGTCGTTAAGCTGATTGACGAGTACTTCCTGCGTACCGAGTATATCTATACTGTTGTCTTTTATCATCTGTGCTGCAATGTCTTTGCGGTATTGCCAGTTGTTAAGACTATCGCCTGCATGGTCGAGGCGGATGTTAAATGTCATTACATTTAGTTCCAACGGTTTGTCGGTTCCACAAGAAATAATTAATAAGGGAAGAGCAAGTAAGTAAATTAGCTTTTTCATGTTTTAATTGATTTTATATGATTGTTTAATATATCACTTAAACAACCTATACGCATCTTTGTTCCTTTTCTGGGGCAAGAATTCCTGATAGATTTGTTTCGATTCTCATCTTATTGAAAACATATTTTCATAAAAACACTTATAAATCAACGATAAAATTATGCATTCCGGGCCATATATATTTATACTATAGATAATTGTTTTCTTTCTACAGTCTCGTCTTGCTATTATTAGTCTCTATAAATTAAAATAAATCACACAATTTTGGTAAAAAAATAATTGCCCCGCATATAACGGATATTACCGATGCAAAGAAAACCGCTGCTGCAGCCAGATCTTTGACTTTTCGTATCATCTCGTTTTTTTCGGGTGTTACGTGATCGCATAGGTTTTCAACGGCCGAATTCATGATCTCCAGTCCGAAGACAAGTGCTACCAGTATAGCTATTATCATCCATTCGGTTGCCGATATGTGCAACAAGAAACCTGCGATGACCACTACAATGGTAATACCGGTATGAATACGTGAATTGTGTTCCTCCTTAAAGAGTGTTTTCAGCCCGTTAAGAGCGTATAGAGCGGATTTGGATCGAGTCCTCCATGAGAATTTTTCAGAACCTTTGTTACTCATGCTTTCTATTGTTTATTGGTAACATATAAGGCGCTAAGGTATAAAAATAAGCAGTTCTTACATATACAATCGTCTGCATTTCTTTAATCTTTTTTAGGAACTGTTTTGCTTTAATACAGATAAGTATTTGTTGGGGCATCTGATATTTGTTAATTTTGAAAAATATAAAAACTAAAGGAGTATGAAGAAGTGTTATTTATTTATAATCGCTGTTTTCTGTATTACTTTTTCAGCCTGTACTTCACAAAGCTACGATCTGGAAAAAATGGGAGATTTAGTAAAAAGTCATTTCCGGTACAGAGATCAGGACAATGGTACGGTTACCAAGATAGAGTATCTCAAAGCACTGTCGTATGAAAAAATACCGGAAAACAAAAGAGAGAAACCCGATGAAGAATATTTGTGTAAAGTCTATGTGAAAGGTACATGGGCTTACATCGATAGTTATCGTATATTTAATATGAATGATACATTGGATTGTTATTTCGACAAGAACAAATCACTGTTAAGAATAGGAGAAATTAAAGAACGTTTTAAGTAGCGAGAGCAGAACTGAATTTATTTCAAGTTATGCCGAGTCGCGCAAAACGACTAATAAAATTGAAAAGTAAATTATGGATGAACAAAAAACACAGGTCGAGATTGACCCTATAACGGCTACAGTATCGAAATGGATGCAGGAATTACTTTCGGGAATGGGTGTTCCCGAGCACATGATCGAATATACCAAGTTGTTTATACTGATAGCCTTAGTCGTAGTCATTGTATATATACTACAGAAAGTAACAAAGCTTATACTCAATTTCATATCCAAGAAAGTATATAAGGTTACTAACCTTTCTTTCTTCAAATATGCCGCAAAAAATAAACTGCCGCATTATCTGGCATTAGTAGTCCCATACTCATTTGTACGGAGTGCTATACCCGTTGTCTTTCACGACTTTCAGGGATGGATAAGCCCTCTTACAAAACTGACCGATATATATATGGTCTTTATGGTGATATGGACTATAATGGCTCTTATTAAATCGTTTGCTGATGTGTTGCAGGAAAAGCCTGCGTTTCACAACAAGCCAATGAAGAGTTACATTCAGGTAATCTATATTATCTTCTTTATATTCGGGGCAGTAGTTATTTACTCTATACTCACAGGTAAGTCTGCTACGGCATTCTTTGCGGCTATGGGTGCGGCTTCGGCCATTATGATGCTCGTCTTTCAGGATTCCATCAAAGGCTTTGTCGGCAGCATTCAGGTCAGTGCCAACAATATGGTGCAGATAGGAGACTGGATAACCATGAATAAATATGGAGCCGACGGAGATGTGGAAGAGATAAACCTGACAACTGTGAAAATCCGCAACTTCGATAAAACGATAACAACGATACCAACCTACGCACTCATTTCGGATTCGTTCCAAAATTGGCGCGGAATGAAAGAGTACGGTGGGCGACGTTTCAAGCGTGCTTTGAATATAAAATACGATACTGTTCGTTTCCTTAGCGATGAAGAGCTGGAGAAATACAAGAAAGTAGACGGGCTGAGAGAATATATTACAGCTAAAGAACAGGAATATGCTCCACTGAACAAGGGTACAGACAGCAGCATACCATTGAATGTACACCGGATAACAAATAGTGACCTGTTTCTTCAATATGGTATCCATTACCTGCGCCAGCATCCGAAAATCAGTAATGAGCTTACGCTATTGGTACGACAGCTTGCACCTACATCTCAAGGCTTGCCTATCGAGTTGTACACATTTACTACCACTACCGTGTGGGCAGAGTACGAAGTTATTTTGTCTGAAATAGTGAACCACTTTATCAGCGTGGTTCCATTCTTCGATCTTAAGCTATATGAAGAGAGTTCGGGCAGTGATATCTATGATGTGTTTATGCGTGATGTGACTAAGCAGAAAAGTCTGGAATCATAATAATAATATTTTTTGAAGAGAGTAGGGGCGAATAATCATTCGCCCGTAATAGAGACTATTTTGTTGTTTTATTGAAAATATAAATACTGTAAAATTGTTACACATTGCATTATATGAATGATTAATACTGATGGCGGGCGAATGTTTATTCGCCCCTACATGGTCTACAACTTTCAGGGAAGATATTATTTTGAGACCGGACATATATAAAACAAAAAAGAAGCTGTTATTCAACAGCTTCTTTTTCTTTTGGGTGAAAGACGGGTCTCGAACCCGCGACCTTCGGAACCACAATCCGACGCTCTAACCAACTGAGCTACAATCACCATGTTTTCAATCGCGGTGCAAATATAGATATTTTTATTATAATAACAAGCCCTAAACCTAAAAAAATCATTTGCAATTTGCATTCTCAGCGCAAATCATAAGACAATCAATAATCTATGCCGAAAATAAAAACAGCCTGTGGCGGCTACAAAATATTTCTTCGCTTCGGGAAAGACTTTTTCAATCCGAAAGCGTATTTTTGCTAACTCATACAATTAGTCCGTGCACATGAATGTTCTGAAAAACTATGCGTTTACCCTGCTATTGCTCTGCGGAATCCTCATTGGGGGTGTCTGCGGCATTGTATTCGGTGAAGAAGCATCAGTCGTGAAGCCTGTAGGAGACATTTTCCTCAATATGATGTTTGTCCTTATTGTACCCCTTGTGTTCTTTAGCGTATCGTCATCGGTCTGCAACATGAAGCAGTCCAACATGGTGGGCAGGGTAATAGGCAACATTATATTCGTATTTCTGCTAATGGCAGTCGTAGCAGCGGTTGTCGCCTATCTGTTTACGTTGCTTTACAATCCGCTCGGAGACGTAGACCGTTCGCAGGTGATGCGCGAATTGCCTCAGCAACCTGTAAGGCTGCTCACTTCGGCAGAGATATTTGTCAATACATTCACCGTATCCGACTTTCAGTTACTGTTTACCAAATCCAACCTGTTACCCCTTATCATATTTTCGGTGTTCTTCGGATTGGCAACAGCCTTCTCCGGCGAAAAAGCGAAGCCTGTGGCCGATCTGCTGAATGCAGCGACCAATGTGATTATAAAAATGATGGGTATTATCATGATGGCCGCACCTATAGGACTCGGCTGTTACTTTGCCGATACGGTGGGTAAGCTGGGCGGACAGATACTTAGCGGATACATGCACGTGTTCATTCTTTATCTGCTGCTTACGGTCTTTAGTTTTGTGGTGCTCAATTCGCTGTATGTATTTCTGGCAGGAGGAAAACAGGGTTTTATCACTTTCTGGAAAAATATGGCTACCCCTTCGCTTATGGCTATTGCCACATCGTCGAGTGCCGCCTGCATACCTGTTAATATAGAAGCGTCGAAACGTATGGGTGTGCCGGCAAACATTGCCGATACGGTAATTCCTCTGGGGACGAATATACACAAAGACGGTTCGGTAATGGCGGGCATAATTAAAGTCATATTCCTGTTCTCCATATTCGGGCACGAACTCACCGGCTCGTCCAATGTGTTTATGATCATAGGTGTTGCCCTGTTGGTAGGTGCAGTGATGGGCGCTATCCCGAGCGGAGGGATGACGGGCGAATTGCTGATCTGTTCCGTTTTCGGATTCTCTCCGCAGTTGGCAGGTACACTGATGATTATCAGTACCATTGTCGATATTCCGGCAACACTGCTCAACTCTACGGGCAATGTAGTATCGGCTGTACTGGTTACGCGATTGACGGAGGGGAAAGATTGGGTGAAAAGAATAATTGAAAATAAAGAATCTGAAATATAGAAAACTGAAATGAAACTACTTAAAACTCTTATAGCAGTCATTTTGCTTACTGTAAGCGGATATATACACAGTCAGGAAATAATAACTGATCTGAACAAACTATATGAAATGACTGATCGCCAGTTTACTGACCTGCGTCACCGCCCTGCACCCGTAATAGGTGTATCGGCTGCACGCGGCAGCAATGGCGGAACTATCGTTTCGGGTACTTACATACAGGCTATACTCAAGGCGGGAGGTACTCCCATAGTTATCCCCGTAATGACGGACGGAACGGTGCTTCGCGACATAATAAAGAATATAGACGCATTGGTAATGGTGGGCGGTGATGATGTGAACCCCTCATTTTATAAGGAAAAAGCAATACCGAAAGTAAACGAAATAGATTCGGTACGCGATATTTACGACCTTGTATCGCTCAAACTGGCTACCGACCGCAACATTCCCGTACTGGGCATTTGCCGTGGCGAACAGCTTATGAATGTAGCTTTTGGCGGTACACTTTATCAGGATATCCCTTTACAAGTGAAGACCAGTGATATCAAACATAAGCAGACCGAATCGCGCGAGCTGGGAACGCATACAATCTCCATCGAAAAAGATTCCAAACTGGCATCGATACTTGGAGTGAACGAATATAAAATCAACTCGTACCACCATCAGGCAGTAAAGAAGGTTGCTCCCGGATTCCGTGCGGTGGCAAAATCGCCCGATGGCATTATTGAAGCGATAGAGGCTTATCCCGACCGTTCGATACTGGGTGTACAATGGCATCCTGAAAGCCATGTAGCGGCAGGAGATACCACCATGCTGAAGCTCTTTAAGTTCATAGTCGGCGAAGCAGAGACTTTCCGCAAAGCAAAGGAACTGCATAAACAGATATTTTCGGTAGATACCCATTGCGATACACCTCTGGAATTTAAAAAGGCAGGGTTCGATATCGGTAAGCGTGAAAGCAATCAGGTGAATATCCCTAAGATGGAAGAAGGTATGCTCGATGCTATTTTCTTCGCAGCTTATACGGCACAAGGTGCTCGCGATGCTGTTTCTTCACAGAAAACTGTGGATAAGATAGAAGGACTGATAAAAGGCATACAATCTCAGGTAGAAAACAATAAAGATATTTGCGGCATAGCCTATACTACTAACGACCTCATCCGTCTGAAACAAGAGGGGAAGAAAGCCATCTTCATCGGTATAGAGAACGGATACGGCATAGGAAAAGATATTGCGAATATTGCCCGCTTCAAAAAAATGGGTGTGAACTATATCACATTATGCCATACCAAAGACAACGACATTTGCGATACTTCGAGTGCCAACACGCACGAATGGAACGGACTGAGTCCTTATGGCAAAAAGGTGATCGCCGAAATGAACCGCCATGGCGTAATGATAGACGTGTCGCACGCAGGTGAGAAGACATTCTGGGATGTGATAGAACTGTCTACCCAACCGATTATCGCTTCGCATTCGTCGGTGCAGGCGCTTTGTTATCACGACCGTAACCTGACCGACAAGCAGATGCAGGCAATAGCCAAAAACGGCGGTGTGGTACAGATTTGCCTTGTAGACCTTTTCATTAATAAAGACCGTGCAAAAGCCAGTCTGACAGATGCCATTGGTCATATCGACCATGCAGTACGTGTGGCAGGTATCGACCATGTGGGTATCGCTTCCGATTTCGACGGGGGTGGGGGACTGATAGGTTGCACCGGTAGCAACGATATGATAAACATTACCGTTAAACTGATCGAACGCGGTTATTCAGACAAAGAAATAGCCAAACTGTGGGGTGGTAACTTCCTACGGGTGATGGATACGGTACAAAGATCGGCACAAAAATGATAGCGTCGCTCAAAAAATGTTTATATATACCTTTGGTACTGAATGTATTGGTTGGTGTCTTTCTGATATATACAAGGTATTTCTCTGATGGGCCTACCGCTTATTTCGGGGCATTCCTGTTCCTTATGCTAAGCTTCCTGTTTATATATGACATTTTTGTGGGATTACTGTATTTTCTGTTTAGAGCCGTAATTCGTTATCATGGAGATAAATTAGAGCGCTTTGAGAATGCGGTTTATGCATTATTTATTATTTTACTGATAGTTCCGTTTATAGGATTCTATATATTTACCTTATAATAATGTTTTTATGCCGAATAGGACTAACAATTTGCAGCTTCTTTTTAAATTGCTTATTATAGGCGTATTCATATTTTCCATTGGCTGTAAATCAAAGAAAACCGATGTGCCTTCTTATGTAGTTGCTTCCACCTCTGTTCCGAAAATGAAAGCTTTAGAATCAACAGTCTCCGATTCTATTGAGATTAAAGGATGTACATTGGATTCGGAAAAGGAGCCTCTGGTGGGTGTTTCAGTTTATACTTATATAGATAATGTTCGTCAGTTAAGAACTTATACAGATATTAATGGGAATTTTGTATTGAAAGTTCATGCCAATGATATACTTGTATTTACAATGATAAGCCAGCCTTTATATGTGCCCGTTTGGAAGTTGGAAAAAGATAAAATAAATATAATTGTTTTAGGTGTGAAATAAATAGACCTTAAATTACGGATTATTTTCAGTGATAATTTTCTATAGTTCCGTATTTTGAGTATATTTATCACCACAAACTGTGAAGAAACTATGAGAAATATATTTATAATATCCCTTATTATCAGCGTATTTATGTGCTGCTCATCGCGGCCTAATTACTTTTCTAACTATTACACCGGAGAATATACGGGGCTCGATACCCTTATCGATATACAAGGCTATTATGTAAGTCCTTTCTGCGATTCATCGGCCTACTATATGGTGATGTTTTACAACAACGGGCTACTCCTGAACGCAAGGACGCCTGATCCCGACAATAAATATTTTGCAGAATGCTTCAACGGACAGCATGAGGACGAAAACTTTGAATGGGGCAGCTACGAGATACATGGCGATACGATCAAGACACAGACATATCTCGACTATGGTCCTGTGTACGGCACATATACCATCTTTCGCGATTACCTGATTGACGGCGACAATAAGCTGCAACAGATATCTGACTATCTGCTCGATGATGTGAAAAAGAAATACCTCAACAAGTGGAAGTACGGCAAATCGCAATTTTGTCAGCCGAGTACCTTCCATCCGTTAGCTTCCAAACGCGATTCGTCAGACTGTGATTTGTTGAAAAAGAAATGGTTTTATAAGAAAGATAAATCGTAGGTTATAGCCTCCCTTTCCCCTATATTTATTTTCAGATTCTTTGAAATTTAACCGATATTGTTACATTTGGCGGATAACAATTTATTCACCAAATTGACACAATATGAAAAAACACTATTTACTCATCGTCGCAACTGCTTTTTCCATGGTTGCGATAAATACCTCAGCACAAAGTAAATCTAGCTCAGCGCCTTTAACTAAAGTCAACGCCGGAAAGATCATAGAAATGACCAACGGCGTAGTCGATATCTACAACGACCAGATAAGCGAAATAAAAGACGTAAGGGAATGTATAGACCGTTTTGAGAAAACAATGGCTACAGTAGCCGAAAATCCGAAGCTGACGGCACATGGCGCAGCCTGTAACAATATAAGGGTATTGCGTAACGACCTGCTGGAAAAAATGCAGGCTAAAGCGAAACTGGCTCCGGCATTTCCCGAAAAGGCGGAAATCCTAAGCAGTGTAGACAAACTAAATGCAGAGTTTGCAATATCTAAAGAGCGTTGCCACAATGTACAAAACTATTTCAAAGAAAAGAGATACCAGACAGACGACGACAATTTTGCAGGATATGTAGCCCTGCGCGATACTTTTATCGCATCCTATAAGAATATTAATACTCTCTTCGATAAAACGCTGGCATTGTCTTCTGCTGCCGGCGACCGTGCCGAGCTGGTAGTGCTTAAAACACATCCGTTGGCTTCGGTAGTGATCCCGATGAAGAAAAATCTGAGTGCTGTATCGCAGATCAT
Organism: Dysgonomonas hofstadii; assembly: GCA_040395895.1. Lineage (GTDB taxonomy): Bacteria > Bacteroidota > Bacteroidia > Bacteroidales > Dysgonomonadaceae > Dysgonomonas > Dysgonomonas hofstadii_A. Next base: position 31,310 of record JBEBPN010000038.1, read on the forward strand.
GTCGAAATGCCGTGCCGATGAGCCTGATGCCGCTGCTATAAAAGCAGAAGTGGCTGCTGTTCGCAAATCGCTGGAAAAAGACAAGGTGATGACTCCTGCCCTGAAAAAATCCAGTAACGGAGAATACCACTTCAATCACTTCTATGAATACGCAGACGAAGCAATGAACAAAGCAGATAATTTTCTGGAATACCTCGATCCTGCCAAAGAAATTAAAGATGTAGACCATGTATTGAAAGAAACAGTGGAAGAAGCGCGTGACCGCCATTTAAGAAAGCATTACAATGAGATCAGCGATTATTATGGCTACATGGTAGACGAATACAATAGGTTGTAGTTTGAGATATATTAAATAAAGAGGGTTCAGCCGCATAGTTGAGCCCTTTATTATATCTTTTTATTGGCTGGCTGTTTATAAGAATCTGTAATACACCATCGGCAAAGATTTTCCAAAACTTTACTTGTGAATATTAAACTTCGGACGGAAAGGATAGTCTATATTTGTAGAGATAATACAGTTATCGGTTTCAAGATTTCAGGTTTCATAATTTCAAAATTATAATCTTGATATCATGAAACTTGAAATTTTGAAATAAATATCTTATGAAATCGCTCCACTACATATCTGTCTTACTCTTGTGCATCATCTTTGCAGCCTGCGATGGTGGCGACGATCCTTACAATCCTGAGCCAACACCGACACCAACTCCCGAACCTACACCGAAAGAGAATATCGTCTTCAACTTCGATGGTGACCTTATCCGTGCGGGAAAGGAGAAGTCGGGTGATGCCGTCTTTAACCTCGACGGAGACTATGTGCGTGCCGGAAAGGAGAAAACGGGCGACATAGTATTCAATATAGACGGCAAACTGATACGCGCGGGAAAGGAAAAGACCGGTGATGCCGTCTTTAACCTCGATGGCAACTATATACGCGCAGGGGCAGATACCAAAGGCGATATTGTGTTTAATATAGATGGGGAGTATGTGAGAGGGGGAAGGGATACTCTCTCAAATCAATTATTTACCATGAAATTCTCTACATATGGAAATGGTGGGGTGTATGAAGGGAAAGTATATGCAGGTAATTCATTACTATTTACCATGAAATTCTCTACATATGGAAATGGTGGGGTGTATGAAGGGAAAGTATATGCAGGTAATTCATTACTATTTACCATGAAATTCTCTACATATGGAAATGGTGGGGTGTATGAAGGGAAAGTATATGCAGGTAATTCATTACTATTTACCATGAAATTCTCTACATATGGAAATGGTGGGGTATATGAAGGAAAAGTGTATACAGGTCAAATTTAAGTTAGTCACTGGGGATTCAAATCCCCAGCAACAAAAAGATTAATTATATCCCCGACCAACCGTCTACCTGTGTCATTTCGTCCTGTACACGTAATATATCGGTTACTGCAACTTTCGGTTCTATCCGTATGGCTTTTATGGCATCCACCAACATCTCATTACTTAGGGTGTTTGGGAGTTCTATTGCAGGTATTTCTCCGCCTGCTTCAAAGTATTTTCTCAAAACTTTGCTTGTGAATATTAAACTTCGGACGGAAAGGATAGTCTATATTTGTAGAAGCTAAAAGCTAAACAATATGAAATCGCTCCACTACATATCTGTCTTACTCTTGTGCATCATCTTTGCAGCCTGCGATGGTGGCGACGATCCTTACAATCCTGAGCCAACACCGACACCAACTCCCGAACCTACACCGAAAGAGAATATCGTCTTCAACTTCGATGGCGACCTTATCCGTGCGGGAAAGGAGAAATCGGGCGATGCGGTCTTTAACCTCGACGGAGACTATGTGCGTGCCGGAAAGGACAAAACGGGCGACGTAGTATTCAACGTAGACGGCAAACTGATACGGGCGGGAAAGGAAAAGACAGGCGATGCGGTCTTTAACCTCGATGGCAACTATATACGTGCTGGGGCGGATGCTAAAGGCGATATTGTGTTTAATATTGATGGGGAGTATGTGAGAGGGGGAAAGGGTAAGAAAAATAATCAATCATCAAGTTTAGAAGCATATATGTTTTCTATATATAAAAAGTATGATAATGAATATGAAGTATATGCAGGCTCGTGGGCATATGGTACATACATGTTTTCTATATATAAAAAATCTGATAATGAATATGAAGCATTTGCAGGCTCGTGGGCATATGGTACATACATGTTTTCTATGTACAAGAAATATAACAATGAATATGGAGTATATTGTTATTGAAACAATAACAAATAAATTATGAGTTTTCTTTGCTGTGAATTGAAAATTTTTAATCACTGGGGATTATAAATCCCCAGCAACGAAAAAATTAATTATATTCCCGACCAACCATCTACCTGTGTCATTTCATCCTGTACACGTATAATATCCGTTACGGCAACTTTCATATTCATTGATTTTATTGCTTTTAGCAGTTCATCGTTACTCATTGTTTGGCTGGGTATGTCTATAATGGGAGGTGTTAGTCGTCCACCTGCTTCAAAGTGTTCTTTGAATGGTGGTTCGTAGCTTTGCCACGGTTTGGAAAAGAAACTGTTAATATCGGTGGGTTTTAGTTCCCTGCGCTGTGAATTAATATAGCGGACAAGCCCCAGATTTTTGCTTGTCGATTCACGGTTCACTACATATTCACCACCCTCAACTTCTATATTTGTTCCCTCTACACGCATGCCGCCCTGTGAGTGGCGTTTGCCGTTAAGAAGACCGCCATCGGCAAACTTGGCGAGCTGCTTGGTCATAATACCGATTTGTACTGCTCCGGCAGCACCGACTAAGGCAGCCAGTGCAATATTAAAAGGCCACGGATATGCACCCAATGTTTTGGTAACACCCTGTGCAACACTGGCTGTGGCTTCGCCTATATTTTTTATTAAAGTGGCTTTACGGTTGAGTTTTTCTATTTTTTCTTGTTGGGCTTGCGCTTTGGCTTTTTTACGCTTTAGCTCTTCTTCTTTAATTAGATAGTTTTGTTGAGTTATTTGGGCTTCTTCATAAGCCTCTTTTTCTTTTTTAATTTTTTCATCAAGAATATTAATTTGCTCTGTACTTCCATTTTTAACAGCATCAGCTCTTGCTGCTTCTAGTCGCTTGAATTGTTCTGTATGACCACTTACAATTTGTATCGCTTCCGCATTTTTATTTTTCAAATGCGTCAACTCCTCATCAATACTAGCTATCTCTGCCTTATACACATTGCTCACCGCAGTAAAAGCCGTACTAAAATAATCACCCACCTTACTTGTGAAGCCTTTTATATTGTTAGCCACTTCCTCGCCTTTTTGCGCATATTGCTTCCATTGGGTGATCGACAGGTCTTGCTCTTTCTGTTCGGCAGCGGTTATGGCTTGCTGCACTATTATCATTTCGGCTCCTGTCTGCTTAATAAATTCAAGCTTCTTGGCTTCTATCTCCTTGCGTTTTTCGGCAGTGATATCTGCGGCAGCTAGTTCAGCATTGAAAGCATCCACCTCTATCAACATTTTTCGCTGAATAAGATCTTGTAAGGCTTTATATTCTTCTATCTGTGTCTTATAATTACCGCGTGTCTTTTGTATATCGATATATTTCTTTGCTACTTCGGCAGCTTGGTTTGTTGCATCTGCCGCTTTCTTAGTCGCGTCAGCCGCCTGATTGTTGGCAGCCGCTGTTTTCTTAGCCGCTTCGGCAGTATCCAGACTGGCTTTTTGTGACTTGGTAGAATAGTCTATGATCTCATCTATAGTCTTGGTCGTAAAGCTTTTGTCTTTCTGTAAGACATCAAAAAAGAAAGTGTCTAGTTCTTTAAAGGCTTTTGTCGTACCTTTTTTCAATTTTTTCGAGACGTCGTCTATTTCCACCTCCATCTTTTCGCCACGCTGCTTTATAAAGTTTTCGAGAGTGGCAGTCTTATCTTTCTCGTGCTGCTGATCCAGTTTTTTCAGTTCAGCATTCTTTCTTTCTTCGAGGTCTTTCAGTTTGTGGAACTGTGCTATTTCCATAGCCTGCCTGTCGGCAAGCGAATATTCTACATGGCCGGTTTTCTCGTCTTCGGAGGCAATCGTCAGGTCGGTAGCATTTCTTATGGTTTGTGCTTCCAGTTCATATTTTGCCAGCATCGAGGTTTTCTGTTTTTCGTAGTTGCTATCTATGGCAGTAGTCATACCATTTATAGATTCCTGCATGATAAGGGCGCGCCTTTGGTTGTTGTCTTGCACATAGCTTGTTATTTCAGCCTCTGTCTGCTCATACCGTTTTCTTATCAGAGCCTCTTGCACGCTTGTGTCTTCCCCTCTTTTCTTTGCGTTCAGCAGGGCGGTATTCAAAACAGACAGATCTTCCTTTTCTTTGGCTTTTGCCGATTTAATGTATTCCAGTTCTTCTTTCTTTATCTCGTCCAGTTTTTTCTTGTGTGCTTCGCTTAGCTTCTTTGCACTCTCCAGTTCTTTATCTATCCCTTTTTGTATCAAAGTTTGTGCTTCCTGTACCTGTTTCACGGTGCGCGGCATTAGTTTTGTCATACCTTCTATAATGCTTCCTATCTTAGTGTAGGCAGGGATGACCTTCTCTATGTTTTTAATCGGTTCGGGCGATGTGAGTATGCCCTGTAATACCTCTTGTGCCGAAATCACTTTCAGGCTCACCATATGTACGTTTTCAAGATCGTCTTTCAGTGCAACAGCGTTGCTGTCGATGGTTAGTTTTAATGTTTGCTCTTTCATAATGCTTTTTATCGTATAGATAAAGTTTTAAAAATTTCATTAAACTATATGTCGCTTTATTAGTCTTATATTTGTAGAACATTTATTATCAGTGCTATGAAAAAATATTTATATATATTATTTCTTTTGTTTTTTTGCTTTGTTGGGTGTGAAGATGATTATAAATCAGTACCTATTTATGAACCCATCTTTGAATCAAATGCTTATGAGATCTTTGAATTCAACAAAACTTACCCTCCCGTATATGTTGTAGAGTCAAAGGGTACAGGTTATGAAATCTTTGAATTCAACAAAACTTATCCTCCCGTATATGTTGTAGAGTTAAAGGGTACAGGTTATGAGATCTTTGAATTTAACAAAACTTACCCTCCCGTATATGTTGTAGAGTCAAAGGGTACAGGTTATGAAATCTTTGAATTCAACAAAACTTATCCTCCCGTATATGTTGTAGAGTCAAAGGGTACAGGTTATGAAATCTTTGAATTCAACAAAACTTATCCTCC
>JBEBPN010000039.1:0-36227 GCA_040395895.1 Dysgonomonas hofstadii
CCGGTAGCTTGCTAAGGCTACATTTACTATATGCCCCTTATGGGCGCAGGACTTCATGGTCGATAATGCCTCCGCCATTGAGTTTATCAAGCCACACGGCATCTTTCTGACTTTTGTACAAATCAGGGATACCCAGACCTTTCAAGTCCAGTCCGGGGAACTCTTGGTGACTTCCGTCATAATCGGGGCGGACAAAACAATTAAACGTGCGGTTATACTTATCCGCTAACCGCTCTTTGAACTCCTGCGATTGTTCGTTCAGCCAGTCTACAAAGCCGTTGCGTATCTCGTCTATTTTGGAATTGGCGAGCTGTATGGATTCGGCATCACGCACTTTTACCTCCTGCATTTTCCCGTCAATCATCTTCTTGACTTTCTTGGTAATGTCGGGAGAGGTATTATGCAGGGCATGTTTCATCAGGGCGATACCGTCGAATGTGCGACTTTCGGATTTTACGGCATACTGATCCCATATCTTGACATTTTTACTCCCGGCATTCAGGCTGTATTCATCACGGCTCTGGGCATATACCACAGATACATCGGTGTCGAACAGATAAGAAGCATATTTGCTGTAAATGCCCGACGGTATCCACCGTTCCCCAAAGTTGAAGTCCAAATCCTCAAACGGTATAGGACGGGGTGTGGCTTCCCGAAGTGCTGTAAGCGATTCTTTGGCCGCGTCATGGTCGGGATGGTTCTCGATATAGCGTTCTACGTGTTCCGCTTTGGAAATTACATTTCCGCTAATGAACTTGTCTTTTATTTCATAAGCGCCTATCATCGGGTTGAAGAATACCTGCCCTTTCAGTTCATCGACAATTTCCTCTGCGGTATTGCCTGTAAGCTGCTCCATGTAATTGAGGTTTACCTGAGCATACTTATTCAGCGAAGCGGTTAGGGCTTCCCGTGCGTTATCTGCATGGGTTATCTCGTTCGGATTGAAAGCAACGGGCTGTCCGAAAATATCGGCTTTCACCGCTTTGCCGTTTACATAGCGTTCGAGGGAGAGGATTTCCGTTCCTCCGGCATCCATTTTAATCAGGCTCAGATTTTTCGGATCGTTAATGTTTCCGAAACGACGAGCAAAGTCATCATAGAGCCTGTTGAGCATCTCCCGTAGCGCGGGGTTTGCTTCCAACCTTGTCGCTTCGTTGTTGTACAGGTGGTGATAGGTGTCCCGTATCTCTATGTAAAGCGATGCTTTCGCCGTCTGTATACTCGTGAGTTGTAGCGGATGAAACATTGGCTGAAATCCCTCCAAATCGCGTAAATAACCGATCCTGTTAGTTGAGTCCGTAACAAGAGAACCTTCTCGATAATGGGATGGCATATCTTCCGCATTAGGATATGGAACAGGCTTCATCCGTTCCTGCTGTTCCCGTTCGGCTTCTTCACGTAGCCGTTCCAACTGCTCTTCCTTACGGGCATCATACACAGGATAAGCGTTTGCCGCTTCCTGTTGTACCCGTTCACGCTCCATAGCGTTGTTGTAAATCATTTCCTCCCGCCAGTCCATAAACGGCAGTTCTTTGGTTTGTGAGGATTGGGACTGGGCTTTACGACCTCGTTTCTTAGGCTTTTTAACCTGACTGCGTTCCTCTTGGGTAAAGCCGAACAGGTCGTAGAGGGTAATTAATGGCTCTTGCGTTACAGGCTGTGGTTTCACCTCCAGAGTCGGTTCTTTTCTGATGGCGGGATCGTCCATGTCGAAGAGTGTGCCGCTGAAAGTATTTGGAACAGGTTGTTGTTGCGAGTCTGGGGGCGTTTGCTGATGCTCATAATCTTCCGGTTCCGGCGGACGTTCATTAAACAGCTTCCTGTCCGATTCAGCCACATATTCAGCTATACTTTCAATATCATCTTGGGTGGGTTGATAAGCACTGTTCAATTTGACTGCCTCGGATGGCTGTGCAGCCGATTGTAAAAGACTATCCGGTGCATTTAACTGATATCTATTCAAATCCAGATGTTGGGAGAAATCCTCTTTCAACATCTGCCGTAAGTCTTTGGCAATACCTTCAACTCCGCCCTCGTGGGTAAATACAATCGCAGGTTTACCATATGGATCGGTATCGGTCTTGGATTGTGTTTGTACCACCCGCTTAAAATCACGGAACAGGTTATTAATAGATATACCGTTCGATAGCTTGCGTGATTCGATAAAATCCTGTTGCCGTTGTGTCGGAATGATATTCTTGTTGTTACGTTGCAGGATAATCAGGTCGCTGCCGACTTCCGTGCCCGCATGATCGGAAAAGAGATTATTGGGCAGACGGATAGCTGATACCACATCGCAGGTATTCATCAGGTATTCCCGTATGGGTTTGTTCTGTTCCGAATTGAGGACTCCCTGTGAAGTGATAAAAGCAATTATACCGCCCTCTCTTGCCGACATAACGCTTTTTACAAAAAAGTAGTTGTGAATCGCCTGTGTCGATTGTTTGACAGCGGGTATCTCGTGGTTGGATAGTAGCGGATCGAAAACCGATATATCCCCGAAAGGGATATTAGAGGCAATCACATCGAAATGCTGTGAATACCGTCCTTCCATTTTCTCGTAACCTTCAATCCGAATCTTATCTTGCGGGTAGAGGTGCGAGAGAATCTTCCCTGTGAGCAAATCTTTTTCAAAACCGATTACTTTGGCATCGGGCGCGGTTTCCTTAAATGAAGAGAGAAATGCACCTGTTCCGGCGCTGGGTTCCAAAAAGCGTGTCGGGGTTATTCCGCTATCTTTTAGTGCATCGGCAATTGCGTCAATGACAGGTTTGGGGGTATAGAAAGCAGTCAGGATAGAGCTTTTCAAAGAACCTACATAGCGTTTATAAACTTCCGGTGTTGGGGAATTATCACGGAGTACCTCGTGAAGTTCCTGCACCAATGGAAAAAGCTCGGCTTCGGATTTAGACCATCGCTCAATATCTTCGGGTTTGTCGGCAGGATTAAGGATTGCTTTAATCCCACCGAACCCTGAATAAGTTGCAAGTATTTCCCGTTCTTCGGGAGTGGCTTGGCTGTGTTCCTTGTCGAGTTGTAACGCCAACTTGATTGCATCAATATTCTGACGCAGATGAGTTCGCTTATTGTAACTCATCTTCGAGCAGTATCAGGATTGTGCCGACAAGCTCCGTATAGAGCGACTGGTACTCTGTCGTTTCGGCATAATCATCGTTCAGGTTGTATCGGGCAAATACAGCCTGACATTCGGGAAGTAGTTCTTTGGCCTTTGCCTGTGCTTCACTTGGAGATACTTCCTCGGAAAACTCATTCCAAAGGATTTCGACGATGATGTTGTAAGGAGAGAAATGCAAGCCTTTGAACAGGGTTTCATTGGCAATTTCGGCGGCCTGAATATGGTCTAAACCGCTTTTTATGGCTTCGCTGTAGCTTTCCGCTGCCATATCGCCACGTCCGGCAATAAACGAAAGGTCATTGGCTTTGTCGGGGTGTGCATCCCGCAGGAATGAGAGCAGGTTAAGCCGGAAATAAGACATCTCCGCAGGCTCTAAATTTGAATTGTATTTCATACTGATTACTGATTTTGTTCTGCATCACTATTAATGCGGAATAAAAATACCTGTAATCAGGAGGCTGGATGCCTATCGAGAGGTTGCTGGTCGGGTGTGGCTTTCGTTTGGAAGTATGTGGCGTTATTCATTGGATATTAGCATGATTGCTTCAGAAATATTTGCTAAATTTGGAGATGATATATTATCCTTCTTATGCATTACGTATTCCGGATAACTGTTGCGTATATTTATAAGTTAGTGGTAATTATAAGATGATCACAAAACATATAATAAGTTTAAATGGAAGCTAAAGAATTTCTCCAATTTGTATTAGATGAAAAGCACTTATTTATAAATGCTAAAGACGACTACAGTGAAGCTATGATTGGTCAAGTAATGAAAATAGATGACAATAAAGCTGAAGTTTGGTGGTATTCTATTTCTGCTTATATTCCACCCAAAGGAGTTAAGTATTATGAATTTGATAAGTTTTATTCTGAAGTTACTCCATTTCTAATTGTAGATAGAAAGCGTGTATTTACTCAGGAAGCTGATATAGAGTTACAAAAAAAACTCAATGACTGGCACATAGTGGTACAGAAACTATACAACTCAGAACAACATCGTGTAAAAGTTGCTGATTGTATATCAATAATAGCCAACAGCATCGGTGTAACGAACGATATTGCCATTTCATTAATTAAAGTTTTTATTGCTCGTGATAAATTAAAATATGTGAAAATTAAAATTGGAGAATTTATAGCTCTATCAGATGAAGTTTTAGATGTAGAAAATAAAAAACGATATTTATCTTCAATTTCTGATGAAATAAAATCTAAAAGCGAAAGAATAAACCATGTAATAAGCCACAGTCAAACCGTTGGCAATTACAGAGAGAAACTATTCATATCAGTATTAAAAAAATACGTTCCAACTAAGTTCCATATTGCGACAGGTTTTATTGAAGGAAGTTCTAAACAGATTGATGTTATAATTTACGACCAACACAATTATTTGCCAATTTTTAGAGAAGATGATTTAGTCGTAGTAAAAAAAGAATCTGTAATTGCTGTAATTGAAATAAAAACAATGTTAGACCATAATACCTTAAAAAATTCTCTTGAGGGTATAAATGAAATTTGTAAAGCGGGTCTGAATTCTGTTCCATTCTTCAAAGGTATTTTCGCATATTCAAGCGATTTGACAAATGATGTACTTATAAAAAATATAGCAAATTTTTACAACGAAAATCCAATAGAAGCAATTCACGAACATCTGGACATTATTTGTGTTCCGCAGCACAATAGCTTATTTATTGATTATAATAATTTAGAAAACAACGAACATCATTCTTGTCCAACATTATATGAAGTAGAATGCATAAAAGGGATAAACATTGAAGAATCAATCTTTTTTCAAATGTTATTTTCTTTTTTAGAAGTTGAAAAAAGTGCAAAAAGAATAAACAGATGTTATTTTGACAAACTTGTTAATACGGCAAACATAAAATCCTCTACCATTCTAACAGAAGACGATTGGTTACCACATCACACATTTTATAGTGAATGGAAATCCACTCAGAACCTCGATTTAGAAACCCAGCTTGATGAAGTAATGCGAATTAATATTGAGAATGTAAAAAAACGAGTAATTGCTGTTAAGATGTGGATTAATGGAGAAAATTCAAGAGAAGAATTAATCAAAGATTATAATTATGACCTTGAATAGGTAGAGTATAACTACCGTTAGCAAGTAGTTTGGCGTAATGCGGGTAAAAAGCAAAGGCACCCGGAGATCCCTCTCCGAGTGCCACCACTAAAAAATTCAATAGTAACTGAGCTTAACAATTGCTTATTAAAACAGTACGAATGAACTTTCAGTGGTAAAGATAGCATTTTTTTATCTGCGCTTTTTACTACTGCCCGTTTTTAGCGGGAACGAAAAAGCAGTTTTATAACCATCATCAAAAGCTATTGCTGCATCGAACGATTTGCCCTCCCGGCTTTTAAAGCCCTTGATTATGGAAGTTCTGCCTTTCGTCAACAGATCTTTTAGCTGACCGTCCGTCAAGTCTTTATCCGATTTGTTTCTAAAGACAGTCAGCCCGCAAGATTCGTTATTGCACTTGGCAACCTTTTGGTATATCGTTACCAGACCGTCTTTGCATTTGGGGCAAGAATAACTTTCCCGTTGTTGGCCACCCTCGATTTTACTTTCCAGTAGTTCATTGGTGATCTGTGCAGCATACACTTCAATACCTCTGTGGAAAGTATCAGCATCCATCTCGCCAGCTGCAATCTTATTCAAGGCACTTTCCCATTGTCCTGTCATGGATACATCCGCTATTTTCTTATCCCGCACAGCCAGATAAACGACCAACCCTTTATTGGTGGGGACAAGTGATTTCTTCTCCCTGACGATATACTCACGGGAGAATAGCGTTTCGATAATGCCGGCACGGGTGGCAGGTGTACCGATACCTGATTCTTTGAGTGCTTCCCGTTCAGCTTCGTCCGTCACCTCTTTAGCACAGGTTTCCATAGAACCGAGCAGACTGCTTTCGTTATGTAACGGGCGGGGCTTGGTCTGTTTCTCCAACAGATCGGTGCCTTTATTGGGAAGCACATCGCCATTCGATAGAACCGGAAGTGCCGAAACTTCGTCTTCTCCTTTTTCTTCATCGGGTGCATTGAGAACTGCACGCCAACCGGGAATCAGAATAATGCTTCCTTTGACCATAAACGGAACGCCTGAAGCATCCAAAGAAACAGTTGTATTCTCTTTGGTACATTTGCCGGAGAAGGCTTCAAGCATACGACCTGCAATCATATCGTATATAATACGTTGGTCAGCGGAAATATCGCCCGGTGTATTTTCGGTAATTATCAGGGCATGATGGTCGGTTACTTTCTTGTCGTTTACCGAACGCCTGTTCAACTCTTGTCCCGATAAGGCTTTTGCATAGCTGCCGAATGCAGTATGAGTGTCCAATTGTCCGATAAGTTCCGGTATCTCGGCAAATACATCCTCCGAAATATATCGGCTCCCCGTTCGTGGATAAGAGGTGAATTTGGCTTCGTAAAGCGACTGTGCGACCGACAGGGTTTTATCGGCAGAGAATCCGTGTCGGCTGTTGGCTTCCTTTTGCAAGCTGGTCAGGTCGTAGAGTAAAGGCGGTTCCTGACTGACTTGCTTTATTTCTACATAAGTGATGCTGACAGATTCTGACGAGCGGATACGCTCTAAGATGGTGTCTACGTCTTGTTTCGAGTCATAACTTCCGGTAGAGATAGCCGAGAAAGCCGTTGCATCTTTGGCCGTATGCAGCTTTATCTGAAAATAGGTTTGCGGTTTGAAGTCCTTGTTTTCGAGATAGCGGCTGCAAATCATGGCAAGAGTAGGCGTTTGTACTCGTCCAAGTGACCATATGCCCCGTCCGGCAGTAATGGAAAGGGCTTGTGAAGCATTTATGCCGACCAGCCAATCAGCTTGGCTACGGGCTTTTGCCGAAGCATACAAGTTGTCGTACTCTTTTCCGGGTTTGAGATTCTCTAATCCTTTACGGATAGCCTGATCCGTCAATGAGCTAATCCAAAGACGGTCAAAGGGCTTGTTACATTCCAGATAATGAAAAATATATCTGAATATGAGTTCCCCTTCACGTCCGGCATCGGTAGCCACAATGATTCGGTCGCATTTATCAAACAACTCCCTGATTATTTTCAGTTGTTTCATCGTTCCCGGATCGGGTTTGTACTCTTTGCCGTCTTTAACCTGACGGGGTATGAGCTTAAAATCTTCGGGAAGTATCGGCAGGTTCTCGCGCTGAAAACCTGTAATGCCATACTGATCAGGCATAGCCAGTCCTATAAGGTGACCGAATGCCCATGTAACGGCATATCCGTTACCCTCCAAATAACCGTCCTTGCGGTTACCTGCACCAACGATAGCTGCTATATCACGGGCTACGCTGGGTTTCTCTGCAATTATTACTTTCATTTACTATGGATTTTTTAGTGGTTGATTACATTTTATGTCCTGTAGATTTCTTTACAGGCTTTTTAATTCCCTGTTGTTGCCTCTGCTCTTGCTGCTGTTTTTCAGTAGGGTTCTGCTGACCTTGCTTCAACGGTTCTTTTGAATGCTTGGTCGCTTCATTGGTTTTACCCTGTGAGTTGACGGCTACCTGTGTCTTATTGCCTTCAGCCACTTTCACATCGGCTCCCTGCTTTTTGGCTTTGTCCGGATTCCACCTGAAGAAGTCGAGTTTGCCTTTTTCATTGTTGACCTTTACATAGGCGTTGAAAGGTTCACCTTTTGCATCTTTCAACATTCCCTGAACATAGACGGCCTTACCCTCACGGAGTGAGTTCTGCTGCTTGTCGTCCATATCTACCCCTAAGAGCTTTCTCGGAATACGGACTTGGTTCTGCTGTTCCTGGTTTTGAACCTGCTGCTGCCTGTTGTTTTGGCTATACTTATTGCGATCCAGTCCGTCATAAGAGAAATCATAACCGCCTTTGGCCGCATTGAACTGAACATAGGCATCGAACTTTCGGGGATTATCCGTACCGATAGTATTTTTGGAGATCATCTCTTCGACCAGCACCTTTTTACCCTCTTTGAGTGCCTGTTGCTGTTCAGGGGAGAGTTCTGTACCTTTCAGGTTTTGTGAAACGGTCAGTTTATCCAGTGGGACAGCTTCCAAACGGTTGGTCAGTTTGTCGATAGAGACAAGCGAGGGTACTTTCTCGCCATTACCGTTCGGATCTAAATCTACAATGCGTCCGGCATTTCCCGTTGCCAAAAGATTCTCCTTTACATCATCAGGCAGCATAATACCCTGAAACGGTTTATCCAGATCGACCTGTTGTTGATACGGGTGCGGAATGAACCTCAGACTGCCGTCGGGTTGTTCCTCTAAGGACAGACGGGCTTTCATCGGATAGTCTGTACCCTCGATATTGGGTGTGATATCTACCAGATGAGGAGATTTATACCCATAGCTCATGGCTTTGAGTTCATCGGTAAGACTATCAGGCGTGATGCCATACTTTTTATACTCGCTTTCAGGGATACGGTTGGTGTCGAGTTGCTGAAAGTCATTTTGTCTCTTGTCTGTTTTTTGCCGGGCTGTTGTTTCCATTTTTTCTTCTTTTGATTCGTTTACTTGTTCTTTGGTTGATTCCTGCTTGGCTTCCGCTGTCGATTGTTCCTGTTTCCTATTCAGGAAATCTTTCGGATTGATACGAAATTTCTCCAACTCCTTTTCGCTTAATTTCAATACCTTATCGAGCATATCGACTGTAATGGCATAGAATCCCGTATGTGAGGGATTCTTCGCCTGATTAAAGAAGTTCTTGAAGAAGTTTTCGATGGGATCGGCGTGCTTGTCGATGGTCAGGAAATCGGTTTGCTTCGCCTTCATGGGATCTACGGTATCGATCTTTCCTTTCTTGTCGATGCCTTTCACGACTTTGAGCTTGTTGCCATCTCCCTCGTCGCGCATCAGGAGAACCCTGTCTTTCGGATTTAATTTTTCATCCATAATTCAAACTATTTTGTTCTGCATCACTATTAATGCAGAATAAAAGTAGGCTTAATCGGCAGGGGAATAGGTGGTTTTTGGACAGGTGGCAGTGTGTGGCTTCGATTTGGGTAGGTGTGGCGTTTTGAAAACATATTGATTTAACCTACTTCAGAATTATTCTGTACCTTCATCGACTAAAACACAAAAGTCATTGAATTATGATAAGATATAAAAGACATTCAATTGGAGGAACATATAGTCCTTCTTTCTTGACTATGTATATTGAAACTCAAGAAAATTTGGAAAAAATACTAACAGTAAGCTACCCTGATGAATTGGAAGCTGCATTTCTACATGAGTACGTACATTTATTACAAGATATGACTACTTTGTCAGGTCTTAACAACATATCCAGAGTAGTTGATTATTTGAAATGGGCAACAAATAAGCAAAAAACAGGAAATCTAATAGTCCCATGTATGCCGACTCAGCAAGACGGCTACAATTTGAAAGCTAATCTTGATTTAAGTAAAGTTGCGTTGGGTTCTGGTGAAGCGAACTTCAAACTAAAATCGATTAATGCAATCTATCCAAAATATGAAACAATAATGGTTGATAGAAGATGGGTCAAGTTAGAATTGTCTGCTATAATGGAGGTTGTGAGTGAAAATGATAGTATTTTAGAGTACTTTATTGGAGAGTATGCAATCTCTGAATCTATGGCTTATTTCATAGAATCTATTTCTTATCCTGGAATGCAGTCTGATTTGAATGATCTACCATATCGGGTTGTTGAAATGATATCCGAAGAAAAAATAACCGGGGCAAAAAATGAACCATTAAAACTAATAGCTCTTTGTGATGGTTGTTTACAGCACTCATTTCCGGGAAAAACACTTTTAAAGGCACTTGAAGAACTAAAAGATGTCTTTCTTGATATGTCTCCTGAAGAAATTTATGATTATGTTGTAAGTGATGCTTTTCTTAAAATAGCTATTCCTGGAATAAAAGGAACATTTAAAGAGCATTTAGATAGAAGTTTCCTTTCAGCACAACAACAGATGATTGACTACTTTACCACACATCAATATAAAAACATGATTGAATGGGTTAAACAAATGTTCGATGATGCTTATAAATTGAGATCGCAAAATCCACATTTCATGATAAACATAGCACGGCAAGGGAAAATATTAAACAACTTGTCTTTTAATCAAGCTGTTAATGCCATTGGATGCCCAGTAATTATGAATCAAAAGAATGAGATGACCTACATAAGAAATAATAATATTAATTTTGAGGTAACTCCCCCTACATTTAACGTAATAGAGCAAATTTACTCTATATTTTCAAGAAATAAATTGGGTGCTTATAGTAGCTACCAGTGCAAACTGGTAGAATGGTGCAGAAATGATTTCGCAATCAATAATCTGCCCGATTTAACAGGAGAATACCAAAGTAAATGTTTATATAGCCCGTGGGAACGAATCTCCACTAAGGAATTGCAACAATGCTATTTTGGGCAAGTATGGTACACTTGGGGGTTAAAAGATGTGGTGCCTGTACAACAATAGAGAGCCGAATCTCTTCAGCTCTCTTATATATTTATGAGATATTAGTCTCCTTGCTGTAACAAATGCGCCAGTTCCGGATCGTCCTTGATACGCTGTAATTCGTCAGCGACTATTTGCTTAGCTTCTTCCTTAATACGATTATAGTTAAGCTGTATCTGCTCTTTCATTCGATCCACTCCGCTCTCGTCTGTAAAATCTGTAATAATGGGGATGGATTGATAAGCCTTCGTTTCGGCAGCCACCTTCGCATTGTCTACAACGATTTCGCAATGAAAGATTTTCTGCTCGATACGCTCATCAAAGTTGTCGGCAATGGCTCCCACGAACATACCCTGCGTTAAGTTGCTGATTTTAGATGCCGGAATCAGGCTGTCCATTTGTGTAGATATGGAAGTCGATTTGTCGTTACGATTGATGGTCATTGACTGACGTTTCTGCAATACCTTGCCAAATCGGTCGGATAGTGTTTTGGCTGTTTCCCCGACTACCTGACCGGAAAATATGTTACCGACGGTGTTCATCACTACTTTAGCTTCCTTATCTCCGTAGTCGCGCGTAAGCTGGCTGAAGTCCTGAAAACCGAGAAGCACAGCTACTTTGTTGCTTCGGGCGGTGGCTATCAGGTTATCCAGTCCTTTGAAGTAGATAGTCGGCAACTCGTCGATAACTACCGAACTCTTTAGCTGTCCCTTTTTATTGATTAGCTTTACGATACGAGAGTTGTACAATCCCAAAGCAGCACCATAGATATTCTGCCTGTCGGGGTTGTTGCCAACTACCAATACTTTTGGGTCATCAGGGTTATTTATATCGAGAGTAAATTCATCGCCCGACATTACCCAATATAGCTGTGGAGAAATCATTCGGGATAATGGAATCTTCGCACTCGCTATCTGACCCATCAACTGATCAGCTGCTCCACCCAGCCATGCGTCCATAAACGGACTCAGGTAGTTTTCAAGTTCGGGATAGGAAGTCAGAATCGGGAAGATATCTTCATAGCGTTTGTTCAGGAACTCAATGGCATGAGGAAATGTGCAATATTTCCCGTCCTTATATATGCGCAAATACCAGATTATAGCGGCAAACAGGATTATCGGAGATTCCACAAAGAAGTCGCCCTGCTTCTGCACCCATGTTTTATTGAGGTTGAGCATTATTGTATAGCTTGATTCGTAAGCATCCGATATATCTTCCATGAAAGAAGGATTTATCGGGTTGCATCTATGGCTTCGGCGTGGATCATCAAAGTTTATTACATAGAATGTAGGAACTTTCCTGTAGCCTGATTGATTGTTCAATAGATGGTTGTAGGCAATAGTAGAAAGATCGGGAAACTTGAAGTCGTATATATAAGCACTAAAGCCCTTCTCAATTTGCTGTTTTATGTATTGATTCACAACGGCGTATGATTTACCGGAACCCGGAGTACCCAAAACAATACTGGCGCGGAAAGGATTCACAACATTGATCCATCCGCGCCACTCCTTCTTTTTATACCAAAACTTAGTGGGTAGATTCACAGAATATTCGCTTTGCAATAACCGCGTCTCCTGCATAAACGATTCGTTCTCGGTATTGAAAACGTCGTCAAACATATTGTTCTTCAGTAAGCGGCTCATCCATAAGCCACCTACCAACAGGAACAGATAGCCAGCCGTCATTGTCAGGATATAAAAACCTGTTGTAGCTGCTGTGGGCAAAGGAAGATCGAGTATCCACCAATTCATAAAGAACAGAATAAAACCAATAGTCAGAAAGATATATATCTTCGGCCATGTTATTGTTTCCTCTTTCACTCCTTTTGTTCCCAGACACGAAAGGGCAAGGAAAACAACGGCGAACAGTTTTGTCCACTGGATGCTGCCGAATAGCCCGGCAGTGCGGTCGAAGTTCAATAGTATCTTATCGACCACTCCGATATTTATTCCCCATTCCCGCAAAGCGAAATAACAGAACCAATAGATGTTTATCACTACGAAAATAATACTCAATGCCCGCATAAAGTCCATGACTTTGGCAAGCCCTCTCAAATCGTCTTCTTGTTGCATTTATATAAAAATTAAATGGTTTAAGAAGCGAATGTAGAGGGGAAATGCGAGGTTTTATACGGTTTGGGGTTAGGTGGAAGTATGTGGCGTTGGATTGGTAGTGTGTGGCGTTTGGCTTTATTAAAACGTGATGGTTCGAAGAGACCGTGGGTTTCTGATCATTATTTAAACTGTGTTTCAAATATTTAGTATTATGGGTGAATGGCGTTAGAAAATATTTGACGGAAGAATATGAAAGTAGATATGCTTATGTGAAAAATTCGTGCAAACTGTTTTCTATATAGCTGTTTTAAGTGATGACCGGTTCTGTGATGGAGGATTTCAATTAACACAAATCGCATTCAACCACATAGAGTCAAGTTTAGAGTGACCAATGGTATTTAAATCCCTGCTTCAATCCATTCTTGCGGAATTAAAGCATTATCTTGAGATTCTCCATGCCAGTTCCTTATAAGTTTTATATCATTTGAATATTCATTCCATGAATTTTCTCCGGCATGTTCGATTATAATAGTTTGTACTTTCGATTCTGTACGATTTTTAAATTCGGATAGCACTTTAAATATTCGTTTGACTTTAAGAACAGCTTCATCCTCTTCAACTTCATCTTTTTTCAATTCAGGGAAATATACCTGTGAAGGTTGGTCGAAAATAATAAAACTTGGAACTTTGTTTTTATCTGCTAATGTCAATAAATATTCATGTATAGCCAATATTGTAGAAATATGATAGGACATGAAATTATGACCACTTCCAATTTCCCATAAAAAATCTTTTCGATTTCCGGAAACAAATTTCAAGGTAAGATTCTCTATATTTAATTGGATGTCATCATTGCAATATTCAGCTTCGAATATCTTTGCATAATGCTTAATACTTGTACTAATCTGATTTAAAATTTCTTTTTGTTTTCTATCTAAGACATCTTGATTTAGTCGTTTGTTAATATCAGAGATTCTCTTTTTAATTCCTTCTAACTCTGTATCCAAATCACTACTTTCAGAAATCTTATCATAATTTTTTAGTGATTCTTCAAGCTTGCCTCCAAATCTAAATATAGAGTTTAGAACTTGATGTTGTTTCTTATATTCTTCATTCTCTTGTGATAGTATTTGCTTTTCTTTTCTAATCTCATTAATTTGTAACTCCAATTTATTCAAGTCGGAATTTATAGTAGATATCTCTTTATTAAATACCCTATGACTGTCGGCTACTTTTCGGGACAAATTACTTAATTCATTACTTAGTACGAAGTAATTATCAATATATTGTTTTGCTGAGGTATTTATACTACCACAGAAAGGGCAATTAGCTTTATTATTAATAGTTGCTTTCAGCCAACTTGCCGCTTCTAATCTGCTGTTTTGCACTAAAATGTCATTTCCGTAATCTTTGTTACTGGTTTTTACACTTTGAATGAGATACAGTTTTTCCTTTTTTTCTTGTATATGAGCCGCTGTCTGATATTCTTTTTCATCTAACTCGGCAAGCCTTTGACTTATCTTAGTAGATGCACCTATTTTAATTAAAGGAATGATATTCTTATCTATCCGTGATAATGCTTTCCTAAGACGAATTATGTAATCTTTAGGAGACCAAGACTTACTGTCATTTAATTCCTCATCAATTAATCCGAATTCATATGCGATTGCATAATAGCTCTTAACTTCACTCAACCAATTGTTAGCAATTTCTCTTCTTTGCTCCAGTTCTCGGCCCAAAGCTTTTTCTCTGCTTTTTAAGTCCTTTAATTCTTCTTTAAGCCCAAGTAATTCATCATCCAAAATGCCCAAAATATAAGGGAAAATAGTAATCAGTTTTTCTCTATTTTGATATGTGTCTGCCTTATAAAAAAGCGCATACGGATTGGCCACTAAATGTTGAGGTTGAAAATTTAATGAAATTAAATCTCTTATACTGGCAGGTTGTGAAATACCTTTATCACCTAAGTCGAAATTTGCCAATTGAGACAGTTTATTAAGTTCTTTTATTATATCTCTATAATTAGCATTTTCTTCTTCAATTTGTTCTGGAATTGCAATATTCTTTCCACGTTGGATATACATATTATTGGATACAACATCAATTCCGGGTTCCTCCCTTGCCAAAAGTATTTCTTCTTCTCCATACGAAACAATAATCCCAAACCAATATGTAAGATTTCGGATTAACCCAATAGGGATACTGCATTTACTACTTGCTAAACAATAGTCAATAATTGATATAAGCGCAGATTTCCCCCTTGCATTATCTCCTGAAATAACATTTACAAAATCCTTCTTAAAAGGAATTACCCGTACTGTCATTTCTGTATTCTTAGGCCAAAGTATAATTTTATTTATCTTAAAATCCATATTTAGAAAGATATATTGAGGTATGAACAAATTTCTTCATCTTTTAATGAGCCAAACCAATAGCCTAATCTATGTGCTGTTTTTATCATCTTATCGTAATCTTTTTTGTCTGTTGGTTTAAAAGATTTAGAACTATTCGGAACTATACAGGCTTTTTCATTATCGTAAAATAAAAGAGAGGCAGCAAAAGCAATATTTAAAGACTGGAAAGTTATATCTGAAAAATCAGCCATTCTTTGTTGCAAAGTATCCCAATATAAGTTTTCATTATTCAAGGATTTCAACATACTGCCGATTTTGAATTTTTTTATTGAAATATCATTGGAATATTCTTTTGAGAACGCTATAGGTAATATGATGAAAAAGAAAGGAAGTTTAATTCCTTCTTTTTTTTCTGAATAATATCGTTTTGAAAATTCATGTAGAATATGGCTACCTATAACCGGATTCTGTAATATCACAAATTCATTTATATCTGTATTTCGTTCCATATTCTACTTTGTTAATTCTTCCCAATCAGGATGCCAACCGATATCTCGTTTATTCGATAACTCATGATAAGTACCATTACTCAAATAAGAATAAGTAGGTTCTATACCAGCAAGTTTACCCTTGTGTTGTATTGTCTCAGAATAAATAGTGTAACCAACATCTGTCGGCTCATTTTTATTTAATCTCCGATGCTTCCAAAAGTTCTGTTGCCAGTTCTCTTTCAAACCTTCTTCATATTCATCCAGATGCTGTTTAGTTATATTAGCATTGATGGCGTAATTATGCTTTTCTCGTTTGGCTCGTAAGAAATCCTGTATTGCTTTCAGTTTCTCATCATCCTGTGCCAAAATCAGATCCAATTGTTTGACAAACAA
The DNA here is from genome assembly GCA_040395895.1 of Dysgonomonas hofstadii. Lineage (GTDB taxonomy): Bacteria > Bacteroidota > Bacteroidia > Bacteroidales > Dysgonomonadaceae > Dysgonomonas > Dysgonomonas hofstadii_A. The sequence continues at coordinate 15,888 of JBEBPN010000039.1, forward strand.
ACTACCTTTTTCATTCTCTTGGGCTACTTGTGGGATAGGAATTAGATTGGCAGCTTGTTCAATAAATGGCTTTTGAGCAAATTGTTGTTTTAGAAAATCTCTTTTACTCCAAAGAACTTTTGGATCAAAACAAGTATTTTCTCCATTTAGCCAAAATTCCATACAAGCATTTATAATCCAGCCGTACAACATTTTGAGTATCTCGTAATGAGGAGTTTGTCCATCATTTAAGTGTAGATCTTGAATTATTTGCTCTAAAAAAGCTTTCCTATCATACCCATTAGGGCATTCACACAAACTAATTCTCCGTAATAAAGACATAATGACGGATTTATCCGATTGAATAAATTTTGTCGTATATGGCTTCAATTTAGTGTTTTTCGTTGTAGTTGCGATAACCATTAAATCACAGTATGCTTTTTCATAAGTGGTTTCATCTGCATTATAAGCAGAAATAGTTTTTGCGATACAACTTGATTTATTGGTAACGTTTGTTACAAGTAAAAATCTGGAATTTTCAACATTAAATTTTTGATTTTCAATCAGGGTTAGCCAATTCGATAATGTTTTCCATAGGTTTACATTAGTATTGGTGAAAGGATATTTCTTCTTTACGCTTGCTTTATCTTGCTCATATATTGTACCTATGCTTTCTCCCTCATTAAGCCTAACAACTACATCATCGTCTGTTTCAATTGAGACAATAGAACCATCGGGACATTTGCTCAGCCAAAACAAAGCCCTGTCTATCTGATAGAGATAGCCATACATTTGTCCTTTAGCAGAAAATAAATAATCAGGTTCATTCATAATTATTCCCTAATTGTTATTGCAAAAATAAAAAAAAAGATGTATAATTCAAATATAAATATCTGCAATTCAGCAACAAGAGAAAATAACCATGAGTTTACTATCTAAAAAACTTATAATTCAAAAATTACATCTGCCTACCATACCTGCGTTTCTTCTTTTTCCGACGGCATGGTAACGGCTGTTCCTCTTTAGGGAGATTCTCCGGTTCGGGAGAAAGGATTGAAAACAGCCCTCCGGTAACACTGTTCTCCGAAGAATGGTCTTCCGATTTCGGAGGGTTATACACATCGGAAAGCCGTGTATCCTGAATCGGTTCCTGTGCCTGCTCTTGCTTGCCACCGTACAGGTCGTTGAATACATTTGCCGAATACTCTTTGCCCAAACGGGAGCCATTCAAAACAGTACGAGTAGTATGATCTATAAAAGTTGCCCCATAAATTCTCCCTTCATCGTTTCGCCTGAATAGAACATCGATACCCTGCTGCCTTAGCTCTGCTCGGAACTCGCTTTCACCGGGGCAGCTTTGTTTAGCTTCATATACAGCTTTCAAGGTGTGTCCTTTGAGATTCTTGGTTTTAATACGCTCAGCCGATTTAGCCATACGCTTTTCCAACCCGTCATAACCAACCGACTTCCCGAAAATAGAAGATTTCAGCGGATTGCCTAGCTTGTTTCCTTCGTTGTCCGTAGCCGAATATAACAGTCCCCGATACGGCTTCCCTTTCACTTCGCCTTTGAGTTCCTCCACATGAATGTTATATAAGGAAAGAACCGCTTTGTATTCACCCATCGACTGGAAGTGATACATCGAAGCCAGCGGTTTAATAACCGCAGCAATCTGTTTCTTCAAATCACCCTCCGAAATATTGACAGGTGAAAGCTCCCACTGCTCGGAACGTTTTTGTCCCTCTGCCGGATTTAGGTTGTACTTGCGTTCTAACTGTTCGGTTATCTCCTTGCTGCGTTCATGTTCTTTATAGCCGTCAATCTTCTTGCCGTTGCTGTCTACCCTGAGCGACACGATATGCAGGTGTTCCCGGCCGATATCCTCGTGCTTGAAAATTAGATAAGGCTGGTTGCCATAGCCTAACTGTTCCATGTACTCCCGTCCAATGTCCGTCAATTGGTCGTCCGTCAAACGATCATCGGGATGCGGATTGATAGATACATGGAATACAGGCTTCTCTGTACGGAAGTGCGCCGGAACGAACTGCATAAAATCCTCCATATACTCCGATACATTGAACTGTCCGTCGGTCGGTTCAAAAACAAGATTTGCTCCGAGAATCTTGCCCAGACCTTCATCCACCTTCTCCTGATTGTATGCCAACGCACCATACAGGTTGCTCCCGATATTGATTTTCGCAACCATGCTGCTTGTTACTTTCCTAAATAATTCGCCTTAAAATCTTCCGATAACTCCTGTATTTGCTTCCCGATTTCGACCAGATCAACAGTTGCTTTCTCCAATTTATAGAGTAAAGCCAATGCCTTTTTCTCCGAAAAATTGCTGTGTAGTTCCTTTACAACCTGATTGTAATTCACGCCAACGGAGCGGAACTGTGCGTAAAAAGAAGTGAGTTTGGTCACATATTCCATCGCCGAACGGTCGATTCTGACCACCCGAAACTCATCGCTGAATACACGGGCAGCGATAAAACGCGCCTTCGATTGTAGTCCCGATTGCTCAAACATTGTCAGGAACCGGGCGTGTTCGACAGCCGTAAAGTTTACCGAATAGCGGAAACTTGCCGGATCATTCTTCGGGGAGCGTCCCCCTTTACCCCGTGCAGGGGTGTTATTCCCATTTTCATTCATACGTCGGATTTTTTTAGTGATACAATCCGTCGTTGCGGTATCTTGCCGCCTATCCAATCATCACTCAAATGATTGCCAAAAGCAACCGACTTAGGAGGGTGCGTCCCCCCTTGTGGGGCAAGCATTTTTTGCAGCAAAACGGTTCCCGTGCAGCAAAAAATACAGCTTGCTATTTGCCATGTCGCAAATAAAATCTGTCCTGAACAGGGACAGATGAGAATGCGAGTGTAACGAGTGAAAAGGGCGGTCGAATACCTTCCGACGTTTCATGCAGCAAAGTTACAGGTCAAAGTAACACGCTGTATTACAGAGCAGATAGCCACTCTGTGCCAAATCGAAGCCACTTACTTCCACCTCGCTGAAATGTGCTGTTTCTGCGGAGAAATAGGTCTTTATTTGCATGGCAAACGATTGTATGGACAGACAGTCGAACAGTTGTGCGGATAGCTGAACGGATAGGTAAACAGCCAATCGGCTATATGTATTTACAGCCGGATAAACGGCTAAACAAACGGCTGATTCGATAGCTAAACGGCTAAACGTTCCAACAGCTAAACAGCTATACAGAGGGACGGATAAACAGCCAAACGGCTGAACGGACATTCAGATAAACAGCCAGCCAATCATATGGCTGGACATACAGCTAAGCGATGTATAACAATTAAAAACAGGAAAAATGGAAAAGAAAACATTAAATGTGGCATTCTCGACCCAGAAGGGCGGAGCCGGAAAAACAACCCTCACGGTGTTAGTAGCAAGCTATCTGCACTATGTGAAAGGCTATAACGTAGCTGTGATTGACTGTGATTTTCCGCAACATTCCATAGCGGAGATGCGTGAACGGGATTTGCAGATGTCAACCGAAGACGACCACTACAAACTGATGGCCTATGAGCAGTTCTCCACATTGGGGAAGAAAGCCTACGAAGTCATTGAAAGCAGCCCTGAGAACGCGATGGAAGATGCTAAAGAGGTAATCGAAGTTATCCAACCTGACTTCGTGTTCTTTGACTTGCCTGGAACAATCAACAATCCGGCGGTTGTGCAAACCCTTTCACTTATGGACTACATTATCGCTCCGATCAGCGCCGACCGTCTGGTGTTGGAGAGTACCCTGCAATACGTGATTACGGTTAACGATGCGCTGGTCACTACGGGAGTTGGAAAGATCAAAGCCATCCATCTGCTCTGGAATCTGGTCGATGGGCGAGAGAAGACCGAGCTGTATGAGGTGTATGAAGATGTGATTGAAAAACTGGGTTTCCCGCTTTTCAAAACATTTATGCCCGACAGCAAGCGGTTCCGCCGGGAACAGTCTGTGAGTCATAAGGCATTGTTCCGCTCCACATTGTTCCCTGCGGACAAGACACTGGTCAGAGGGAGCAACCTCGATATGCTGGTAGAAGAAATGTTGGAAACCCTCAAATAAGAGATTATGGCCAAGAAGAAAGAAGAAGTCAATCTGAGCGAGGTAGATGCCAACTTTATCATCTCCTCATTCAAAAACAAGGAACGGCGCAATAATCCAAGTTCCATACCCAGACCGCTTTTGCCACCCGATAAGGCACAATCGGAGCAGGAAGCAGAATCCGAAGAGACAGAAACCACTGCAACCCTTCAGGCAGAAACACCCCGTGAAGAATCCAAACGCAAGCGGAGTAAAACGCCCGATTACAAGGAACTGTTTGTTCAGGAAGTCGGGATTACGGCACGTACAGGTAAGTCTGTCTATATACGGAAGGAACACCACGAGAAGATTATGAAGATCGTGCAGGTCATCGGTAAAAATGAAGTTTCCCTGTTCAGCTATATAGACAATGTACTGTCTCATCACCTCTCTGTTTATCAGGATGATATAACAGAGTTGTACGATAAGCATAATAAAGGAGTTTTCTAACCACTAAAAACAAAAATATGATACTCAATCCGAATGTATATAACGAAACGACAATCACAATAACGCTTGTCGTGTGCTGTCTGATTGTATTGGCAACAGTAATGCTGCCCAAAGTGATCCGTCACAGAAAAAAAGTCAGAGAAAACAGCTCCAAAGAAACCGTCCCGAATGAAACGCCCGAAGTAGAAATGATGATTGTTCCGACAGACCAAGACACCTTACCTGAATCTGCGACAGATTATAAAAAGCGGTTTCTGGTCAATGCAGGCATCCCTACAAGGAGTGGAAAGCCGGTAATTATCCGTCGCAAATATCACAACCGCATCTCCAAGATTGTGCAGGTTGCCGGAGCGAACGACGTGACCATCTTCAGCTATATCGACAATATATTGAATCATCACTTCGAGACTTTTCAGGAAGATATCTCCGAATTGTACAAAGAGCAATATGATGATGACTATTTCAATCTCCAAAAGTAAGGCATGGAAAAGATATTTATAGCCTCAGTTGCTTTGTATGCCCTCTTTGTCGGATTATATCTTCTGTACCTGAACGCAGGGAAAAGACGGAAAAAAGACATTGTCGGCAAAGGCGCTTCCATCCATGAGACAGGGCAAGTGAAGACCGATATTGTCGGAAAAAGCCAATTCGATTTAACGGCGTCGAAGCCACTATCTTCCAAACAGGAGCCACTTACTGCCAGCCCGCCGGAATCTGAAAACAGACAGGAAAATCCTGATACATTTGTTCCGACTGACGAGGAAAAGTCTTCGGCGGAAGTGCCACCGGAAGAGCTGGACGAAGCGTTTTCCGATACGTCGCCCGAAGATAACGAGCCGATGGATATTCATTATCCGCTCGATTATCAAAGCCGGGAATCCGATAACGAGGAACCGGAAGATGGCGGCGAGGACGAAGAGGAAGAGGTTGCCGGAACAGCACAAGCCGCACTTGCTTCGGGCGTACCATTCGAGGACTTGGGCAATGCTGTGCGCACGGTAAATAAAGCGGACGAAGCCACTGCTGAGCAGAAGCAACGGGCAGGCAACACTCTGTTGGAGATACGACAAACAGATATGTTCGAGCAGGTCGTTTCAGGAAAGCCAGATGCCAAGCGGATCGTTACCTCCCTCATGGCCGAAAGCCTTGCCGATTTCCACAGGCGAAAAGACACAGAAACCGGAGCGGGCGGAGACAGCAGAAAAGCGCCCGACCATTTTAATGTCAGAGATTTCGCATAGCGAGACTATTATATAATGTAAAACAAGAACGAAATGAAAGAAAGAGATTACGGCTAACGTAACGTGCACAAGCAAAACAAATGAGCCTTTGGCTCCCACTAAAAAATTCAAAGTAACAACATTATTCACCCGGTATCGGGCCCATCCAACCCGATACCAACTTAACAATTTCTTATTATGACAAAGAAAAAATTTCTTTTGTCGGCAGCCCTTGTTCTGGCTGCCGTATCATCTGCTTTTGCTCAGGGAAACGGGGTAGGCGGTATAACCGAAGCTACCAATATGGTGACTTCGTATTTCGACCCCGGCACAAAACTCATTTATGCCATCGGAGCCGTTGTCGGACTCATCGGCGGCGTGAAAGTGTACGGAAAATTCTCTTCCGGTGATCCCGATACTTCGAAAACTGCCGCCAGTTGGTTCGGAGCCTGTATCTTCCTGATTGTAGCCGCCACGATTCTGCGCTCTTTCTTCCTTTAAGGGTCACAGACCCATTTATTATTTACCCAATAAGAATTAACAAATGGAATATAATATAAACAAAGGAATAGGCAAGAGCGTAGAGTTCAAAGGCTTGAAGGCTCAATACCTTTTCATCTTCGCGGCAGGGCTGTTGTCGGTCTTCGTGGTTTTTGTCATCATGTATATGGTAGGCATCGATCAGTGGATCTGCATCGGCTTCGGTATTATCGCCGCGTCTGTATTGGTATGGATGACCTTCAACCTGAATCAGAAATACGGGGAACACGGCTTAATGAAAATAACGGCTGTCAAACAGCATCCCCGCTACCTGATAAACCGGAAGACTGCGCACCGCCTGTTCAGACAGAAGAGAAAGGAGGCGGCCTATGCGTAATATAATGAAAGCGGCTACTATCGAGAGTAAGTTCCCACTGTTGGCTGTCGAACACGACTGTATCATCAGCAAGGATGCGGATATAACGATTGCTTTTCGGGTAGAGTTGCCGGAGCTGTTTACCGTGACCTCTGCCGAATATGAAGCGATACATTCTTCCTGGGCGAAAGCCATCAAAGTATTACCTCAATACACAGTGGTGCATAAGCAGGATTGGTTCGTGCGGGAAACCTATAAACCCGTGACCGATAAGGACGATATGAGTTTCCTGTCACGCAGTTTTGAAAAGCACTTCAACGAACGGCCATTTCTGAATCACTCGTGCTTCCTGTTCCTGACTAAGACAACCAAAGAGCGGATGCGGATGCAGAGCAATTTCTCATCACTCTGTCGGGGGAATATTATTCCCAAAGAAGTGAACAAGGATACAAGCCTGAAATTTCTGGAAGCTGTCGGGCAGTTCGAACGCATTATGAATGACAGCGGCTTCGTTCGCCTTAGCCGCATCACCTCGGACGAGATTACGGGAACGGATGAAATGCCGGGACTGATTGAAAAGTATTTCGCCCTGTCATTGGATGACACCACCTGTCTGGAAGATTTGGAACTGGGAGCGGACGGACTGCGGATAGGCAATAAACACGTGTGTCTGCATACCCTGTCCGATGCCGAAGACCTGCCCGGGCGTATCGGAACAGATATGCGGTATGAAAAGCTATCGACTGACCGAAGCGACTGCCGGTTGTCGTTCGCTTCGCCTGTCGGGCTATTGCTCTCCTGTGACCATATCTACAACCAATATCTGTTTATTGAGGATAGTGCAGACAACCTGCGCAAGTTTGAAAAGAGTGCGAGGAATATGCAGTCGCTATCGAGATACAGCCGTGGAAACCAAATCAATAAAGAGTGGATCGACCAATACCTGAACGAGGCACACAGCTTCGGATTGACCTCTATCCGTGCGCATTTCAATGTACTGGCATGGAGCGAAGATGCGGAAGAACTGAAACATATCCGCAACGATGTAGGTTCGCAGCTCGCCCTGATGGAGTGCAAACCGCGCCACAATACCGTGGATGCCGCCACACTCTATTGGGCAGGGATGCCAGGTAATGCAGGTGATTTCCCTGCGGAAGAGAGCTTTTACACCTTTATTGAGCCTGCACTCTGCTTCTTTACTGAAGAGACGAATTACCAATCCTCACCTTCTCCTTTTGGTATTAAAATGGTGGACAGGGTTTCGGGCAAACCGCTTCATGTGGATATATCCGACCTGCCGATGAAACGCGGGATTACCACTAACCGAAACAAGTTCGTGTTGGGGCCTTCCGGCTCGGGCAAGTCGTTTTTTATGAATCACCTCGTGCGTCAATACTGGGAACAGGGCAGCCATGTAGTGCTTGTGGATACGGGTAATTCCTATCAGGGCTTGTGTGAAATGGTACGCCGAAAAACCAAAGGCGAAGATGGAATTTACTATACCTATACCGAGGAAAGCCCGATCTCCTTTAATCCTTTCTACACCGACGATTTCAGGTTTGATGTGGAAAAAAAAGACAGTATTAAAACCCTGCTGTTGACGCTATGGAAGTCCGAAGATGACAAGGTTACAAAGACTGAGAGCGGTGAGCTGGGTAGTGCGGTATCCGCCTACATCGAGAAGATACAGAACGACCGCACGATAACACCCTCATTCAATACTTTCTACGAGTATATGTTGGGCGACTACCGTCGGGAACTGGAAGAAAGGGAGATAAAGGTCAGCAAGGAGGATTTTAACATCGACAATATGCTGACCACCCTGCGGCAGTATTATCGGGGCGGACGTTTCGATTTTCTGTTGAACTCCGAAAAGAACATCGACCTGTTAAATAAGAGCTTTATCGTCTTCGAAATTGATAGTATAAAAGAGAATAAAGAACTGTTCCCTGTGGTAACAATCATCATTATGGATGCTTTTATTCAGAAAATGAGACGATTAAAAGGGATCCGCAAACAACTGATTGTAGAGGAAGCATGGAAAGCTCTTTCTTCGGCGAATATGGCGGAATACATGAAGTATATGTATAAAACAGTCCGTAAATACTTCGGCGAAGCCATTGTCGTAACGCAGGAGGTGGATGATATTATCGCATCACCCATTGTCAAGGAGGCGATCATCAATAATTCTGACTGTAAGATTCTGCTCGACCAGCGCAAATTCATGAACCGCTTCGATGTGATCCAATCCCTTTTAGGTTTAACCGAAAAGGAGAAAGGACAAATCCTATCCATCAATATGGCCAACAGCCCCGGACGAAAGTATAAGGAAGTCTGGTTCGGATTAGGTGGCGTTCAGTCAGCGGTCTATGCCACAGAAGTGAGCGGCGAAGAGTACCTGACCTATACCACTGAGGAATCGGAAAAGATGGAAGTGCAGGAATTGACCGATAAACTGGGAGGGAATATCGAACTGGCCATTAAACAGCTTGCCGAAAGCAAGCGGTCGGAACAGGGAGGGTAATGCCGTGAGAGGAAAAAGAAGTAAGCCATTATCAGCACCGCAAGCCCGTCCGGAGTTTCCGCTGCGTAATATATGCGGGACATGGGTCAGCCTGTGCGGTTCTCCCGGCCTGAAGATATTCCATGACGGTAGTCGATTCCGGTTGCAGTTTATCTACAAACGCGATACGGCGTTTACCGTCCCCTTATGCCGGAGTCGGGGGATTACTTTTTTCGATTTCTACGGCTTGATTAAGATTGCCTACGATAGTGAACGGGATATGCTCTCGCTGACTAACGAAGGCGAATACCAAAGGGTGTACGAAGCGGTATTACCCTGAGAAAAGATTTTAAACAATTAAAAATGTAACAGTATGAAACGATTTCTAATGATACTCAGTATAGTGCTATTTAGTACAGTAGCAGCTAAGGCACAATGGACGGTGGTTGATCCGACCAACCTTGTGCAAAATATCCGAAGTGCGATACAAAGCACTTCGACAGCGGGCAATATGATTAAGAATGTGCAGGAGAGCGTCAAGATTTACCAGCAGGGTAAAGAATATTACGATGCACTCAAATCAGTACACAATCTAATCAAGGATGCCCGTAAGGTGCAGAAAACCATTTCGATGGTCAGCGAGATTACAGACATATACATGAACGGATTCAACAAGATGGTGTCCGACCCCAATTTTACCGCAGACGAGCTGACTGCTATCTCGTTCGGCTATGCGAAACTGTTGGAGGAAGGGGGTGCGCTCGTAACGGAACTGAAGAATATCGTGACGGGCGGCAACGGCTTGTCCTTATCTGACAAAGAGCGGATGGAAGTCATCGATCAGGTATATACCAAGATGACCGAATACCGCAACCTGACGAAGTATTTTACACAAAAAAGTATATCGGTGTCCTACATCCGCGCTAAAGACAAGAACGATACTGACAGGGTATTATCATTGTATGGCAGTCCGTCCGAGCGGTATTGGTAATCAACTAATAATTACAAATTATGGAGTTTGAGAACTTACACCAGATTCTGCGGAATCTGTATCAGGACATGATACCGCTGTGCAGCGATATGATAGGTGTTGCCAAAGGTATTGCCGGACTGGGAGCTTTATTCTATGTGGCATATCGTGTATGGCAGGCTTTGAGCCGTGCCGAACCGATAGATATATTCCCGTTGCTGCGTCCTTTTGCCATCGGGTTGTGCATTATGTTTTTTCCGACCATCGTCTTGGGAACTATTAATGCCGTGATGAGTCCAGTGGTGAAAGGGGCGCATACCATTATGGAAAGTCAGATAGAGGATGTACACTCGTTGCAGGTGCAGAAAGCATCACTGGAATATGATGCACGTCTCAGGGAAGGTAAAGCGTGGCTGGTCGATGACGAAGTGTACGACCAGAAGATGAAAGAGCTGGGATTTACGGATGCGGGAGAGATTATCAGTATGTGGGGAGAACGTAAGTGGTATGATATCAAAGAGTGGTTCCGACAGCTTATACGGGATTTCTTCGAACTGCTGTTTAATGCCGCCGCACTGACCATCGATACGCTTCGCACCTTCTTTCTGGTGGTCTTATCCATACTGGGGCCGATAGCCTTTGCCTTTTCTGTCTATGACGGCTTTCAGGCAACACTCACCCAATGGTTGACACGCTATATCACCATCTACCTGTGGCTGCCTGTCGCCGATCTGTTCTCGGCAGTGATTTCCAAAGTGCAAGCATTGATGCTCAAAACAGATATTGCGATGTTGCAAGACCCGAACTATATCCCCGACGGCTCGAACGGCGTGCATATCATCTTTCTGATTATCGGAATCATCGGGTATTTCACGATACCGACAGTAGCAGGATGGATTGTGCAATCAGGCGGTGCAGGCGCATTCGGCGGAGCGGTTAATAAGACAGCCGGAAAAGCGGCAGCTATGGTAGGCGGTGTAGCAGGCTCAGTAGCGGGTAATGTAGGTGGCCGCTTACTTGGAAAATAAGTGGTGAGCCACCGCAGCCAATTAATTAAATTAATCTACAAACAAATGGAATTTAAAAGTTTAAAAAATATAGAAACAAGTTTTAAGCAGATACGGATTATCGCCGGTGTGTTTATCCTGCTGTGTGCGGGGATAACGGGTTATGCGGTATGGAACTCATACAGCTTTGCGGAAGCACAACGACAGAAAATCTATGTACTGGATGAAGGTAAATCGCTCATGTTGGCTCTCTCGCAGGATTTATCGCAGAACCGTCCTGTGGAAGCAAAGGAGCATATCAGGCGGTTTCACGAACTGTTCTTCACCTTGTCCCCCGATAAAAGCGCCATTGAATCGAACATCAACCGCGCCCTCTTTCTGGTGGACAAAAGTGCTTTCCGCTATTATCAGGATATGTCGGAAAAGGGATACTACAACCGTATTGTGTCGGGTAATATCAATCAGATTATTCAGATCGATTCTATCGCGTGCAACCTCGATGTTTATCCTTATAAGGCTGTTACCTATGCACGGCAGATGATTATCCGGGCAAGCAACGTGACGGAACGCTCTCTGGTGACACGCTGTGAGCTGATTAACTCAGTCAGGAGCGATAATAACCCGCACGGGTTTACGATGGAACGCTTTGAGATTATCGAAAACAGGGATTTACGGACTTTAGACAGGTAAGGCTATGATAAAGAAAAAGCTAAATGCCGTAACTGAATGTCTGGAAGACGGCCTGCGGTCAGTGTTGGGGCGGATTACGCCTGACGGACGGGTGGTTATCATCCTTATTATGTTCTTCCTGTTTGGCGGCGGCTCTATCTATATGACGGTTTCTTCGATTTACAACATGGGTAAAGAGAAGGGACAACAGGTGCAGATAGACCATATAGAACGTCTGAGGCTCCAACACGAACAACATGCGGATAGTATAAACCATAAAAACAATTTGAATTATGAGTAGTGACAATGAAAGGAATGACCCTAAACCGGATGGTCCAGAAACAAAGAAAGAGAGTAAACCGAAAAAGGAGCTTTCCCCACAGGAGATACAAAAGCGGAAGAAAATGTTGGTTTATCCGCTGTTCTTCCTGATTTTCGCAGGAGTGATGTGGATCATCTTTGCTCCTTCCGGCAATAAGGAACAGCAACAAACTGACGGTTTTAACTCGGAACTGCCGATACCCAAAGAGGAAGGTATCGTTGGCGACAAGCGTTCGGCCTATGAACAGGAAGCCATGCAGAACAAGCAAAATGAGAAGATGCGCAGTTTACAGGACTTTGCCTTTCTGCTGGGTGAGGAAGAACGCAATGCGCAGGACGGCAGTCAGAGTCAGGCATCTATACCGGATGGTGGTAGTAACTACAACTACGGTAACGGCTCACGAACTGCTCCGGCTCTCCAGTCATCGGCGCAAGCCTATCAGGACATCAATCGTCAGTTAGGCAGCTTCTACGAAGAACCTGATGTGGATGCGGATAGACAGGCACAGCTTGCGATGGAAGATCGTATTCAGGAATTAGAAAAGCGACTTACCGAGAAGTCGGAAGCAGATAAGCAGCTTGATATGATTGAAAAGTCCTATGCGATTGCAGCTAAGTATATGCCCAATACGCAGGGACAGGAAGCGGCTCAGACCGAACCGATAACAGATATGCGGGAGAAGGTCGTACCGAAGCCCGTTTCGCAGGTGCATAAAAGCGTAGTGTCGCTGTTGGCAGCTCCGATGGCTAACAATGAGTTCATGGAGCAATACGGTAAGCCTCGAAATATGGGATTTATCACGGCTGCGGGAAACGAAGCCATAACGGATAAAAACAGTATCCGTGCTTGTGTCTACCAGACTATAACGCTATCCAACGGAAAGGAGTTGCAGTTCCGCCTGCAAGAACCCATGAGAGCGGGCAGCCTGTTTATTCCTGCCAATACCATCCTGACGGGAAGTGCGAAAATAGGCGGGGAACGCCTGCATATAACTATTACCTCAATTCAGTATGCCGATAATGTGATACCCGTAGAGATGGAAGTCTACGATATGGACGGTATGCAGGGCATCTTCGTTCCGAACTCGGACGAAGTGACCGCCATGAAAGAGATAGCCGCCAACATGGGCACGTCAATGGGAAGCAGTATCACGATAACAGACGATGCAGGCTCTCAGCTCGCGGCCGATTTGGGTCGGAGTCTTATTCAGGGAACATCCCAGTTCTTCAGTAAGAAAATGAGGGAGGTAAAAGTAACCCTGAAAGCAGGATACAAAGTTTTACTTCTTCCCAAAGCATAGATACAATCAGGACGAAAGTCCACCACTAAAAAATCGATAGTAATTAAATCATTAACAATTAAAACAACATTCGTATGAAACGATTTCTTTTCGTACTCGCATTGGCCGGGTGCATCTTTAGGGCAAACGCACAGGAAACAGAGCAACTGCCACTTGAAAAACAGGAAGCAATCAAAAAGTCACCCTCGAAAGGGGATTACTTCGAGGGTCTGACTAAACCGCTCACCTTTAACCGTATGATACCACCTTATGCGCTGGAAGTGACTTTCAACAAGACGGTGCATATCATTTTCCCGTCGGCAATCCGCTATGTAGACCTCGGTTCTGCCGATTTGTTGGCGGCTAAAGCAGACGGAGCAGAGAATGTACTGCGTGTGAAAGCGGCTCTGCGCGATTTCTCTACCGAAAGCAACCTGGCTGTTATCACAGAAGATGGTGCATACTACACCTATAACGTCAAATATGCCGATGAGCCTGTGAAACTCTCCATTGAGATGACCGATTTTATCCACGACGGAGAAGCCGTTAACAGACCAAACAACGCGATGGAGATCTATATGCGGGAACTGGGCAGTGAATCGCCGTTACTGGTCAAGTTGATTATGAAGTCTATCTATAAAAATAACGACAGGGAGATAAAGCATATCGGCTCTAAACGCTTTGGCATCCAATACACGCTCAAAGGGATTTATACACACAACGGCTTATTGTATTTCCATATGCAACTGAAAAATTCGAGTAATGTACCCTTTGATGTGGATTACATCACTTTCAAGATTGTCGATAAAAAAGTAGCCAAGCGCACCGCTATTCAGGAACAGGTCATTATGCCGCTTCGGGCGCACAATAATCTCACATTGGTTGGAGGAAAAGCAACGGAGCGGGTCATATTTACCCTGCCTAAATTTACGATACCTGACGATAAACAACTCGTTATCGAACTGAACGAACAAGAGGGTGGCCGTCACCAATCTTTTGTAGTGGAGAACGCCGACCTCGTTCGTGCTAAAGTTATCAACGAACTGAAAACCAAATAAGATGAAGAAGTTGACTTTTATCTTAACGATTGTGTGTTGCTTCGCCTTCTCGGGCGGTGCATACGCACAGCGTTGCTTGCCGGGTATGCGGGGCATACAGGTAACAGGTGGTATGGTGGATGGTTTTCATTCAAAGGATAAGCAAAATGAACTGGGATATTACTTTGGCCTGCAAATGGCTACCTATACCAAAAACGCCAATAAATGGATGTTTGGGGCGGAGTTCCTGAACAGGTATTATCCCTATAAAGAGGACAGAATACCCGTCAGCCAGTTTACGGCGGAGGGTGGTTATTATCTAAATTTTCTTTCCGACCGAAATAAGACATTCCTTTTTTCGCTGGGCGGTTCTGCTCTTGCCGGATATGAAACAAGCAACTGGGGAGAAAAGATGCTCTTTGACGGTTCTACGCTCCAAAATAAGGATGCTTTTATTTATGGCGGTGCGATTACATTGGAGATGGAAACCTACTTGAGCGACCGTATTGTATTGCTCCTGACTGCCCGTGAACGGATACTCTGGGGAACATCGACGGGACATTTCCATACGCAGTTCGGAGTGGGTCTGAAATTTATAATCAATTAGTATCATGAAAGAGAATGATGAGTGGTACACGCCTAATGAGATTATACATTCTCTTGGCGAATTTGATTTAGATCCGGCATCTTCTCCCGAAGCATTCAGGTTAAACCAATCTGCAAAGAAAATCTATACGGCTCAGGATAACGGATTGATGCAGCCGTGGCATGGCAGGGTTTGGTTAAACCCTCCGTATTCCAATCCGTTGTTGCAGGATTTTCTCAAAAGAATGGCTGAACATAACAGAGGGATCGCTTTGGTATTCTCTAAAATTGAAGCTAAATGGTTTCACGATATAGTCTTTGAATATGCTACGGCAGTCAAGTTCCTGTATAACCGTATCCAATTCTTGAAACCAGGCGGAACAAAAGGAACACAACCCCGAAACGGTTCTATGCTGGTTGCCTACGGGATGGTAGATGCGGAGATACTATCTAAGAATCTGATAAAAGGGAAGTTCCTTTATTTATAAACAACAAAAGATAATTTACAATGAAAAAGTTTTCAGCATATATTTTATACACGCTATTGCTCAGTGCAATAGTCTGTGCCTGTAGTAACGATTTGGATGTTAATCAGGTTTACACATATGATTTGGTTTGTATGCCAGTTCAGAAAAAAATCGTTCAGGGAGAGACGGCGGAGATCCGTTGCGAACTGGTGAAAGAGGGTGAGTATGAACAGGCAGAGTTTACGATTCGGTATTTTCAGCCTGATGGTGTCGGCGAGTTGCGAATGGATGACGGAACGGTGTTTCTGCCCAATGACCGCTATCCCTTAGACCGAACTACATTCAGGCTCTACTATACTTCCCACACTACAGACCAGCAGGTTATCGACGTGTACATCGAAGATAACTTCGGTCAGGTCGTTCAAAAGACCTTTAGCTGGCAGAACGACAACGGTGATGATGAAGATACCCATACCGAAGAATAAGACAGATGTAACAGGCAGGCATTCAGAGAAACGGATGCCTGTTTGCTTTTTACCAATAAATTATGAAATACCTGATAACGTTTTTAGTTGCTCTATTGGGCTTGCCTGTTTGGGGTCAGACTGTTAGTTCTCTACATAGGCAAGCAGAAATTGATCTATGTATGTTAGAAGTTTATAGTGCAAGGGATTTTCTGCTCATAGCTGCTTCCATGCAAATGTCTGTCGAGGAATTATCCGACTATCCTGTGATTTTCCCGATTAAGAAATCGGTTATCTCATCAGGATTTGGGATGCGCAGGCATCCTGTTTACAAGATTAGGAAGTTCCATCGGGGAATTGATATTCCGAAAGCAAAAGGTACGCCCGTTTATGCCACAGGAAACGGGATAGTAACCCGAAAGGGTCATAGTTCGGGATATGGATATTTTATAGAGATTGAGCATTCAGGCGGTTTCCGTTCATTCTATGCGCATTTAAGTAGAACGCTGGTAAATGTAGGTGATTCGGTCAGTATCACTCAGCAGATTGGATGTGTGGGGAATACCGGAGTTGTAACAGGCAGCCACCTGCATTATGAAGTGAGGAAAGGTAAACGATGGTTGAATCCGAAAGAGTGGTGTTATTGTCTGTTAGAACTTTTACAAGTTGCCTGAAAAGAGGCAAATGTCATTATGGCTTTTTGTTACTTTTTCTCCCGATAACTTCATGATAGTCACGGAAAAAGTAAACGGCGGGAAATCCGCCGTCTATCAATCAGTATTTTTTATCTCCCATTCATGGATATACCAACTGTCCCGATACTTATCTCCCAACAGGTTAAATGCTCCTGATAGTCCTCTGTCCTGTGCATATTGCTTGGCTTCCGATATAGTATTGAACTCACCCAATCGTTGGAAGCCTAAAAATAGGATATACTTGTCTTTACTCTTTTCGGCTATCCATTCATTACGCCGTCTTCGGCATTCCTCCAAAGTCGGTGCAACTGTTGAAAACAATGAGTTATCTGTGTGTCGATAATCATATTGATAGAATATTTGCTTCGGACGGTGGGCAGGACGAAATGTTGTGTAGTTCTCCTGTTCTTGTTCGCATATGGAACAGCCGTTCTTATTAATTGAATTGGTTTTCATTGCTTTAGTGTTTTGTGGGTGGATTTCTCCACCCGATTAATATTTATTATATTTTTACGCTGCTAATCGCTGTTCAATCAGCGGTATATTCCTGTTTACAAGGTCTATTATCTGATTATGATACTTTGTATTCTTGTTGCATATGCCACGGCTCTGAATAACTTTCAGTTGTGAGATTGATATTTCTATTGTTTCGATGCGCTTGCCATCAATGGTTGCTGAAAGTATCAACGAATCCTCTTTGGAGTGATAACCTGCGACACAGTGGTGCATCATCTTACCCTCCTGTATT
Source organism: Dysgonomonas hofstadii (assembly GCA_040395895.1). Taxonomy (GTDB): domain Bacteria; phylum Bacteroidota; class Bacteroidia; order Bacteroidales; family Dysgonomonadaceae; genus Dysgonomonas; species Dysgonomonas hofstadii_A. The sequence goes on from JBEBPN010000039.1 coordinate 33,238, forward strand.
ATCTCTGCTACCGTTTCGAGTACATGGACACTGATATGTCCATCCGAAAACATCAACCCGAAAAAGCGTTCTTTGGCTTGCCTGTATGAAACTTCTTTCTCCAACTGCTTCTCAAGTTCTAACTGTGCATCGGATTTGGCTTTCTTTATCACATACCTGTCATGCTCTGCTATCAGGTCTTTTGGGCAAACATATTTTGCATTATGCAAGTCTTTACCAAAGAAGTGTAGTAAATCTATATAATCGCACCACAGTGTAGCATCTTTGATGGTATAGCCGTTGCGGATGCAGATACGGGCAGATGCCCAATACTTGTCTATGTTCTTCTGCCAACCCATATCCAATAGGCGTTTGAACAGCTTGGTCTGCTTTGCCTTTATCAGTGTTTCTGCTTTGCTGTCTGTTAGCAGGATGCGGTAGAGGTCTAAGGGCTTTTGCCCGTATAGTGTCTTCTTTAAACCTGTGCGTTTGAGTTCGGCTATTAATTTTTGCTTTGGATAGATTTCTCCGATGCCGATTCTGTCATATACATTGATGTAATATTTGTTATTGGTGTTTTCGCTACGCAGTTCCAATGGAGTATGGAATATCCATGAATCGTAATACATCGTTCCCATTGTCTGACGCAGACGGGCGAATGTGCAATGTTTCCCGTTCGGAGCAATCCACCGTTGCATCACTTCACTGTGGGTATAATTCGGTAATTGACCTACTTTCGTTTTATACCCTAACATGATAGTGCGCAATACCTGATAACCTTTATGCACTGTGATAACAGTCATATAAAAACTGTCATCAAAAGTCTGCTTTTTGGTGGTCTTGACTATTAGTTTCGATTGACAGTGAGGACACTCACATCCCAATAGGGTATTTATCAGTTCTCCCTGTCCCTGCCATGCGTGTCCACATTTGCAACAGGTTATTTTTCCTTTTGTGGTACGTTGCCCTACATATTGGATAGCGTTGTCATATCCCCATTGTATCTGCTCTTGGGTAAGAGGTGGCAGGGTTTTACTTGCTTCTACTATCTGCTGTTGAAATCTATTCTTGGGTTTCATAGGTCGGATATTTTAAAAGTCAAATAAATTGGGTTGGGTATTCAGTTCCACTCTCTTGGCTTTTTTGACAGGCTGTTTCATCTTGTTGTAGGTTTCATTCTGTAACTTTTTGATAGCTTCCTGCCGTGCTTCCGCTTTTTCTTCATCGGTGAGTTGTACCACATGATTAACTACCACACGGGAGTTCACAGGCTTGCCTACCTCGATATTATCTTCGTCATAGTAATGGACTGCCATACCGAATATTTCATCATCGTGAAAGCCATTGCAACCGCTTTTCTGTACTTCGTTCAGAATGTAGGTTATGCAGGAATCTATGTCTTTTTCAGGCTTGGAATATTGGAATGAGAATAATACATTGCTCTCTGCCCGTTGGTCTAAATATGCCTTTATTGTATTTTTAAAATGATTTGTACCTTTCATAATGCTTGGGTGTTGTGGGGCAGGGTTACTGCCCCGTGTTACTACTGTGTGATTAATCCAATCCAAAATAAACGGCTAAGCGTTGCTCCTGGCTTTTTGAGAATATCCACCCTGCGATTTTCTTCCCGTTAATGGTCAATCGGCTGTTGAAGCGTCCGCCCATTGCTTTGAGTTCGTCTTTGATGGCTTTCGTTTCTCCAAAAACGGCTACCGCTTTGGTAGAATATTCTATCATTGTACAGCCGTTTTTCGCTGTTCCCGTGTCGGGTTGTATTTCGCATGATGTAATTGGCATACTTGGCGGTGTGGCAGAGGGTTTATTGATATGTATATTATCTTCGTTTCCTGCGGTGTAGGCAAATTCCTCGATTGTGTTCTCCCGTTTGTAGACAGGCTCTTTTTCGATTATCCAACCGTGGTATTTGCTTTCGCCCAGATAGTAGCCTGCGCCCATGCTGTATTTTTCCCGATGCTCATAATCTGCATTGGATTCGGCTAAATAGGCGGTTTGCTCGAAGTTAGATGCGTATTTACGCATTTCAGAGAAGATGTCTCTTTTGTGCTTGGAAAAGCCTAAAATGACGGTGCGCTGTGTACTGCTTGAAAAATAGTCGGTTTGGCTGTCGCTCTCGTCCTGTTTCAGCCGTGCCACGATAACCGACTGTGCATCTTCGGGAAATATCTCGGCAAAGCGTACCCGTCCTATTTTCTTTACTTCTTCCACTCGGATGCACTCTTTCTCGGCTTCGTCCGCTTCCGCATTTCTCTTCTGTTCTGCCTGCTGAAGCAATACAGCAACCTCAAAACTGTCCATATACTGAGGGTCTTCGCTGTCGTAATAGTAACCAATGCCGAATTTTTCTTTCAATGGTCGGATAATGTCGGCTGTATTAAAGTCCTTTGTACGCAGGTTTATCAGTTTGTAGGTAATTCCCCATTGGCTCTGTTGAATGTCATATACAACATATCTGTCGTAGCTGTACCCCTCCATTTGGATAATCTGATTTACTTCGACCACTTGTTCGGCTCTGTCGATGCTCTTGTTTGCTCCTAATAAAAATACTTTTGTCATAATGCTGGATTTTAGAGGATTATAAAAAAGAGAGGAGGATGAAAAGAAAAGCTACAATAGCACCAAAACCAACCACTACCGAAAGGAGTGCCCGAAGGATAGGGAAAAACAGGTATAAGCCTATTAATGTCCAAATAAACCCTGCTCCCCACAGAGAGAACCCCACAACTACCAAAACCGTCTTAACCAAAAATTTAATGCTAATTGGAAGGTAGGTAGATCGTTGTTTCCTATTTTTTGCTGTACTTCTCATAATCTCTGACTTTTTTTTATATGCCGTATCGGAGCCGGTGAGGAATGATCGAGTTTCGGGGGCATTGGGAAAGTAGTGTTTAGCCGGAGTCAAGTTTTTTGCACATAAATACGCTCGCCCGGAACGGGAAAAGAGGAAGGCCTTATGTTTGTAATTGCTAAGGCTTATAGTTTTGTATAAAACA
>JBEBPN010000040.1:0-34173 GCA_040395895.1 Dysgonomonas hofstadii
ATTTTTTTAATATAATTTCGTTAAGATCAGTGATTTGATTATCTTCAAAGTTTACGATAGTCAGCGTGGATATCGTACCGTTTATTTCAAAATCATGCCGATTCCATTCGTCCACCATTTTTTTGCATTTGAACTTATCCGTAGAGTTTCCGACTCCGACATGAGGGATAAAATCTATATCAAGTCTCAGATTATCTTTAAGTATCCCGCTATATAATTTATCATGTAATTTCACTATCTGGCTATATCCTTCATCGGGTACCAGCAAAGCATGAAAATAATCAGAAAAGGAATCCTTATTAATTGTAGAACAGCGAATCGAGAAATCAATTTGTTGCACATTATCAGTCAGCCTTACTACTTCTTCGATGAAGTCCTCTACCTGTATATTGAAAACCGGAAAAACAAATGAAAAATGAGGTTTTACAACAGTGTACAACCATTCATCATTTTCTTTCCTGTAATCCTGAATCAGATTCCAGTCATTTTCCTTTAAGTCGGGATAAGATAATACTGCGTATGCCATAGTAGTAAAACTTTATTATTTAATGCGGTCGCCGCAATAGTCTTTTCGTTTGCACTTACTGCAAAAATTACCGATCCATACCGAATCGAATTGAGATATGGCGCTTTCGAGCAATACCGGATCAGATGAGAGAACTCCGGCTTCAAAGTTGCGGGTATCTTTACCTTTCATTCCTATACCTGCACCCGTAAGGTTTGCAGAGCCGATATAAACTGTTTGCAGATCGAATATCATCATTTTGAAATGTACCCGTGGGCACAAAGCCCGTTCTAAGCCTTGTACCAGCAACGGATATTTATCAAAATCCTTCCTGAAATTAGGGCCGGGTTCTTTGGCGTGTATCAATCGTATCTCAACACCACGCTTCACCAGGTCGGAAAGTATTTTCAGGAACGGTACGCTTTGTTTGCCCTGCATAAAATACAGGTCTTTGATATCGGCTGTGCCAATCCACAACTGTTTTTTTACAGCCAGAACTTTATTTAAGACCTTTTCGTAATGATCGTAATCGGAAATATATAGCGTATCTCCCGCCATTGGTTACAGCCACTTCTTCTTTTTGAAATAAAAGAGGATTATCCCGACGGCAAATATCATCAACCCAATGGAAAACAGATAACCGTATTCCCATTTCAACTCGGGTATTTCACCGAAGTTCATCCCATAGATACTGGCTATAAGTGTCGGCGGCATAAATATTACCGAGATCACGGTGAACATCTTGATTATCTTATTCTGCTCGATGTTTACAAAACCGAGAAACGTATCCTGTAAGTAATCCAGACGGTCGAAACTGAAACGGATATGTTCGAGCAGTGAATTGATGTCCTTTATCAGTATCGTGATACGACTATGCAGCTCTTTCGGCATCAGGTCGCTTTTCAGCAGACTGGTTACCACACGCTGTTTGTCGATAATATTTTCACGAAGCATCATTGTCTTTTCCTGAAGGTTCTTGATTTCCATCAATAATTCTTCGTCTGCTTCCTGTATACTGATACTATTACTGAGTGTTGTAATCTCCTGTGTCATATCCTCCACCATGTCGGCATCTATCTCTACCCGTGTTTCCAGTATGGCCACAAATACATGATAGCCGGTAGGATATGTTTTCGGGTTGGCAGATATTTTCTTTATCGTTTCGTGAAACGAAGTGAGATCTTCGCTACGTACTGTGATAAGGATATTGTTCTTCATAATGAAAGAGACAGGCTCTTTCTCAAAATTGCCAAGCAGGAAGTTGGAATTGACTACAAGCGAATCGGCCGTTTCCATATAGCGGGACGACATCTCGATTTCGACCATTTCTTCTTCTTCCTGAATGTATATTTTCAGATAATCTTCCAGTTCATTTTCTATTTCCTCGTCCACATTATTAAGGTCGATCCATAGAAAATTTTTGATAGGCGTAGTTTTCAAAAACTCAATGCTACGGCTCATTCTTATAGCATTGTCTTTATGATAGAATAGTTTTACTTCTGACATGAGCTCTCTTTTTTAAGTGTGTGTACTCTTACTTCCTCTCGTTTTCCCTCCCGGGCAGATGAGCGGCGACAATATTTGTCAGCTCTTCAAAATCTGCAACCGAGAGCCGCTCGGGTCGTTCGGCAAAGATCGGCTTGGCATAAGCTTCACAATCTTTTCCGAGCAAGGGCTTCATAGAGTTGCGCAGGGTCTTTCGTCGCTGGTTGAATCCGGTTTTCACAACCGTTTTGAACAGCCGCTCGTCGCAATCAAGCGTTTGACGGTCATTTCTCACCAGCTTCACCACTGCCGACTTCACTTTGGGAGGAGGGTCGAACACCTTTTCACTCACCGTGAACAGGTATTCAACATCGTACCAAGCCTGAAGCAGTACACTTAAGATACCATAGGTCTTACCACCCGGACGGGCAGCAATGCGTTCGGCTACTTCTTTCTGAATCATGCCCGAACAACAGGGTATCTGATTTTTATAATCAAGCACTTTAAAAAATATCTGGGAAGATATATTGTATGGATAATTGCCGATTACACAGAACCGGTCTTTATAGATTTGCGATAAATCCAATGTAAGGAAGTCAGCTTCGACAATATGTCCGCGCAATGCCGGATAATGCTCATCGAGATAAGGTACGGACTCGCGATCGAGCTCGACAACGGTCAATTCCTTATTTTTTTCGAGCAGAAACTGCGTAAGAACCCCAGTACCGGGACCTACCTCTATAACCGGCACATCGGAAAAATCGTCCAATGTATCAGCGATACGGCGTGCTATATCCATATCTTTGAGGAAGTGTTGCCCTAAGAATTTCTTTGGTCTTACTGCTGACATACTTATATTTATGATTATATTTGCAGGCGCAAAGGTAGTATTTTATTGCTAAAACACGTCTTTTACCTTTGTTATAATTATAGTAAGAAACTACAATTTCATAAAATAGAATGGAAGATCCTATTGAAGAAGTACCTGCATCGAAGAAGAAATCTTTACTGAATACGCTGATAAAAGTGATACTGCCTCTGGCTTTAGGTATTATCATTATCGTATATCTGTTCAAGGACATCAACTTTAATGATGTATGGCACATCATCAAGGATGCCAACTGGGGAATCTTACTATTCTCACTTCTGTTCGGACTAATAGGACACACTTTAAGGGGTTATCGCTGGGAGCTTTTCATTACGCCACTGGGATATACTCCCAAAATAGCAAACCTCAGCTATGCCATATACGGCGGCTATGCTGTCAATTTTGCACTCCCGCGCGCAGGTGAAATATGGAAATGCGGCATTGTAGCCAAAGAAGAAAAAATACCTTTCACCAAACTATTCGGCACGATGATTCTCGATCGTATCTTCGACTCATTGACGGTAATTTTCATCTGTCTGATCGCATTCCTGTTCAACATGCAGTTTTTTATCACTCAACTGGAACAAAATCAGGCTACATTTGATATGGTTGTCGGCATATTGAAATCACCTTTACTTTACATCCTTATCGCTGCTGCTATTATTACCACATACATTATCTTCAAGTTTTTTAAAGAAAACTTTATTGTAAGAAAAGTAAAGGGCTTTATCAAAGAAACTATTAAAGATGCCAAAGCCATCTGGAATATGAAGGCGAAAGGAAAACTGGCACTATATACCATCGGCATCTGGGTTTCTTATTTCCTTTATTTCTACGTTACATTCTTTGCTTTCGATTTCACTAAAGATTTAGGGTTCACCGCCGGACTGATCGCATTTGCCCTCAGCAGCCTCAGTATGGGCGTCCCATCCAACGGAGGGTTGGGCCCATGGCAGGTAGCAGTTATAGCCGCCCTGAGCCTTTATGGAGTCAGCAGCCTCGAAGCCACAGCCTTTGCCACAGGTGTATTCGGCATACAGTCGCTATGGGTTATCCTGCTCGGATTGTTCGGGTTTGCCATGCTGGCTTTGAATAAGAAAAAGTAATTACTTTCTTTTCTATATTATTTTTCGGTAACTTTATCTTTATGTCAGTGAACAGTTAGCAGTGAACAAGAAAAATATTGTAAAATCTGTGAGGATTGTCAGGTTTTAGTTAAAAAGTAGTATACTAGTTCTTAGAGTTAGCTACACTTTGTTCCGCTGAACGATGTTTCTAGTATACTAGAGAAAGGAAAATTTAAAACTAGCAAGCTAGTAGACTAGAAACTAGTAAACTTGTGATCTTTGTAAGATTTTAGTTAAGAAGAAGGGAAAAGTAACAAGAATAAAAAAGGATGCAAAAGTGTTACCTTTGTTACTTTTTTTATTAATTACTGACAATTAATATTTTAGTAAAATAATAAGCAAAAAAAGCACATTGTCAGCAAACAATCAGAAATAATCTAAAAATATGGCATTACACACATGCTTTCATCTATATTTTTCTATCTTTGTTACCATTCGTAAATTATAAATCATAATTATTATGGCGAAAGAGATACTTAAACTAAAACCGACACAGTTGTGGAAACACTTCTATGATTTAACCCAGATTCCGCGCCCAACGGGACAGATGAAGGAAGTAACCAAATTCGTTATGGATTTCGGTAAAGCCCTGAAACTGGATGTAAAACAAGACAAAACAGGTAATGTACTGATTACCAAACCTGCGACAAAAGGCATGGAAAAAGCTCCTGTTGTGATTCTGCAATCGCATCTGGACATGGTTCCACAAAAAAATTCCGATGTAAAACACGATTTTGCTAAAGACCCTATAGAAACAGTAATAGACGGCAATAAAGTAAAAGCTAAATCAACCACTTTAGGCTCAGACAACGGCATCGGTGCTGCTGCTATGATGGCTGTACTGGAAGACAACAAGCTGAAACACGGAAAAATTGAAGCCTTGTTTACTGTAGACGAAGAAGTCGGCATGGTCGGTGCTTCGGGTTTGAAAAAAGGATTCTTGTCAGGCAACGTTCTACTGAACCTCGATACGGAAGAAATCGGTGAGCTTTGCGTAGGTTGTGCCGGTGGAGTAGACGTTAATGCAGACTGGGAATTTAAAGAAGTGAAAACACCAAAAGGTGACATCGCATATAAAATAACATTGAAAGGGCTTCGTGGCGGACACTCAGGTACAGAAATACATCTGGGACGTGCCAATGCTAATAAACTGATGGCTTACTTCCTGAAAGAAGCTGTGAGCAACTACGAAGTACGTCTTTCGGCTATCGACGGCGGATCGCTGCGTAATGCTATCCCTCGCGAGGCTGTAGCTTTGGTTACCCTGCCTGAAGAGGATGAAAAAGACTTCCTGAAACTGGTAAAAAAATACGAGAAGAGATATAAAGATGAATACAAGGCCGTAGAACACAACCTTTCGTTCAAAGCAGGGAAGGCCGATGTGCCTAAGACGCTGATTCCGGAAGAGATACAGGACGGACTTATAAATGCCGTTGTTGGATGCCAGAATGGTGTTATCAGTATGCTTACCGACTTTGAAGGCATCGTGGAAACATCTACAAACCTTGCATCAGTAAAATCCGAGCCGGGAAAAATCTCAGCGAAGATGCTGGCTCGCAGTTCATCCGAAGATCGTAAAGAAGAAATAGCATCGAGCCTCGAAAGCGTATTCGCTCTGGCCGGAGCTAAAGTTTCGGTTGAAAACGGCTATCCGGGATGGCAGCCAAATGCTCAATCAGACACGCTGAACATGATGGCTAAGTTGTACAAAGAAATGTATAAGGAAGATGCTCATGTGGTAGTGGTACACGCAGGACTTGAATGTGGTATCATACTGGGCAGCACTCCGGGACTGGACATTGTTTCCTTCGGGCCTACAATTCTGAATGCTCACTCACCGGACGAGTTTGTAGAAATAGACACTGTTACCAAGTTTTATGACTATCTGGTGAAAACACTGGAAAGGATTAAATAAACGAATCAATATAAAAACGGCAGGAGTAATTCCTGCCGTTTTCTTATTTATATCTCTTTTTTCAGTAATGCTCTCAACTCCGCCACCCCTTCCGAAGCACCTTTTCGTATAAAGTGTACGCCGGACATTGAAGTCTTCACCTCATTCGGATCTATCAGATAAATCGGCGTTGCAGGAAGAGCATAATTCAACAGCCCTGCAGCCGGATATACATTTAGTGATGTGCCTATAACAACCAGCATATCGGCTTTCTGAACAATCTTCATCGCCTTTTCTATCATCGGGACAGCCTCACCAAACCACACTATATGAGGTCTGAGTTGCGATCCTTTTTCACACTTGTCGCCAACATATATCTCTGCATTATCGGGCGTGAGTGTATATATCAGAGACGGATCGGCAGTAGAACGTACCTTACTAAGTTCACCATGCAGATGCAGAACATGCGTACTACCCGCTCTCTCGTGCAGATCGTCCACATTCTGAGTTATGATAGACACTTTATAGTCTGCCTCCATTTCTGCCAGCCCTGTATGTCCGCCGTTCGGCTTGGCATCAAAAGCCGCCTTACGGCGCGCATTGTAGAAATCAAGGACAAGCTGGGGATTCTTACGAAAACCTTCGGGTGTAGCAACATCTTCTATGCGGTGCTGCTCCCACAATCCTCCGGCATCTCTGAAAGTAGCGATACCACTCTCGGCACTCATGCCGGCACCTGTTAATACGACAATATGCTTCATAATATATTAAAAAATGTAAGTACGCTGTACAAATATAGTTTTTTAGAGGCCAAAATTTATTAAAGTATCGTGAAAAGAACTATTTTTGTTGGTTAATTAAATTAAACGTTCAGTCTTCCTATTTCAGTATCTATCAATCTGATTTACAAGGCTGATAAAAAACAAAAAGAATATATGGATAAAATCAGTTATGCTCTGGGATTAAGTATCGGTAATAATTTTATGTCATCCGGCATTAAGAATATCGACTTCGAGTCTTTCCTGAAAGGTATGCAAGACATTGTAAACGGCAATCAGGCCGCGATTTCCTATGAGGAAGCACAACAGGTATTGAACGACTATTTCTCTAAGCTACAGGACGACAGACTGGAACTTAACCTAAAAGCAGGTGAAGAATTTCTGGCAATCAACAAAAACAGACCGGGAGTGGTTACACTGCCTAGTGGTCTGCAATACGAAATACTGAAAGAAGGCAACGGACCTAAACCAAAAGTTACCGATCAGGTAAAATGCCACTATCACGGCACATTGATCGACGGTACTGTGTTCGACAGCTCTGTAGAACGCGGACAACCTGCCACATTTGGTGTAAACCAAGTGATTCCGGGATGGGTAGAAGCCCTGCAACTAATGCCTGTAGGCTCTAAGTGGAAATTGTTTATACCAGCAGATCTTGCTTATGGTAAAGCGGGTGCAGGACAGTCTATCGAGCCTAACTCGGCATTGATATTTGAAGTAGAAATTTTAGATATTGTATAATAAAAATTTTAATTAAAACATGAAAAAAATTCAGGTTTTCGCTCTTGGTGCTTTCGTAGCTATCGGAGCTTTACTTACATCTTGTGAAGGCGGTGTAAATTCAAATCCGACACTGAAATCCGACATTGATACACTTTCTTATGCTCTTGGTGCAAATATGTACGAGCAACAAGGTCTGGCTATGTTCCTCCAACAATCGGGCGTCATAAGTGATACGATGGGAATCAGAGGCTATTACACCAGAATGGCTGATGCAGATGCTACAAAAAAAGATTCTTTACTGAAAGTAATGAATTTTAAAATCGACTCTCTTTCTAAAGCTAATACAAGAAACATTGCAGAATTCCTGAAAGGGATTAAAGAAGGTATAAATGCACCTGAAACCCAATCTCCATACATTGCCGGCATCTCGGTAGGTAACCAGATCGGAAAACAAATGTTCCCTAACTTTATAACTCAGATCTACGGACCGGATTCTAAAGAGAAATTCAACAATGATGCTTTCCTTGCTGCTTTGGCAACATCTATGAAAGGTGGCAAATTTGCTATCGAAAACCCTGCAGCTATCTATACTGTAAAAATGCAAGAAGCTCAGGCTAAAGCTCAGGCAAGACAAGAAGAAGAAATGAAAAAACAATACGCTGATCAGATTGCTGCCGGACAGAAGTTCATGGACGAAAATAAGGCTAAAGAAGGTGTGGTTACTCTTCCTAGCGGAGTTCAGTACAAAGTAGTAAAAGAAGGTAGCGGATCAAAACCTGCTGCTACAGATGTAGTAAAAGTGAACTATCATGGTACACTGATCGATGGAACTGTATTCGATAGCTCTGTAGAACGCGGACAACCTGCCACTTTCGGTGTTAATCAGGTGATCAAAGGATGGACAGAAGTGCTTCAACTTATGCCTGTAGGTTCTAAGTGGACAGTTTATATCCCTTACGACCTGGCTTACGGTGCTGCTGACAGAGGAACTATCAAACCTTTCTCTAACTTGATTTTTGACATTGAGCTACTGGATATCGAAGCTCCTGCAGGTCCGGCTCCTGTCAGAAAATAAGACAAAAAGTCAGAAATAGATAATAATTTGGCATTAGCTATGTATTTTATTTAGCAAAAAGTTTTGTTTTTATAAAAAACAACTTATATTTGGAATAAAATAACCCTAAAAGCTCTTATTATGCAAAAAATCGACAAGCTTGACAAAAAGATACTGGAGATCATTTCACAAAACGCAAGGATTCCTTTTAAAGATGTAGCCCTTGAGTGCGGTGTCTCCCGTGCAGCCATCCACCAGCGTGTACAGCGTATGGTAGAAATGGACGTAATCGTAGGATCCGGATATTTTGTCAATCCTAAAGTATTAGGATATAATACATGTACATATATCGGGGTAAAACTCGAAAGAGGTTCTATGTATAAGACTGTAATACCTGAATTGGATAAAATACCTGAAATTGTAGAATCTCATTTTACAACAGGTCCTTATACAATATTGATCAAGCTGTATGCTCGTGACAATGAACATCTGATGGACTTGCTTAACAACAAGATACAGGACATTCCGGGTGTAGTAGCCACAGAGACGATGATTTCTTTGAGTCAGGGAGTTAAACGCCAGATACCGATTTCTAAATCCGAATAATATATATTCGATTTACAATACTTATAAGCAAAAGGATAATCTGTTTTCAGGTTATCCTTTTCATTTATTCTTATAATAACATAAATTGTAAAGCAATAAGAGGCGATACACGTAAATTTTTAATATTTTTGCATCAACGTTCGTATAGACACTTTATCCATGGAGAAAAAAAAGAATATTGTTTTACGGTTCCTCACCAACATCTACGTGAAAAACGTGCTGTTTATGGCCATCGCTTTTCTTGCGCTGGTATTCATTGTACTATTTCTGCTTAATATATATACCCGACACAGCCAATCAATAACAGTACCCAACATAAAAGGACTGCAAATAGAGGAAGCACGGGGCATACTGAAAGCTTCGGGACTAGAATACGAAATCAGCGATTCTATATTCCGTACCGATGGAGTACCCGGAGCAATATTAGAACAGATACCGAAAGGTGAATCGAACGTAAAGGCCGGACGTACAATCTTCCTCATCCTTCAGGCTAAAGGCGTACAGATGGTTCCGATACCGGAACTCAAAGACTATTCGAGACGTCAGGCAGAAGCTCAACTCAACTCTCTAGGATTCGATAAGATCATAATAGATGAAGTACCTTCTCCTTATGCAGGTATTGTAATCTCCGTTTCATATAAAGGAAAAGAACTTTTACCAAACCAGAAGATACCGAAAGGATCGACTCTGAAAATGGTAGTAGGTGCCGGAGGTGAGTCTCTGGATGACAGTATACCTATGCCGGAGATATCGGAGACAGAAACTAATATTGAAGAATCCTTCTTTGAATAATGACAGACAACTCATTCGACGATATAGACGATTTGCCTGAAGACGAACTGGCAGAAGAGCAGGGCAATGAGCTATATGAGCATTATCGCTTTGTAGCAGATAAAGGACAGGGACAGATGCGTGTGGATAAGTATCTGGCCATGCACATAGTGAATGTATCACGCAACAGAATCCAACAGGCTGCAGATGCAGGCTGCATTCTGGTAAATGACTCTCCTGTAAAATCAAACTATAAAATAAAACCGCTGGATACCATATCAGTGGTGATGAACCGTCCTCCACGCGAAATGGAAATCGTACCGGAAGACATCCCATTGGATGTAGTTTATGAAGACGAGGACCTTATGGTCATCAATAAACCACCCGGCCTTGTGGTACATCCCGGATTCGGCAACTATCAGGGGACACTGGTAAATGCCGTTGCATACAGGCTGAAAGACACACCCGAATACGATGCCAAAGACCCGCGTCTGGGCATTGTACACCGTATAGATAAAGATACATCGGGGCTTATAGTAGTCGCTAAAAACCCATACGCAAAAGCACATCTTTCCGCTCAGTTCTTCAACAAAACAACCAAAAGGCAGTATGTAGCGCTGGTGTGGGGTTCGGTAGAAGCCGACGAAGGACGCATAGAAGGCAATATAGGCAGAAGCCTTAAAGACCGCATGCTGATGACCGTTTTCCCAAATGGAGACTATGGCAAGCCTGCTGTTACCCACTATAAAGTATTGGAACGTCTGGGTTATGTATCATTGGTACAATGTAAGCTCGAAACCGGACGCACCCATCAGATAAGAGTACACATGAAATATATCGGGCACACACTCTTCAACGACGAACGCTATGGAGGTAATGAAATACTGAAAGGTACGCATTTTGCAAAGTATAAGCAATTTGTGCAAAATTGTTTCAACTTATGTCCACGACAGGCTTTGCATGCTCAGACTCTGGGCTTTATACAACCCCGTACGGGTGAAGAACTGATGTTTGAAGCACCTTTGCCCGAAGACATGACTCTGTTGCTAGACAAATGGCGCGGATATGTTGCCAACAGGGATATTTGAGAAGATAATAAAAACAACAATCTGAATATAAGAAGATGAAAAGGAATATCGCCATAGTATGGGGAGGATATACTTCTGAAATAATAGTATCAGAAAAGAGTATGAAAGGCATATACTCATTTCTGGACAAGGAGAAGTATAATCTGTACAAGGTTAGAATAGTACGTGAAGCTTGGACTGTGGAAATAGACGGAAGTACTTACCCTGTCGATAAAAACGACTTCAGCTTTACACATCCGGCAGATGGCAAAAAAGTTAAATTCGATTTTGCTTATATCACAATACACGGCACACCGGGTGAAGACGGACGCCTGCAAGGCTATCTGGATATGATAAATGTACCCTACTCTACCTGTGGACTGATGGCATCGGCACTGACCATGAATAAATTTGTTTGCAACAATTTCCTTAAAAACTTTGGCATAGTAGTTGCAAATTCTTTATATTTGGATAAGGATACTAAGTATGATGTGAAAAATATCGGCGACAGTCTCGGATTTCCTCAGTTCGTAAAACCGAATACAGGAGGATCGAGTTTTGCAACAACTAAAGTAAAATCAATAGAACAGCTTCAAAAAGCTATAGAATCTTCTTTCGCCGAAACAAACGATGTCATCATAGAAAGCTTTATCAGCGGATGTGAAGTTACGTGCGGTTGCTACAAAGTAAAAGGGAAGGAAGTTATTTTCCCGATAACGGAAGTAGTAACTACAAATGAGTTTTTTGACTATGATGCCAAATACGAAGGTCAGGTAGAGGAAATAACACCTGCTCGTATTTCGGATGAAATGACAAAAAAAATAGGACAACTCACAAGCAAAGTGTATGATCTGGTAGGCGCAAAAGGAATTATCCGTGTCGATTTCATTATTTCGGACGGTACGCCTTACTTACTAGATGTGAATACAACACCGGGAATGACTCCGACCAGCTTTATACCTCAACAGGTAGCGGCTGCAGAACTAAGCATAACCGACGTATTGACAGAAATTATAGAAAACGAATTTAACACTATTTTATAATACCATGGATAGTAGATTTGATGATATAGCGCCTCTGTACGATCATGAGGTGGAACAGGCCATTCAGGAAATATTAGTAGATCCGGGATTTCAACACGCAGTAAAATACGTTATCCCAGATATAAACTGGAACGACTTTTCGGCTGAAATGTCTACGTATAAAACCAAAGAAGAGTTTCAGGCAAAAATGATCTACCCTGTGGTAACTATGCTCGGGGCAAGGGTTTCGTCCAGTATAAAGGGTGACAACTGGGATAATATCGACAAATCGGTAGAGCACCTGTTCCTGTCCAACCACAGGGATATAGTCCTTGATGCCGGACTGCTGAATATACTTCGCCATAAAGAAGGCTTTAAGACTACGGAAATAGCGATTGGAGACAATCTCCTCATTCATCCGTGGATAGATAAGCTGGTAAGGCTCAACAAAAGCTTTATTGTAAGGCGCGGACTATCTATCAAAGAAAGACTGGTAGCATCGAAGCATCTTTCAGAATATATCCATTATGCAATCCAGACGAAAAAAGAATCGGTGTGGGTAGCTCAACGCGAAGGAAGAGCTAAAAACTCGGACGACAGGACACAAGATAGCTTACTAAAAATGCTTGCCCTGTATCCTGACGACAAACCTTTCCTCGAAAGCCTGAAAGAACTGAACCTGATACCATTGTCTATTTCTTATGAATACGATCCGTGTGATTACCTGAAAGCTAAGGAATTTCAGCAAAAGCGTGATGATCCTGACTTTAAGAAATCGCAGCGCGACGACCTGTTGAATATGGAGATCGGCATATTGGGACAAAAAGGAAATGTTGTATTCCGTTTTGGACAATGTATCAATCCTGAACTGGAAAAGATTACCGAACCTGACAAGCGTTTGCAGCCCGAACTGGCAGCGAAGATCATAGACAAGGAAATACATTCAAACTATGAGATATTCCCGTGCAACTATATGGCTCACGACATGCGGAACAATGAGACCCGTTTTGCCGACAAATATACAGCCGGACAACTGGAGGATTTCAAAGCCTATCTGGACAGGCAGATCAAAAAAATAGATCTGGACTATATAGACTACGATTTCGTTTGGGAAAAGATGCTGGAAATGTATTCCAATACTCTCAAAAATTATCTGGAAGCGACACAATCCTGAGTAAAGTAAAGAGTTAATTTATTGTCAGAGGTAAATATATTTTGAATATATTTTTATATTTGTGTTACGCAAATGACTCTAACTATGAAAGAACTTTTACAATACACAATAATATTGATCTGCATTTTGCTTCCAGGCATGGCATTTTCACAGGTGGTAAAGCAAGGGGAAAAATTCACGGAAGTTCCTCTTGTTGAGGGAAAAGTGACTTTCCTGAAAGAAATACCATCAAGGAAAGAAGTATCGAAAGAATCGAACTATGCAATACTGAAAGAGTGGGCTATAATCAATTATGGCAAAGACCCGTTCATTTCCAGTGTGCGTCATGATGAGAAAAACAGTGAATTTATTGCAAAATCGAGAATAGAACTGTTATTACCGGCTAACTCTAAAGGAGTGCGCGAAAAAATGGTGATGCGTTACCGGATCAACGGTTTCCTGTTTCAGGATAAATGTGTATTGGAGATAACCGAGATTTCTTATCTGTACGAGAATTCCAAAAATAACACATTGCTTCCTCGTGTGATACGCGCCGAAGATTTCATAACCGACACAGCAATCGGCACACGGGATAATATACATGAATATAAAGAGAATACGCGTAAAAGCACACTCTATTTTCTAAACGAGGTGGCTAAAGATTTTGAAAGTAAATTCGGCTTTTAACTAAACAGAAAGAAAACTATCCCGTCATTCAAAATCCAGTTCCAGCTGTTTTTCAGTAAGATTGAATGTCAAACGATGGAACGGGGTTACACCATGTTCTTTTATGGCAGTCCGGTGCTTCTTGGTCGGATATCCCTTATTGTGATCCCAATCATATAACGGATACTGTGTATGTAAATCCATCATATAATCGTCCCTGTATGTCTTGGCAAGAATCGAAGCGGCAGCGATCGGCAACAGCTTACCGTCACCCTTTACCACACAGGTATGCGGTATGTCTTCGTATTTACGGAAACGGTTTCCGTCTATCAGCAAATGTTGCGGACGCACTTTCAATGAAGCTACTGCACGCTGCATTGCCAGAAAAGAAGCATTGAGGATGTTTATTTTATCTATCTCTTTATGGTCGACTATTCCTACAGCCCATGCAACGGCTTTTTCTTCGATGAGTGGCCGCAGGGCGTAACGGGCTTTCTCGGTTAGTTGTTTAGAATCGTTCAGTTCCTCACAAACAAAATCGGTTGGCAATATCACAGCAGCAGCAAAAACAGGTCCGGCAAGGCAACCACGTCCGGCTTCGTCGCAACCGGCTTCTATCATATCGGGGTAAAGTGAGAGTTCAAGCATAATCAGAAAGCAATTTCAACATTGTTATCGGCAGGAGGAAAATCGATCTGCATATCGTCCAGATCCATCGGACTTTCCATTAATTTCGACAATTTCTCCATAGACGCTTTCAGGTTAGCATCAGGCTTTTCATCACCATAGGCATGAAGCACAAATATCCGGCTCAGCACATCGGCAAACTGCTCTGTCACATCCTGAGGAAAATCATAGCCCAGATTCTTTATTTTTTGCAGAGCCAACTGTCTTGCAAGCGACTGCATCCTGTCCTTGTCATCTGATGCCAGATTCGGATTTCCGGGAACAGCTGTTATATTCTGCGTTCGGATATCTATACGGTCAGGGTACAAATCTACGTAACGGTACGAAAACGGATAGGCTGACAGTGTTCCTGTCTCTATATCATATATAATGTTTCCCCTATCCGATCTGAATGACGATATATCATTGGAATGAAAATGCCCTGTAAAGATCACTTTCATCCCTTTATCGGCAAAGAGATTTGCTAAACGGTTCCAGTCATCGACAAGGTATTCTTTAAAGAACATCGACTGATAGACAATGTGTTCCATCAGCCCCCAGTGCATCATCCCGATTACCTGTATATTTTTAGCCTTAGCTTCGTCCAGTACATCTACAATCCATTTTTCTGTAGTGGCAGAGATCTTCCCACCCGAAACGGTATACCCTTTATATTCGTTATAACGGGCAGCATCTATAGCTAACAGCCATGTATTCTCTCCCATCTGAGCGACATAACTCAAGGAAGCCGTATCGCGCCGTATCGCATCTTTATATCCGCAAGTGGCATAGATATCGGTAAATTCAGATGGAGAAATATTAGCGACAGTCAAGGTCTTATTCCCCTTATACTCAACGGAATTCGGCATATTGATATCGTGATTACCGGGAATAACGTACACTTTTACGCCTTTATCCTGCAATGGTTTCAGCTTTTTCATCAAATCGAGATGACTCTGCTTTTCCCCGTCTTTACTCATATCTCCGCAGATCAGTAATACCTCTATATCACTGCTCAGATAGTCGGCGAGTACCTTATCCAATACTGCCGGAGTATCTTTTATGTTTTTTCCGCTTACCTGTATATAGTCTTGCACAGCATAGCCACCGTCCATCAACTGCTCGGACAAGTAATGCGTATCTGTTATTACTCCCATTTTTATCGGACGGGCTGCACTAAGGCTCACCGAAACCGATAATAATAGGGAAAGAGTTATATGTTTCATCTTAAATATAGTCTAATCAGTTAGCAAAAGTAACATATTTAAAATAGCAGGTTAAGAGATATTTCATAATTTCTCTTAAACACAAGGTAACAGATTTCTTCAATGAATATCCATCTGATAAAATATTTAAAGAATCTTAAACTATTGAGAATCTTAATTTATCTATATGTCGGGACAAAGCCATTCGGCTTATTATTCCTATTTTTGCAAAAGCTTATCTAAAATATGTTTACAATTATGAATAGAAACCGAATAGCTTATCTGCTAACAACCATTACAGTTTTAATATTTCTTTCGTCCTGTGGCTCTCAGCAGCAACGTATAACATTCAATGATATAACACACCCTAAAAGAGAATTCAGGGGGGCATGGCTGAGTACAGCATGGCAAAGCAGATACAAGACGATGACCGTTCCACAGTTGAAAACATATTTTGTAAATACACTGGACCAGCTACAAGCTGACGGTATAAATGCCGTTATATTTCAGGCACGCCCTTATGCCGATGCTTTCTATAAGTCGAACCTCGAACCTTGGAGTGCTTTCCTTACCGGAACACAAGGTGTTGCACCCGAAGGTGGCTTCGATCCGCTGGCTTTCCTTGTTGAGGAGTGTCATAAGCGCAATATGGAATTGCACGCATGGCTGAACCCTTACCGTGTATCGGCAAGTAAAGGCGATATATTTGCGGCAAACCATATTTATCACAAATATCCGGAACGTTTTGTTACATATGACGGAAAAGTATATTTCGATCCGGGAATACCCGAAAACAGAACATTTATTTGCGACGTGGTAAAAGACATTGTAATGCGATACGATGTAGACGCCATACATATGGACGACTACTTCTACCCTTACCCGGTTGCCGGAGAAGCATTCCCTGATCAAAACAGTTTTAATAAATATGCCAGAGCACAAGGATTCTCGAACAATCAGCTAGGCGACTGGCGACGCAACAACGTAAACCTGCTCATACGTGAAGTGAAACATACACTGGAGGTAACCAAACCATGGGTACGATTCGGCATTAGTCCGTTCGGCATCTACCGTAACCAGAAAAATACTCCGGATGGTTCGGGAAGCAATACAAACGGTCTGCAAAACTATGACGACCTGTATGCCGATGTAAAACTCTGGGTGAAAAACGGATGGATAGATTACAATATGCCACAGATATATTGGGAAATAGGCCATAAGACAGCCGATTATAAAACGCTGATAGAATGGTGGGCAAACAACAACTATAACGGACACTTGTATATAGGACAGGATGTAAACCGCACAATGGATGCTACAACATTGCCTTCGGGTGACAACCAACTTTCAGATAAAATGCTGCTCTCGCGCAGTTTTACGACCGTTCAGGGTAATTGTTTCTGGCCGGCATATTCTCTTCTGGAAAATTACAAAGGTGTGTCAGATCGTTTGAAATCGAATTACCAGAAATATCCTGCCCTGATACCGGCATATACGCACATGCACAAGAAAAAACCGAAAAAGGTGGATAATCTGCAGGAATCGTACACTTCTACAACTCATACATTAAGCTGGGATGCCAAGACTGATAAATACAATCCGGAAATGGCCAAATATTATGTAGTGTACCGGTTTGCCAAAGGCGAGAAGGAAAATCTGAATAATGCTCAAAACATTGTGACCATAACAAGAGACAGAAGCTATACATTACCTTATGAAGGCGGAAGCAGAGAATATAAGTATGTGGTAACGGCCGTAGACGCTTTTCATAACGAATCGAAAGGAAAGTCGAAAAAGATAAAGTTATGATTATCGGATATATTTATCTATAAGACGAGGGTAATGATGAATCATGAATTATGAATTCACTGAATCGACGAAGTCAATGTAAGAACTGACTCGTGTGTCTGCCCGAATAATGAAAGCGGTCTTTGAATTGATGATGGGTGTACTAGTTCTCAGTCTACTAGTGTACTAGAAAAAAGAGCAATTTATACTAGCAGTCTAGTAAACTATAAACTAATAAACTTGTCAGGTCTGTCAGGTTTTAGTTAAATACACCTCACCCCAGCCCTCTCCAATCAACGATCGACGAAGCGAAGGCGAGTCAAAAGGAGAGGGAGCAGCAAAGCCCTGAAAAGGCTGGGATTAAATGTAGGGGCAGCGGCTTGTCCCTGCCCATTTATTGTGAGAGCGGGCACCCACAAGGGATGCCCCTACAAAAAAGAGGAATTGCGAAGCAATCGACAGAGTCAATCACGAAGTAATCAGAAAAGCCACTTAAAACTAGCATGCTAGTAGACTAAAGACTAGTGGACTTGTCAGCTTTGTAAGGTTTTAGTTAAAATATCGGACTAGGAATATCCCGATAAGGAAAAGTGACACAAAGAAAAAGCTGACAAATGTGTTACCTTTGTTACCTTTTAACAATAGAAAAAGAATGAATAGTAGAAATTTTGCAATGATAGCCAAAACAATGGCGGGGCTGGAAGATGTTCTGGCCGAAGAACTTATTGGGTTGGGAGCCGACAATCTGGAGATAGGAACACGAATGGTAGCTTTTGAGGGCGATCTGGCTCTGCTGTACAAAGCCAATATACATTGCCGCACAGCATTGCGCATACTTCGTCCGGTGTATGAGTTCAAAGCAAAGAATGCGGACGAAATATACAAAAGGGTAAAGGCTATGAACTGGTACGAACACTTGTCGGAGGAGAGTACCTTCGCCATAGATGCCATTACGTTTTCCGACTACTTTACCCATTCTAAATTTGTGGCATACAGGGTAAAAGATGCTATTGCCGACTACTTCATGCAGAAAACAGGGAAACGTCCGTCTGTGGACGTTAAAGATCCCGATCTGCTTATTAATTTTCATATAGCACACGATAAGTGTACATTATCATTTGATAGTTCGGGTGAATCGTTACACAAACGCGGTTATCGTGTGGCACAGACCGAAGCGCCGCTAAACGAGGTACTGGCTGCCGGAATGATACTGAAAACAGGCTGGCGGGGAGATTCGGACTTTATCGATCCCATGTGCGGATCGGGAACATTGTTGATAGAAGCCGCTATGATAGCCATGAATGTACCTCCGGGTATATACAGACAGAATTTCGCCTTTGAGAAATGGAAGAATTTTAATCGTGACCTGTTTGAGACTATATACAATGACGATAGCGGAGAACGCGAGTTCAAATACAAGATATACGGATCCGACATTTTACGTGAGGCTATAGATATAGCTGCAAAAAACGTCAAGAGCGCAGGTGTTGAAAAGTATATAGAATTGAAAGTTATGCCTTTCGAGAGTTATACGGAAGCTCCTGCCGAAAAAGGGATACTTGTAACAAACCCTCCTTACGGGGAACGTATCAAACCTGAAGATCTATCCGGACTATACGAAAAGATAGGCGAACGCCTCAAGCACGTATTTATGGGCTATTCGGCATGGATACTGAGTTACAAGAAAGAATGCTTTGATAAGATAGGGCTGAAGCCATCGAAAAAGATACAGTTAGTAAACGGCTCATTACAATGTGAGTTCCGCCGATACGATATATTTGCCGGAAAAAGGAATGAACGGAAAAAAGAGTAGATTATAAACTAATATCTGCATATTATGAAAACACTTTTATCTATTACAACGGGAATCATTATCCTTGCCATGTCGTCTTGTTACTCGAACAAGCCGATTACAGAACAGAGGGCAATCAATAATGAGACATATCAGGTTGATTATTTGTTTGAGCATGACGGATGCAAGGTTTACCGTTTTAAAGACAGGGGAAATTATATATATTTTACAAACTGTACCGGAGATGTAACCAGTCTTAGCAGTGATTCCACACGCGAGAGGACTATTGTAAAAAGCAATATACCGAGATAATGTTAGATAATATCTGAGATATCTATAGAGATATTGTCTTCAATGTCTATCATGGCATTTATCAGATAAAGTTGGTCGTAATCTTTTATATTACTGATACTTATCTCTTTCTCAGAGATAATACCCTTATCCAATAACTGTTGCCGTTTTGTGCCTGCCAACAGATATGTAGACGGAGTATAGAGGCCTGTGGCGTTTCCGAGTACAACGTTCGTGTATGAGGTATCGGTTATACAGCCATCCTTTATAATAAGGATATCATCACAATCTCCTTTTCGGGTGAGCAAGGCATTCAAGACTTCTCTGTCGGCGTATTTAAAGGCGTAGTCGATACTATTGTCTTCTATCAATCTGAGGCTCTTTATTTGCCGG
The DNA here is from genome assembly GCA_040395895.1 of Dysgonomonas hofstadii. Lineage (GTDB taxonomy): Bacteria > Bacteroidota > Bacteroidia > Bacteroidales > Dysgonomonadaceae > Dysgonomonas > Dysgonomonas hofstadii_A. The sequence goes on from JBEBPN010000040.1 coordinate 19,856, forward strand.
AAAGTATAATATTGGAATTGGACTTCATATAACTGATCCGAATATGCTATACGGCATTTAACAAGCCCTGTCCGGTATTCTTCGGGAATATCCTCATCCGATAGTTCCAAAGAAACAGAAGTCTCGAAGAAGCTCTTTGACGTACGAAATACTCTATCCTGATGGGCTCCCAGATTGCAGAACTTCCCATCGAGAACTTTTATAACTTCTGTAAACACAGGTTTTGTCATATTACAGGCAGGTATATTTTACTTAATATTTCCTTGTATTCGCTTTCGCAATCGCTGTAGGCTGTGATACCGCCACCACTACGGAAATAGTATTGAGAGCCATCTTTTTCTATAAAACGAATCAGTACGGCTGTATCGAGTTCTTTACCGTCGTAGTAGCCGAAGATACCGGTATAATAGCCGCGTGGTTCTTTTTCAGCATTCCTTATCAGTTGTAGTGTAGCATCTTTGGGCGCACCCGAAATGGAACCGGCGGGTAACATGCCGAAGATGATATCACCTAAATTTCGATAATTATCTTCACGCAAGGTACCTGTAATCTCGGAGCTTACCTGAAGTATATCACTATTAGTAGTCTTTATACGATCTATATATCTGAATCTGCTGACGCGGACACGATCGGCAACAATACTCAGATCGTTGCGAAGCAGGTCGACAATGGTATTATGTTCGGCAGTTTCCTTGAAGTCATTCAATATAGCCTGTTCGGCATTGGGCACTGTGGCATCTATCGTTCCTTTCATCGGATTGGTCGATATATCTTTGCCTGATATACGGACAAAACGCTCGGGAGAGAAACAAACGAACCTACCGGGTAAACAGAGCTTGTATGCGGCCTTGCTACGATGGAATATCTCCTCTAATGAGAGTCCGACCGATATGGGGGTTTTCACGGTGAGATTTGTTAGATAAGAATAACCAGTAAGTAAGCCGTTATGCACAATATCGAACTTCTTATGGTATTCGCTGTAAGGAATAGGATTATAGCTGAAGTTCGCATTCTTATATGTATTTAGTCGTTCAATGGTGTTTCCCTGTTCACCAATACGGAATAATACTTCGGATTGATTCATCGGGTTATCAATGAAGAATCCTTCGGTCATCTCGAAATTGACGGCAAAGAGGAAAGGTTTCCCATCACTTCCGTATCTGTTCATCTTTGACCGGATTGTACTTATGTCCGAAATGAATTCCATATTTGATATCGATAAATCAGCTATATAAACAAGTGGTTTAGGCTATGGTTCGATCAGGTAAAAAATAAGGGAATAAGTCGTTGCTTATCCCCATATATCGGTTATCAATCGTCATCATCGCTGCGCTTCTTTTTCTTCTTGGTAAAGAGTGATTTAACCTTCTTAATGGCAAACCGCCACAGCATAGGCTGTACCATTTCCCAGATAAGCGGATAATAAGCAGTAAGTCCTCCTAATATATTTTGCATAAATCCGGACGACTCTGTCTCATGTTCCTGTTCTTTGGACTTCTGCCCTACTCTGGAACCGAAGCCAAGCCACGAAGCTATACCGTTTACAGCTCCATTAAGCAATAAAGAGGGTGCATTGTCTGACAGGTAGTTCCACTGTTCAGCCAAGCGCTCCTCGCTTTCTTTGCATTCGCGACGAACGATCTCCTTTTCCTGACGTAATTCGTCTAACGGACTGATGCTGTTATTCTTCATTGGCTTCTACTTTTCTTATAAACATGATCGTCTTGTTCAGAAGCGATTTCTTTATCTTCTTTCTAAGAAGAAACACTATCAATAAAACCAGAAGGGAAAACAACGCCATCACTCCGAAACCGGCTGCCTGACTATCGAGCAGTTCACCGATAAAAAAGGCAATGCCTAACAGAATAAAAAAGAGCATGACTGCTACAATGCAAAAGACTATTAAGCCATATCCCAGTATGGAAGCCGATATACTCAACTTCTCGTAGGCATCCAGCCTGAAAAAGCGGATCCTCCTGTTGATATAGCTTAATAGCTCCAGCTTGATATCACCAAGCGCGATATTCAGGTTTTTATCTTCCGAATTATTCGACATCGTTTTCTAATTCTTCTGTTTTTTCCTTGCCCCTGTGTGTAGCAGATCTTATTTTGTCGCCCAAGCCTTTTATGTCTCTCAGCCACTCTTCTTTTTTACCGGAATCGGTAGCTGCAACATAACCTACGGCTGCGCCTATAGCAGCACCGATGGCTAAAAACAACAAATTAGAGCCAGTTTTATTCATAATCTCAAATATTTAAATTAAAGTCTAACTTATTCTTAATTGAATTCCCCTCGTTTTTCGCAAACGAACATCTAATATAAGCACTTTTTGAAATACTAGGAAAATTCTTAAAAAAAAATAACTATTGCCTTTATATATTTATATCGGTTCACCAAACAGAGTAGCCGACGTATTACCTGTAATTCTGACAGTTACCAGATCACCCACGCGATAGCTTCCCTTATCGAAGATCACTACCTTATTCTGCGATGTACGCCCGAACAGCTGCTCACGTGAACGTTTGGAGAATCCTTCTACAAGGACTTCAAATACCTTGCCAATATCTTGCAGGTTACTTTTGAGTGAGCACTCGTTTTGAAGTTCTATGATTTCCTGCAAGCGGCTTACTTTCACATCTTCGGGGATATCGTCCTCTAACTTCTTAGCAGCATAAGTACCCGGCCGCTCCGAATATTTGAACATAAAGGCTGAGTCGAAGCACACCTCACGCATCAGCGATAGGGTTTCCTGCTGATCTTCTTCCGTTTCGGAATGGAAACCGCACATAATATCTGTAGATATACCGCAACCGGGTATAATGCGCCTGATAGCTTCTATACGGTTCAAATACCATTCGCGGTCATATTTGCGCTTCATCACATTTAGCATACGGCTGCTACCCGACTGTACGGGAAGATGGATAAACTTACACAGATTATCGTATTTGGCTATCACCTCCAGTGTTTCATCAGTCATATCGGTAGGATATGAAGTCGTAAAACGAATACGCATATTTGGTGCTGCCTGAGCCACCAGTTCGAGGAGGGCTGGAAAATCAACAACCGATCCGTCTTCTTCGGTATAGCGGTACGAATTGACATTCTGTCCGAGCAGGGTTACTTCTTTGAAGCCTTTTTCTCTCAGGTTTGCAAGTTCGTTCAGAATGCTTTGAGGAATCCGGCTGCGTTCGCGACCGCGTGTATAAGGCACAATACAATATGAGCAAACCTTATCGCAGCCACGCATGATAGATATAAAGCTCGAAATATGGTTGCCTCCTATACGCAGAGGAATTACATCCTTGTATGTTTCAGTTTTGGATAGTTGTACATTTATGGCCTTTTCACCGTTTTCGGCTGCACCCACCAGATTAGGCAGGTCAAGGTAAGCATCCGGGCCCACTACTACATCAGCATGATGTTTGTCCAGCAGTTCTTCTTTAGCCCGTTCGGCCATACATCCCAATACACCGATGATCATATTGGGTTTTCTCTTTTTCTTGATAGCGTTGAAATAATCGAGACGCTGTATCACACGCTGCTCCGCGTTATCTCTTATCGAGCAGGTGTTGACAAAAACGGCATCGGCATCTTCCAGCTTATCCGTCATAACGTATCCATCCATTTGCATCACAGACGCAACGACCTCACTGTCTGCCACATTCATCTGGCAGCCGTAGGTTTCGATGAACAGTTTTTTCTCTTCGGTCGCAGTCGTGGATTTAAAGTCCAGTCCTTTCTCGTTGTCCATAGAAATTATGTTTTAATAAGTAATATTAAAATAGCTTATCGCAAACTATTTGACCGACAAAAATACAAAGAAAAAATAACACTCATATCTTTTCGCTCTTAAGCATTGCTAAATTATCTGATTTATAAAATCTGAAATCTCTTTAACCAGCCGTTCTATAATACCGGCTCTATACCGCGAGTCTATAAGATTAAACGTACCATCATTTGAAAAGTTCTGAAAACGAATTTGCTCTTTATCATTCAGATCGAAATATTTCCAGAATATGCTGCAATCAGATATTGACGCCCAACCTTCATTTTCATCCATATATTCTTTAATTCTCTCCTTATATTCTTTAGAGATATAGCTACCGTTCTTGTCACCACCCCAATACAACGCACAATCAGATTCATTCCAGATATACAGAGTCAAACCATCCTTTACTCTAAAGCGCAGTCCATAATCATTATTTTTCTTATAATTCCCAGAATATGGCCTGTGAGCTGTTTCATCTATACTTTCGTTGCTTGGTCTCTCTGTCACCTCGTATCCGGCATCAGCAAGCCTGCAAGACAACTCTTCCCAGAATTCCGACATAGTATGCCATCTTACATGTCCGAAATTATCAAATAATAATTTTGCACTTTTCATATTATTTGAAGATTCTGCAATCAGATTCTTTATATCCAACTGTTCCTGTTCTGTCGATTCGTTATTTGTCATTTTCTGAATTAATCTTAAATATTGGAGCAAACTTTCTCTTAAAAAAGGTTTATCATAACATTCTCTTATGCAGTCCTGTATCCAATGCTGCACTTCTATTCCATAGCTGATACAACGACCATTTATATTTTCCAATGTTTTGTATTTACCCAGACTTTCAGGAGTGGGATCATGACCATCCAGCGTAAGGTAAAAAACCTTTATATTCTCTTTCGGTATCCTATCCTTCCTGTGTATCTTATTAAAGTATCCCTCTAACTGACCTCTATCTTCATGATTACTATCCGGAGCATATATTTTATTCTCTATAATAATGGCCTGCCTACTTATACGATTAATTATAAGTATATCGATGTTTTCATACTCCTTTTTAGCAGCTTCTTTAGGATAAACTTCGACATTATCCATATTAAAGTCAATTTCTAACAGCTGAAGAAATAGTTCCAAGAATCTCTTCCCTTGTTTATGACTACTTTCCGGAGATAACAAGACTGACAAAAAACGGGAATGCAGACATACCTCTTCATGATACCTGTATAAAGCTGTAAAAACATTAAATTGTTCCTCTGCCTCTTCCTGTATTTCATACTTGAGCCTTATTGTCGATAGCCTTGCCAGAAAAGTTTCAATATCTTTCATTCGTATATATCGTTATTTTCTATTAAACAGTATGTTAGTGTAAACAAATATAGCAAATTTTATATCTATCCTGAGGGATTCCTTATTTACATTTTAACTAAAACCTGACAGACCTGACAAGTTTATTAGTTTATAGTTTACTAGCCTGCTAGTATAAATTGCTCTTTTTTCTAGTACACTAGTAGACTGAGAACTAGTACACCCATCATCAATTCAAAGACCACTTTTATTATTCGGGCAGACACACGAGTCAGTTCTTACATTGACTTCGTTGATTCAGTGAATTTATAATTCATCATTCATCATTACCCTCGTCTTATAGATAAATTTCTCTTGAAAAAATACACCTCCAAAAACAGCCATTGCAAAGTCTGTATTTAAAGGCTATCTTTGCCCACATGAAAAAATTAGTAATTGTAGGATGTGGTTATTTAGCCGAGATAGTTGCAGATGCCGTCATCAATGGTTTATTGCCTGAATATGAGTTAGTAGGAGTTCACTCACGTACAGCTTCTAAAATGGAGCGTATTGTTTCCAAAATGAAACAGGCAGGAAAATCATGTGCTGCATGTATAACACTGGACGACCTGCTCGCACTAAAGCCCGATTATCTGGCAGAAATGGCGTCTCCGACTGCAATGAAAGAGCTTGCTTTACCCACATTGAAAAACGGGACTTCTATTGTAACTATATCGATCGGTGCGCTGGCCGACACTGACTTCTATCATGAAGTGATAAGAACAGGAAAAGAACATGGCACCCGTGTATATATCGCTTCGGGAGCTACAGGTGGTTTCGATGTACTGAGAACAGCTACCTTAATGGGAAATGCAAGTGCCAGATTTTTTAATGAAAAAGGACAGTATGCCCTGAGAAGATCGTCAGTTTACGATCCGGCTTTGGAAACAGAAAAGCGCATTGTATTCTCCGGAACAGCAAGAGAAGCCATAGCCGTATTCCCAACGGGGCTAAATGTATCTGTAGCTGCATCGCTAGCCTCTGTAGGACCTGAAGAAATGCAGGTAACCATGCAATCGACACCCGGATTTATAGGAGATACACAAAGAGTAGAGATAAAGAACGATCAGGTACACGCTATAGTAGATGTATACAGCGCCACATCCGAAATTGCAGGATGGTCGGTAGTGAGCACCCTGCAAAATATAGTGTCACCTATTGTTTTCTGAATATTCAGTCAGATTGGCCAGTACCTTTTCGCTCAGGCGGTCAAACGCCTGACGTGTACGGCCAGTCGATACCTGCATACAACGCACATGCGAATGATTGAGGAAACGGGCATCACCCAATGCCCCCAATGTATCGCAAAAGCAAAGATTATCACCTTCCAGCCATTTCTCAAAAGCGGGTTCATCCCATGCAGGAGACAATCCTGTATTAAATAATATCTTCCTGTTTCCGAAACTCTCAAATTCGGCTTTGTGTAATAATACCGTATTCTTGTTGAGGCAACAAAAGACTACCTCATTTTCAGCCATGAGCTCCCTTAGAGGTAGAAAACGATAGCCTTTCGCCTTAGCTTCCGGCTTTTCGCTGCGTGAAAAGTATGAAACCTCAGCCCCGAAAAATTTCAAAGCGTCTGCTATCATACCACCGGATTTACCCAGCCCGATGATACCGGCTTTAAGTCCTGTGATTTCGCGCGGCATTGTATCCCATGCTTCCTGACCAAATCCATGCAGGCAACGTACCAGTTCGCTGATCACGTATTCCACAACACCTTCGTCTCCATAGTCTCGGATTCCGGTTACCGTGATGCCCCGTTCGTTAGCATAACGGATATCGACATTAGCACTTTCGGGAGAATAAAGCGAACAACACATACCGATATATCTGACATTCGGGCATTTTTCCAATGCCGAACGGTTGATGCGGGATGTATAACTCAGAAGCACTGCATCTGCATCCCCGATACGGACAGCGACTTCTTCGTCTCCTGCCGGAATATCATCATACATAACAACTTCTTTCGCAAAAGAATGCAATGCTGTTTCAGCCGATGGAATCAGGCTTACAGGCTCGATAGCCACAAGTTTACGGAACATATCAATAAATTCTAAAAAATGATTATTTATTTTGTTTTATAATTTCTGCATTTCGGAATATTAGCTCTTTTAACTCTGATATATCAGAATGTGTGAAGTATGAGTGTCCGATACCAACCAACTGAGACATCAGGCCTTCGGTAGGAGTCTGAAAAGTAGAGAAGGCATATTCGACCATTCCCTTTACATATTTTTCTCCTGCACCCAGACCAATAAGCTTTTCCTCTACAGTGGTATTAATATCGTCTGCATCAAGGAAACAGAGCAAACGCCCTACACCGAAAGCATAACCATAAAGAGACATTCCAAAAACATCGAAGAGCGCATTGTCATTAAAATCCCAACGGTCGTCTTTCGTCACTGCATCGAAAAGGGCATCGACTTTTTTAATCATCACGTCTTTCATATCAGAATACTTAATGCGAAGTTTTATTTTTCATCCTCTACAAAAAACCAGCGGGTGCTGTCTTTCTCCCTTACTACTGCTTGTCCGGGTTGCATGTCAGGCAATTTTCGCAATGCTGGTTCCATTTCTAATATTTCATCTATCGAAACCAGATACGCATCTTCGTCCTCATTTATTTCTTCTTCGCCGAACAACTGCCAGTCACCGTCTTCATCGTATAAAACGAAGGTAACAGGTGAACCGTTAGTCAATACATAAGATGTAGTCAGCACCGACTTATTTTTAGACTCTTCTTTTAGTTTCATACGATAATTTTATTTTTATAGTTGATTTTACTCCCGTATTTCCATTATAGATAAATCCAGAAAGTTTTCATAATTAGTTATTATGACAAATTTACAATAAAATATGGACTTACAGCTTATATAATCTTTATATGCTGGCAAAAGCGAATTTGCAAATTATAGTTAAAAAAAGCAATTCAGACTCATTTTATAACCTTCTGCTATACTAAACTCAATTATTGTACATAAACTTGCAGCGTAAAAAGATATAACAATACAAATGAAGAAGAGACTTGCTCTCATATTTATTGTCTGTTCAGTTCTACAGTCATGCGATATGATAGAATACCACCCATATGACGGACGGGTGACAGGAGAAACGGGAATAAATGAGAAAAACATTGCCCTTATAGAACAAGCTTACGCAGAAAAACCGACCATACGGTTTGCAATGATAGGCGATACACAACGCTGGTATGATGAAACCGAAGACTTTGTGAAAAGCATTAACAATAGAAGCGATATAGACTTTGTTGTGCACGGTGGTGATGTATCGGATTTCGGACTAACAAAGGAATTCCTGTGGCAACGCGATATACTTAACAAACTGAAAATGCCTTATGTAGTGCTGTTAGGCAATCATGACTGCCTTGCTAATGGTAAAGATATATTTCACAAAGTATTTGGTGAAGTCAATTTCTCATTCATCGCGGGCAGAACAAAATTTGTTTGTCTGAATACGAATGCGCTGGAATTTGACTATTCACATCCTGTGCCGGATTTTCAGTTCATCGAATACGAAATGAATAACCGCAAGGATGAATATGACAAAACTATATTCGTAATGCACGTGCGTCCTTACTCAGAGCAGTTCAATAATAATGTAGCCGGTATTTTTCAGCAGGAGATCAAAAAATTTCCTAACCTGCAATTCTGCCTGAATGCACATGACCATCAGGTTACTGCCGATGAACTGTTCGATGACGGGATCATATATTATGGCACAGCAAATATTGCCAAAAAGAAATACTTACTTTTTACTATAAAACCGGATAATACTTATGACTATGAAGTGGTGGATTTCTAAATGTAAAATATATCCGGTACTCATACTTTTTCTACTTCCAATAACAGCCTTATCACAAAACGGGTACGAGAAAAGAGTTGAAAAATATCAAAATCAGTGGAACAGACTGATACCGACACATACCAAGATACAGTATGCGGGTGGCATGGGACTATTGTCTTTCGGCGCCGGATGGGATTATGGAAAGAATAACCAATGGGAAACGGACGTTTTGTTTGGATTCCTACCCAAATATTCGACCAGTAAAACGAAAATAACCTTTACCCTGAAACAAAACTTCATTCCTTGGAACAAGTATCTGGGAAAGAACTTTTCGATAGATCCGCTTGCTTGCGGACTGTATATAAATACAATCTTCGACGGCGACTTCTGGGTGAGTGAGCCGGATAAATACCCGAACGACTATTATTCCTTCTCTACAAAAATGCGCTTCAACATATATGTAGGCCAGCGCATTACATACAGAATTCCTGAAAACAAACGCTTCTTTGCCAAGTCGATTACTGCATTCTACGAGCTCAGCACCAACGACTTGTATATGGTGAGTGCATTTACAAATAAGTACCTGAAGCCTGACGATTATCTGCGCTTATCCTTCGGACTGAAATTTCAGTTATTCTAAAAGAAGCTATATATAATTAATTATTAGAGTCTGTACAAGCTAAAGCAGCCGTAGTCTGTTCTTACACCCAACATATCACCTACAAATTTAGCCTCAGCTTTCTTTACACAATGTTCGAGTGTGAAGCTATATATAAGTTTTTTATTTTTATAATCGAAAACATAGGCTTTTGTTCTGTGAAGTTGTACCAAAAGTGATTCATCTGCATTAAAACAAAATGAGAATATAACCGGGGAAAACTCAGGGACAATAAGTTCCGGGTAAAACAATTCTATTCCTTCTTCTACATCGAAATAATGTAAACACCATTTACCATATTGTTCCCTCACAACTAAAGTTTTATCATTGTCTACAAACTGCAACTCGTCTATCATACGAAATTCTCCTTGAATCGTTTTTACGAGTTGATATGCATGTGTATCAATTAGTTGTATCTCACCTTCTTTATTATGAAAAGCCAGTATTTTTCCATTCTTAGACAATCCTGCGCAAAAAGGAATAGAGCCTTTGATTACTTCGACATCAAAATCCTTCTCAAGCGTTGCTGATTTATTTTTTATAAATAACTTAGGATGTGATCCGTAAGCAATATTATTATCACTTACCGAAATAAAACTGACCGAACGATTGAGTGTGGATGTATATGCCGTAAATTTCTTATCAGCTAAACTGTATTTATATATATAATGATCTATATCCATAAGCAGGCTGTTATCGTCTTTACAATAGCGTATATCCCAAGCTAAGATCTTAGGTAGGTCTATTGTCTCTTTTTGATTTCCCTCCCTGTCGATCAATAATAAAAAATCTTTCTGATCTTTAGCCGTATTAAACCATCCATGTTTGTATATATAGATTCCATCGGGAGTATCCTCAAAAGAAAGCGCTCCGGTATAGCCCAGTCCGGCTAGGCAATGAAGCACAGGAGTACCCGGTTCCTTTGTATTATTTCGTTCAACATATCCTTTTTTCAACAATTCCCATCTTTTCTTTTCATACTGCTTGGAAGCTTCCTCTTCTGATGCGAATTCCTTTTCTGCGATCCTCGATTTTCCTTTATTAATAGATTCTGTTATTACTTTTTTATCAGACAAGGTTATAATAGCAGATCTGTCACTTTGTGTATCAAATAGATTTGCGTTTTTCATTGTGTGTAAGTTTTGATGTAATATACAAATATAAGAAAAGAGGTTGCCTAAATATAATTTTCGGACAACCTCTTTTAATATATACATTTTGTATTAATCGTTATATGTAGGCAATGTTGAGAATTCTTTTGAGTAACGCATCATCTGCTCTGCATAGCCTTCGGTATATGATATTTTCACGTCAGTGATCTTACCCTCTTTATCCTGAACAAGCTCGAATACAGGGTTTACAAAACCTTTGTATGGTTTCATATTCAGCTTCGCATAGCGTTCCAGAATTTCTTTATGTAACTTCTGATCTACTTTTACCGCATAGTCGGCTACGATCTTCTTCGCAGCATTGAAGTCTCCTTCCGATTTTATCCGTTGTATTTCTGCCAGCAAGTCACCAAACAGAGTACGCAGTTTTGTATAATCATTTATCACTACATATGTTTTTCCGTCCTTCACCTTATACTCCACTACATTGTCGGCTTTACCTTTTTCATAAACCCATTTAGCTATAAGCTGACGGTTGCGCATGTGCGATTCTTCGATGTCTTTACCCGGTTCTATGCGTACAAGCTGTGTCATCAGCCCGTTCATCATAAATTTATAATACTCGGCCTTATAAGCTTCCGCATCAGGAATAATACCCAATTCCAGCAACTTCGCATCAGCAAGGAAATATAATCCGAACAGGTCGGCGCGAGTCTCTTCTATGGTAGAGCTGAATTCTCCCAGAGCATTAGGATCTACTTCCGGCAATAATTTACCCGAACCGTGTCCCAGACATTCGTGCAAGTCTGTATGCAGTACATCGGTAATAAATCCGTATTTCTTAATGGATTCTACTTCTGTGCCCGACCACATAAATTCTTCATTGAATCCGGTGTGTGCTCCGGCTGCATCGTAGGCTTCCATGATGTTTTCGATAGTTACCGATTTTGAACCGTGATCTTTGCGTATCCAGTCAGCATTCGGTAAGTTGATACCGATAGGTGTAGCCGGATAGCAGTCACCACCCAGTTGAGCCACAGTGATCACTTTTGCTGTTACTCCTTTTACATTCTCTTTTTTGAACTGTTTGTCCACAGGAGAATGATCTTCAAACCATTGTGCATTTGTACTGATAATCTCGGTGCGTTTAGTAGCCTCTACATTCTTAAAGTTCACTATCGATTCCCAACTGGCTTTTATTCCTAATGGATCGCCATACACTTCTGTAAATCCGTTTACAAAGTCAACTTGTGAGGCAAGGTCTTCAACCCATGCAACTGCATATTGATCGAATGTTTTCAGATCACCTGATTTGTAATATGAAATGAGTTTTGTGATTACTTCTTTTTGCTTGTCATTCTCGGCTACACCCTGTGCTTTTTCGAGCCAGTAAACAATTCGTTCGATAGCAGGTGAATATAAGCCTCCTACTTTCCATACTTTTTCTACCAATTTACCATTCTCTTTCACAAGGCGGCTATTCAATCCGTAAGATATCGGAGTCTGGTCAGTTGTATCTTTCATGGCTCCGTAGAATTCCTGTACTTCTTTCTGGGTTACATTGTCTCCATAATAGTTATTGGCAGAAGTAAGAATAAGATCGCCACCCGACTGATTCACTTTTTTAGCCATTACTTTAGCATCGAACATAACCGGTGTCAGCAATTTAATGAATTCATCTGTAGTCATGAATGACGGATGAGCCATATTATATTGATTTACAGGGCTCAAGCTATCCGATAAAGCACGCACCTGCTCGGCAAAAAATTCTTTAGAGAATCCCGGCAGGAACTTCTCCTCACCGTAATGGTGGTGAATACCGTTAGAGAACCATACACGTTTGAGATACACCTCAAATTCTTTATAATCCTTAGTATTCTTATCACCCTTATAGTTTGTATAGATAGCTTCCAGTGTACGGCGTATAGCCAGATTATACTTATTGTTCTGGTCGAAGAGAATATCGCGTCCTTCAAGAGCAGCCATCGAAAGATAATATACAAGTTCTTTTTGTTCCAGAGTCAGACTATTAAAACCTGGAACATAATAACGTAATATCTGTAAATCGGCAAAAGCATCGACTTCGTATACAAAATCGGCGGGAACGGTATCGGGTGTAGCAGTTGCTTCACCCTGCGCAGGCTTTTGTCCACCACAGCCCGCCAACAACATGGAAAATCCTGTCATAGCAATTAATACTGTTTTTTTCATTCGTTTATATTTTTATAATTCAGAATCTATTTTGTTCGGTGGTTTCCTTTATTAAACACACATCATATACATATATTTTTAACTAAAACCTGACAGAACAAACAACTGCGAATAACAAAAGGTAACAAAAGTAACACATCTGCACCATTTTTATTCTTGTTACTTTTTATTCTTCACTCTTCGCTTATCCCTTACTAAAATAGTATAGATAAATCTGTAATAAAATAATGTAAAGATACAAAACCTTATCACCATTTTCACTTATTGCAGCGCCTATTCTTCAACAGGTTTCAGATAAAGATTGTTTTTCCGGAAGTCGAATATGACCGAAAAGTTTTTGAAGAACTGATTTCCCAAAAGGCCTATATACATATCGTTTTCTTTCAATACAAACCATTCCGATTCGGAAAAGAAAACATCTCTGTTTGTCAGCACACTGTTACCGATACGGATAGAATCGGATTTCAGTATATCTATTTTCGTGCGGTGCGTATCGAGATTTTTAGCCCTGCCGGCTTTCGACTTACTTGTGTCCAGATCGTATTTTTCGAGTATGTCGTATGTGAAGAAAAGTGTTCCGTTGAGCCCTGTGTCTATCCAGCATTTACCTTCAATTACTTTACCCGAAATATGTACTGTAGTAGGGATCAGCAGACGCATTCCCCTATTCTCGAACCTGATACTGTCATATCCCTGCAAACTGCTTAGTTCTACAGGTTTTAGCTCCCTTATATAGTGGCGATTATATGAGACCTCCATAATACGCCGATTAAAAAAATCCCATCCCAGCAATATACAATCTTCTCCGTACCAATGCAAGAACTGGCTATCGGCATTCATAAAAGTGGCATACATTGTTTTTTGCCATTCACCAACCTTAAATCTCACGGGCTCTGTCTTCTTCCTGTGTTCTATATCCTGCCTCAGCCATTCAGGGGCGGCCATTCCTCTGGCACCCAGATCGAGCATTGCTCTTATAGGAATGGTATCGTTGACAAAGCCATTGAGTATAACATTATTTTTGAAGCTATAGAACGGTATTGCACCGTCGGGCATCTGCCTGCCTGTTTTCGGGACTGTGTCCGAAATGGCAGATATATTACCTGTCAGTAATCCAAAAATAGTTATCAGGATGGGGAATAGCTTCATTATTAATGAAAGAACTTAGTTTACTTTTTTTGATCAGATTCTGCTTTCGGTTCGCGCCAGTAAGTTATTATTCCTAAAGGCCGTTTGCTCTGGTCTACTAAATTATATTGTCCGTTCTCATCTTTATACCAGTCAATATCACCAAAAAGAATAGCGTTAACAACTATTGTAGAGTCGGTCTCCGATACAATTTTGAAGTATTGCTTATTGATACGGGGAAAATCTTCTATGTTGTAATCCAAATAAAAAGAGGATTATTTTCAAATATTGTAA
>JBEBPN010000041.1:0-33036 GCA_040395895.1 Dysgonomonas hofstadii
CGTTGATCATAAATGTCCCCGACCAGAAGACCGCCGACGGCATCCTCGCCATGCGCTCACCCGGCTACTGGGAACAACGCCAGAAGATGATAGACGAAAAATATGCCACAGGCGTATGGTCGAACAAAGACAAAGAAGACCCCACAGCATTTAACGGTCAACCGTAAAAAAGAAGGAAATAATGTCAGCTTTGTCAGGTTTTAGTTAAAATTGGTATTGGTAGGGGCGAATTGCATACGCACGTTTAGCCAATCTGCGGGCGAATGCAATTCGCCCCTACATGACCGTCAATTTTATGTTAGCTGTTAATTTATTCTCTCACCAAAGGCAATGTAGAACAACGCAGCAACCCACCCATTTTCGATATTTCGTAGTAGGGTATAGGTTCTACAGTTAAGCCCCACTGATCGCACATATATTGGTTGAGGCGGGTGAAACGTTCTTCGCTGACAACAACGGTAGGCGATATGGAAAATACATTGGTATTCATATAGTACATCTCTTCGCGTGTGATGTCGAATACATTTTCCCTGCCGAAGAAGTCTACAAGGAATTGGTAGTCGTTTATATCCTTGAATCCGCCTTTGTATATGATGGCTTTATCCTTACCGACAGGCATAAAAGTGCAGTCGAGGTGCAGGATTCCTTTGCGCGGATCGGTATCGTCCTTTTCCAGTTCGAGCGGAACGAAGGTTTTTTCAGGAAACAGTTCTCTCAGGAAAGCGATTGCATAAGCATTGGTACGGGCAGTCTTATATTCGGGATAGTCGCGCTCCGTGTATGTGCCTACGAATATAGTATCGTTGTACAGTACTACATCTCCGCCTTCTACATGTGCTTTTTCGGGGAGATTATATATTTTGTTGAATGCTATTTCGCTATATATAGGGGCATAGGCTTCCTGCTCATCGGCACGGTCGGGTATGATGTTCGATGTGATGATCTTGTCATCTATCACGAATGCCACATCACGGGCATATACCTGATTGCAGTTAGGTAGTATAAGCGGGCGCAGTACCTCTACACCGTGTTTGAGGAATACCTTTTCAAAGGCTGTCATCTCCGTTGCAATGTCTTCTTCTACAGGATAGGTTCCTTTCAGAACCGATTCGTACGACTTGGCGTCATAGGTTTCTTCCAGTGACGGCTCTTTTCCCAGTGAATAGGGTTGTCCTAATACGACAGTTTTCAGTTGTGCGGTTTCGTTTTGTATATTTAGTATCATGCTCAATTAATTTTCAATATATACAAAGATAAGATTTTCAGCCGTTTTCGGAAATATATATTCTTTATTAAGGCAGAATCGGTTCTTTGCAGTAGTTTATCTTACTCTATGAACAATCCTCATTTTGATATTGTTTTAACATAATAACATTAAAGTTTACTTAAATACGAAAGTTATGGAAAAATTGTACACAGCAGTGGCTACCTCGGTAGGAGGTAGGAGCGGGAGTGTGAAGTCTTCGGACGGAGTATTGAACCTTGAGGTGAGACCTCCGAAAGAAATGGGTGGTCCCGGTGGAAACTATACCAATCCCGAACAACTATTTGCAGCCGGCTATTCTGCATGTTTCGGCAGTGCGTTGAGTCATGTTTCGCTTGCCAAGAAGATAAGGATACGCCCCGAAGTGACAGCCAAAGTAAGTATCGGTACGATAGAGGGCGGCGGTTTTCAACTAGCTGTGGAGATGGATGTGCATATATCGGGTATCAGTCAGCAGGAAGCCGAAGAGCTGGTAAAAGAAGCACATCAGATGTGTCCGTATTCCAATGCTACACGCAACAATATAGAAGTAACACTGAAAGTGACAACAGACAATAAATAAGTCTATTATTATATAAGCAGGGCGCAGGTATCATATCTGCGCTTTGTCGTTTATAAGCATATTGTTGTTATGAAAACCGGAGAACTTTATCTGTATGGAAAAACGTAGCCAGAATTGATTAGATGGGATTTATTCCTTATTTTAGCAACACAAAATATACAAGATATGACAAGAGTAGCTATAACGGGTGCTGCCGGAAATTTAGGCGGATTACTGGCACAAGGTATGAAAGATATGGACGTAAATCTTAATCTGCTCATTCACACTAAAGATGTATCGGATGATTTAAAGGAGAAAGACAATATATCGGTATTCAGAACCGATCTGGCAAGAAAAGAGACATTGTTCGATGCCCTGAAGGGTGTAGATGTAATTGTCCATTTTGCCGGAATATTATTTAAAGCCAATCCGGAGAAATTTTTGCCGGTAACCAATACACAATATTTTAAGAATCTGCTGACTGTAGCCGTCAGGCAAAAGGTTAAGCGTGTCATCCTTATCAGCTTTCCGCATGTAGAGGGTGAATGTACACCCGAAAATCCGGCAAAGGGGGTACTTTCGGGTAATCCCGAATCTGCACATGCCCGTACGCGGTTAGAGGAGGAAAAACTTCTTTTTCAGTATGGAGATAAGCATGGGTTTGAAGCGGTATCGTTGCGTGTAGGTATGGTATACGGCGAAGGAATATTGATGATAGATGCCGGACAATGGTTTGCCCGTCATTGGTTGCTCGGTGTATGGAAAAAAACAACGGAAATACACCTGATATCGAAACCCGATTTTGTGGATGCTACTATTGCTGCCGCTCTGAAGCCGGATGTCAGGGGAATTTATCATGTGGGTGATGAAGGAGTGCAGACTTTGCAGGAATTTCTAGATGATATAACAGTATATAAGGGGAATCATAAGCCGTGGAGGATGCCTGTGTGGATGATAATGACCGCTGCCAGAGGATTTGAACTGTTTTCAGCTTTGTTTGGTACGAGAAGTCCTTTGACACGTGATTTTGTGAAAATAGGGATGGTTTCGTATTACGGTGATACGAGCCGTATGCGGCAGGAACTTCTGCCCGAACTAAAGTATAAGACTTATAAGGAAGGGATAGGGCTGTTCTGAAAAAACAAAAGACGAATCGAGAGCGATCCGTCTTTTATCAAAGAATACTTAAATGGTTTATTTTTTGTCTACCATTGAGGTGAAGCTTTCTTGTTGTTCGTGATATGTCATATTCAGAATTTCAAGATATTTTCTGAATTGTTTTTGAGACAATACCGATTTCACGTTGGCGATGTTGTAATACAATGCTTTCTGAGCGTCGTTTTTGTTGTTGTCAGTCAAAGCATTTACCAGTAGCTGAGTTGAATCGTAAAATATTTTTTGCAGTTGTTCCGATTGTTCCGGACTTGCTTTTACGTAGTCAGTAACTGTGCCCTGTGTAGATTTTTGATTCAAGCTCCACAGAACGTTGTATTCATCCCCATCTTGAGCGTAAGAGCTGATACTGAAAAGCAGTACAGCAGCGAATAAAATTGATAACCTTTTCATAACCTAATTTTTTTTGATAAAACAATCTTTAGTAAAAAAAGACATAAAAAAAGCAAAGAATTCCCATTCGTATATCATGGTATTCTTTGCGTATGTCTAAATAAAAATCTTAATAACCTTAAATCACGATACAAAAGTAAGGATAAATTTTTTATAATGAAACAAAATGATACATAAAGTTATATATAATGTTTCTATGTGATATTGATGTGCTTTATGAATGGCCTGCGTTCTTTGAAGTATTATTAGTTTTAAATAGATAAAAAAAAGAGGCTTTTGGGAAAGCCTCTTAAGTATATTCTATTCTATTTTTCTATAGCTAAAGTTATTGTTTAACGACAGAATAAGTATATTTTATTTTATAAGTAACATTTCTTTCAACATCATTTACTTTACCTTTAAGTTCCAGATTTCCATTATAAACAAAGTCCAAAGTTTTAGAAGAAATAATGTATTTAGCAGTAGTCCCAGATAAAACTATATTAACATTATCGATTTCAGTAAAGTCTTCACTGAACCACTCATTAACATAGGCTGGTATAGCTGTACCAGTAAAATTGCTTAAACTAAAATTGTTCATATCGAAAGTGTAAGCATCGTATGCTGTAGTGTTCATAAAGTTAGTTAGTCTGCTATCGAGAACACGTCCGAATTGAGTAGTTTCCAATGTCAGAATTTTAGCATCACTTGTTCTATCTAATTTTACTGAGCTTTCAGCATATTCTTTTGCTGGTCTAACAATGTCTGTAACTTCAACTTTACATGTACCCTTGTATGATCCAACCAATGGGGTGTTGTCTTGCAAAGTGTAATCTATCGGTTCATCATTATCACTACCGCAAGCTGTGAATGTAAATACTGCTCCTAATGTAAACAGGATAAAGAATAATTTTTTCATAACTGATTCAAATTTTTAGTTTGTGTACCTAAATCTTTTTAGTTTTAACTCTGGCGCAAAGGTAGTTCTTTTTAAGATAAAATAGCAATTCTTTCCTGATTTAATAAGTTTGTTTCACATATATTTCTTTTTTATACGGCTTATAATCCTTACCTTTAGTGACCTTGTAATTCCCTGTGACTATGGATGATAAAAACTTAGAGGTAGAAATAAGGCGGGAGGAGGCCTGCGACTTTCCGGCTGTTTATAACATTAATTCCAGTGCATTTGACAGAAAAGAAGAAGCCCGTTTGGTAGACCGGTTGAGACTGAGTGATGCCTTTATTCCCGATCTTTCATTGGTGGCTACATTCAACGCTAAAGTAGTGGGGCATATATTATTTACAAAGATCGACATAGAGAATAACGATGCCAAGGTTGAAAGCCTTGCTATGGCTCCGATAGCAGTAAGTCCTGATATGCAGCGAAAGGGCATAGGCAGTAAACTTATCCGCTATGGATTGGAGAGGGCAAAGCAACTGGGATACCGATCGGTAATTGTACTGGGACATGCCGATTATTATCCGCGATACGGATTCGAGCCGACTACCAAATGGCAGATAAAAGCTCCGTTTAATGTTCCTGCAAATGCCTTTATGGGAGTAGAGCTTGTCGATGGCGGTTTATCGGATGTAAAAGGTACGGTAAGATACGCCAGAGAGTTTGAAGAAATATAGTATTGTTACCCGATTGATTTTTGTCCCGGAGTAATAGCTAACAGAACAACAAGCCAAATAATGCGAATCGCCCGACTTGCTGTTCTTAAGCTTTATTCGTGTTATGCCCAGCGTTTAAGCTGAGGGAAGTACAGCTTCATCTGTGCAATAGCTTCTTCTTTTGTGAATTTCTGTTCCGAATCTTTGTTGAATTCATCAACGAACTGAGCACAGCGTTCTATCATTTCGTCCATTGTGAGGTCTTCTGTAAATTCTCCGTTTTTGAAGCAATAATGACAGTATTCCTGATTTGGGCTTTGGTCGGCATTTGTTCCTAGGTCTTCGTTGGTTTTTAAGGGCATACCACAACTCTGACAAAATTTCTGATCCATAATGTTCTAGTATTAATGTTATTAATATTAAGGTAGATACTAAATGCGAATATAAGAATTCCACCCGGAAATTTATTTAACAAATTCCATTTATTTTATCTATACGGAAAGAATATTATTCCTGAGGCGGATAAAAGATATAAATAAGTTTGTCTGGTTAATTAAAGTTAAAGACGCGGGTGTCGATTAATCTTTTTGTCATGTATAACATCAAAGATACAAAGAGATGAAAAATTGAGTATTCACCTTTTAATACTTAACATTATGAAAAAGTTTTTATTAGTATTTGCATTATTACTTGGAGCTACTTCTTTCTACAATACAGTTGAGGCTCAAAGCATAAATATAAGTATCAATATAGGACGTCAACCGGCATGGGGACCCGTAGGATACGATTATGTAGGATATTACTACTTCCCTGATATAGACTGTTACTACGATGTGAATGTAGGAATGTTTTACTACATGGACAGAGGCCGCTGGATCTCGGCACGCTACCTGCCATACGCATATCGCCACTACGACCTGTACGGATTATATAAAGTAGTATTGAATGTAAACCAGCCTTGGAGATACCATAGCGCTCACTACAGAGACTATGCAAGATACAGGGGACATCGCAATCAGGTAGTGATACGCGACAGCCGCGACAATCGTTACCATGTCAGCCGCAATAACAGGGTTAGTTGGTATTCAAACGACAGATCGAATAATTACAGAGGTGATAATCGTTACAACAACGGCCGTACAAACAATAACTATTCTAATAATTATAAATCTAATGATAGCCGTCGCGATAATAACAATTACAGACCGGACAATCAAAAAAACTATCGTCAGGATAATAATAAGAACAATAACAGTTATCGCTCGGACAAAAGTAATAGCAGAGCCGATAACAACAAAAATAAAAATGTTCGTCAGGAAAGAAGTCGAAGCAACAGTAATAGCAGCTATAGCTCTCCTAAAAGCTCGAGCAGGGAAAGAAGCGGAAACAATCAATCGGGTAGCCGTTCTTCATCCGCAAAAAGCAGCGATTACCGCTTAGCTTCTAGTTCGGGACGGACAAGATAAGTGTTTTAAGATTTGGGTATGGAAATGGATGGGGTGTATATTTTGAAATAAGATATGCACCTTGTCTTTGAAAGATAATCCGTATTTATAATATCTTTATTACAATAATTTCAACAAACAGAAACAGATATGAAAAAGAACCTTGTCACAATACTTATTTTATTACTGAGCTTCCCTCTTTATGTAAGTTCCCAGAGTGCTGTTACGATGGAGGATATTTCCGGCAGATGGATAGAGTGGGGGCGGATAGAGGGAGACAGCGTGCGCCTGACGGGGGATTTTCCCGATACCTATATCTTTAGAGATAATATGGTGTTTCATAAAGGAGAGGCTTCGGAGGGTGTTATCCTGTTCAATATCACCGGTAAATATGCGATAGAAGGCGATTCGGTAATAATATCCTATCGTGACTATCTGAATAAAAGAGCAACCAGACAACCTGCAAAACAACTCATATTGAAAGTCCTTTCCAAATCGGAGGATGAATTGAGAGTCTCCGTTATAGACTATGATTACGAGTATAAAATAATACTGA
This sequence comes from Dysgonomonas hofstadii, assembly GCA_040395895.1. Lineage (GTDB taxonomy): Bacteria > Bacteroidota > Bacteroidia > Bacteroidales > Dysgonomonadaceae > Dysgonomonas > Dysgonomonas hofstadii_A. The sequence continues at coordinate 6,966 of JBEBPN010000041.1, forward strand.
AAAGATGAATCCTTTTTCTGACAGACAATATTTGAACGATTCTTCCGTTTATTGTAACGAAGCGATTATATGAGTAGTTAAATATGTGAATTACTCTTTAATATAATAAAAAACGGACATTATCTATATTGGTTGATACATAAATGCGTATCTTTGTCACCTTAATTTTACACAATGGTTCATTCTACAAAACGATGAGAAAAATCTTTTATACTTTATTTATAGCCTTGCTGACACTCGGCTTTGCAAGCTGTTCCAATAATAGCGACGAAAAAAAAGTAATAGTCGAACCTCCAGTCGAAGTCGAACGTCCCGATACAATTCCGCCATTAGATTTGTTTGGGGAGTGGGAAGGATATTATTCGTCAAAAGCGTTGATATCCAGGCCGGGAACCGGTAGCCAGATGGTATATCCGGGATTCCGCCTTATAGCACTCGATGGTTTCAGAACAGAATTCTTTGACGATGGGACAGTTCATCCTACCGATAAACGTTATATATATCGTTTCAGAACAAAAAATCCTATAGGGGAGCAGATTGAATTAGGTTATTTCTGTACCCGTAAAGATTCGGTTCTTTTCAAATGGAAAAGTCACTATACAGGAGATGATACTACTACATGGAGACGTGCTACGGAAATAGAAAAAACTCCCGGTATAATAAAATGGGATCGAGCATATAATGGTCGTACAAAGGATGGAACACCATTTTTGGTGACAGACGCGTATGCTTACCGAAATGTGAAAACTGCACCTACTTCGACCAGTGGCGTGAATCCGGCAAAGGTAGTGATCGATTTTGATGATATGTCTACCGGTAGCTGGCAGATAAACTCTTGTAGGTACTATAATCCGGATCTCAACACATCAGAGTCGCTAAGAATAACCAAGATATTAAAAGGTGCAAAGTATAAGTTCTATAAAGATAATAATGGCACTCCCCGCTGTATAATGACTTCTCGCGACTCTGAAGAAGATGTATGGGTGGATAGAGATCACAGACTGGTTATCGTAGACGATGTTATCAACTTTATTCCGATTTACGATGGGGTAGAAGTAGGGGATAAAAGTTTCTATATGTGGGTGACATCGTGGGGCAATGGTAAATTTATCGATCTCAAGCAGACACGCTACGATCAGGACGTAACCGTCTTTGTAAAGTATGAATTTGATATAGCTCGTGTAGAGTAATAATCTACATAAGCAAAATTAATATAGGAGCAATGGTAACCGGTTTACTGTTGCTCTATTTTTTTATACTTGCGGATGCTGCTTTTGTTTTGCAGGATAAGTGAATCGGCTGTCAGAGTTACAATACCAAAATTGTTGTTACGGGTGCTGTCGTTATTCAGACTGAGAACATAGTCGTGTATGGTAAAGGTAAGATTGACCGTATCGCTAAGATACGGCATATACTGTGTAAAGGTATTCTTGTCGAAAACAATGAATGTCTGCTGTTTATTATAGTCGATATAAACAGTGTCCAGTTTTTTTGTTGCATGGCGTGTATCTACGAGCATCCATCGTCCCTGTATCATTTGCATGTTTGCTTTGTCGCTGTTGTATGGTGTACAGTATGCAAAAGCTGCAAGCAGCAAAGTAGCGGATATTGTGAGGTAAAGGTATCTTTTCATGAAATCATTTACTAAAAGAAAGAATCTTATTATCGCGTTTTAATATTATGGTGCTAATAGGCCAGTATGTTTATCTGATGCAAAATAACGAATAAATTTTTATTAAAAGAATTCATCGTAATGAAAACTGAATGAAATTATCTATACTATGTCAATGTGGTAATTATCGGATATACTGATGTGACAGTGATGGTGATCTTTGAATAACTGTTGATTTAAAGGATTTAATATTTAAGAATTGGTATACTAGTTCTTAGAGTTCCAGTGTACTGGGAAAAAGAAACTTTAAACTAGCAAGCCAGTAGACTAAAGACCGTTAAACTTGTCAGGTCTGTCAGGTTTTAGTTAAAATTTAGTGTATTCGCTGTAGGGGCAGCGGCTTGTTCCTACCTGATTATTGTGCGAGCGGGCACCCACAAGGGATGCCCCTACAAAAAAGGGGATTTAAACTAGCAAGCTAGAAACATCGTTCAGCGGAACTAAGTGTAGCTAAAACTAAAGACTGGTAAACTTGTAATTTTTGTCAGGTTTTAGTTAAAATATCTGGGTTTGCTGTAGGGGCGGATTATCATCCGCCCGTTTTTAGATACATTGTTCTCGTATTCGGGCGGATAATAATCCCCCCCCCTACATATCGGGAATTTGTAATTCTACATACGTTCCACTCCTGTGACCGTTGGTTGTCAGCTTTTAGTTAAAATCGTCCCCACGAGTATGCTCTAAATGAAAAAAGAGATTGTATGTAAATCTCATTATATATTTTTACTATATTTGTTTGTCAAATTTAATTATACAGAAGAAGGCATATGAAAACATTAGGAAATATTATCTGGGTTGTTTTCGGAGGATTTATGATCGCTCTCGAATACTTTATTTCGGGTTTTCTGATGATGCTTACAATTATAGGTATTCCATTCGGTATACAGGCATTCAAGATGGGGATACTGGCACTGTGGCCTTTTGGCAGCAAGATAGTAGAAGACGAAAGCTCTTCGGGTTGTCTTAGCCTTGTTATGAATATTATCTGGATTATTATAGGTGGATTCTGGATTGCCCTGACTCATTTGTTTTGGGGGCTTCTGTTCTGTATTACGATTATAGGCATTCCTTTTGGAAAACAACATTTTAAACTGATTCACTTGGCTCTTGTCCCTTTCGGGAAAAAGATCGAGTGAGTCGTTATAAAAACACAAACTAACATTATGAAACACATCAATCTTCTTTTGCTAATAGCTTTAGCTACATGTTTGGTCTGTAAAGTATCAGCCCAGAGCCGATCGGCGGCAACAGGCAATCTGAAAATAGAAAAGCAATCAGAAAAACTTCGTGCGGCTACCGGCTGGAAACAGGATATTTCCGGTAATTGGATGTCGAATGTAAATGCTATTTCAGATACTAAACTGGATGAACAAACATTGAGCACCGTACCTCAGAACTTTAAATGGCTTCAATTCGTCTTGCTGAGAAACGGTAATCAGGACATTTATACCCTTCTTTATGAGAATACGGCGTATGTATCCAGTTCAAAGACAGAAAGGCGTGTCAATTTTTATCTGATGACAGATCAGTCATATCTGAAAATTGTAGACGCTGTAAAACAGAAAAAAGGGGAAACGCTAACTATACATGCAACATCATACGGTTATATGTCGGATAGTGACAGCGATTTTTCAGCTACAAAGTTAATGAACCAGATTGCTCAGTCGATAGCTGCAAAGAATGGAGATCAGTATGATTTCTCTATGAATGCACAGCATGTAGACAATGAAGATGTAGTACGTTTCCGTATTCCGGAGAAAACATCTATTATGAGCGGAAGTCTGGCAAGTAGCTACTTTGAAGTTAAACTGTCCGATTTTGAAAAGATACTATTGCCGGCACCCGATGTTAAAAACACAGACGAATTTAGTCTGGATGCACCTACTCTTGTAAGTGTGCGTGAAGCAGATGCCAATACCGTAACTCCGGTTCCGGTTGCTGCCGTTGCCGCTGTGAAAGATGATATTACAGATCGTGAACCTTCGGATAAGACAGAAAGTAAAGCTGCTGATTTCTCCATAAATAATGATGTTCAACCGGTTGAGAATATGCAATATGCCGATACTATAAATGCAGAAGAACCTATGGACGAGCTGTCAGACCGTCAGGAGAAGGAAAGAGCGGTGGTGTCGGAGCCTATAGCTGTGTTCTCTGGTATTGAAGGATGGTATTACACATCCGAAGGAGAATGGGTAAATGATAAGAATCATCTGTACGATTTTGAAACAGTCGGTCGTTACGAACTTCGCAACTTTAGTTATCATCGCAAGAATTATTTATTGCTGGTAAGGTATGAGAAATATGCAGGCGAGAGCTACTATCTGATTTCTAAAGATGACTATACACAGGTCATGCAGGATATGGAAAAATCGTCGATGCTGAAGTTTCCGGTTATAGTTCAGGCCAGTCTCAGTTATTCATTTCAGGATATGATAGAACTGTGTGAAAAGACATTGGATACTCCGGTGAAAAAAGATGCGGTTGTATTCAAAAAGCAATATCTGGTAATGCAATACAAATTGTCTAAAGCAAAAGATGTTGCCCGTTTCTTTATCTTTTTGCAGTCGTGCTCGAGGTACGGTTCCGAGTCATCGCCCGAAACATGTAATATCGTAATATCGAATAAGATCAGATACACAGACGAGAGCTTATTGATGACGGACAAGTTATTTGCCAAAGCATATTACGAATCTTCATTTAGCAACTTTATGGACTTTTTCCGTAAGCCACTTCCTGCAGGAGCGCTTCCTGCCCAGAACCAAGATCAGTTTTAAATACCGTCCACTAATAAAATAGCGGATGGATATATAAAAAAGGCTTTCGGTATTGGTCGAAAGCCTTTCTTTTATTTCTTTGGTCTGAATCCGTCTTGCAGCGTGGAGCCTCTGGGTTCTATATCTTTAACGTCCTGATACTTCATCGGATCGTCCTCTTTCAGTACCGTACATGGAAACGGATCATCGAAGCTGACGAATCTTCCGTCCGGTACTTCAGGCGATTTACTGATATATATAGAGACATCCTTGTTGAAATGATATAGATGGAAATCGTCTTTATAGGCATTCTTCGATTTGAGCAATTCCCGATAAGAGAAAGGTCTGTACAGGGCTGTACTGATATTACGTACACCTTCTTTTTCATCTTTTAGCGCAAACATATTGGCAAACCTTTCTGTGCGGGCTATAGGCCAGTATATTAGCATCAGCACAAATACAGAAAGAACGGCAATTCCTGTTTTAGGCAGTGATATTTCTTTCTTAGCCGAGAGTACCATAAACATTATATAGTACATCAGTGCAAACAATACTCCACCTGCAAATCGGGGATCGAGTCCTCCTTTAAACCACAGGGCGAGTATGGCAGCAAGTACCAAGAATATGAAATAGAAAGATTTATTCAGATACCTCTTCTTTATGAAGCAATATACTGTAACAACCGGCGCGATGATAAAAGAGCTCATATAGGCGGCATATACCAGCCAGTTGATCATTACCTGAGGTACAAATTCCCAATGGGTAAGCACCCAGTACATATCGCCGAAAGTACGGATACCGCAGGTGTATATAAAGTCCAGTTCTTCAACGATTACAAATTCAGGTATCTTCCAGTCTACAGAGAACAGGTCTATTGCATTGAACGGGAAGACCAGATATCCGGTAATGATAACATTTCTGGCCATCCACAGGGCGGAAACGGCAAAGGATATGGTGATCAGAAAAACGAGTGCGCAGATCTCTTTCTTTCTGAATGCTACGATAAGAGCATACAACGATATGAGACACAGTGGAGCTATAGACAACTTAAATGTAATCAGCGATACCGGAATAAATGTCAATAGCAATAGTTTATTCTTGAGATCATCAGGATATAAGAGGAGACGGGCTATAATATAAAATGCTACAACATTAGGTATCGCATCGGTCGATGTTGCCGTGAAAGAATAGCCGAATGTAAATATGTATCCTGTGAATACGATCAGCAATACGATTCTTTTCAGTTCGTAACCCGATTGTATAACCTCTTTAATAATCCAGCAGATAATATATACAAGCACCAGTACATGCAGGCTGTAGACAGATTCACCGAATATAAACCTGAAACTGAACAGGGCAGACAATAGCAGGTAATTGGAGTTGAACCCGAAACGGTGTTCCAGATTACCCAGTCCCGGCACTATGGCATATTCCTCGTTCCAGCGTATATTCTGCTGATGATAGAAGAGCGAATCTAGCGTGCCTATCTGCCACAGGATAACGGCCATAAGACTCAGTACAGGTATGGCAAAGATGAAAAGCTGCCATACTGAAAACTGCTTTATCCTGTTGCCGATTTTAGTAGCAGCTGCTCTGAAGCGGTCTCTTCTTATTATCCAGTAAGTAATGCTAAGTATAATGGACGCGAAAAGTATATACTTGTTGGCAGGCAGCCACATCGAAGATATACTCAGAGGAATGAGCGTAAAGCACATACCCAACAGAAATGTATCTGTCAGTCCGTATCGCTCGTTTTGCTTGCAAAATTTGTTATAGAATGAGATTAGGAAATCGCCAAAAGATAAAAAGACTATCGATATGGCGATCCATGAAATAGTTACAGCGAACATCTTGAACCCAATTTGGTCACAAAGATAAGGAAAAATCTTCTAAAATACTTTATCATTGGCCGTAGTCGCAGACGAAAAAGAAAGTATAATCGCCCACCGTTTCGTTATCCACATTCAGCCATCTTACCTGTTTCTTCGAAGATATGGTTTTGGCTATCCTTTTTCCGGCAGAATCGAAGTCCTCGACCGACAGCACCCTGAACCGTTTGTTGACGCACTCGTATTCACATTCGTAGATACAATAGCTGAAATCGTTCCATTTATCGGCTTTTTCGGGTTTACCCATTTTTACATACTCGGCACGTATTTTATCTACATACAGCTTTTTGCTTTCGGGGGTTATGTAGACCCGTTTTTCTCGTGCATACATCAAGGCTCCTTCGTGCCTTATACTGGCAGTATCAGTATATATTTCGACATCTTCGGCCAAAGCTACATTAAACCAACTGTCTGCTTTTTGAGTATTGCTGCTCACCTGTGTAGTCTGGCATCCTGTCAACAGGAGCAGGGAACAGATAATCGTGTAAAAGTATTTCTTCATTTCGGATTGTTTGTATTAAATATGGTAAAAAAAGAGTTTGATAAAGAACCCCGGAATTACCTCCGTTCGGTTATCGAAAAGGTCTTCGACCTTATTAGACAAAGATAACCCATCAAAAGTTTTCAACACTACTTTTTTTACTAAAATTTGTATATAATAATTTATTATCTTTGTTAGGCTTATGATTATAATTATTGGATAAATATAAATGAAATATATATCTGTATTTTGCGGTTCGTCGTCAGGAAATGAGAAGATCTTTGTAGAGCAAGCCCGATTGTTGGGGCAGGCAATAGTCCGTAAAGGTTATGGTGTGGTATATGGTGGTGCTCGCGTAGGTCTGATGGGCGCTGTGGCTGACGGTGCACTCAAAGAAGGTGGAGAAGTGATCGGAGTAATTCCTGATTTTCTGAAACAAAAAGAGCTTGAATACAAAGACCTTACACGTATGCATGTAGTGGAAACTATGCACGAACGAAAAGCATTGATGAGCGAACTCTGCGACGGCATCATTGCACTTCCCGGCGGATACGGTACGATGGAGGAATTATTCGAGATGCTGACATGGGCGCAGTTGTCCCTGCATAGAAAACCCATTGCTATTCTCAACATGGAAGGATATTACGACCCGCTGATCGCTATGTCGGAAAAGATGATAGAAAAAGGATTCGTGAAAGAAGAATACAGAGAATTGCTTATTGTAGAAGATAATATAGAAAATCTGCTGGAGAGAATGGAATCATTTGTACCGTTGAAGAATGATAAATGGTTTGTGGTTAAATAAGAGAGAATAATTAAAATTAGACATTATGGCATTAAAAGAAGGAGATAAAATCCCCGAAATATTAGGCGTCGATCAGGACGGAAAAGAAGTAAAAGCTTCCGACTATACAGGCAGTAAACTGGTGCTGTATTTCTATCCGAAAGACAGTACACCCGGTTGCACAGCCGAAGCATGTAGTTTCAGAGATAACTTTTCTTCATTGCACAAAGCCGGCTATCAGATATTAGGCGTAAGCGTGGATGATGAAAAGTCGCATAAGAAATTTATTGAGAAGCAACAGTTGCCTTTTCCGCTTATTGCCGATACAGATAAAAAGCTGGTAGAAGCATTCGGTGTATGGGGCGAAAAGTCATTTATGGGGCGAAAATTTATGGGAACAATACGTACAACGTTTCTTATCAATGAATCGGGTATTATCGAAAAGGTAATAGGGCCGAAAGAGATCAAGACAAAGGAACATGCTACACAGATATTAAATAACTAAATATAAACAAACGGAAAAAGGATTATAATGGCAGAAGAAAAAGAAAAGAAGGTAGCGCCTAATGCAGAGAAAATGAAAGCATTACAGGCTGCGATGGAGAAAATAGAGAAAAGTTATGGTAAGGGCTCGATCATGAAGATGGGCGATGATAAAGTCGATGAGATTGCCGTTATACCTACTGGTTCTATAGCACTGAATGCAGCTCTTGGCGTAGGAGGATATCCTCGCGGAAGAGTGATCGAAATATACGGACCTGAATCTTCGGGTAAAACAACACTGGCTATACATGCAATCGCCGAAGCGCAGAAGGCCGGAGGTATAGCTGCATTTATAGATGCTGAGCACGCATTCGACCGTTTCTATGCAGAAAAACTTGGGGTGGATGTTGAAAATCTTTGGATATCACAACCCGATAGCGGAGAGCAGGCTTTGGAAATAGCAGAGCAATTAATTCGTTCGTCAGCCATTGATATTATCGTTATCGACTCGGTGGCGGCACTTACACCTAAGGCTGAACTTGAAGGCGAAATGGGAGATTCCAAAATGGGGCTTCAGGCGCGTCTGATGTCACAGGCTTTGCGTAAGCTGACAGCAGCCATCAATAAGACAAGCACTACCTGTATATTTATCAACCAGTTGCGTGATAAGATCGGAGTAATGTTCGGTTCACCTGAAACAACAACCGGAGGTAACGCCCTTAAATATTATTCGTCTGTTCGTCTTGATATCCGCCGTATCGGACAACTTAAGGATGGAGATGAAGTAAAAGGTAGCCAGACACGTGTGAAGGTGGCTAAGAATAAAGTGGCACCTCCATTCCGCAAAGCTGAATTTGATATTATGTATGGCGAAGGAATATCCCGTTCAGGTGAAATTATCGATCTGGGAGCCGAACTTGGTATCATCAAGAAGAGCGGTTCGTGGTATAGCTATAACGAAACCAAACTGGCTCAGGGGCGTGAAGCTGCTAAGGAGGTTGTAAAAGACAACCCTGAACTGGCCGATGAACTCGAAGCTTTGATCTTTGCTGCATTGCAAGATAAGAAATAAGCTAAATTTCTATAATAAAAAGAGATTTACATACTATAATGCCTTGAATGCTTGTTCATTCAGGGCATTATTATTTATCTTTAATGTTAATATATTATTTGTAAGCTGATATGAAACGATTACTATTTATTATAACCCTAATCTTCGTTATACTGCTGTCTGTGTCGGCGAATATGGCTTCTCCGTATATTCGGATGAGTAATACATCGGAAGCATATTCGAGTAAAGATATAGATATACTGAGTGAACAGCTTACAATAAAGATAATCGATGAATATAGTGCGTTGTTTACTGCAGTTTACAATGTGAAATCCGACAGGCAGGGACAGCAGATTCCATTGGTATTTGATGCAAGGACAGGTATAAGCGAAGATATTAAGTATTTTAAGGTTTGGGTCGATGGTATACATATTCCTGTATCGGCGGTTCCTTCAACTTACGAAGACCCCAAAGCCCTACAATGGCAGGATTCTTTGGACAATCATCTCCGCTATTCACAGGAAAGTATCCCCAATCTGATAGGGATGAAATATTTTGAAGCATATCTATCGGCAGGTGAACATACAATACGCGTAGAATATACATTGATAGCTAATGAATATTTGGGCAATCCCGTTAAGGAATATCGTTTCCATTACAATCTGGAACCTGCCCGTTATTGGCGCTCCTTTAGTGACCTGAGTATCACTATCGACGCCTCAGCGCTAAAATGTCCGGTATCTATAGATCTGGGTGGAGATGAAGAATTCACCGGAGCAAAACAATGGCATTTTGCGCAACTGCCTCAGGATGAATTTTCATTGTGGTACACTCCTGATGTAGGTTGGTTTGCGTCGTTTATGGCTACTACTACACCGGGAAATGCTTTTATTATTTTTGTATTGCTGGCTGCAATACATGTTTATTTGATATTACGTTATCGTACAGCAAACCCACATAAGCGCATCTCACCCGTTGTTGTTATTGGAAGCATATTGGTTCCGTTTATTTTCTGTCTTTTGTATATGTTCTTATTTAGTCTTACCGATTGGGTAATAGGGGAGCACGCATCGGGGCAGCATGGATATACATATCTTGTGTTTTTCATATATCCTGTACTCCTCATTATTTACTGGCTGGTGATGTGGCTGATAGACAGAGCTAAGAAACGCAAATTATTAGGTGGTGCTAAAAAATGAAGACTCCGGATAATCACTACCCGAAGCCCTCCATATTTACCATCTAAGTATAATAAATGAAAAATTATTTCTTCTTTTCAGTACCGTTTATTACTTTCTGAATATCTTCTGGTGTGAAATTACCCATGATACGAATCAGGGTGACTTTATTATTCGGTTTGTTGACAAACATCACTAAATCTTTGATCTTGTCACTGTCCTTATCCTTTTTTGCATAGAACGTGATATTCTCGCCCTGCTCTTTCACTGTCATCAGAGTCTCGTAAGTCTTCGATTTAGCCAGCGATTCGGTTTCTTTTCTTATCACTTTTGCCGCACCTTTGTTATCGTTGCTGTTGTATATCTCCAGTTGTTCCAGCTTTTCGGTAAGGCTTTTCAGGTCTACTCCTCCGGCATCGATATTAGGCATCAGGCTCAACAGCGATTTCGATACAAATACGGTAGTCACATCTTTATGGTTAGACAATTTCTCGAATATATTGTCCTGAGCCTGTACGTTAGCACCGCAGATTAATAATATCAGTATAAATAATGCTTTTATTTTCATGACTTTTTCTTTTGCTAGTTTATCGTTTTGTTTAGTATTTCGTGAGTTTTATCTATGTTTTCCGATACGATTCCCAGTTGGCTTACACCTTTGCTAAAGTTTGACGACAGCAAGATGATCGCTTCACGGGCTTCTTCTATTTTCATACGGTCTTCGGGAGCGGCAACTGCTATATCTGGGCTCACGACTCCTTGTGCTCTGTTGTTGATATACAGTCCGGCAGAAATCAGTAAGGCAACGCCCGCAGCTGCGCTTCCTGCCCATAACCACAGTTTTCGTTTGTTCTGTGCTGGCTTTACTGATTCTTTCCGGGCCAAATCGTCTATAAGATTGTTTAATCTAAATTCCAAATTGTGTGGATAGTCGATAGTATCAGGCTCGTTTAACTTCAGGAATAATTCTTTTTCCTGAAGCAGTTCTCCGGCTACATTATCGCTGTTGAAATAATCGAGCAGTTTTTGTTCCTCTGCCTGATTTGTTTCACCATTATAAAAAGCTTCCAGTAATATCTTAATTTCGTTAGTATCCATTTCTATTCATATTTAATGAATTGTTCCCTTATCGTTTTTCTAGCCCTCGACAGAATAACCCGTATATTTCCCGGACTAAGACCCGTTATTTGTTCTATTTCCTCATCAGAGTATCCTTCCCAGTGTTTCATCATCAATATTTCTTTTTGTTGTTCGGGAAGCTTGTCTATCAGTTGCTTTACTATGTTTGCATCACTTTGTAACTCTATTTGTTTCGATAATAAAACTGTTTCGGGTATATCTGTATCGTAATCGGTATGATTATCGTTCTTTGTTTTTCTCAGATAATCCAGACATGTATTCCGTAATATGATAATGGCGAATGCTTCGATATTATCTACGTCTTTCATGTCGTTGCGTTTGCTCCAGAGTTTCATAAATGTATCTTGTACTATATCTTCGGCTCCGGCAGCGTCTTTTACGATACGATAGGCTGTTCTGTATAATTTTTGATGATATGGGAGAAACGCTTTTTTAAAAGTTTCAGCATCCATCTTATTCCTTTTTTGTTTTCGTCTTTGTCACCCTCTTTTTTTAGAGGTTTATATCATTTATTATATTTATTCACCAGTTCGGCAATATCGCTTTCTTTTATCTTGCCTGAAAAGCGTATGATAGCAGGATCTGCCTTATCCATGCAAAGGAATACCATTTCTCTTATCAGGTCTTTATCCTTTTTTATCATAATACGCACTTCGTCACCATCTTCGCGTGCATACATCAGTGTTTCGTAACCGTCACTGTCTTTTATCTGGTTGAACTGTATTGAGATATCCTGCTTCTGATTAGCGTTGCAATCGGACAGATCATAGACTTCAAGCGTTTTAACTCCTCTGGCTAAAGGCATATTATTTACACCACCGAACATTTTGCCAACAGACATCAGAAAACCTCCGATTTTGACCTTTTCTATGTTCTCGATTTTTGATACATTTTTGAGTAGCTGATCGATGCTTTGGGAATAACCCGTCAGGCTCATCAATAATACTGATATCAGACAAAAGGCATATTTTTTCATAATTATTTAATTAAATCAAAACAGTTTGCAATCTTTGGCCGATACCGCTTTTCAGCGGCTCTCGAATATTAAGACGTAACAGCCCCCATTTTTGTTACAGCAAAAATGGGGAAAAATAAGAATAAATATAAAATGGCTGTAATCCAATGGGATACAGCCATTTTGTATTTTATGTATAATGTCTTATTTTGCTGTCGTATCTTTTACAAATTCAAGAACGATATCTCCGTTTTTGAAGAAAGTCAATTTATCTCCGTTCAGTCCTGCCTGCAATGGAGTTTCTGTCAGTAATGATGTAAACATTCCTTCTCCCTTAAGGCTCGGACAGGCCATCATGGTAGCCGCAGCAGGTTTAAATGTGATGGTGTTTTCTTTTAGTTCGTAAGATGTGCGATATGTGTTGCATCCTCCCTGACCAAATACTTTACCATCGGCTGCAATTTCCATAGTCGGCTGTTTATCGGTAAACAGTGTAGCCATATCGCCTCCAGCTATTGTAACAAGATTCCACTTTCCTGTCAGGTTTTCAGCGTTTACAATGTCAGCCGATGCAGATTTCTGAGCAGGAGCTTCTCCTTTTGCAAATTGCAGTACAACTACATCTCCCTGAGAGAAAATCAATTCGCCTGCTTCACTTACCGAAACAGATAGGTTTGGAGTAGATAATGCAGTAAGGAACTGAGGCTCCTTGTTTTCCTGAAAACAGGCTTTCATTGTCGAAACCAGATTCGGTGCTGAGAATTCATTCTTTTCAGTTAGTGTGAATCCACCTGAGTAATTGTTACAACCTCCGCTTCCGGATATTGTATTATTCTCGAAATCGAATTGTAGTCCCGGATTTACACCTTTGAATGCGTCTCCTGCATTTTCGCCTTTCAGCGATTTCAAAGTCCAATACCCTGCGAGTTGTGCTTTATCTACAGGCTTGACAGAGTTACAGCTCTGATTTGCCAAAGCAATAGCAATTACAGCAACTGATAATATTGCTGATTTTAGAATTCTTTTCATAATCTGTTCTTTTATGTTTTTATAAGTTTACATTATTTCAAATCGGTCGGCATCTTTCCATACCGGAAATTTTGCCCTGAAATGTTCCAGTTCGGCTTTTGATATACAAACAGTTTCTACCTGCTCTTGGTTTAATCCGATGGCAGAAATCTCGTCACCTTTGGCATTTATAAGTTTAGATCCACCTTCATGATTGAGGTGGTTACCGTCTGTTCCTATCCGGTTTACTCCACATACATAGCTCATGTTTTCGAGTGCACGTGCCGTAAGCAGTGCATTCCATACTTTGGCCCTCGATGCAGGCCAGTTAGCTACATAGATAAGCAGATCATAGCCATTATCTACATTGCGTGCCCATACAGGAAACCGGAGGTCGTAACAGATAAGCAGGCAGATGTTGAATCCTTTGTAAGTAAAGATAACCTTTTCGTTTCCTGCCGAGAAATACTGCGGTTCGCTTCCCATTCTGAACAGGTGGTGCTTGTCGTAATAATGCTCATCGGTGGGAGTAATGAAGAAACCCCGATTGTAGTAATTACCATTATCTTCGGCAATATAGCTACCGCAGAGGGCTACATTGTATTGTTTGCTCCATTGTTTTATAGAAGTGATTGTATTGCCGTCGTTGGGTTCAGCCAGATTGTGGCTGTTCATCGAAAATCCGGTAGTACACATTTCGGGCAGTACGATGATATCTGTCTTACCTGAAAGTGCAGATATGGTCTTTTGTATGTAGTCGAGGTTTTTTTGCTTGTTTTCCCAAGCAATGTCATATTGTACAAGACTGATTCTTAACTTTTCATCTTGTTCCATATTCTCTAAGTTTTATTTTCTCATAAAGAGAAATACTGCGGGTGACGGGCAACTACACCTTTATAATACGATTTTATCTTTTCTATATCAGCGTCGACATCACCGGTAGGGTAAAACACATTTTTGAAATCGGCTTCTTTTTTACCATAGTCCAGTGCAGCTACTACAATGGGTACATTGGCTGCCTGTGCTATAAAGTAAAATCCTTTTTTCCACTCCGTGTTCAGCTTACGTGTTGCTTCGGGAGTTATTGCCAGTTGGAAATTATCCCTCGATGCGTATATTTCTGCCATTTGTTCGGTGAGCGATGTCTTCCGCGAACGATCGACCGGAATTCCGCCTAGCGCCTTAAATAGAAGATTCATCGGAAAGAAAAACCATTCCTTTTTTATAAGGAAAGATGCTTTCCGCCCCATCGATTTGTATACGATCAACCCTAAAGGGAGATCCCAGTTGCTTGTGTGCGGTGCTACACAGATGACACACTTATCAGGTAAATTTTCTTCACCGGTTATTTTCCATCCGATGAGGTTGAGTATAAATCTGCTGAAGCTTCTCATTTGCCCAATGCTGCTATTTCTTTTGCAATAGCATTGGCCTGCTCCTTCAGGTCTGTTCTCAGTTTTTTATAATAAGCCTTAACTCTGCCTTTTACATCTTTTCCTTCTGTAGCGCTCACACGTTTTATCAATTCATCCTGAGTTTCCGCTATGCGTGTCATTACCTTATCGGCTGCGTCTTTATCTGCATCTACGACATATACTTTATAAAACAGACAGTCGATATAGAGCAGTTCCATCAGCTCATTTATGTTTTTTTTCAATTTTCTTCTGCTACTCATGTGGAAAATATTTTTATTAAGTTCTTATCTTTACTATCTTTGTCGTCTTTTTGGACGATGAGGCAAAGGTACTAAAAAAGATACTGATAAACCTTAATTAATTTCTGGAATTAATAAGTATTTATAAAGAATAGCCAGACGATAAAAGAGTTAAACGCTTATGATAAAAGCAGATTACACACCAGATTATATTTTTGAGACCAGTTGGGAAGTATGTAACAAAGTCGGTGGTATTTATACCGTCCTGTCTACAAAAGCTAAGTCGATGCAGGATATGTGCAAAGACCGCGCGATATTTATAGGACCTGATGTCTGGAAGGAATCCGAAAGCCCATGGTTTAAGGAAGATAAGAAGCTATACGAAAACTGGCGAAAAACAGCAATACTGAATGACAGGCTGAATGTAAGGGTAGGACGTTGGCTGGTTCCCGGCGAGCCGGTCGTTATATTGGTAAAATTCGATCAGTTTTTCCCTGTTAAAGATGTGATATATGGCGATATGTGGCGCAAGTTTGGTGTAGACTCGCTCAATGCGTACGGCGATTATGACGAGTCGTGCATGTTTGCCTATGCTACCGGTGCTGTGATCGAAAGCTTCTATAAATATCATAAGCTGGAAAGCAAGAAAGTGATAGCCCACTTCAACGAGTGGATGCTCGGAATGGGTGCTTTATATATAAAAGACCGCCTGCCCCGTATAGGTACACTGTTTACTACACATGCTACCTCTATCGGACGCTCTATAGCCGGGAATGGAAAGCCGTTGTACAATTATCTTGCGGCTTACGATAGCGATCAGATGGCTCGCGAACTGAATATGGAGGCAAAGCATTCCATAGAAAAGATTGCTGCCCAGCAGGTCGATTGTTTTACTACGGTGAGCGATATTACAGCCAGAGAATGTAAGCAGTTGATCCATCGCGATCCGTTGGTTACACCTAATGGTTTCGAGAAAGATTTTATACCGGTAGGCGAGGCACATGAAAAGAAACGTCTGGATGCCCGCAAGAAACTGATCAATGTTGCAGAAAAGTTATTGGGATATGATATACAGCCCGATGCTTTGCTGGTGGTAACCAGCGGACGATACGAGTATCGCAATAAGGGAATAGATGTGTTTGTGGATGCAATGCACCGCCTCGAGCAAATTAAACAGCTGGAAAAGGATGTGATTGCATTTATTATGGTTCCCGCATGGATAGACGGCCCGAGAGCCGACTTGCAGGAACGGCTGAAATCGAAGAAGAATACTGCATCACCACTGAGCCATCCTCATATAACTCACTGGCTCCGCAATATGAATCATGATTCGATACTGAATCAGATAAATTATCTGAAGATGGAGAACAAGAAAGAAGATAAGGTGAAAATTATCTTTGTGCCATCTTATCTGAACGGTAGCGACGGTATTTTTGATGTGCCGTATTACGATTTGCTGATAGGAATGGATGTAAGCGTATTCCCATCGTATTACGAGCCATGGGGCTATACTCCGCACGAAAGTATTGCTTTCTCTGTACCGACTATAACTACTTCATTAGCCGGATTTGGCCTGTGGATGCGCAAGATGGGTGATGAAAGGGGCATGGACGACGGAGCAGAGGTGCTTACACGCGACGATTACAATTTTATCGAAGTATCGGAAGATATCTGCAATCGTGTGTTTGAAATGACTACCAAAAGCAACGAACAGGAAAATATTCTGCGGAAAGCAGCATTAGACAGGGCGGCTTTAGCAGACTGGTCGCATTTTTACCAATATTACAAAGAAGCTTACACCATTGCACTGAAAAAGGCCGGAGCAAGAGGGTAAAAGTTCATGCAAACGATTGCAGTTCATATAGTGTAAGTTATACGTGTAAATAAATATCAAGTGCTTCAAATTCATTATATTTGTAGCTTAAGAAAAATTTAAACAAACAGCAAAACATTATCGTTATAAGTAAGATTAATCTATAGTTTAAACAAAAATATTTATGAGAATTAAAGCTAGTTATTCAAACACTCCATCGTGGAGAAGTGCCTACACTCAGGTGAATTTGCCTAAAGAATTGCTTCCTTTGGAGAAGATTTCGCGTAACTTGTGGTGGGTATGGAACAATGATGCAACTGATCTTTTTGCAGAATTCGACCCTCAGGGATGGAAAGATTCAGGACATAATCCTGTAGTTTTTTTACAAAAACTCTCTTATGAAAGAATAGAAGAAATTCTGAAAGACGCTACACTGATGAATAAGGTGAAGAGTGTTATTAAGAATTTTGAAACATATATGTCTGCGAAATTCGATACTTCAAAAACAACTGTAGCTTATTTCAGTATGGAATATGGTTTTACACATGTATTGAAGATCTATTCGGGAGGTCTAGGTGTTTTGGCCGGTGACTATCTAAAAGAAGCCAGCGACAGCCATGTAGACCTTACGGGTGTAGGTTTCCTATACCGTTACGGGTATTTTACACAGTCTATCTCTCCTGACGGACAACAGGTGGCTAACTATGAGCCTCAGAACTTTGGAGAGCTTCCTATCGAACCGGTATTGAATGAAGACGGAAACCAGATGATTCTGGCTGTGCCATATCCTGACAGAGATGTATATGCAAATATCTGGAAAGTAAATGTTGGCCGTATTAGCCTGTACTTGCTGGATACAGATATCGATCTGAACAGCGAATGGGATCGTCCGATAACTCACCAACTGTATGGCGGAGACTGGGAAAACCGTCTGAAACAGGAATACCTGCTAGGTATCGGTGGTATTCTGTTGTTGAACAAACTTGGAATCAAGAAAGAAATATATCACTGTAACGAAGGACACGCTGCATTTATCAATGTACAGCGCCTGCTTGACCTTATCGAAGGCGAAGGCCTTACATTCAATCAGGCACTGGAAGTTGTACGTGCATCGGGACTTTATACAGTACATACTCCGGTTCCTGCCGGACACGACTATTTCGATGAAGGTCTGTTAGGTAAATATATGGGAAGTTTCCCAGCCCGTCTGGGTATTTCATGGCAGGACTTTGTAGATATGGGACGCGAGCATCCGGGTAGCGGAGAGAAATTCAGTATGAGTGTGTTTGCGCTGAATACCTGTCTTGAGGCCAACGGCGTAAGTTACCTGCACGGTATTGTTTCCCGTCACATGTTCCAGCCTGTATGGCCGGGCTATTTCCCTGAGGAACTGCATGTGGGACACGTAACCAATGGTGTGCATATGCCTACATGGACAGCGAAGGAAATGAAGGAACTGTACGAACGTACATTCGATAAGAATTTCTATGAAGATCAGTCGAATCACGAAATATGGGACAACATATACAGTGTACCTGATGCAGAAATATGGAAATTGCGTATGGCAATGAAAAAACGTCTGATCAGTTATGTACAGGAGCAGATGAAAGAGGGCTGGATCAAGAGCCAGAAAGCACCGTCGGCTATTCTGTCCGTTGTGGATAAAATCAATCCTGATGCGCTGCTTGTTGGTTTTGGTCGCCGTTTTGCTACATACAAACGTGCTCACCTGTTGTTCAAAGATCTGGATCGTTTGGCTAAATTGGTTAACAACGAAAAATATCCAATACAATTCCTGTACACAGGTAAGGCTCACCCTGCCGATGGAGCAGGTCAGGGGCTGATAAAACAGATTGTTGAAATATCGCGTCGTCCTGAATTTTTAGGAAAAATCATATTCCTTGAAAACTATGATATGCGTCTGGCAAAACGCCTGATTTCAGGTGTCGATATCTGGCTGAATACACCGACTCGTCCACTGGAAGCTTCCGGTACATCGGGTGAAAAAGCTGAAATGAACGGTGTGTTGAATTTCTCTGTACTCGATGGTTGGTGGTATGAAGGATATCGCAAGGATGCAGGCTGGTGTCTGACTGACAAGCGTACATATTCAAATCAGGCATATCAGGACGAATTGGATGCGAATGAAATATATGCTACATTCGAGAATGAAATCCTGCCGTCATACTATGCGCGCAACTCGAAGGGATATTCACCAGAGTGGATACAATATATTAAGAACTCTATCGCTCATATAGCGCCGGAATATACAACTAAGCGTATGATCGACGATTATATCAACAACTTCTACAAACCGGAACAATCGCGTGTGAAACTGGTGACGGCAAATAAATATGCTAAAGCCAAAGAACTTGCAGCATGGAAAGAAGACACTGCTGCTAACTGGGATAAGTTTACAGTGGAAGAACTGACATTCAATGGTCAGGATATAAACAACGGAGCACAGTTGGCTTCATCTAATCTGACAGAAGGTGAAAAACTGAATGTGAAAGTTGTGATCGACAAAAAAGATATGAAAGGCGATCTTGGTATCGATTGTGTACTTACTGTATATGATCAGGACAAGAAAGAGGAAAAGTTTATCAGAGCTATAGAATTTAACGAAATCAAGAAAGACGGAACTAAAGTTTATTTTGAACTGAACGCCGAAGCTAAAATACCGGGTATGTGCAACTTCTCGTACCGCGTTTATCCAAAACATGCGGATATGGCACACCGTCAGGATTTTGCTTTTGTAAGATGGATTTAATAATATAGACCATTCTATAATGAATAAAGGTATCCGAAAGGATACCTTTATTTTTTTGTATAGGACGATAATTTATAAATAATCATTTTTCTCACTATATCTTAAAATATTTTTTTGCCTCAGTCGTCTTCAATAGTAGAGAGCTCTTGGTAAAAAATAGATTGTAAAATATAAAAACTAAAAAAATTACGACAATGAGAGAATTTGGAATGGGATTCTTTGGAAGAAATCCTTTTGATAAAGACGCAAGAAATAAAATGAGAGAAGAATGGTCTAAAATGACCGACAGTGAAAAACTGGAGTTTATGAACAAGCGTATGGAGGGTTTTGATAAATGTGAAGACCGTTTTTCTGTAGAAGCCATAGATGCACGCTGCGAAGAGTGGATGAAGATGTCGAACGAAGAAAAGCAGACATTTGTCGAAGAAAAGAAGAAGGCTTTTGAAAGCAGGATGCAAAGCATGCACAATATGCCCGGACACTTTGGTTTTGGTTTCGGACGATAAGAAACAAAAGAATAATTACAAAAGCCGGTTGTACAATACTATTACAACCGGCTTTCTTAATTTAAGGATATGCTATTTCTTACGGGTTGGTTATTCGGGATATTTCATCCGATTCGTAAACATGATAACCTACCGTTCCTTGTTGTGCAACAGTATACATAGCTGCGGCCACTGTTTTAGCTTTTATCGGGCGATACTTTCTAAGCTTACCGAGCAGCAGAAATGAGAATATTTTAAGTATGAATCCACCTATTTTTTCACCTGCGCGAAACTCTTTCCTGTTGCCATCAAGAAATGACGGGCGGAAGATAGATATGGACTGAAAAGCCAGTTTTCGGAGTTCTTCTTCGCAACGACCTTTTGTTCGCAGGTAAAAGTTGCCGGACTGGGGATTGGCTCCTATCGACGATATAATGGAAAGTTGTTTTACTCCTTTCTGTACGGCTGCTTTTGCAAACTGTACAGGGTATTCGAGGTCTACTTTCTCGAAAGCTGCTTCACTTCCTGCTTTTTTGATGGTGGTACCCAGACAGCAAAACATATCGTTTCCTTCCATCAGTTCTTCGTACGATTCGGGATTGTCGAAGTCTACAATATGCTGTGTCAGTTTAGGATGCGATATTTTGGTGTTCTTACGAACAAAACTAATAACCTTGTCGTAGGCATTGCCTGCCAGTAATGTCTTTAGCAGATGTGTGCCTGTCAGTCCTGTACTTCCTATTATAATGGCTGTTTTTGTCATTTATTCAAATTAATAGTTTTTGATATACTTGTATCAATAATAGTGCCAGTTTTTGTTTTCTGATTGATATGATTTTATTGCAAATAAAGTGATTTTATTATAAAATATATGACAATAATCATAATGATGTATATAATAACAGTGCTTAGTATCGTTGCAATAGCTATATGCCACTTTTTAGGTTTTTCAGGGATTGCACGCTTTTTCAGTATACGCCACCAGATAAGACAAACAGGTATGGCTATGATGAATAGTGCTATGAGAATATCATAACTAAATCCTATTGTGGCAATACTACCATCGGGAGCAAGATTAAAATCCATAAAGTAATATTTGTTATTCCAAATCTACAACTGTAATGCCCGAACCACCGAACTGCACATGTTCATCCTGATAATTGCTGACACCTGATGCCGAACGCAGGTAATCGCGGATAATCTGGCGCAAAGCTCCCGTTCCTGTGCCATGTAATATACGTACACGCGACATACCTACAAGTATGGCATCGTCGATAAAGTACATGACGGCTTGCAGAGCTTCGTCACCACGCATACCACGTACATCTATATCCTGCTTGAAGTTTAGCTTCTTCTCACGCATATCGCTACTCACGGCCGCTCCTACGAGAGTAGTTTTAGTGTCGCGTTTCACCTGATTCTTACTTACATACTCCAATGTATCTAGCTTTACAGTCGACTTTATCATGCCGAAAGCTACCGTTACATTATTTTTCTGCATATCGAGTACCTGTCCTACGGATGTTTGCCCTTTGATGCGTACATTGTCACCGATGACAATGGTATGTTGTTTTTGCTTTTCGGGTTGCTTGTCCTTTTGCTTTTTATTCTTTTCCTTGTCTTTCAGCTTTTGTATCTTACGGGCTATCTTATCGTCGGTTATACTGTCCTCATTCGCCAATCCTTCTCTGAATTCGCTTAAATCCTGACGGGCAAGCTTTGTTTTCTCCTTGTCGGCTTGCGATTCGCGGATAGTACGTATTGTGTTTTCTATCTTCGCATTGGCTTCTGACAGGATGCGCTCGGCTTCTGTCTTTGCCTGACGGACGATCTCTTTACGCTGTTTCTCAACTGATAGGAGATCGGTTTCGTATGTTTCCGTTATTTCTTCGAGCCGTTTCTCTTTCTGCCGGATATTTTGTCTTTTGCTTTCCCAATAGCGTTTGTCGCGAACAATGTCCTGCAGGTACTTATCCATATTGATGTAGTCGCTGCCTACAATTTCGGAAGCATCGGCAATCACATCTTCGGGTAAACCGATCTTTCGCGCTATTTCTATTGCAAACGAACTGCCCGGATTACCTATAGCCAGTGTAAACAACGGCTGCATCAGGTGGCGGTCGTACAACATGGCTCCATTGATAACACCTTTGTTCTCGTTGGCAAAGTGTTTCAGATTCTGGTAGTGGGTAGTAATGACACCGAAAGATCCTTTCTCATTAAAGCGTTTGAGTAACGATTCGGCGATAGCTCCGCCGATTTGTGGTTCCGTACCTCCTCCGAATTCATCAATCAGCAGGATGGTTTTCCGGTCGCAGTTTCTGACAAAGAATTTCATGTTTGTCAGATGCGAGCTGTATGTACTGAGGTCATTCTCTATAGACTGTTCGTCGCCTATATCTATAAATATATTCTCAAATATACCCACTTTGGAATTTTCGTCCAACGGGATCGGTACTCCGCATTGCACCATATACTGAAGTAATCCTACGGTTTTCAAGCATACGGATTTCCCTCCCGCGTTAGGCCCTGATATAATGAGCAGGCGGTTATCGTCTTCCAGCTCTATATCCAGTGGTACTATTTGCTTGTTTTGTTTGCGATGCGATATAAACAGTAGGGGGTGTTTAGCCCTGTACCAGCGTATCAGCGGCTTATCCTCAATGTCCGGTTTTATTGCATTCAGGTCTATTGCAAATGTAGCCTTCGCCCTGATGAAATCTATCATTGCCAGAAATTCGTACGACTGGATAATTTCGGGAACCAGCGGACGGATCAGATCAGTGAATGCGATCAGTATCTTTATGATTTCGCGCCGTTCCTCATTTTCCAGTTCGCGTACGCGGTTGTTTGCTTCTACAACTTCTGCGGGTTCTATAAATACGGTTTTTCCCGAAGCCGATTCGTCATGCACTATTCCCTTTATCTTGCGCTTGAAAGCAGGTGCAACGGGTATTACAAGCCGCCCGTCGCGCATAGTTGGCGTTACATCTTTTTCTACGAGTCCTTCGCTTTGTGCCGAACGCAGTATAGCATTCAGACTTTTGGATATGCCGCCCGAGATATGTGCGATGTCTTTACGTATGCGGTTCAGTTCGGGTGACGCATTGTCTTTTATACGTCCGAATTTATCGAGGATATTGTCGATCTTACTTATTAGTTGCGGGAATACAACTACCTCTCCGGCCAGTGCATACAAGTGCGGATAAGGTGTGTTTTCCTCCTCTTCTTTTTTCAGGAAGCTTACTATATCGCGGATTGTCTGTAACGAACGGCGTAGGTCGAATAATGCCGATTCGTCTATCCATGTACCTTCTACTCTGATGTTTCGTAAAGATGGCCGTACATCCAGAAAATAGTTTGTGGGGAAGTCGTCTTCCTCTTGTACTATGCGGATAAATTCTTCGGTTTGGGATAATGCTTCTATTATATATGTGTAGCCGGCAGAGAAAGACATTTCCTCTACCTGTTCTTCTCCAAGCGGGCTCAGGCATCTTGCCGTGAGTAGTTGGCGTATCTTGTCGAATCCTATTTTCGATTCAAAATTTTCAGGATAAATCACGTTCTTTTATTATTTTAGCGTACAAAGATAACAATTTGAGTAATTTTAAATGGCTCTTTGGAACATTTAAGCCTGTTAGTATTTGTATAATAAAAAGAAAATAGTATTTTTACAACGTGAAAGAAGAGCGGTAAAGAAGCATTATTGCATCAAACTATAAGATACACAATAACAAAACTAATTACATTAATGCTTTAACTAACAAATAAACAAGTTGATATTGAATATTTGTCTAATCCAACTTTTATAGAGTTTAACTAAAAATATTGACTATCTACAATAATAATATTTTCCTAAAATAACGATTGAACATTATTTGAATATATAATGTTACTAATGATATGATATAAAACCAATGCTGCAAGGACATTCGGATATATTGGGCATTTATTACTCCGACAATGGCTCCTTTAAGATAAGCATTCTCGTACCCAGCTTGTGAAAGTGATGTGTGGGTTTGGCCGTTGACTTACAACCTTAAAGCATTGGTTTTTTATTTTAAAACAATCAGAACAACATATCGAACGAAAAAATGATTCCCAAAGAATATTCTGTTAAAGTATAGTCTTCGGGAATCGATCATTTATATATAATAAAAATGGAAATGCTTCGGCTTTATCTTAAGAGTCGCGAACAAAATATTGGACAAACGAAGTAGGGGCGTAAAATCTTACGCCCGAAATAATACAAGCATATTTTGTTATAATAAACTTATTTCAGAGAAACATCTGGTGTATAAATAGTTTATCCCAGTGGCGGGCGGAAGATATTCCGCTCCTACATCACCTTTCATAATTTTTCGGGAAGACCCAATATCCTACCTTTTACGTTTTCCGGCAGGTCTACCTTTTCCCTGTTCTTTATCCCACTTCACCAGCTTGTCGTCGGTGAAAACAAGTTTATATACACCATTTTCAGCAGATTTGTAACCCAATATATACGTGTTGTTCCGGGAAGAAATGACTTCGTAATTATCGCCCATAATGGATACGACCTTTTTCTTAGGCATTCCTGTAGTTACCTTTTTCATATTATTATCGGTGCTTGCTATATCTTTATGGGATGCGCAAGACGTTGCGATACATATAAGTATCAGGAGGATAATCTTTTTCATAATAGTTATTTTTAGAATTTATATTTAAATCCGACGGCAAAATAGCCTGCAGGAGAGAAGTCCATATTACGGTCTTTGTCATCGAATAAATTATTGAAGAAATCTTTCAGAGAGCGCTTAGTTAGCGAGGTAGATCTCAGCCATGCTCCTCCCGCATTGAGATACAGGCTTGAATGCTTGCCTATTTTATATTCCGGACTGAAGTATGATTTTATAGTCAGAGAAGAATAAATCATGGATTGTCCATCAATATCCATTACCGCCGACATACCGTCCATCTCCATAGCTACCAGTTTTATCTTTAACCTATCGTTGAGTTTCATTGCTCCGGAAATCTCCATCCCGTTAGAAATATTCACTTTTACTTCATATTTGCCCGAAAGCTGCCAGTTGACTACCGCAATAGGCATTACAATGGGCGGGCCGAACGAATTGGTAAGTCCCAGACCTATTCCCAGATCGAAATTCTTCCTTACTTTATACATGAAGATAGCTCCCCCGTTTACCAGTATGCTTCTTGCCCCGATTTCGTCAGGAGATGAGTATATGCCGCCTCCTAAAGTAGATACAAGCAGCCATTTTTTAGATAAAGGTCTTATATGCGTGATGTTGATGCCGGCATTGAGTATCTTATCGGGGTTGAAATTTGTTGCTACTTCCTCATTTTGCAGAATGCCATACGATCCGGCAAGTGATACCATCCAAGAAGTTGGCTGTTCCAAGCTGTTCAGTTTTGTGGAAATGGGCAGGTCGTACCTTCCTGAGATTTTATACAGGCTGCCTGAGCCGAGATTTTCTCCATCTTCGCTTTTGAATGAGGAAGGAGTCATGTACTCGGTTTTTAAATCTCCTTGTGCCTGAACTTTTATACTTATTCCCGAAAGAAATAAGATTGAGATGTATAGAACTTTTTTCATTGTTTTCTTATTAAAATTGATGTAAAGAAACATATATACAGGCTTTTACGGAATCTTTTACTGATGAGCTTTATAATTTGGCGGACGAAGTTTGTTTTAAAGGGAATAAAATATGAAAAAAGAAAAAGTTTATCTATACTATAGCAATGCGATAAAGCGATCTTTGAATATATTGATTTTTTGTAAGGTTTACATACGCTTTGCTCCTGTGATTGATAATTGTAAGGTTTTAGTTAAAATTTAGAGTAAGCCTGTAGGGGCGTAAAATCTTACACCCGATGATTGATCTATAAGCGGGCGAATGATTATTCACTAGTGTCCACTAAAAAACATTAACAAGCGATGTAATTATTTGATATGCA
>JBEBPN010000042.1:0-32062 GCA_040395895.1 Dysgonomonas hofstadii
CCGACCAGAAGACCGCCGACGGCATCCTCGCCATGCGCTCACCCGGCTACTGGGAGCAACGCCAGAAGATGATAGACGAAAAATATGCCACAGGAGTGTGGTCGAACAAAGACAAAGAAGACCCGACCGCATTTAACGCTCAACCATAAAAACAGGTATAAAAAATGTGAGTTTTGTCAGGTTTTAGTTAAAATTATAAGCTTACGTCCATAGGGAGGTAATAAACATCGGAGTCTTTTCTTCACCGACAGTGAATCCGCAGTTCTGATAGAATCCGACCTCTTTGTCATAAGCTATCAGTATTATACGCAAATACTCTTTATAGTGATTTGTAACCATTTCTACGAGTTGTTTTCCGATCCCTTTGGCGTGATATTCGGGGCGGACGAGTAAATAATGGACATAGGCATTCATAGAGCCATCGTCCATAGTGCTGATGAGGCCTATAAGCTTTTGATTGTCCCATGCGGAAAATACAGCACCTGCATTGTTCATTGCGATTACTAATCTCTCGGGATAGTGGGCGGATGACCATTCTACCGAAAGGAATAAATCTTTTAATTCCTGAGCTGTGAAGTCTTTTGTATTTTTGTACGTGATATTCATATAGTTTGAATTAAATAGTTAATTAAAAGCAGTAATTAGTCCTTCTTTAGATGAAATATATTACTTTTAGCAAACAAAAGTATTATTAATTAGTTTGAAAAACAATGAGTTACATTCAGGTGTAAATATTACCCTCAGGTTAGTAATGCTACATATCAGGTATTTATGGAAAAAGATTTTCAGAAAAAAAAGCTTTGCTCCGAAAGGTGTCCTTTCAGGATCGTAATGGACAGGTTTGGAGATAAGTGGTCGATACTGATAATAATGACGTTGTCGGAGAATAAAGTTTTGCGTTTCAATCAGTTATCGAGCTGCATCGATGGCATTTCGCTTAAAGTGCTGTCTTCTACATTGAAGATACTTGAAGATGATGGATTTGTTTCGCGTACTGTTTATCCCGAAGTGCCTCCGAGAGTAGATTATGAGCTCACTCCGATAGGGAATGATATGGTGCCGTATATAAAAGAAATATCCGATTGGGCGGTTCGCAACGTAAAGGCAAAGTAGCATCAGAGGTCATATAGAATATAAACGAAGGGGCTACTCTTCACGAGAATAGCCCCCTGTATTATTACTTTCGGTAATGGTTTATTTTACCTCGAATTCTTGTTTCATATCAATCTCTTCGTCGTTTACATCATAGAAATGGTATTCGAGAAAGGCGAGGTTCTGGTTCGGGATTATTTTCACTCCCATACCGTAACGCCATTTCCACTGCCATTTCAGAGAAACGAATCCTTTGTTGATGAATGCTGCAACATACGGGTGTACATGCAAAGTAAACTTTTTCACATTCAGATCTTTCACAAGATAACTGATTTTCATACGCAAGGTGTCTGTGAATAATATGGAAGGCCTTATCTCTCCTTTTCCGAAACAGTTGGGACAGGTTTCGGTCGTGGTGATTTCCATTTCGGGACGTACGCGCTGGCGGGTGATCTGCATCAACCCGAATTTGCTCAGAGGCAAAATATTGTGCTTGGCGCGGTCGTTGGCCATTAGTTCCTGCATTCTGCTAATCAGCTGACTGCGGTGCTCGCCTTCAGTCATGTCTATAAAGTCGATTACGATGATACCCCCCATATCACGTAGTCTTAGTTGTCGGGCTATTTCTTCTGCTGCCGCGGAATTCACTTCCCAGGCATTGTTTTCTTGTCCCGCTTCAGGGTTCTTTGACCTATTGCCACTATTGACGTCTACCACGTGCAGGGCTTCGGTATGTTCTATGATCAGGTAGGCACCATTCCGGAAGGTAACAGTCTTGCCGAATAGGGCTTTGACCTGTTTGGTAACATTGAAGCTGTCGAATATAGGTAGTTCACCGTTGTACTGCTTTACAATGTTCTTCTTTTCGGGTGCGATGAATGAAATGTAATCTTTTATCTGATTTCCTGTGTCCTGATCATTTACATGGATCTCCTGGAAGCTGGGATTAAATACATCACGTAATAAAGCTACTATACGTCCAGTTTCTTCAAAGACGATGGTAGGCAGTTTATCTTTCTGTATTTTAGGAAGATTGTCTTCCCATCTTTTAACGAGTGTTTTTAGTTCTGTATCGAGATCGGCTACCTTCTTGCCTTCGGCCACTGTTCGTACGATTACGCCGAAGTTTTTAGGTTTAATACTTTGTATCAGTTGTCGCAAGCGCGCCCTTTCTTCTTTCGATTTTATCTTTTGCGAGACCGATACTTTGTCGTTGAACGGGATGACTACGAGGAATCGTCCTGCCAATGACAGTTCTGATGTAAGGCGGGGACCTTTTGTTGATATGGGTTCTTTGGCTATCTGTACCAGAATTTCCTGTCCGGGTTTCAGTATGTCGCTGATGGAACCGTCTTTGTTGATGTCGGGTTCGAGCTTCATTTTTGAAATGTTCGGGAATTTCTTTTTGTCGTTCAGTGCCTGTTTGTAGAACTTGTCAACAGATTTGAATTGAGCACCTAGATCTAAATAGTGAAGAAAAGCGTCCTTCTTGTACCCTATGTCTACAAAAGCAGCATTCAATCCGGGCATAAGCTTTTTCACTTTGCCGGCATAGATGTTGCCTACCGCATATGAAGCGTCTCTTCCTTCTTTTTGCAGCTCGACGAGTTTTTTGTCTTCGAGTACTGCTATTGAGACTTCATTGGGTTGGACATCGACTACTAGTTCGCTGTTCATACTATATTTTGGAATTTAGAGTTTTTAAGATTTAAATATCCCTATCTAAATCTGAATGATGGTTTTGTCTCTTTTCAGAGAGTTGTAGTTCCTATAATACACAAAGAACAAACTTAGAAATTGGATAAATTTATAAGTTTGTTCCCGTATATTTCCCTTAAAGAAAGAGAATAGACTTATTTTTTCTTTTTGTGTCTGTTCTTTCTTAGTCTTTTTTTGCGCTTGTGCGTAGACATTTTATGTCTTTTTCTTTTCTTTCCGCTTGGCATGTGTTTATATATTTAGATATTAATAAATTGTAAACATGTAAATTACTTTCTTACCTGGATAACGAAAGTTTTAGCAGGTTTAAATGCCGGGATTGAATGAGCCGGAATAATGATAGTTGTGTTCTTTGAAATATTGCGAGCTGTTTTTTGTGCTCTGGTTTTCACGATGAAACTACCGAAACCTCTTAAATATACATTTTCATTCTTACTTAGAGAGTCTTTAACTACATCCATGAATGATTCAACTGTTTTTAATACAGTAGCTTTGTCAATGCCTGTATTCTTCGCAATTTCGTTAACGATGTCAGCTTTTGTCATTTTCTTATTTTTTAAAATTCTAAACAATTAATTTTTTGGACTGCAAATATATAGCTTTTTATTTACCTTTGAAACAAATAATTATCATTTTTTTAAAATCGCTGAGAAATTAACTTTCAAATTCAGACAGGCTCTACTCTGAATTATAAAATGTTGTAAATGAGTAAAAAGGAAAATTTGAGACTAAGTGCCATATTGATCCAATGGTATAATGAGAATAAAAGAGACCTGCCCTGGCGCAATACAACAGACCCATATATCATCTGGATTTCGGAAGTGATATTGCAGCAAACCCGCGTAGATCAGGGTTATGATTATTTCAATCGTTTTGTGAAAAGGTTTCCAACTGTCGATCTGTTGGCAAACGCTGGCGAAGATGAAGTGCTTAAGCTTTGGCAGGGATTGGGGTATTATAGCCGTGCCCGAAATCTTCATGCAGCAGCGAAGATGATCATGGATAGATTTAACGGGAAATTTCCACACGATTATAAGAATGTACTGAGCCTGAAAGGAGTGGGAGAGTATACTGCTGCGGCGATTGTTTCGTTTGCGTTCGATGAGCCTTATGCTGTTGTCGATGGAAATGCATACAGAGTTTTGTCCCGTATATTCGCAATAGATGAACCCATAGATTCAGGTAGAGGGAAAAAGGCTTTTGCAGAATTAGCTCAGACTTTACTTGACGAATCAAGACCCGGTTTGCACAATCAGGCTATAATGGAATTCGGAGCATTACAATGTGTGCCGGTTTCACCCGATTGTGAAAATTGTCCGGCTTTATCTATATGTGTAGCTTATGACAGAGGTAGGGTCAGTACATATCCTGTGAAAGAAGGAAAGCAAAAAACAAAAAAACGTTATTTCAATTACTTTGACATTCATTATGGTGATAATGTGTTTTTGCATAAGCGGGTTAAAAAAGATATCTGGCAGAATCTGTATGAATTACCTTTGGTGGAAACATCTGAGGAACTTTCAGTAGAAGATGTTATTTCAAATGATGACGTGAAAGCTTTGCTGGGAACAGCAGAGAGTGTAAAAATAAAATATGTGACACAGGTGAAGCATGTGCTTTCACATCAGATAATATATGCGACTTTTTACAAAGTCATAGTTGATAAGGTGTTATTGTCTGATGAATATGTAAAAGTTAAGGAGGAAGATGTGGATAATTACCCTGTTTCACGCTTAGTGCATAAATATTTAGAACTGTTGTAAAAATTATAGAGAGTGGTTTGTGTAAGCCGCAAAAGACTTTATCTTTGTATCCAACATAAACCAACAAATTGAACATGGATAGGATATCATTAATTGTGCCTTGCTATAATGAAGAACAAGCCCTTCCTTTTTTATATAAAGAGATTGTAAAACTGGCAGATGAAATGCCGGATCAGGAGTTCGAGTTTATCTTTATCAATGACGGGTCTAAAGACAGGACATTAGAGCTGATAAAAGAGCTACGCGAACAGGACGACCGGGTTCATTATGTTTCTTTCTCGCGTAACTTCGGTAAAGAAGCCGGTATATATGCCGGGCTGGAAGCTGCTACGGGAAATTATGTGTCGTTGATAGATGCCGACTTGCAAGACCCACCTTCGTTAATAAAGGAAATGTACGAGAGCCTTAAGACCGAAGATTATGACTGTGTGGCTACGCGTCGTGTCGACCGTAAAGGGGAGCCGCCTGTGCGTTCTTTCTTCGCAAAGCAGTTTTATAAGCTTATCAATAAGATCTCCGATACGGAAGTTGTAGACGGTGCCCGCGATTTCCGCTTAATGACTCGCCAGATGGTTGATGCCATACTGGAAATGAGTGAATACAACCGCTTCTCGAAAGGTATTTTCGGATGGGTTGGCTTTAAAACTAAATGGATTGCTTTCGAGAATGTGGAACGTGTTGCCGGTGAAACCAAATGGTCGTTTATCGGTCTTTTCCTCTACTCATTGGAGGGGATTATTGCTTTCTCTACACGACCGTTGGTTATTGCATCTGTGTTCGGAATTCTGTTTTGTGTCATTGCTTTTGTGATGATCTCTGTTATTGTATTTAAGAAACTGGTATTTGGCGATGATGTACAAGGGTACGCTTCTACCTTATGTGTCATTTTCTTCATAGGAGGTATTCAGCTCTTCTGTTTAGGTATATTGGGGCAGTATCTGTCTAAGACATATCTGGAAACAAAAAAGAGACCTATATATATTGTAAGGGAAAAGGCATAAATTCAAAGTATAACAACTTGTTTTGTAAACTATAGTTGTCAAATTTGCATAATTTGGCGACTATTTTTTTGCTTTTAAAAAAATAAAGAGTAATTTTGCGCCGATTGTCAAATGCGCTCTGGTTGAGGCTTGCAGCATATCGGAGTGACAAAGTGAAATGGATACCATCAAAAACAAATGACAATTTGTTACTAAAGTTCTAATTTTAATATAAAAACATGGGTTCATCACCTCTTTTTTTAGTCGTTTTCTTAACGGGAATTACTTTGGTCTGCGCCGGATTGGGCATGGCCTTGTTGTTGTCACCTAAATCGTTTAATGCACAAAAAGGAGAGCCTTATGAGTGTGGTGTTCCTACTCACGGTACTTCATGGATGCAGTTTAAGGTAGGGTATTACCTCTATGCTATATTGTATCTGATGTTCGATGTAGAGGCTATATTCCTCTTTCCTTGGGCTACGGTCGTAAGGCAGTTGGGTATGCCGGGATTATATTGTATATTGTTTTTCATCTTAATATTGGGCTTAGGACTTGCCTATGCCTGGAAGAAAGGAGCATTGAAATGGAAATGAAAAATAAAATAAAGAACATATATATAAAGGGTATTCCGTCCGAAGAATTTAAGGACAACGAATATCTTGAAGATTATATAAAAGAGCTCAACGAAGGCGGAGTGCCAGTTGTTGTCGGAAAACTGGATGATCTTATTAATTGGGGTCGCTCCAATTCCGTTTGGCCGTTAGCTTTTGCTACAAGTTGTTGTGGTATTGAGTTTATGGCATCGGCTGCTGCACGTTACGATTTGGCTCGTTTCGGTATGGAGGTTACACGTAACAGCCCACGCCAAGCCGATACAATGGTTGTGGCAGGAACGATCGTGCACAAAATGGCTCCACTGTTGAAGCGTGTGTACGACCAGATGGCTGAGCCGAAATATGTGATTGCTATGGGTAGCTGTGCTATCTCAGGCGGTCCGTTTGTCGATTCATACCATGTGGTGAAAGGAATAGATGAGATAATGCCCGTAGATGTTTATGTGCCGGGTTGCCCTCCTCGTCCCGAAGCTTTGTTCTATGGTCTGATGCAATTACAGCGTAAGATCAAGGTAGAGCGGTTCCTATTCAAAGTGAAGAAATAATATAAAAAATAATAAAGTAGGTAAATAAGAAGTCAGGCAAGTAAGACTGGCGTATTTCCTGCTGTTTATAGTCCTTTAACTCGAAGAATTATCGATGGAAAATATTAAAAAGGTAATACTGGAAGCTGTACCCGAAGCGGTCGTCGAAGACAAGACGCCACTGACGGTAACTGTTGAGCCCGACAAACTTCGCCATTTGGCAAAAGCACTTCGCTATCATGCGGAGCTTCCGTTTGACTATCTTGCAATGTTGACAGGAACAGATGAAGGTGAAAAACTTGTAGTTACCTATCTGTTGTGTCCTTCAAAGGACTTATCTATAGAGGTGGCGGTAAAAACCGGTACTTCCGACCGCGAAAATCCATTGTTACATACTGTAACCGACCTGTGGGAAACAGCTCATTTTAATGAGCGTGAGGTATATGCTATGCTAGGTGTACGCTTCATCAACAATCCCGATATGCGTCGTTTCTTCCTCAACTCGGACTGGATCGGTTATCCGCTGCGAAAAGATTACGACCCTAATCCGGTTCTCAATCCTGTGGCAATAGAAAGCCGTGATATCATCGATATTGCTCCTCGCATAATGGAAACTGCAACGGGAGAGCTTAAAGAAGAGAATGTAGCCATCTTCGAGAAAGACGATTATATTATAAATATAGGACCGCAACACCCTTCTACTCACGGAGTAATGCACTTCCGTGTCGCATTGGATGGTGAGATTGTGAAGAAGATCGATGTTCACAGCGGTTATATTCACAGAGGTATAGAAAAGCTAAGTGAAAAGCTTACCTATCCTCAAATACTACATTTTACAGACCGTTTAGATTACCTGTCGGCAAATATCAACCGTCACGGATTGTGTATGTGTGTTGAAAAAGCTGCCGGTATAGAAGTGCCCGAAAGAGCACAATATATCCGTACTATAATGGATGAGTTGAATCGTATCGATTCGCATCTGGTGGCATGGGGAACCATGTGTATGGACTTAGGATCTACTACTGCATTCATCTATGGAATGCGTGAACGTGAAGATATCCTTAAAATATTTGAGAAAAATACCGGAGGCCGCCTTATCATCAACTACAATGTGCTTGGCGGTGTGATGTTCGATATCCAGCCTGATTTCCAATCGGATGTAAAAGCTTTCATTCCTGTTATGCGTAAGGCACTAATAGAGTACGATCGCCTGTTTACAGGTAATGTTATCGCTATGGGGCGTATGAAAGGACTGGGAATACTGTCGAATGAAGATGCCGTATCTTATGCTGTTACAGGGCCTGCCGGACGTGCATCCGGATTCTCATGCGATATCCGCAAGCATATTCCTTATGCACTTTACGATAAGGTGGAATTTAAGGAGATAATCCGTACAAATGAAGATGCTTTCGACCGCTATCTGAATCGTCTGGACGAGATAGAAGAATCCATAAAAATCATAGAACAACTTATAGATGATATACCTGAAGGAGACTATCTGGCGAAGACAAAAGCCATCATCAAGCTTCCTGAAGGAGAATATTATCAGCGTGTTGAGGCCGGACGCGGTGAGTTCGGTGTCTACATCGAAAGTCGCGGAGACAAAACTCCGTATCGCCTGAAATTCCGTTCTCCGTCGATGGCTGCCGTATCGGTAATGCCGTTGATCTGTAAGGATGAGAAGATTTCAGACTTTATCGGTATTGGTGGTTCTATGGACTATGTGATTCCTGATATCGACCGTTAAATAGATTATTTATTTTATCAATATAAAGATATATGTTGTTAAACTATTCACAACCGTTAGAGGTAGCAGGACTGCTAAAAAGATTCGACACGTTTTTGGCGGAGAATCTGCCTACATGGGCGGTTTTGGCTATAGAGTTTGTGCTCATAGGAGTTGCATTACTTACTTTATATGCTGTATTGGCCTTGATACTGATATATGTAGAACGGAAAATTACGGCATTCTTCCAAGCGCGTCTGGGTCCTAACCGTGTAGGTAAATACGGTATTATACAGAGCGTTGCCGATATGATCAAGATATTGCTTAAGGAGATCATTCACGTAAAACAATCTGACCGTTTCCTATTCTTTACAGCTCCGTTCTTTATGATTGTAGCTTCAATGCTTACTTTCGGAGCTTTACCCTTCGGACGCGGGTTACACGCTGTCGATTTCAATATCGGCGTGTTTTATGTAGTGGCTGTATCTTCATTAGGTATCATTGGTGTACTTCTTGCCGGATGGTCTAGTAACAACAAATATTCGATGATCGGTGCAATGCGAAGCGGGGCGCAGTTTATAAGCTATGAACTTTCTGCCGGATTTGCGTTGATGACCGTAGTTGTACTCTCGGGTACAATGAGTTTTTCTCAGATTATACAGGGACAAACATATATCCACCAGTGGAACCTGATTGCCGGACACGTTCCTGCATTCATTGCTTTCATTATCTATCTTATTTCGGGACATGCCGAAACCAATCGCGGACCTTTCGACTTGCCGGAAGCAGAATCGGAATTGACTGCCGGATACCATACTGAATATTCAGGGCTTCAGTTCGGATTTTTCTATCTGGCTGAGTATCTGAATATGTTTATTGTTGCAGGTATTGCAGCAACAGTATTCTTGGGTGGTTGGATGCCTATTCAAGTTGAAGGATGGGACGGATTTAATCAGGTGATGAATTATATACCTTCTTATCTATGGTTCTTCGGTAAAGCAGGATTCCTCGTATTCCTGAGCTTATGGGTAAGATGGACATTCCCTCGCTTGCGTATCGACCAGTTATTGAATCTGGAGTGGAAGTATCTATTGCCGATCAATATGGTAAACATCTTGTTGATGGTAGTACTGGTTTTATTGGGTTGGACCCTGAAATAATAATTTATAGTAGATAAGAAAATGAGTTCAGTATCAGAATATTTTTCAGGATTATTTGGAGGAATAAAATCGTTGCTCACAGGTATGCGGGTAACATGGGGCGAATTGTGGACAAAGAAGATCACAGAGCAGTATCCCGAAAACAGAGCTACTCTTGTTATTCCTGACCGTTTTCGTGGCGAGCTTATTATGCCACATGATGAAAACAACGAGCATCAGTGTACCGCTTGTGGTATTTGCCAGATGAATTGCCCTAACGGAACAATACAGGTGATTTCTAAAACAATAGAAACAGAAGAAGGTAAGAAAAAGAAAATTCTCGACCGTTATATATACGACTTAGGTATGTGTACATTCTGTAACCTGTGTGTGATTACTTGTCCTTCGGACGCTATCATATTTGCCAACACATTTGAAAATTCTTTGTTTACCCGTAGTAAACTGGTAGAGCAACTCAACCATGAAGGCTCTAAGCTTGCCGAGAAGAAGAAAGAGAAACCTGCTGCTGCGGCTGTAGTCACTAAACCTGTGGCAAAAGCAGAAGCTGCTGTACACGGAGACAACAGTGCTCCCGAAGGTGCTCCTCAAACACCACTTGAGCCTATACCGGCACAGGATATAAAAGAAGATAGCGGAGTTCATCCTGAAAAGAACTACCCGAAAGATGTAACCACTGACACCGTTCCGGCTTCTAAATTGCCGACCAGTGAAGAACAGGAAAAAGAAGATAAGGAATAACTAACAATATACGATAATCAATAGATTATGGCAGAACAAATCATATTTTACATTTTAGCAGCGGTAATTATAGTCTGCTCACTGATGGCAGTTACTACACAAAAGATTATTCGCTCGGCAACATTCCTACTGTTTGTGCTACTGGGTACAGCAGGATTGTATTTGTTGTTAAACTATCATTTCCTGATGGCTGTTCAGATAGCTGTTTATGCCGGAGGGGTGATGGTGCTGTTTATCTTCGCCATATTGCTGACCAATGAGCCGGGGCGTGACATTCAGTTCGAGAAACCGGGTCGGATGTTTATCGCAGCATTGGCATCGTTAGCCGGACTGGCAATTTGCGGACACATTATATTCTACAATGTGAATAAGTTTTACACTTATGTTACACAGGATGAATTGCAAATGCAGGATATAGGTATGGCAATGATGGGAACAGATAAATATCAGTATTTACTGCCATTCGAGGCTATCAGTATATTGCTGTTGGCTTGCATCATCGGAGGTATAATGATCGCTAGAAAAAGATAAGAAAAACAAAAGATAGTCATGGGAGAATTTATAACAAGTTTATTGTCAGGACCAGTGCCTTTAGAAGCATATCTGGTAGTAAGTACAGTAATGTTTTTTGCAGGAGTATATGGATTCCTTTCCCGGAAAAACATGCTGATGGTTCTGATATCTATAGAACTTATGCTCAACGCTGCGGATCTTAATTTCGTAGTGTTTAACCGCTACCTGTATCCCGGACAGATGGAAGGTTTTTTCTTCACTCTGTTTGCAATAGGTATAGCAGCTGCCGAAACAGCTGTGGCTATAGCTATCATCATCAATATATACCGTAATGTGAAAAGTATATATGTGGATGAGAATATAACTAAAATGAAAAACTAAGCAAGGAAATAGATAGAAAGTATGGAACATATTAATTTTACATATCCGATACTGATAGTTGCCCTGCCGGTCATCATGTTTCTTATACTGGGCTTAGGCGGAAAATACATGAAGCCTGTCGTTGCCGGAGTATTAGGTACATTGTCGCTGGGTGTAATGACGGTCTTGGCGTATATGACAGCATATCAATACTTCTTTGTAGCCGGTAAGGTAGACGGAGTATATCAGGTATTTCATACAGCCGTTACGTGGTTGAAGTTTACCGATACCCTGCACATCGACTTAGGTATCTATCTCGATCCTATTTCCGTAATGATGCTTGTAGTTATTACTACCGTATCGCTTATGGTACATATATACAGTCTTGGCTACATGAAAGGTGAGAAGGGATTTCAGCGTTACTACGCATTCCTTTCACTCTTTAGTTTTGCTATGCTCGGACTGGTGATGGCTACAAATATCTTCCAGATGTATATTTTCTGGGAGCTTGTGGGTGTATCGTCATTCCTGCTTATAAGTTTCTATTATGTGAAACCGTCGGCTGTAGCTGCTTCTAAGAAGGCGTTTATTGTTACGCGTTTTGCGGACTTCTTCTTCCTTGTGGGTATATTATTACTATCATATTTCTCAGGAACGTTCGACTTTACAAGTATAACAAATCCTGATTCGGCATTCATAACTACGATGCAAGGTTCGTCATTCATCGGGCTTTCGGTACTGTCGTGGGCTATGATCCTCATATTTATGGGAGGAGCTGGTAAATCGGCGATGATGCCGTTCCATATCTGGCTACCCGATGCTATGGAAGGCCCGACCCCAGCGTCTGCCCTGATCCATGCTGCAACGATGGTTGTTGCCGGAGTATTCCTTGTGGCGCGTCTGTTCCCTGTATATGTAGTAACACCTTATGCTTTAGACTTAATAGCGTGGGTAGGAGCTATTACGGCATTGTTTGCTGCTATAGTTGCCTGTACCCAGACAGATATAAAACGTGTGTTGGCGTTCTCTACCATATCGCAAATCGCATTCATGTTAACCTCGCTTGGGGTATCCAAATTTGGAGGACATGAAGGACTTGGTTATATGGCTGGTATGTTCCATCTGTTCACGCACGCCTTCTTCAAAGCATTGTTATTCCTTTGCGCAGGAGCTATTATCCATGCGGTGCATAGCAATGAGATGGACGACATGGGCGGGCTTTGGAAGAAATTACCGATCACAGGTATTGCCTTCGCAGTGGCCTTGTTCGCCATCGCAGGTATTCCTTTCTTCTCCGGATTTTATAGTAAAGACGAAATACTGGCTGCGGCTTTCGAGCACAATAAAGCGATATACTTTATCCTGTCGTTCGCTGCCGGACTT
Organism: Dysgonomonas hofstadii; assembly: GCA_040395895.1. Taxonomy (GTDB): domain Bacteria; phylum Bacteroidota; class Bacteroidia; order Bacteroidales; family Dysgonomonadaceae; genus Dysgonomonas; species Dysgonomonas hofstadii_A. Next base: position 12,573 of record JBEBPN010000042.1, read on the forward strand.
ACAGCCTTCTATATGACACGCCTTTTCCTTCGTATATTCTTTTACGAAAAGAAACATTATCATCACGAGCCGCACGAAGCAGGCCCTGCTATGGCAATTCCATTGATTATATTAGCCATATTCGCTTTTGGTGCAGGATATGTGCCGTTCGGGAAATTTGTGACTTCCGATATGGTGCCTTATGATGCTCACATCAATATGCAGGTAGCTATTACAAGTGTTGTTATATCGGTGATAGGTATGGGAATCGCATTTAGATTATACTTTAAGAAGAACGAATTGCCGGATAAGATTGCCGGAAGTATCAGCACATTGTATAAATGGGCTTATCATAAGTTCTATTTCGATGAGTTGTGGTTGTTCGTTACGCGCAGTATCATATTCCAGCGTATATCTAAACCTATCGCATGGTTCGATAAGAAATATGTAGATGGCTTTATGGATTCGCTTGCGTATGTTACACAGGCTTCTTCGCGTGCGATTAAGAATTTCCAGTCCGGATATATACAGCAGTATGCGTTGGCATATCTTATCGGCGCATTGATTCTTGTAGTTGGGTTTGCCGGATGGGTTGTATGTTTTGTTTGTAAATAAGATATAGATTAAAATATAAAAAGATGAATATTCTTTCATTATTTATCGTAGTTCCTGTTGTGATGTTGCTGTTCTTTCTTTTTTGCCGCGACATCAAACAAGTACGTTTGGTAGGAGTTGTAGGAGCTGTTATAGAGATGGCATTAGCCCTAGTATTGCTTTACATGTTTTACGACATGCGTGCAAGCGGCGATACATCCGAGATGTTACTTTACCAAAGTCATACATGGTTTGAAAGCCTTAACATTAGTTATGCGATTGGGGTGGATGGAATTTCCGTCCTGATGATTTTGCTGACTGCTGTTATTATATTCACGGGGACATTTGCTTCGTGGAATATGGATCCGCTGCCCAGAGATTTCTTTATGTGGCTCACTTTCCTTTCCATAGGAGTGTATGGATTCTTTATTTCACTCGACTTGTTCACCATGTTCTTCTTCTACGAAATAGCCTTGATACCGATGTATCTGCTTATCGGGCTATGGGGAACAGGCCGCAAAGAATATTCTGCAATGAAACTGACTTTGATGTTGATGGGTGGTTCAGCATTCCTCTTTGTAGGAATACTGGGTATCTACTTTAATTCATCGCTTACAGGAGAATATACATGGAATATAATGGAGATTGCGCAAAACGGGGCTATTCCTGTTTCAGCCCAATACTGGATATTCCCATTGACATTTGTCGGATTTGGAGTTTTGGGAGCTCTTTTCCCATTCCACACTTGGTCGCCTGACGGTCACGCATCAGCACCTACGGCAGTATCCATGCTTCACGCAGGGGTATTGATGAAACTGGGGGGATATGGTTGTTTCCGTGTAGCAATGCGCCTGATGCCGGAAGCTGCGGACGAACTGGCGTGGATATTTATTATCCTTACAGGCATAAGTGTTATTTATGGAGCTTTAGGAGCTATTTCGCAGACCGATCTGAAATATATCAATGCTTACTCTTCGGTTAGCCACTGTGGACTAGTATTGTTTGCCATACTGATGATGAATCAGACGGCTATGACAGGTGCTGTGATGCAGATGTTGTCGCACGGACTAATGACGGCTCTTTTCTTTGCCCTTATCGGTATGATATACGGACGTACACATACACGTGATATTCGCGAGATGGGAGGCTTAATGAAGATTATGCCATTCCTGAGCGTGTGTTATGTGATTGCCGGTTTGGCATCTCTCGGACTTCCGGGTTTGAGTGGGTTCGTAGCCGAAATGACAATCTTTGTAGGAGCATTTGCTCATAACGATATGTTCCACCGTATATTTACTATCATAGCCATATCTTCGATTGTGGTAACTGCAGTTTATATACTCAAAGTGGTAGGTAAGATACTGTACGGACCTGTTCAGGACGAACACCATCTGGAATTGACCGATGCGGTATGGCACGAGAAGATAGCTACAGTGGGATTGATCATCTGTGTTGCCGGAATGGGACTATTTCCGGGCTGGATATCAGATCTGATCAGTGCTAGTCTGGCATATATGAAATAAAATCAGTCAACAGTCAACAGTTAGCAGTAAACAATAAAAGCATACACTAAAGTTACTAGTAACTTATAACTCGTAACTTGTAACTAAAAAGATATAAAGATGGATTTGAGTAATTATTTGTTGATGAAGCATGAGTTATCACTCATCGTAGTGTTTCTCCTACTTATTTTCTATGATCTGTTTGCTTCAGACAACGCAAAGAAATATTATTTTCCGGTAGCCTGTACTTTATTCCTGATACATACGATCGTGTGTTTCTTCTTTAAAGATAACGGCGCCTCCTTTGCAGGTATGTATGTTACCGGTCCTGCCTATCTTACAATAAAGAATGTATTGAATATAGGAACTTTCCTTATCATGCTTCAGGGAAATGTATGGTTGAAGAAACCTGATACGATATTGAAGAGAGGCGAGTTCTTTATGCTGACTACATTGACATTGCTGGGTATGTATCTGATGATCTCGTCAGGAAACTTCCTGTTGTTCTATATCGGACTCGAAACAGCATCATTGCCTATTGCAGCATTGGTTGCATTCGACAAATACAGACACGAATCTGCCGAAGCAGGGGCAAAATATATATTCAATGCTATCTTCTCATCAGGTATCATGCTCTTTGGACTTTCGTTCTTGTACGGGGCTTGTGGTACACTGTATTATGCAGATATAGCCACAAGTATCTATTCTACACCGCTGGTTATCATGGCAATGATATTTGTTATGTGTGGCTTGTTCTTTAAAATATCACTTGTACCGTTCCACTTGTGGGCTCCCGATACTTATCAGGGTGCACCTACTACGGTAACGCTTTATCTGTCTACAATATCCAAAGGTGCTGCAGTATTTGCGCTTATGGCTATTCTATACAAAGTATTTCCTGTATTGGAACAAACATGGCAAAATATCATCTGGATAGTTATCCTTGTTACTATTACTGTAGGTAACCTGTTCGCCCTTCGTCAGAAGAATATGAAGCGATTCTTCGCTTTCTCTTCCATATCTCAGGCAGGTTATATAATGCTGAGCGTATTCACCGGAACCCAACTGGGTATGGCAGCGACTATATTCTATATTTTCGTTTACGTATTCTCCAATATGGCAGCTTTCGGGGTTATCTCAGCTATCGAGGACAGAACAGGTAAAGTGAATATGGATGACTACAACGGACTGTATAAGACAAATCCTAAACTGGCTCTGGCTATGATGATTGCTGTATTCTCACTGGGAGGTATTCCTTTTGCTGCCGGATTCTTCAGCAAGCTGTTTGTATTTACTGCAGCCATGCAGCAAAATCAGGTACTGTTGGTATTCCTTGCTTTCCTGAATACAGTTATCGCTTTGTATTATTATTTGCTTGTAGTAAAAGCAATGTTCATAAACAAGAACAATTCACCTATAGAAACTGTTACAACAGATAGCTACTTGAAAGTTTCATTGATATTGTCAATGGCTGGTATTTTTGCAGTCGGTGTTGTCAGCTGTTTCTTCGAGTATATAAATAAAGTGAGTTTTGGTATATATTAAAGAATATTAAATAGTAAATATAAATTCGATGGAAGGCTTATCTTTGCTTTTTCATCGAATTTGTCATATATAAAACACAGAATAATATTTATGAATCTATTTGTCTTACTTCAAGCTACAAATCCGGTTGTTGAAATGACAGAACAAGTTGTTCAGACTGCTCCAGAAGAGAGTTATTTGAGCCTTGTAATGAAAGGAGGGTGGATTTTGCTGCCTATCTTTCTATTGTCTTTACTGGCTATCTATGTCATAATTAACAAATGGCTTGTAATCAATCGCTTGGGGAAGAGAGATTCTGTGTGGCTGTCACGTGTTATCGAACTTGTACATGAAGGCAAAATAGACAAAGCTTTGAAATTCTGCGTAGAACGTCCTTATGCTTCTGCAAAAGTGATTGCTGCCGGATTGAAAGAATTTGAAAGAGATGATAACGAGATACAGGAAGCGATGGAAGTCGAAGCCCGTCAGCAGGTTAGTAATCTCGAAAATCAGATGAACTGGCTCGGTATTACAGCCTCTATTGCTCCCATGTTAGGATTCCTGGGAACGATATTCGGAGTGATAAAAATATTTTACGACATAGCCAGAACGAATGATCTGGCAATAGATACTATTTCTACAGGTCTTTATCAGAAAATGATATGTTCGGGAGCCGGTTTGCTTGTAGGTATTATCGCTTATGCTGGATACTATATTCTGAACGGACGCATCGATAAGACTGTTGTAAATATAGACAAGGAATCAAATGAGGTATTGAAAGCTATAAGGGCTTTTAAAAGGGGCTCAGTCGAAGCCTGATTTATGTATCTAATCGGATAAAAGGATAAATATGAAAATAGAACGCAGAAAAACCAGAACAGCCGAAGTTTATACAGCTTCGCTCAATGATATCATGTTCTTTCTCTTATTGTTTTTCCTTATTATATCCACGATGGTAACTCCGGCTGCAATCAGAGTTTTGTTGCCCAATGCAGCCACTTCCGAGAAAGTTGTGACAAAGAAGAATATCAACTTGATAGTAACTCGGGATTTGAGATATTATATCAATGATAAAGAAGTAACAAAGGATCAGATTGAAGCTGCCCTGTCCACAACATTGGAAAATGAGAAAAATGCAAATCCCAATGTAGAGATGAACGTCTTGTTGCAGGCTGATAAATCTTTGTCACTTCAAGATGTTGTCGATATAATAGATATAGGAAATAAATTGAAAGTGAAGATGGTTCTTTTTACCCAGAAACCAGAATAAAATTTTTAGACAAAAGATATATTAAGAGATACAATTTCATTAATTATTAAAAAAGGGTAATAGTTGATGAAATTAATCAAAGATGCATGCAACATTTCTACAATTTTTGCATCTTTTAAATGAAGCTTGACCATATGAATGAACTGCAAATTATAGCAGGCTGTAAGGAACAAAAGCGGGAAGCTCAAAAAATGCTATACGAGAATTATGCTCGTAAGATGTATAGCATTTGCTTACGTTATAGTTCCGATGCAGATTCCGCTCAAGATTTGTTGCAGGACGGATTCATGAAGGTGTTTGCCAACATCGATTCATTTCAGGATAGAGGCTCCTTCGAAGGATGGTTGAAGCGCATTTTTATTAACCTGGCTTTAGAAAACTTAAGAAAGAAAAAATCAATAATTCAAACTTCGGACGACGTACAGGATCTTCCTGATGTGGTAGATGATTCCACAGAGGAGGATGCAATGTATAAAATATCGGAGAACGAGTTACTGAAAATGGTACAGGAGCTGCCACGGGGATATTCTACAGTTTTCAACCTATATGCAATAGAAGATTATTCGCATAAAGAAATAGCCGATATGATGGGGATCAGCGAAGGTACATCACGTTCGCAATATGTGAGAGCCAGGCAGATATTACAAGAGAAGGTGAGACAATATATAAAAGAGAGATCGTAAGTAAGATGGAAGTGGAAAATGACAAAATAAAGGATCTATTCTCCTCAAAGTTAGGAAACTTTGAGCCGGAAGTACCTGCTGCCGTATGGGGCGGGCTGGATCAGCTTTTGTCGAGTCAGCCGGCACCTGCTACTGACCCTGCTTCATCATCTGCAAATTCTTCATCCACCCATGCAGCTTCTTCGACGGCAAAATCATCTATATTGAAGACGATAGCCGTTGCGGCCGGATTAGCCGCTGCTGTAGCTACCGGTGTATTATTAATACCAAGCGGAGAACCGAAAGTGGAAGAAGTAAAAACAATAGTAACAGAAGAAGTAAAACCATCACCTGTAGAAGAAGTTACCGATACTACAGTAGTAGTGGATATGCCTTATATTGCTCCGCTGGCACTAAAATCTGTGCCTGAAAAGGTGCAGGAGCCGGAAGTGCGGGCTATTCCTGAGATCGTGGAAGAAGCAGGCCCACCTGTGAAAGAAGAGGAACCTAAAGAGGAGCCGAAGCCTGTAATAGTGGAAGAACCGCTGCTTGCAGAAAATCCAATAATGTTGCCGAAAGCTTCATCAAAAGGATTTTCGATAGGAGTGAAGGCTGACGCAAATCTGTTCTCAGAAAATATTAATCAGAAAGGTGGAGATTTGTTATTCTCCCGGACAGAAAGAAGTGAAATATTCAAGAAAGAATTAAGCAGGGAAAATAGCGACTATAAATTACATCATAAACAGCCGATCTCATTCGGAGTAACTGTAAGTAAGCAGTTAACTTCCCGCTTATCTGTAGAAACAGGTCTTGTTTATACCCGCTTATCTTCTGAGATAACATCGAATAGCGTATTTAATCTTAACGAAACCCAGACTTTCGACTATCTGGGTATACCATTATCGTTAAATTATACGTTCTATCAGTTGGGCAAGGCTAAACTATACTTGTCTGTAGGAGGTATGGTACAAAAAGATATAAACGGAAGATATAAGAGTAACATGAATTTCTCTATATCCGATATAGTTGATAGAGACTTGGGACACACTATTTATTATACAGAGCCGTATTATATAGATCAATCTATCAAGCAATCCAATTTGCAATTTTCTACACATGCAAATCTCGGAATAGCATATCCTTTGTATAAAAAATTGTATCTTTATGGAACAGTAGGAGGTACCTATTACTTTAATGCCGGTAATGAGTACAGGACTATATATTCTGATAAGAAGACTCAGCTGAACCTGAATCTGGGCGTGAAATTTGATTTTTAATTTTTCTTTATAAATAACTTTTAAATATGAAAGTATACCTATTAAAGCTTGTTAGCAGCGTCTTCTTCGTTGCTGTTTTAATGTCATCCTGTCTGGGGGATGGAGACAATTCGTATGAGATTGGAGAGGCCTTTGCATACATTAATCAGGAGGATGGAATAAAATATGCCTCTACTTCGATCGGGCCGGTAGTAGGTCCTTCCGACCAAATGAGTGGCCTGACAGTAGGGCAATGTTATTACATCGCATTTAAAGTAAATACCGATGCTTCGAGTGGTTACTATACTGCAGAATATATTAATGTTCTGAATAACGGTAAGGCTTTGACCAGATCTAGTATTTTTACCAATTATAAGCCATACAAGAATCTGCCGGAAAACGTGCAGAGTGATAGTATTCACATCAGTTCCCTGAGTGTGAAGGAATACAGTCCTTATGAGGCTTATTATAAAGATAACTGGGTACTTAGCTATAGTGTGCCAAATCTGAAAGAAGATGATACTGTCGACGCATACTTCTATTACGATGCCGAAAATCAGTTTGATAAAGAAGGTACAGAAGGTGGTTTTTCTAAAAATCAGATTATTATAGATGTGCGCTTTATCAAGAAAGAAGGAAATGGAGATGGAACAGCAGCTACAAGGAGTTTCACTTCTGTAGGAAATTTCAATTCTTTACGTAGCTTTACTCCTAGTTATGGTACGGAAGAAGGGGTTGCTGTATACATTAAATTCAGATTTATTGCTCCTGCTAGTGGATCTGTACCGGCTCGTATAGAATATATTGGTAACTGGAATTCAGGATACGGTATGATATATGTAAAAGGATAAGAAAACCAGATAATAATAAAGAGACGTAATCACTAAGGTTACGTCTTTTTTTATATATCTAGTTCTCCTTTTTAACTAAAACCTGACAACCCTGACAAAAATTTCAATCATTAAATCCTATAAATATAATATTTCAAAGATCGCCTTCTATTGTTAACGGATAACTGTTGACTGCTAACCGATATATAGATAAATTTCTTTATTCTTCATTACATTCCCACAGGATATACTTCTTTTATAAATCTCGAAATATTACGTATCTTTGCCCCGAAGCGACTTTATATAATGTAAGGTCTGATAAATCAAGACGGTTGACTTATACTTATCCGTTTCTTACAACCGTTTAATAATTATAGATATAATGAAAGAGTATCTTCCTCAGATAATTGCTACGGCGATCACCCTATTTGTAACTCCCACATCCAAATATATAATCGGGAAAATAGTAAAGAAGTACGGATTGATGACACTAAAGTCGGAGCCCCGCACCTTACATGTTGTAAGCATTATCAATATTCTCATCAATATCGGATGTATTGTGACACTAGCCATAATATGGGGTGTGCGTCCTCAGAATATGCTGATAGCAGTATCTTCTGTTTTCGCTGTCATCGGAGTAGCCTTTTTTGCCCAGTGGTCTTTGTTGAGCAATATGACTGCGGGCATTATTATTTTCTTTACCGCACCGTTTCGTATAGGAGACGAGATACAGATATTAGACAAAGATATGCCTATAGATGCTACCATAGAAACAATACTTACTTTCTATACGCATCTGCGTACCAAAGAGGGTGAACTGATCGTTATCCCCAACTCATTATTCTTGCAAAAAATGGTCTCGATAGGAAAAGAGAAAGAAAAGGAGTATTGAACGATACAAAGTAAAAATTTTTCCTATATTTGTGGATATTAATGCAAAAAACAAGAGATAACCATGTCGGTAAATAAAGTCATATTAGTAGGGAATGTAGGAAAGGATCCCGATGTAAAATATTTTGATAATGGAAGTGTTGTGGCCAACTTTACACTGGCTACCACCGAACGGGGATACACAGCTGCCAACGGAACTCAGATTCCCGATCGCACCGAGTGGCATAATATCGTATGCTGGAGAGGTTTGGCCAAAGTCGCAGAACAATTTGTGCGAAAAGGAGTGCAAGTGTATGTAGAAGGAAAGATCCGTTCGCGTACCTACGACGATGCAAATGGTGTAAAACGCTATGTAAACGAAATATATGCCGATAATCTGGAATTGCTGGGTAGCCGCAGACGCGAAGAAGGAGAAGCCTATCCTGCGCAGCAACAACCGGCTGCAGATCCTTACAATTCCATAAATAACTATAATACACAAAGTAATCTGCCAGAAGAAGACGATCTGCCTTTTTAACCCGAACAGAATGTGATCTTCTTCCCTGATAGAATTGCTCGCAACGAGATAGACAGATTAATACAAATAGGATACTGTTTGCTTTAATCTGTTTTGTTATTAGATATGAGAAAGCTTTTACCCTTCATATTCCTATTCGTATTCCTGTCGTGCAGCGAGTACACCCCCAAGCCGGCAGGTTACCCGCGTATAGACCGGACAGAGGCAAATGTGATAAGATTCGATCATCCCCGATTCTCTTTTCTCTATTCCGAAAATACCCTGTTGGAAGAAGTACAGAAATCCGGTCAGGAAGGCTTTTGGTTCAATATCTCCTATCCTCAGTACAGTGCCACTATATACTGTACATACTTACCTATCGACAGGCAAGAACTGAACAAGGCTTTAGATGACAGTTATCAGTTGGCTTATAGTCATGCGTCGAAAGCCGATGGCATCTCCCAATCTCAGTTTACAGATACATTGCATCACACATCGGGTATCATATACGATATAAAAGGCTCAGTTGCCGTACCCCTTCAGTTTTATATTACAGACAGCCGCACCAATTTCCTCAGAGGTTCTCTGTACTTCGACCGGAAAGTAAATGCCGATTCTATTGCTCCCGTCGTAGGGTTTATCAGGGAGGATATAGTCCGCATGATGGAATCGCTCGAATGGCGTAACTCAAAGAGTAGCAAATGAAGACCTTTCCGAAGATACTCATATACGCCTCACTGCTTTTTATTGCATCAGGCCTGTTTATCTATCTCGATTACCGTGATGCCTCCTTTCTGTACGATGATGTCTACTCCGTATTCATGGCAAAAGCTTCATATAGCGACATTGCTACGATTACGGCTTCCGATGTTCATCCCCCTTTGTATTATTGGGGATTGAAGACATTCAGTATCATCTTTGGAGACTCGATGTTTGCACTCAGGTCATTCTCTGCACTCGGAGTCATTGCCACCCTTTTACTGGGTTGCTTTCCTGTCCGTAAGCTGTTCGGCGACAAGGTTGCTGTTCTTTTCATGATACTTATTATCCTGTTTCCGGTCACACAATATCTTGCTACAGAAATCCGCATGTACTCATGGACTATGTTTTTTGTGCTGGCATGTGCCCTGTCTGCCTATTCTGTATTCGATAAAGGAACAAAGAAAGACTGGCTGCTATTCCTTGTAACCGGTATCTGCGCTTCATATCTGCATAACTACGGACTACTGAGTGTAATAGGGATTTACGGATTGCTCTTTATTTCTCTTTTCAGGGCAAACAAAAACTGGAAATGGCTTCTCGTGTGCGGAGGTATATTCACTTTAGTCTATATGGCTTGGTTCCTACAGCTGATTGGTCAGATAGGAATGGTTTCCGAAGACTACTGGATAAAACCGTTGACCATTAACGATCTGTTCCTGCATATCTATTATTTCTATTCCCCGAAAGAAATCTGGCTGCCGTTTCAGTACTTTACCAAAGCTCAGATGATGATAGGGTTAATCATCATAATGGCCGTACAACTCATTCTCACACTAAAAGTGCTTATCAGTGGGTATCGTGAGAAAGACAAAACAACAATGCTTGCTGTTATAGCTTTCATTGCCTTCCTTATTCCCATAGCTATAGGCGCTCTGGTATCTCTTACATATTTGCCTGTATTGGTAACCCGCTTTATGACCTGTTCGTTCCCTCTGTTTGCCCTGAGTCTTGCTTTCATTTTGGCAAAAGCTTTGGAATATCCGCTTTATAAAAAGCTCACATATCTGTTCCTGCTTCTGTTGCTTGCCGATAGTGGTGTGAGATTCTACTCCGGTATTAAATATTACGACCGTATGGAGATAGCAAATACCAGAATACGGAGTTTTGCGATGAACGGAAAATTGCAAGGCGGAAGAACCATATTTTTGGCGAATGACTTTTCCTATCATGTAATGCCCCGCCTGCAACTCATTATTCCCCAAAACAGATTTCAGGTATTAGTATCCGATAAGGCCGAAGACCTTAGACCATTCATACTGGAAAAAGTAAGTACAAATGAATTCCTTTACGATAAATTCATCTTGGTACATCAGGAACGGGAAGCCGTTCAGTCCGATTTCAGAAAATTCCAACAGGCTCTGGATGGTTTGTACATAACCACAGACAGTATTCATGCCACCGACATTTATCTGTATCGTATGAAAAAGGTAATAGGCTCATCTACCAATTATTAGGTGGAAAAGGTAACAAAGGTAACACATCTTACAGTCATCAGTCATCAGTTAACAGCCTTAGATTTCTCCTTTTGCGTCTTAGCGCCTTTGCGTGAGGCTATTTTAACTAAAACCTTACAAAGATTACAAGTTTTAGCTACACTCTGTTCCGCTGAACGTTGTTTCTAGTCATTAGTCTACTAGCTTGCTCGTTTAAATTGGCTCCGCCGATTTCTTCGCAATTCCTCTTTTTTGTAGGGGCATCCCTTGTGGGTGCCCGCCTGTAGAATAAACGGGCAGGAGCAAGCCGCTGCCCCTATATTTAATCCAAACCTTTTTCGGGACTTTGCTGCTCCCTCTCCTCTTGGAGAGGGCTGGGGAGAGGTGGATTTTAACTAAAACCTGACAACCAACGGTCACAGGAGCGAAGCATATGTAAAATTACAAGTTCCCGATATGTAGGGGCGGATTATTATCCGCCCGTTTTTAGACGCATTGTTCTCGTATTCGGGCGGATGATAATCTATCCCTACAGCAAACCCAGATATTTTAACTAAAACCTGACAAAGATTACAAGTTTACTAGTCTTTAGTTTGCTAGCCTGCTAGTTTGCTCTTCTTTTTCCTAGTACACTAGTAGGCTGAGAACTAGTACACTCATCATCAATTAGCTCCGCTGATTGTTAATTCAAAGACCTCTTTCATTGGCACATCGGCATATTTACCTCGTCTTCACTTCGGTGAACATTGTTTGCTAATTAGCACATTGATATACTATAGATAAACTCTCCGCAAAAAGATTCCATTAACCATTTGCCCCTATTGTAGAATATTTTTATATGTTTACTCTAATAGATATTTTAAGCAACCCCAACATTAAACTATTTTTCATACCTTTGTACCCTGAAAATAGTGATATTAACATGGCAGATACCAAACAGCAATTTGAACATGTGATAGCAATGTGCCGTAGCCTTTTTGCAAAAAAACTGAAAGATTACGGAGCTTCGTGGCGTATTCTCCGTCCACAGTCGGTTACAGACCAGATATTGATAAAGGCAAAACGCATACGCAGTATAGAAGAAAAAGGAGTAAGCCTGATAGACGAAGGCGTAGCCCCTGAGTTTATTGCTATTGTCAACTATGGTATCATTGGGCTTATTCAGCTCGAACTGGGTTTTTCCGATAGTGTGGATCTCGACGAGGCTGAAGTATTGGCTTTGTACGACAAACACATGACTGAGACTAAAGAGCTGATGTATGCCAAAAATCACGACTACGACGAAGCATGGCGATCTATGCGGATCAGTTCATACACCGATCTGATTCTGACTAAGATATACCGCACAAAACAAATTGAAGAAAACAAAGGAAAGACCATTGTATCCGAAGGCGTTGATGCCAATTATATGGATATGGTTAACTATTCGCTTTTCGGGCTTATCAAACTCGAATATCCCGATAGCGAAGGCTAAATAGGCGATGGGTAAAAAAGATGTTTTAATAAAAATAGCAGTAGAAATCTCACGGATTATTCTGGGGATTACCTTTATGTTCTCCGGCTTTGTAAAAGCTGTGGATCCGTACGGAACAGCCTACAAGATCGAAGACTATCTGGCTGCATTCAATCTCTCCTCCCTTTCTTTTCTGGCAATGACCGGATCAGTCGTTCAGAGTATTGTCGAATTTGCAATGGGGGCTTGTATGCTCTTCGGACTTTACCGTAAATGGAATTCGCGGCTTACGCTGGCTGTAATGGTCTTTATGACTTTGCTTACACTGTATCTCGCAATAAACGATCCGGTAGAAGACTGTGGCTGCTTCGGTGATGCACTGATTATAACCAACTGGCAGACTTTTTACAAAAATCTTGTTCTTCTGGCTTGCTCCATCATTGTATTTATATATTGTGAACGCATAAGCAACTTCTTTACAGGTAAAACCTACTGGCTGGCATTCCTATATATATTCATTTTTATAGGATTGTTTGCATTCCGAAATTATCTTCTCGATCCTGTGTTCGACTTTCGTCCGTACAAAATAGGAGCGAATCTGCCTGAATTGATGGATGTAGAAGAAGGGAAGGGCAGACATGAAGAAACTACCCTGGTGTATGCAAAAGACGGAGTAGAAAAAGAATTTACCGAAGAAAACTATCCTTGGGAAGACAGTACATGGGTATTTGTCCGCATGGATACTAAGATCATAAACGAAGGTGTCGAATCGCCTATTAAGGATTTCATTATAAACGGACTTACATTTAATCCTCAGAAGACGGAAGTGCTGGGACAGGAAGATATCACAACAGAAATATTGTCCGATACGGGTTATGTCTTTCTGATGATAACGCCATTGCTCGAAAAGATGGATGATTCATACCTCAGTGTTTTTGAAGATGTAGACACCTACGCCAGCGACTACGGATATAAGTTTTACTGTCTGACGGCCTCACCTACAGACGAAATTATGTCGTGGGCAAATGAGAATGTCATTAATTTCGACTTTTGTTCGATGGACGAAAGAGCATTGAAAACAATGATACGTTCAAATCCCGGACTGATATTGTTGAAAAACGGTGTCATCATCAATAAATGGGCGGATATAGCTGTGCCCGAAGAAAGTGATCTGACAAAGCCTTTGCAGGAATTGCCATACGGGCAACTCTTAGATATGAAAACAGAAGACAGGAAAAACGTGTTCTATATATGTGCCGTTTTCCTATTGCCGCTATTAGGACTGAAAGGATTTGACGCACTGGTTTTCAGAAGGCGGAAAGAAGCGGCTGAAAAACAGGGCAAAAAAGAAGATGATATTACAGAATAATAATTTAAATAAAAACAATTCGGATCATGAGAAAAAACATTGTTGCTGGAAACTGGAAGATGAACAAGAATCTTCAGGAAGGAATTGAGTTTGTTAAAGCACTTGAAGTAGCTTTAGCTGACAGAGATAAAATTAACTGTGAAGTGATTGTTGGAACTCCGTTCATTCACCTTGCTCTTGTTTCGGGGGCAATTAACGATAAAAGACTAAACGTTGCCGCACAAAACTGTGCAGATAAGGCTTCGGGAGCATATACAGGCGAAGTTTCGGCTGCTATGGTAGCTTCTACAGGTGCTAAGTATGTAATACTAGGACACTCTGAGCGTCGTACATATTACGGAGAAACAGATGCTATCCTGAAAGAAAAAGTACTTTTGGCTCTGGCTAACGGCCTTCATCCGATCTTCTGTATTGGCGAGACTAAAGACGAAAGAGAAAAAAACATACATTTCGATGTAGTTAAAAGACAAACAGTAGATGCTCTGTTCAATCTTTCGGCAGAAGAATTCTCTAAAATAGTAATTGCATACGAACCGGTTTGGGCTATCGGTACAGGTCTGACTGCTACATCGGCTCAGGCACAGGAAATGCACGCTTACATCCGCAAAACCATTGCTGAAAAATACGGCAAGGAAGTAGCAGACAATACATCTATCCTTTACGGAGGTAGCGCTAACGGAGGTAATGCAAAAGAATTGTTTGCATGTCCTGATATCGACGGTGGTCTTATTGGTGGTGCTTCTCTCGATGTTGAGAAGTTTATGCCGGTTATCGAAGGATTCTAATCCGCATAATATATTGTATTGAGGGAACCGTAAAGGGTTTCCTCAATACTGTTTAAAAATAAAAATATGAAAAAAACTCTTCACCTATTTCTTGTCCTTTGTTTCTGTACCCTTACGGCTTTTGCCCAGAGTGGTGACAAAACAATCATAGAAGATCTGAACGCACCGAAGTTGGGACAGGGAAAAATCAAAGTGATGCAGGACGAGACCATAGAAGGTATAGTTGCTGTACGTCAGGCTGGTAATGTTGCAGACACAACAAAAGCTTTGGGAGTGATCGATCCTACAGCCGAATATACCAAAGTAAAAGGGTATAAAATACAGGTATTCTCAGGGAATAATCAGCAACAATCTAAAAGAGAAGCCGAATACAAACAATCACAAGTACGCGGAGCTTATCCGGATATGGAAACGACAGTTAGTTTCCATTCACCGTTTTGGCGTTTGCGTGTAGGCAATTTCCTAAAAAGAGAAGATGCCGAAGCAGTATTAAAAGAAATGAAAAGTACATTCCCGTCTTTTGGCAGGGAGATGTACGTGGTATCCGATGTCGTGAAACGCGTTTCGGAATAATTCATCAGATAAAAATTCTTCATAATGCAGGAAGATCAAAATATAGACCTGTTATCGGGGCACTATAAAAATATTATACAACTCTTGGGGGAAGATGCAGACAGAGAAGGACTGTTGAAAACACCTGAAAGAGTTGCTAAAGCTATGCAGTTCTTAACGAAAGGCTATAGGGAAGACCCTAAGGAAATACTCAATAAGGCATTGTTCAAAGAAGATTACAGGCAAATGGTTATCGTAAAAGATATCGATTTCTATTCCTTGTGCGAACACCACATGCTGCCCTTCTGGGGGAAAGCACACGTAGCATATATACCTAACGGATATATAACGGGTCTGAGTAAGATAGCACGCGTTGTAGATGTTTTTGCGCGTCGTTTGCAGGTTCAGGAACGCATGACACTCCAGATAAAAGAATGTATTCAGCAAACACTCAATCCTCTGGGAGTGATGGTCGTAATAGAAGCCCAACATATGTGTATGCAGATGCGAGGCGTAGAGAAGCAAAATTCGACAACTACCACTTCCGATTTTACAGGAGTGTTCAATCAGTTGAAAACCCGAGAAGAATTTATCAGCCTTATCCGGTAAATTGATAAAATGATGATAAAAGTTAGCGAGGTTTTCTGAACAAAATAAGGATAACCTCGTTTTTTATTCAGGTTATATATATCGAAAATGTATTTGTACAATATTCATACCCATCAGGTCAAAACCGAAGATGCCGAAGACTATCAGGTAAAATGTATTCTGAATACATACCCCGAAAGTTTTTACAATAAAAAGCAGGAATATGCAGATGGATGGTTTTCTTGCGGAATACATCCCTGGTATGCCCGGAATGCTGATGACCTCGATACACTTGCCGACATTGTACAGGACGAAGCTGTTCTGGCTGTCGGAGAAGTCGGTCTCGACAAATTGCAGGGGCCTGATATCAATATGCAGATCGATATTTTCAGACAACAGATAGAAATGGCTGTATCTGTGGATAAGCCGCTGATTATCCATTGCGTAAAAGCATGGGACGAACTGATCTCTTTATACAAAGAATATAAAACCGATATCCCTTGGATAATACACGGATATCGCGGTAATCCCGATCAGACTAGTCAGTTGGGCAGGCTCGGGTTTAAGTTTTCTTTAGGGGAGAAATTTAATCCCGATTCGGTGAAGAGTATTCCTATAAATTCTGTTTTCTGCGAAACCGATATGTCTGCAATTTCGATATGTCACGTATGTGCCGCTGTTTCGGCCTGTTTTGAAGTCGAATTCGATCAATTTGCTTTTTATATTCGGGAAAATATGGGTAAAATCTTCAAAATACTTTCAAAATAATACTTGTATATGATTAATTTGATTATTTTTACAAATCTAAAGCATAGCTCACATGATTGATGTAAATGCGCATATATTATTAATATATACGGGAGGAACTATCGGGATGGTCGAAAATCCGGATACAGGTTCTCTCGAGCCGTTCGATTTTGCCCATTTGAATAGTCACCTGCCCGAGCTTCAGCGTTTTAGATTTCAGGTCGATCATATTGTTTTCAATCCTGTGATAGACTCTTCGGACATTACGCCCGAACATTGGAAAAAACTGGTACATACCATCGAGAATAATTACAATCAGTACGATGGCTTTGTTATACTGCACGGTACCGATACAATGGCTTACACAGCTTCGGCACTTAGCTTTATGATAGAAAACCTGCACAAGCCCATTGTACTCACCGGAGCCCAGTTGCCTATAGGGAAATTGAGGACTGACGCAAAAGAAAACCTGATAACAGCACTCGAAATAGCTGCCGACAAAGATATATTGGGTAACCCTATTGTTCCCGAAGTTTGTGTGTTTTTCCAGAACGATCTTCTCAGAGGAAACCGGTCTACGAAAGTAAATGCCGATAATTTTAATGCCTTCAAGTCATATAACTATCCCAATCTGGGTAAATCGGGTATTCAGATACGGTACGACCGTAAAGTGATACATCAGCCCGATTACGATAAAAAGACTGTATTTCATTATCGTCTCGACAACCGAATTGCTACATTAAAACTGTTTCCGGGTATCGACAGGCAAACCGTGGAGGCCATTCTGACGCTGAAAAATGTAAAAGCTATAATAATGGAGACCTATGGCTCAGGTAATGCCCCATTGTCACCTTGGTTTATCGATCTCATACGCGAAACTGTAAAGAGAGGAGTTGTCATATTGAATATTACGCAGTGTAATACCGGTATGGTAGATATGCAACGCTACGAGACAGGTCGGGAGTTGTTGAAAGCCGGAGTCATCAGTGGGTCAGATGCTACATTCGAGGCCGCGATAACCAAACTGATGTTTCTCATAGGACATAAATACGAAAAAGAAGACGTAAAAATCAGAATGAAAGTACCCTTGATCGGAGAGATAACCCGCCCTGAAGACAGAGTGAATGAAAGAGTATGAGAACCTGCGTTTAATGGCTGAAAAGTCGAAGCCGTTATTTTTAGAATACTACAAGAAAAATAAAAAACGCTTAGCGAAAATGGACTTAGTAGTCCATGAACTTCATGTCCGGATTTCGGAGAAAATAGATTGCCTGTCGTGTGCTAACTGTTGTAAGACATTAGGCCCTGCCCTGTACGATAAGGATATAGAACGCATGGCAAAGGCTCTGAAAATGAAACCTGCCGAAGTTGTGAATGCCTATCTTAAGATTGACGAAGACGGAGATTATGTGTTTAAGTCGATGCCCTGTCCCTTTCTTATGCCCGACAATTATTGCTCTATTTACGAAAACCGCCCTAAAGCATGCAGGGAATATCCACACACCGATCGTAAAAAATTTGAACAAATCTATAAACTAACTGTTCAAAACACAGCAACTTGCCCGATCGCATACGAGGTGCTTTCGGAACTAATGGATAAATGATTTAGACTAGGTTTATGAGAAATTTTTATTTTCTGGTTGTTATCTGTCTGATAGCAACTGTATCATCGTATGCACAGGACGCGGCATTACAAGACACAATTAAAGCGGGAAAGTATGAAACGGACACGGTAACAAATAACATTAAGACATTTATATCGCATAAAACAGATGCCATAGTAGGCTCTATATTTGGCCCGTCGAAGCAGCTCAGTAATGCCGATAGCATAATTAAGCAACTGGACGCTTTGCCTTCTTTTGGCATATATAAAGACAATTACTTCATTGTAGGTACAGATATGTTTAAGAAGCCTACCCAGATGAATTCAGATGCTAAATTTCAGATTAGTATCCGTCAGCGGCTCACCAACAGTACATTGCCGTTTAAGACATACCTGTTCCTTACCTATAGCCAGAAAGCATTTTGGAATGTTTTTCAGAACTCTTTTCCGTTTCGCGATCTGAATTTTAACCCTACATTAGGACTCGGCAAGGCTTTAGTGCGTGATAACCGCTTTCTGGGAACAATATCCTTGCAGTTCGAGCACGAGTCGAATGGTAAAGATGGACTCGATTCCCGCAGTTGGAACAAAGTGTCATTTAGTTCTTACTTTACATTAGACGACCGTTGGGATTTTCAGGCCAAAGCATGGATCCCTATTGTCGACGGAGATAATAATAAAGATATCGTAAAATATGCGGGATGGGGGCTAGTTGCACTGAACTATTCGAGCCCTAAACGGAAGTATAATATAGGCTGTGTAGTAACCAAAAGAGGAGGAGTGAATCTGAATGCTAATATAGAACTGAATTTTTCCGTCCGGCTCTTTAGTGACGACAATCAATACTTGTTTCTTCAATACTATAATGGATACGGAGAATCGATGTTAGACTATAACCAATATCGGCAGAGAATAAGACTGGGCGTTGTTATAAAACCTAAGTTTATGACAACTTATTAAAAAAAAGATATTGACTAATCGGTTCTATTATAGGTGACTATGAATTTTCTCACCAAATAGAGTAAAAAAGCTCCTTAATTTATTTGGAATTATAGGGAATTATTATTTATCTTTGCACCCGCTTTGGGGGATAAATATCTGTTAAAAAGTTAGCAGTTTACCTTATGAGCGAAATGAGCGATCTTTGAAATCAATGATAACAACAATAAAGAGTAGTACAAGAAACTAATTAAG
>JBEBPN010000043.1:0-31962 GCA_040395895.1 Dysgonomonas hofstadii
TAGAGTCAAAGGGTACAGGTTATGAAATCTTTGAATTCAACAAAACTTATCCTCCTGTGTATGAAATAAAAAAGAAATAGTGACAGCTATAAGAATTTATAATTCCCTGCTATCTTTTCTACCCTCCCCAATCCGAATATTAAAATGTCACACAACATACAATAATTACGCCTTTGCACCACTTTTTTAAGCTTTAAATTTCCTATATTTGATGTCGGTTAAAACAAAATAGAATGAAACATATATTTCTTTATCCGATATTCATTGCCTTGCTTCTGTCATCATGTGCTAAACAACAATACGTTATATCGTCCATACAGGGCGAGTACATTACTGTAGGGCAGGCTACCCATCCCGATCCTAAGATGGTGGCGCTGGTAGACGGTTACAAAAAGCAACTCGACGATAAGATGAACCGCGTGATCGGATATGCGGAACAATATATGGATAAAGATCGCCCCGAAGGACTTCTCAACAATTTCACGTCGGACGTACTGCTGCACCTCGATAAGAAATATACACAAGGACAGGATATCGATCTCAGCTTTGTGAATATCGGCGGATTGCGCGCACCTATTGCCGACGGCGATATTACGGTGGGCGATATATTCAGCACTTACCCGTTCGAGAATGCACTGGTCGTAGTTCGCCTCAAAGGCAAATACCTTACTGAAGTATTTGAATCGTATGCACGCCTGCCCGGAGGCATTTCGTCAACCGGACGCCTGCTGATCAAGAATAAGAAACTGATCGATGCCAAAGTGAACGGACAGCCTGTAGACGCGAATAAGATATACACTATCGTTACACTCGACTATCTGGCCGAAGGCAACGATGGCATGGATGCCCTGAAAAAAGCTGAGTCGGTGACACAGACCGGAGCCACTCTCCGCGACTATATCTTAGACTATATAGTAGCCGAAACAGCTAAAGGCAATAAGATAAAAGCCCAACTGGACGGACGCATCGCCGAACAATAAGAATCAGAAAAAACAGAATAAGCAAATGAGCCGAAAATATATATATATCCTTTTACTTGTAGGGCTTTCTTCTACAGCTTTTGCCCAGAAGAAGCTGACTATATTGCATACCAACGATACCCATAGCCGCATAGAAGCTATGCCCATGTCGGACAAATACAATCCCGGACAGGGTGGGGTAGTCAACCGCAAAGCCGTGATAGACAGTGTAAGGGCTGCCGATAAGAACGTGCTGCTGGTTGATATCGGCGATTTTGTGCAGGGTACGCCATATTTCAATATATTTAAGGGTAGGGCAGAAGCCAGTATGATGGATCTGATGAAGTACGATGTGGGTACTATCGGTAATCATGAGTTCGATTATGGGCTCGATACGATGAAGATGATATTCAGTCTGCTCGATTATCCTATCGTATGCTGTAACTACGATTTCTCAAAAACAGTGCTTGCCGGTAAGGTTAAACCATACATCACACTGAAAAAAGACGGTGTGAAAATCGGTATTATAGGAATAGGTGTAAAACCTGAAGGACTGATACAAAAAGATAATTATGAAGGAATGAAGTTTCTGCCGGTTGTAGAGACCGTAAACCAATATGCAGCACATCTCCGCGAGAAAGAAAAATGCGATATCGTTATTTGCCTGTCTCATATCGGCTATACTTCCGATCAGGAGCTTGCCGATAAATCGCACAATGTAGATGTAATACTCGGCGGACATTCGCACACATTTATGAAGCAACCCGAGATCCGTAAAAATCCGGAAGGGAAAGATGTCTATATTTATCAGGCAGGTAAAAACGGAGTAGTTATCGGCAAAACAGAAATAGAGTTGACCAAAAAGAAAAAATAGAAATAAAAAACTAATACTATGAATAGTTTGAAAATCCGGTTAATCGTTATGAATTTCTTCCAGTTCTTCGTTTGGGGAGCATGGATGATTACTATTGGTAATTATTGGTTCAGCACAAAGCACTGGCAAAGTGAAGATTTCGGTATCATATTCTCCACTATGGGGATTGCCTCCATCTTTATGCCTACCCTGTGCGGTATCATTGCCGACCGTTGGATAAATACCGAACGTCTGTACGGAATATTGCATATTCTGTGCGGTATCACCTTCCTGTCGTTACCGATGGTAGATAATCCTACGACATTCTTCTGGGTGATACTGCTTGCCATGGTATTTTATATGCCTACTCTGGCCTTGTCCAACTCAATAGCATATAGTGTACTCAATAGTTATAATCTGGATACAGTAAAACACTTCCCACCTATCAGAGTATGGGGTACTGTCGGTTTCATCGCCGCCATGTGGCTTACAAACCTTACAGGAAACAAGGCTTCCGAAAATCAGTTCTACATAGCCGGTATTACTGCTGTTGTACTAGGACTGTATGCTTTCTCCCTGCCTAAATCGCCACCTCAGAATACGGCTGGCAAAGACAAGTCACTTATGCAGTTGCTAGGGCTCGATGCTTTCAAGCTGTTCAAGGACTATAAAATGGCACTCTTCTTCCTGTTCAGCATGTTGCTCGGAGCAGCTTTACAGCTTACCAATGCTTACGGCGACACATTTTTGGACGACTTCAAATATACTTATCCCGACTCATTTGTAGTCCGCTATTCGACTATCATATTATCTATATCACAGGTGTCTGAAACCCTGTTTATTCTGGCAATACCGTTCTTCCTGCGCCGCTTCGGTATAAAGACCGTAATGCTGATAAGTATGCTGGCATGGGTGCTTCGTTTCGGGCTGTTTGCTTTTGGCGATCCGGAAGGCGGATTGTGGATGATTATATTGTCGTGTATCGTTTACGGTATGGCGTTCGACTTCTTTAATATCTCAGGATCACTGTTTGTCGAAAAATCGACTGACTCCAAGATACGTTCATCAGCACAAGGCTTGTTTATGATGATGACAAACGGTTTTGGTGCTGTATTGGGTAGCTGGACCAGTGGAATAATTATCGGCCGCTTCTTTACAGGAGCCGATGGTATGAAAGACTGGCAGTCTATCTGGCTTTGTTTTGCAGCTTATGCACTGGTAGTAGCAGTATTATTCGCTATTTTCTTCAGGTATAAATATGTGCCAGAGGAGGAGAAGTAAATTTGGTTGCTGTAGCCTTTTTAGTTAAATCGATATTTGTAATATGATATATTCTCACTTGAATATAACTATCGAATAGATTATCAGTCAGATATAAATAAGATTAGTGTTTTAATTATGTTAAAATATTTGAAACAATACAATAAGGGGGCATGAGTGGGATTAGCAAAATTTATAAAAAATATGTTTTATAATATGTTTTTTTATTTGGCGAGGTTCCATAATTGTAGTTCCTTTGTATCGATAACCAAACAATCTTTATTTACCTTAAAGCCTAATACCTAATTAACTCACACATAAGAGGAAGTTTCTGTTCAGAAGCTTCCTCTTATGTCGTTTATAGCTTTTGGAACTTTACAGCCGTCCAGTTGTCTTTTTCGGTGTTGTAACAGAACGATAACCCGTTCTGAGAGCACACTTCTGTTATGGCCGGAATATCCTCAACGTAGAAACCACTCATATACAGATATCCACCCTCGTGCAGAACAGCAGTGTATGCAGGTATATCATTGAGCAATATATTGCGGTTTATATTAGCCAATACAATATCGTATGTCTCATTTCCCAGCAATTCAGCCCCGCCGATTTTTACTTCTACATTGTCGATATTATTTAGCTTCAGGTTCTCCATAGCATTATCGTAAGCCCACTGATCTATGTCGATAGCCATGATCGGGTCTGCACCCCTCATCGATGCCAGTATAGCCAGTATAGCCGTTCCGGTACCCATATCGAGTAGCGATTTTTCGGTAAAGTCGTCTTTCAGTATTTCCCTTATCATCAGCTCGGTAGTCTGGTGATGCCCTGTGCCGAAAGCCATTTTAGGATCGATGAATATATTATAGTCGTACATTGCCGGTACTTTGTGAAATGTGCTCTGTATTATACACTTATCATCTATAATCAGTGGCTGGAAATAATTCTTTTCCCATTCCTCATTCCAATTCCGGTCTTCTATTACTTTGTATGTATATATAATTTCGGCTTCGACAGGAAAATCGTTAAGTAATGTATCCAGTTTGCCTGCATCGAACAAGCTGCTTTGAATGTAAGCCGTAGTACCGAATTCGTCTTCAACGAAACTCTCGAATCCGATTTCGGCTATAGTGGCCGACAAAATACTATTAACGATCTCATCATTGGGTGTGCAGATAAATTTTACTTCGATATAACTCATAATATATAATGTTTTCTGCAAAAGTACATATTTATTTAGACATGCTATTTTAATATATCTAATATCTGTGTAATAAATATTTTAACATTAAATAGCCCGTTTGTTAACTTATATTTGCTATTCTGGCGTTTTAATGTTAAAACGAATAGAGCGATTAAAAGCGAATAAGAAAATCTGATTGCCATACTTTTATATATCTTTGTTGCGTAAATGATTTAGACTTTATGCAAGAGCAAAACCATAAGGATGCAGATAAGGCCGATAGACTGAAGATTAATTTCATTCTACCCTTCAAACCGCGCCGTCCTGCCGGAGGATTCAGGGTAATGTATGAGTATGCTAACAGGTTGGCTCAGAAAGGCTATAAAGTACACCTTACCTTTCCTATCAAAACTCCTTATATGAAGTACCGCCTGCCATATATGGTGAGGCTGATATTGTCGAAGCTGGAAGGGTTTAAGCGCGATAAGTGGTTCGAATTTGATCCGTCTATTACCATGTCGTATGTGCCACAAGTGAAAGACCGGTATGTGAAAGATGCAGATGTAGTCGTTGCCACATGGTGGTCTACCGTTTTGGAGATGGGAAAACTTAGCGACAACAAGGGTAAAAAGCTGAATCTGATACAGGGCTTTGAAAACTGGGAGGGTAACGAAGATCTTCTGTACGAATCATACAATATGAGAAATACGGTAAATGTGGTGGTGGCATCCTATCTGAAAAATATAGTAAGAGAGCATACCGACAATCGTATCGAACTTATCGAAAACGGTATTGACAATACCGTATATTATACAAAATATAATATAGAAGACCGTACTCCGGCGACGGTGGCTATGACATATTCCATACAGGAGATAAAAGGCTCTAAATACGGGCTACAGGCACTGAAACTGGTAAAAGAAGAAGTCCCCGAGCTACAGGTCGAAATCTTCGGTATATCGCCTAGTCCCGAAGGTCTGCCCGGATGGATAAAGTATTACCGTAGTCCCGACAATCTCCGTAAAGTATATAATAGCAATGCTATTTTTATTTCCAACAGCTTTACCGAAGGTTTCGGTTTGGTGTCGGTAGAATCTATGTTCTGTGGTTGCGCATTGGTCTGCACCGATATCGAAGGGCATCAGGAGTATGCCTTCAATGGAAAAACCGCTTTGCTGGTAGATGTAAGGAACGCCCGCCAGATGGCCGATAAGATTATTTTCCTTATACGGAACAACGATTACAGAATAAATCTGGCACGCAGTGGGAACGAATATGTTCAGCGTTTCAGATGGGACAATGCGATTGAAAAAATGGAGAAAGTGATACGCAGTCTCTGACAGATGCTTGGGTTTTGTTTTATTAACATAATATTTCACTTTTGCAGTGAACTATATCAAAATACAGTTGTTAATATTATGTGTTTTTCATAGTATTAGATTTTAAGGTTAACAATGAAGATTGGTTGTCGGGATGACAACCTTTTCTTTTTCCAGGTAATATAGTTATATTTCTTCCAGATATTTATATTGCTGGTTCAGAAAATCGGCTTGCATCTTCTGATTGGATTGCGTTATCAGTGTCGAATATTGTTTTAGTGATGTCATCCACTCCTTTTGCAAGAGATATACCTGCCGATCTAAAGTTGTGAATGGTGCATCTGAATGCATCCAATATGAAGATGATACCTTATCATCATAATTGTGACAGGATATATTAAAGGATATACGCACAGAACTGAGATATACTTTCCATTCTGTGCCGACGGAGCTTTCCCCTGTACTCAGTACTAATTCAAGTTTTTCCAGAAAAGTATTAATCTCCATCTTTAATAGTATTACTTCTTCACTGCTGATAAGTCCCCGGTCCCGAAAATATTTAATTTCTTGTATCATATTATACATTATATTTTCATCCAGAATAATTGTTTTGCTGAGTCGTCGCTGATAATAAGATGATTCTTGGATCAGATCGATAGTTTCCTCAGAGAACTTTACATCCTTAAAATAATAATTCAACGGAACATTATCATATTGATGTAACCATTTGTAATAATTAAACTTATAGAGATAGGGGTAATGCAATATTAATGATCCAAGCATCCTGTTTATGGCTATATCGGCATGTTTCTCTTTTGCTTTGGAAACAGCGACCATACTATTATAAAATTCTTGTATCATAGAATGAAATGTGTCTTCAACAGACATCGATCTGTTTGGGAAATATTGAAAAGCCCCAACTTTTCCGGCATATTGAGAATGTATATAGTCTAGAGAAAAATTTAGAGCAGAAGATAATTTGACGATTTCTGCAAGAGTAAAATCAAGCTGCCCGTTCAGACGCCTGTAAACAGACTCTTTACTCAGATCAAGCACATCAGTTATATAGTTAACCGGTTTTATATTTGCCGGAACATTTTCTATGATTTTTTTTGTGAGGATTTCTTTTAATCTGTTATCCATTTTCTTTTCTTTTCCTTTCCTAATAACATCAATGCAATGATTATTCACTTGTTGTTAATATCTCCAGTTGACTTAAAAACAGATTATATAATTCTGCCTGCATTTTTTGGTTTGAACCGGAGATTAACGTTGAATATTTTTTTAATGAGTCTAGCCAGTGTTTTTGTAATTTGCATAAATCAGGATCTACCGTATACATGCCACTATCGTCGTATGTCCAAGTAGTGGATAATACATTATTATCATAGGTTATATGAGATGTAGAACTTTCTATATTCAGTGATGATATATATACATCGTATGTTGTATTATTGCCAAATGAATCATCGGAAAATGAAAAATAATAATCTATAAAGTTTTTCAGATCATTTTTTATCAATAGTATATCCTCACCCTCTATCAGGCCTCTGTCTATATAATATTTAATCTCTCTGATAGTATTATACATAAAGTTCCTGTCGGTAATGAAAGTAACGTTATGCTTTGCTGTATACTCTAATGACTGTTGTCGCAATATCTCCAGTTCCTCCGGTATCTGAACGTCCGAGTATTTATAATTCAGGGATGTGTGTACGAACAGATACGTCCATTTATAATAGTAAAATTTAAACAGATAATAAAAAGGGTTTGAAACATAGGCTGTTATGCGATTTGCGGATAATGTTAATAAATTGTCTTTGAATTTGCTGTTCTCTTCGGTTTGCTTATGTATTATTTTAAACATATTGAGAAAACTACTCTCTTCGTTAAACAGGCTTTTGTTATATAAACCAAAAAAGGCATACCCGCTTTTTTCGTCTTTGAGTAACTCGTCTATTGAAAAATTAAGTTTGGCTGACAGACTTAATATATCCTCAAAAGTGAATGGAATTTTACCATTTAATCGCTGGCGGACAGATTCTCTGCTTATCCCTAATGCTTCGGATAAGAAAACTAAGGGCTTTGAGTCAGACGGGATATTTGCTAATAACTTGTCTGTAAAACCTGTATCAGTATTCATATAATCTTCTCCTACTATTATTCTACATTCATTGCAACCCTATCGGGGTTACACATATTGTTTATATTTTGTCAAAATTATCTTCCAGTATAAAAGTAGAGCTAAAAGATAATTCATGAAATAGTCTAAACATTAATTTCATTAATAAAGTTTGCACATTGAGGTTGTTATTTTTATTCAATAAGCTTGATTTAACATAAATCTGAATTATGAACAAGTTGAAAGTCACAATGAGGTATAATTATTTTCTATTTATCTGATATTTGCCCTTTTTACTATTTAAAATCTGATATTCTATGTAAAAAATGTATTTGTTAAAAATAATACATCAGATAAGTTTTTGTAAAAAATTTGCTAAATAAAAAAAATGATGTACTTTTACTGCCGAAATAAAATATAACTAGACAGATTAATGATTCTTTTTTCACAAAATATAGCAATAATTGCACCTGTTTTTCTTTCTGAAAATTTGGGCATTAGCTCTATTTTGTTAGAGAGAGAGAGAGAGAGAGAGAGAGAGAGAGAGAGAGAGAGAGAGAGAGAGAGAGCAATAAATTCTAAGCTACAGGAACAGCTTTTTTTTCCAAAATTTCCAAAATTACTATTTCTTTTAAAAAGCTTAACAATTTCCAAACCGGAAAGGGTTAAAACTTCACGTACATACAAAAACAAGCCTGAAAGATCATTCTCTTTCACATACTATACCGTGCGCGTCTTCATGTGCATACGCCGCTGCGTACGTACACGCATAAGCTTAACCAATAATTTCACAAAAAACAAAATTCGTTTAACTTTTTACTCGGAAAAAAGATTAAACAGGATATTCCCTATCATACAAATTCAATGCCTGAAGAGAGATGAAGGTTCTATATTACTATACTTATTACCGAAGTATTGTTTATTGTCTTCAATATTTGTCTATCCTTCATTGTCCTGCCTTCCATTTGGGAAAACCGGAGGGGGATACTTCAGTGCATTGAATTTTTTCAAACGCGATTTAATAAACAATAATATGAATTTTAATACTTAACTAAACTAAAAAACTTATGAAGACAAAACTGACAGTTTTACTAATGAGCTTTCTTTTACTAATGCAGGGATTTACGTTCCTCGAAGCTCAGGTAACAATAGGGGATGGAAGCACGCCCGAGAAAGGCGCATTGCTTGAGCTCAAAGAAAAAAATGCGTCCAGTCCTGTTGCAGACAATATTCTGAGCCTCGAAAATTCATTTAAAGGATTCTTGTACCCGAAAGTGTCGCTAAAGGCATGGAATCAGTTGACACCGCTATATGGAGGTACAGACGATGGCAACGGAAACTGGACAGATGAATCTACCGATCAGGAGAAACTTCTGGCTACAGGGATGGTTGTTTACAATGTGAACGAAGAAGCTACAGACCTTGATGAAGGACTCTATATGTGGAGAATCGAAGAATGGGTAAAACTATCCGGAGGAATGGGACAAGCCCAGTTCGACCCGGTAGATTGTAGTGCTGTAAAAGTTAATGGATATTATGTTGAAGGAAAAGATGTTGCCGGTTCAGAGTATTTAACGATAAAGCTGAATGTAAAAAAAGCAGGATCGTTTTCCATCAGTGCAGCTTCGGGCAATGGATATAGCTATTATATTTCGGGTGTAGCACTCGAAAAAGGTCCCCTTACAGTAAATGTACCTTGTCAGGGAACACCGAGTCTGGTACAAACAGACGACTTGGTGTTGACAGGGGTGGATTTGGTGGCAGGTTGTACACCACAGGTAACGGTAAATACCGCTACCGCCACTTATTCGATCAACTGTTCCAGTATCGAAGTAAAAGGCAGATACTTGAAAGGAACTGCTCTGACGGCGAGCAATTATATTACAGTATCAATAAATGTATCTGTTGCAGGATCATATTATATAACGACACCGCTTACCAATGGCATTCGTTTTTCCAGTGTAGCCGGAGAACTGGCTTTAGGAACTCAGGTCGTTACATTATATGGAGAAGGAACTCCTACCGTTAATTTAGATTTTCCTATAGAAATTAATACTAACTCACCGGAAGGAAATACAACTTGTACGGCTGCAATACCTGTAACATTGCCGAGACTTACTTATGCGCTTATAGGGAATAATGGTACTTACTCATGGTCTGGTATAAGAAGAACAGCATTGACGAATGGAACTTCGTTCGGTCCCGATGGTATAGTAAAAACTTTAGGTCTAAGTGAACTATGGTCCACTAATAGTGCCACTACAGCTATTGAGAATCTAAAAAATCAGGTACCTGATATAGTTCTTTATTTTGCATATGGTGCTCCCAATAGTGTAGCCTTATCCTCAGCACTGGCAGATTATGTAAATAAAGGCGGAGTATTAGTGTTTGCGGCTAACTCTGATGGAAATGGTAGTAGTACTGGATTGGGATTGACAAATGCTAAGACTCTTTTGGATGGTATATTCGGTAGTAACACGGCGGAGTGGCAAACAAGATGTACTGAAAACTGTCCGAGTAGTTATCCAAATGATGATAATGATTATCTGATTGTAAACTTACCAGATAACCCTATTGTAAATGGATCGTTCGGAAATCTTGCAAGTAGATACTGGGGAGAAGACAATGACACCAATGGTACAGTTGTTGTCAGAGAACTCCCTACTAATTCGGTTCAAATTTGTTCTGCAAGTAATAATTGGGGACATACAGGTGTAGACCCTAGCTATTCTGTAGTATGGTACAATGAATCTAAAAACTTCTTCATGTTTGGAGATACTACTGGTGCTGCAGCTAACAACACCGATAGAGGAGGCTACCCATCTAACTATTCTTCTGTCGGTATGCCATTGTCGAAAGCATATGGAAATGGAAATAACAGTAATTCTCCTTTCGTGTTTAACTCTGCATTAGAATTGAATGTTGTAGCATGGGCTCTGAGAAAAGCGGCATCAGCCGGTATCAACCCGCACTAATTTTTATTGATAATATATAACTAATATGTCAGAAGCCTGATTACCGAAAGTGTATTCAGGCTTCTGATATATATATATATATACTATTGGAATAGACTTACATCAGATCGGCGGCACTCTGTTTCTTTTTACCTTTGGCATCGTTCTTTTTCGCCTTTTCCTGTTGCTTGGTTATATATGCAGATGAAGGTTCTGTGCCGGTGTAAATCGTAAAAGTATAAATGTTATACGACTCATCATGCGATGTAGAAGTACTGTGTTCCTTGGCTGTAGTCCATCGCGTACTTGTGTCGCGGGTAGTCGTTTGGGTTGACGATTGCTTATTTGTCGAATAATCGAGTGAGAACGAATATTTATCATAATTGAACTGAACCTTATCAGACAATCCCGTATTCGTTTCAAGCTGATTTTGCCCGTTATCTTTGGCAAATGTCAGTATCTTATGATAAAGATCCGTATCATAAAATACGACTTCAATATAAGCGACACCCTCATTCCCTTTCTGAATAATGACCTGATAATCGTTTACATCAGGAACGTAATTAGTCGGATTATCAGCTATTGCTCCCAGAATAGTAGCTGCAACACGCATACCGTTTTTCTTTTTCAGCGTGTACTGATTTTTCTCTTCATTGAATTTGAAATGCTGGTTTAATAACTCATCATGCGACATTTTCAACATCTTTCCATAAGGAATTCTGTTCTCTATCGTGTCTATGTTCACTGTAGTTTGTGCCGACAGACCGGATACCGCAAACAAGCCGATGACGGCATATAAGATCAGGAAGTTCTTCATCACTGTAACATTTGTTATAATTACGATACAACAATCTTTGCAAAACAAATGTTTACAGCCAATATCTGTATTATGCGACTTCTTTCGTTTCCTTCGATTTTACATTCGTAGCCACAATAGCCAGCAGTATAAGCACCACGCCCAGCCAGCGGATAGCATCTACCGATTCGTGCAATACAAATGCCGAAGAAAGCGTAGCCACAGGCAGTTCGGCAGCACTTAGTATGGCCGCAATAGAAACGCCCACACGCGGAATACCCATCGAAAACAGGAGTGGAGGCAGCACTGTGCCCAGTAAAGCCAAGATCAGCCCCCACATAAACAATCCTCCAAAATATACCCCGTTGAAGAAAAATAAAGGCGGGAAAATAATCCATGTAAGCATACACGATCCGGTAATCATCAGCGCACTCTTTTTCAGTACGGGCAGATCGTTTCCGATACGTCCGCTAGTCATCAGGAAGATAGCATAACATGCGGCGGCCAGTAGTCCGAATACAACACCTTTCAGATTGAGGACAATAACATCACTAAACAACCCACCGGCAAGTAATGTACCCACCAGTACAACCACAAGGAGCAACAACTGTTTACGACTTGGCTTCTTTTTGAATACAATGGCTTCTATCAGCATGCTTATCCACAGGTATTGCATCAACAGGATAATAGCTACCGATGCCGGCAACAACTTTACACACTGATAGTAGAAGATACCCACCAGTCCGGTAAATGTACCGGCAAGCAGTACTTTCCACCATTTGGTTTTTGCAGGCGATTCGGCAGTAGAAACCTCCTCTTTATTCTCTTTTCTGAATTTTGAAGTGATGAGGTAGAGTAACCACAATATTGCCATTCCCGAAAATGACTGTGTACCAGTAATCTCTCCGAGACTGTAGCCTTCGGCGTATGCAAATTTTACGATTGTAGATAATAATCCGAAGCTTGCCGCTCCGATAAAGACTAATAAGCCTCCTTTGATTCTTTCATTCATATTCCAACTATTAAAAAGCTTTAGAAACTTTAAAATCTTTGGAGTAGGCGCACAAAAAAAGGAATACCCTTTCTTCGGATACCCCCTCCATTTATTCGCTCGTTCGCATATATCATATAAAATATATACGTTTTGGTACTGCAAAAGTACAAGCTTTTCTTGTTAATGAAAAACATTTTTCTCCTAAATTTTGTGAATATGGCTGATTTTTATATTCTGGTATGCGAATATTATGGTTGTTCTGTTGTAATTAACGACTATCTATTATTGGAGATAGATATTTCTCTCCTAATGTTTTGTAAATACGGTTGCTTTTCGTAGTTTTGTACGCGAACATTATAACTACTTCGATGTAATCAGCGACATTCTTTCCACATAGGGCTTTATTTCAGCTTGCCGATATGCGCAGGCAGAGAGAATTTATATACAGATTCTCCATATCTACAGCCCTACAAATCAAGCCTTAATTTACTTACATCTTAATTTTTTTACTATTATGTCGATAATAGCAAAACAGCTTGCATATATGCATCCTGATAAGGAGGCATTATTCGCGGATATAAGCTTTTCAGTCGCACAGGGAGAGAAAATTGCATTGGTTGGAGACAATGGAGTAGGGAAGTCTACCCTGCTACAGATCACAGCTAATATTTTTGCACCTTCGTCAGGCGAAATAGTCTTTTCGTCCACACCTTATTATATCCCTCAGCATTTTGGGCAATACAGCCGCCTTACAGTATCCCAAGCCTTGCAGATAGATAGCAAGCTGAGTGCTTTGCGGGCTATACTGGCAGGCGATGCTTCACCCGAAAACTTTACTACACTGGATGACGACTGGACTATAGAAGAACGCGCCGTTGCCGCCCTGTCTTCATGGGGATTGGACTATGTAACCCCCGATCATAGCCTTTCGGCACTGAGTGGTGGAGAAAAGACGCGCGTATTCCTTGCCGGAGTTGCAATTCACGATCCGGACATCATACTAATGGATGAGCCTACAAACCATCTCGATCATGTCAGCCGGAAGAAGCTGTATGACCTCATCCGTACATCGCGGGCTACAGTGATAGTCGTAAGCCACGACAGAACGTTGCTCAATCAGCTTTCGTCTATTTACGAAATGAGCCGTAACGGCATGGCATACTATGCGGGTAACTATGAATTCTACAAAGAACAAAAGGAACTGGAAATAGAGGCTTTGCAGGGACGGCTCGAAGATAAGGAAAAAGAATTACGTTTGGCACGTAAGGTGGCACGCGAAACTGCCGAACGAAAGCAGAAACACGAATCGAGAGGCAAAAAACTGAATCAGAAAAAAGGCATTGGTAAAATGGCGATGGATACGAAGCAGGATATGGCCGAGAGAAGCGGCTCGAAACTGAAAGAAGTACATGCCGATAAGATGAAATCCATAGCTGGTAATATAGCCGAATTACAGGCCGCATTACCCGACCTGAAATCTATGAAGACCGACTTCAACACATCGGGACTGCATGCAGGGAAGATACTGGTTACGGCAAAGGGGATTAACTATTCGTACGATGAATCGCCGTTATGGAAAACGCCTTTGGATTTTCAGATAAAAAGTGGAGAACGTATTGCCGTGAGAGGAGGTAACGGATCGGGAAAAACTACCTTGCTGCAACTGATTACAGGGAAATTGAATCCTGTGCAAGGAGAGCTTATAAGAAGCGAGTTTTCGTATGTCTATCTCGATCAGGAATATTCGATGATAAAAGATGAATTGACCGTCTTGCAACAGATAGAACAGTTTGCCGCAGGGATACAGGATCACGAGATAAAGACGATTCTTAACCGCTTTCTTTTCCCTTACGACACATGGGATAAACCCTGCCGGGTGCTTAGCGGTGGCGAAAAGATGAAACTGTCGCTCTGCTGTCTGATGGTAAGTGCCAATACTCCCGATATGTTTATACTGGACGAACCTACCAATAATATCGACATACGGAATGTGGAAATACTTACAGCTACTATCCGCGATTATAAAGGTACGGTGCTGGTTGTTTCGCACGATGAATATTTTATCGGGCAGATAGAGACAGATTATTCTATAGAATTGTAGAGAGGATAATAAATGAAGGGTGTGCCATTCATTTGGCACACCCTTCTATACACTTTTTGATTTGGATTTATTTAATTTACAGGCCTGAATGAAATCGGGCGTGTAGTAGCCGGTTTGCCATTAATGGCATTCAGCAATATTACGGCATGAGTACCGAATGCGTCGATTTTAACGCTTGATGAACCTGCAGGTAAATCTACCGTCATGTAATAAATTACTTTACCGCTAGTAGGATAAGTATAGTAGAGCACCCCATTAATGTAATAAAAGGCAGATCCTCCTTTGCCGGATGACAATAAAGAGGTTTGTATTTCAAATGTAACTGTTGCAGCTTCCGAGCAATATACATTTGCATTCAG
This sequence comes from Dysgonomonas hofstadii, assembly GCA_040395895.1. Taxonomy (GTDB): domain Bacteria; phylum Bacteroidota; class Bacteroidia; order Bacteroidales; family Dysgonomonadaceae; genus Dysgonomonas; species Dysgonomonas hofstadii_A. The sequence goes on from JBEBPN010000043.1 coordinate 14,898, forward strand.
CGTATTGGTACCGTTGCTGTATACATCGTTACCAAAAGATACACTTTGCGCAGCAGCCTCATTATTGATAGCTGCAAAAGCCAAAATTGACATAAAAACAAATAAGATTTTTTTCATAATAGATTGTATTTAGTTATTAATCAAAAAGTGTAAGTTTTTAATTCACAAAATAATTGACAATACGTCATCGTCTCCTCCCTTTCTCTCCACCGAAAGGATTGAAAGAAACAATGTTAAATAAACAATCGTGATCTTAATGTTTTAAAATGCCTGCTTTCCTTTTAATATGATGCTTTTGCCAGGTGTTCCGCTTCAAGCATCTGCAATAAAGATAAGTAATAGTATTGACATTACAATATGAAATCCCGATTATTTTAACATTTCCGAGTCTTTATTTTAACATAACCCGTATTTACTTCATCCTGGCATTGAACGAATCGGTATAATGATACTTCATCTGCAAGGTAAACAGGTCATCTTTGCTGTTGTGTTTTATATTCAGTTCATCTACAATAATGTAGCGATTGGTAGACAATTCATATACAGCGACAGACGAACATAATTCTTTAAGCCAGTCGGCAGTTTCCTGAGTAATCGGATTCGTTTGTACAATAAACTGCTCATTCACCTCCTTCTCGAAAACCGATTCGATGCGGCTGCTTGTCGTAAATTCCGGTGTCTGAGTGCGGTAAATAGTTGTGGCATCAGCTTTAAAATCTGTCTGTTCCATTCCTCCGAAGTTGAAAGAAGACCATCCCCCTAGTGAATTAAGGAAAGCAAAATCATTCACACTATACAGGCAATGAGGCAGAATACGATATGTCTGTGGCTCACTCACAATGCTTCCGTCACGGCACAGGTATATTTCCACTTTTCCCGCTTTAGGATATTCCGCTATGACGGAATCTATATCGGCACAAATACAATTCACATCGTGGAACGATACCAGCGGCTGTTCATCAGTTATTCTCCATCCTAAGAAAGTATTTGCCTGAGTATATATCCTGTACATTACTCCCAGAACGGGATTCAAACTGTTATCGTTCCTTTCGTTATCCGACAATATGAAGTTAAAATATTGCTTCTGTCCCTTTACATGCGTCAGTACAGGCTGCCGTGTAAGGGGCTTTATCCTGTTGCCTTTTGTTACATCATAAGTATAATCGGTGAGATCGTTTTTTTCCAGATTGCGGTTATATCCTGTTAACACATGCAGAATATCCGAATAGTAAAATGTTTCGTTGTTCACACCATTATACCTTTTGGCTACAAAGCGGAAGCCTGTCAATGTACCGGGGCTGCACCAGCCTTCGGCAGTAAGGAAATCGTCTGAATAACTGTTCTGATTCGACCACATACTGTTGAGGTTGAACCATAGCGGCTTTCCGTAATACGATTTAGAGAGAGTAGTGATGTATGCACCATGTTCGTCGGTCGTGTTAGTAGCATCCTTGTATATCTCCAGCTGTATTTCGCAATTCTCCCCATCTTCCATAATGGAATCGCCCGAAACGGAATTTTTGTAATTATTACTTACTGTAACAAACGGACTTGTACCACTCACTTCGCTGAAACAGTATAAGTTACCATAGCCTTTAGCTGTGATACGTATTGTTTTTCCGTTCTGTAAATTGTCATCACTGCTAACAGGAGGAATGGAAATATCGAAATTACTTTTCAGAAATGTATCCTGTAGCATACAGGCTTTTATATTTTCTACAGTGATTGTCGTATCGCTGTCGTGGATAAAGAAAGTATTGCTGTTTAGTCCTGTTTTGTCCCTGCTGCCGGTGAATTTGTGTTCCTGGCTTGTGCTTTTCTCTATTAGTTTCATTTCCAGTGTATTGCCTGTTCCGACATCGGAAACAGTAATGTTGAAGTCTATACGGTTGCTGTCATTGTTGTTAGTTGCGCTTATGCTGCTGAACTCTGCAAAGTTGGGGTTTCCCGCCAGAGATACTTTGACCGGTTCCGTTATATTTGCTATGTTTTTGGTAATATATCCCATAAGTATTAATCATTAAAATATTTTGTAAATTCATCTGTTATCGCATCAAATAGTTGTTCTGCCCATCGTTCGTTAAAGGCTTTTTCTATTTCGTCTTCCAGTGTGGCCAGTATAGGACGGCCTTCGTATCCGTCGCGCCATATTGCCCTACCGATAAGGAACAAGGTGCTGTTGTCGGTCGGTATGCCGCGCGCCAGTGCCCAGTCTCTCAACGCATCTATTGGAGGCTTTTTTCCCGATCGGGGCTTTCGTCCCTGTTCTACGTAATCGATATAGTTATCAAACAGGGCTTCTATTACAATGCTGTCCTTCGTTTGCTGAGTTCTTATCCGTACCTTATTATTCAGCGCACTGTCTCTGAGCGAGTTTTTTCCTGTTTTTTTGTTTATACCGATACTGTCCTCATCCAGTATCTGATCGAAGAGTTTCAGTACATCTGAGGCTATGGCTTTGGTGAGTTTTACGATCGCATCGTTGTTCATTGTTTCCGAGTTTTGATGTCGAAATCGGGTAGCTTATGGTCGAATATCTCCGTATTGTCGGGTAACAAACCTGACAGATCCGGCACGAATTCTTTTTCCGTGTCGAACTGCTCGTCTATCAGGCACAGATTTTGCATATTCACTTGCGAAAAATTGATCGAAAAGCGGCATCCGCAGGCATTGTTGTCGTAATAATCGCGTAGGGTGGTATATGTCCAGTCGGGGCGGATACTGATTCCGCAAGCAGTATCTTTCTTTATACGCTCTATAATATTCAGCCCGATGGAGAATCCCAGATTTTGCAGATGTGAAACCGATTCTTCGGTCGATGGAATGAACAACACGGAAAAGCTGACAGAGTTGACAAACACATTGTCCTGATTGTGTCCGTACACAGGATCTTCGAGCCATAGCAACGGATGATTCTCTTTGCCGTTACCCAGTTCGTAGTTGCGGTTGTAGTAAAATGCTTTTATGGTCTTGTGTTCCCGTGCCTGACGGCGAAAGATGTTTAAAATACTATTTATCATAATTTTTCGGTATAAAATGGTTTTTATACTATAGATAAAGTTTTATTATTTTGATGAAAAGATATGGACTGTTATAGAAAACAGAAGCGGCAACTGTCATAGTTCCCGCTTTTCGTATTGGCATATTAACAAATCAGTCCATCACCGCCTTATCTGTTTCTCAAACTTATACTGTTCTTCCTCAGCCCGCGCCTTATCTATTCGGTAGAGAAGGAATCCGAAAACTTCGACAACTGCTTTTCCAGTGATCTGGTCAAATAGATATATTTTATCCTCTGCCAGATCGGCAATCGTTTTATACCACCCCCATTTATTACAAAAGTCTTTGTATCCTTTAGAAACTGGTTTGCCTGAGCTACCACCTGTGAATAATGGTTCAAAATCGCTTCTGATTCTTTCTTTTTGTGTAAAAAAAAAGCGAGTAACGGCATTGCCTTGTCGCAAGGCAGTGTACGAAACAACTCTTTGCGGGCAGCCGATGTGTCTGTGTCATACTTTTCGCCTATGGGGCGGCATACGATTGCCAGTATTTCCGAAATCTTGGTGTCACTGTCGCTGTCGAGTGTGTTGTCTATATCAATCCATTCACCCAGTGTGAGCTTGTCCGATAACGAAACATAAAAATTATGTCCGTTTATTTTTATCTTGTTGTCCGGCTCGACATTGGTATCGAATACAAACTGCATGGTATTGTAGATGGTATCGAACAGTTGCGTGGGCGAGTTCAGTAACATATCGGTATCTATCTTACAAAGGCCGGTTATCATGTTTATGTACTGCATCTTATCTTCGGGTTGGTGCATAAACCATTTTTCGTAATCGGCGAGGGTAATGTCAGCCCAACCGGCGGGCACAGAGATTTTCTGTTCGTTAAATTCTATTTTTAGCATAGGTTTTTAATTATAAGTTATAATTCTTTTTCCCTATAGATAAATAAGTAGAATTTTGATGAAAAATTGTAATTGTGATTTTTATGGGCAGGATATATTAATTATATATCTTTGGTGGCAAAAGATAGTTAGATTATAAATTTGCAAAAATATATTATAGAGACTGAAAAAGAAACTCTGAAAAAAATTACATGATTTAGCAGTGAAATGCAAAATTTCATCCTTAACTACTATATTCTTTTTTATTATATTTTGGTTCTTTTTTTATGGGTATATTTTGAGATTCAAACAAGTAATAATGTAATTAATCTTTTTGTTGCTGGGGATTTGTAATCCCCAGTGGTGGAATTATACTTTAGTTTTAATAAATCCATATTTCAATTTGTCAAAATTATCATAGTGAAACTCTTGTCCAAATAAGTATTTACTCTCCTTACCCTCACCCCCTCTCACATATTCTCCATCAATATTAAACACAATATCGCCTTTGGCATCCGCCCCTGCGCGTATATAGTTGCCATCGAGGTTAAAGACGGCATCACCGGTCTTTTCCTTTCCCGCGCGTATCAGTTTGCCGTCTATATTGAATACTATGTCGCCCGTTTTCTCCTTTCCGGCACGCACATAGTCTCCGTCGAGGTTAAAGACGGCATCACCCGATTTTTCTTTCCCTGCACGGATAAGGTCACCATCGAAGTTGAAGACGATATTCTCTTTCGGTGTAGGCTCAGGAGTTGGTGTAGGCGTAGGTTCAGGATTGTAAGGATCGTCGCCACCGTCGCAGGCTGCAAAGATGATGCACAGGAGTAAGACAGATATGTAGCGGAGCGATTTCATAAGATATTTATTTCAAAATTTCAAGTTTCATGATATCAAGATTATAATTTTGAAATTATGAAACCTGAAATCTTGAAACCGATAACTGTATTATCTCTACAAATATAGACTATCCTTTCCGTCCGAAGTTTAATATTCACAAGCAAAGTTTGATAATCATTCGCTATTAAACCTTTCACGATAAAGACTGTCATACTAATAAGTAGCAGCTTCCATTTTGTTAGCAAATTGTATTTTTTAATAACCTAAATATATACCGATATGAAAAAAGTAAGATTTTTAGCATCGCTGATTATTCTTTTCTGCGCTTTATCATTTTCATCCTGTGGAACAATGAATCTGGGCACTAAACTAAAGAGTGTGGAGATAGGAATGACAAAAAATGAGGTAACCAGTATTTTGGGTAACAGTTATGATGTAGTTGCAGCACGCGATACACCCGACGGCGCGCTCGAAGTATGGCGATATCACAATGTAACGATGGAAGGAGCCATACCTTATATCGTAAACTTTCTCGATGGCAGGCTAGTAGAATGGTTTCGCGAACCGATAAATTAGCAGGATAAGTTATTCTACATTAAAAATAGAGTATCTTGTATTTTATTCATTACTTTGATCTTTGAATCGAACATCAATTATTTAACATAGAACTATGAAACGAAAAATGCCTCTATTCCGGCTTTTGTCATTGTTCCTACTGATGGGAGCAATAGCGTGTTCCGACTCAGGAGACGATGATAGGACAAACCCGAACGGATCGAAAGATCCAACACCGTATATGGAGATAAAACTACAAGCGCAGCCCGATGCTTTAAATCTGTATAATTGGTCAGAAGTGAGAATCTTTTTAGAACAGCATCATGGAGGTATCTCCTACGATTCCATTGTGTGGGATATGCCCGGTGTTTTCAGGCATGTATCTACTTCGAGCAGCTACCTCTGGATGCAAGGGCTGATGTTCAGCCTTCCCGGAAAATACACAATGAATGCAACAGCATATCATAACGGAGATACAGTATCGGTAGGATCAACAGCAATTTCCGTATCGGAAAATCTGGGCGATTTTCTCGGACTCAACTGGTGGCGTACCGAAGATATAGCTCGTGGTGATGCTCATTTTTCGCCCAGTATGGAAAATTATTCTTTCTTTCTGCAATATGTAGCTGAATATCCATATGCCCTGCTGGAGTTTATTGTTGATGCTAAAGACGATAAAACGTATAGTGAGACTCATGCTTCAGGACGTAAATTATTATCTGATTATATAACTCAACTATATGGTAATGCAAAAGAGATATATGAGGGTACTGATATCACACAAACTCCTCTTACAGATGAGTATAATAGTCTTTTCCGCAAAAAGCTCGATGATATTTATACGGGAATACAATATTATCCGTTATCTATATGGCAAACGAATCAATCGAATATTGCCCTGATAGCTTTTGAAAAGAAAGAAGGTCGTTCAGGTACTATTTTTGCGGTTATAGCAGAACCTAACCGGGACTAAAGTATAAATTGAATACTAAATTAATATGATAATGAACAAGACACTTTTATCTATCTTACTTACGGTTACACTGATCCTCTCATTTACAGCCTGTAGCTCGTCTTTGATGGTCAACAAAGTAAAGAAATTGGAAATAGGGATGACCAAAAAAGAAGTAATCAACACAATGGGAAAGGATTACACTACGCTGGCTGCCCGCCAGACACCCGATGGTGCATTGGAAACGATCAGATACGAATCGGTTACACCATATCCGAACGATTATTCTTATATAATTAGCTTCCTCGATGGAAAGTTGGTCGAATGGCATATCGATGAGCCTCGTCAGGGAAACCAACACCAACACCGCAGCGGAAATCCAAATCCGTAACAAATAATAATGTATGGAATAAAAAAGCACGGACTGATATCAGTCCGTGCTTTTTTATTGACAAAATATAGAAATACTAATATATTATTTTATGAGTTCTTCGACTCATTCAATATGTTTACAGTCATCAGCCCATTTTCAAATTTCACCTTCGGCTTATCCCAGAAAAAACGCAATCCCGGTTTATAAATATATCTGTAAGAGTTGCTGAAATAGTAGACAAGGCTCGCCGAATACCAGTTGGCAAACACCATTCCGTCTTTCATATCGGGCGTGTAGCTGTTTCTGGTAAAATAAGGCTGCAGATCGACTGTTTCGTCCGGTGCACCTATTTTTACGATCCGTTTCAGATACAACTTGTAATCGATAACTACCCATGTAGCCTGATATCCCCTCAGGCAGGCATCGTTAGGCGAACCTACGCCGCCACCATAATCGAACGGATACATTTTAAATTTCAGGTCTTCGAGCGGAAACGATTTCAGGAATACCGTATCGTTCTCAATGATCAGAATATCAGGTAGCTGATCGGCCGAAAACGATTTACCTATAGACAGGATTGATAATAATAGAACAAATAAATACTTTTTCATATCTATATAATGTGAAATGAATAATCTGATGTTGCAACCGTACCTGCATTTCGGGCAAATCGGCAATCATACCAAATATATACATTTCGGGAGGTATTGCCAACGTTAAAGGAAAGAGAATACCTTCGATTGTGTGTTTTTTACAATAAATTCACAAAAAAGACAGGTGCGAACTTCTCAGCTCACACCTGCCGGCAAAATACTAGTAAAAAAAAAAGTAATGAAATACACGAAATTTAATTATCAGCCATTATCGACCGTTAGTTCTTTAGTTATAGTAAGATCGTCTACCACCAGTTTTTTATAGCCGTTGTTGATCGTAAATATGCTGAGCGTGTCCAGTATCTTTCGTCTTAGCTGGTGTATTACCGTATGATTGTACAGTATATACGAATTGATAATCTCATTGGCGTTACCACTCAGGTTGCCCGATCCCGACAATCCGGCGAGGGTAGGAGAGGTAAGACGGTGAGCCGAAATGATCTTCTGAAAAATGATCTCGTCCACGTTATTATACAAATCGGCGTTGTTGCTGGCTGTGTATGATGTTACCACAGGCTTTACTTCCTGACTTTCGCCCCATAGCACTACAATACTGTTTGCCCCGTTAGTGCCCGCATAGCTGTTTTCTATATCCCTCTGAAATTGTTCCTTCTGTTTGCTTGTCGGATTACTCGGCATGGTAATGATGGTAGACGGAACAAATCCGTTATTGATAGAGTTGCGGTAGAATTTACCCAACAATCCGTCGGCTTCTATGTAGTTTAGTGCCGAATAATATTGAGGAATCGGGTAATAGTCGAGGCTCGGTTCGTAGTCTTTGTAGTAGAAAAGATAAGGCACACCTTTTTGCATTTCTTCCGATCCGTAAGCTTTTATCTCCACGGGCGCATATTTGTCATACGTTTTCCGCCAGTCGTTTGCCAGATAGAAGCTGAGATATACACCATATTCGTTCACTTCGCCTACCCGTATTTTACTGAAATCGGTATGGTATAGGCTTACCGTTTTTCCATTTTCATTCAGTATCACCTGAAAGCAATATCCGCCGAAAGTGACATAGTCGGTCGCTATCTTTTCTATCAGCGCATCCCAGTCGTCTATCGGATTGGGCTGCCCGTAGTATTCGCCCTCTCTCACACCCGTTCCGCAAATGTAGGTTACCTTGTTGTTGATAACCGCCTTATTGATAGCCGATTCGTTGTTAAGCTCGATAATGCGTTGGGGCAACAGATTATCGTGGTCGTAGTTTATCCACCCCTTATGGTTTTTCACGAATGAAGGATAGGATTTTACAGATTGAGACAGTTTTATCACTGCATAATTGTTTTCAGCGGTATTTTGTTTCATATTTTTCATTGTTTGTAAGTCTTTTATCGTATAGATAATTTCACCGGAATTTGATGAAAATGAATTAAAAATCTTTTGAGTTCTTTTTTTTAAACCTGAGAGACAGGTAAATTTAGTCTCTCAGGTTTTTGTATTAGCAGCTTATTGCCAGCTGATATACATAGTTTCGCCATATACCCCCGTAGAATACCCCAGAGCAGAGAAGATCGGCAGCACAGATTCGTATCCGGCTATTTCGTCGGCCGAAATCTGTATATGAAAACTATTTTCCCCTTTCATTGCAGTTTCTACGATTTTGGTATAACATTTTTCGTAATATTCCGGATATTCTTCCAGTGTTCTTACTGTTCTTCTAAATTGTGATAGCAATACTGTTTCTTTTGAATACATAATCGAACTCATAATCTTTCATTTTTTAATTGGTTGCACGGTATAGATAATCTCGTTTTAAAAAAATGCAGATTTTTCAGAAAAAAATTCAGCAATCTTTTTTCTTTTATTTTAATTTTCTTTTTTATTATTCTAGTCTTTTCTTGTCTTATGTATGGTATAGGTGAGCGTATGCAGTAGCGTACAGATAAGAGTATTGTACAGTGTGCCGATAAGAGTATCGGGTATTGTATCGCAAAAAATACAGAAGGGGTACGAGGTAGTACTTTTTCAGGTAGTCTTTATTCTTTTTTAACTGAAAAAATTGTAATTATAATTTTAGACTATTTAATTTTGCAAAATACAATTTGAGTAAATAAATAATGTCAGAAGATATAAAATTAGAAAATCAGTTGTGTTTTCCCCTGTATGCCCTCTCGCGACAGATAACAGCGCTGTATCGTCCTCATCTCGAAAAACTGGGACTTACATATCCGCAATATCTTGTCATGATGGTACTTTGGGAGCACGATTCGATTACGATAAAGCAACTGGGGGAGCTGCTGTGGCTCGATAGTGGTACACTTACTCCCTTGCTCAAAAGAATGGAAGCCAACAATCTGTTGGTAAGGAAACGCTCTGCCGAAGACGAACGATTGGTTGATATCACTATCACAGACAAAGGCGAAGCACTGCAAAAAGAAGCGGAAGCAATACCCCCGTTTATAAAAAAAGGATTGAATATATCTGATGCACAGATAGATAAGCTGCGCCAGCAAATAAAAGAAATTTTATCAAAAATAATAGACGAAGAATAACATGAGCTTACTGGATACATTAAAATGGCGTTATGCCACAAAGAAATTCGATCCTGCTAAAAAAGTGGATCAAAAGTTGGTCGATCAGATTGTAGAAGCCGCATGGCTCGCACCTACATCTTCGGGTCTGCAACCTTTCAAGGTGATAGAGATCACCAATCAGGAACTAAAAGAAAAGCTAGTTCCCATTTCTATGGATCAGCATCAGGTGGCCGATTGCTCTCATCTGCTTGTTTTTGCAGCGTGGGACAACTATACCGAAGATCGTATAGACACTATTTACCATCATACCACAACAGACAGGGGACAGGAGCCCGGCCGCTACCAGGCCTATACCGACCGTCTGAAAAAAGCTTACCTGAAACGTGGCGAAAGTGAAAATTTTGCACATACTGCCCGTCAGGCATATATTGCTTTCGGATTTTCCATAGCTATGGCTGCCGAACTGGGAGTAGATACTACACCGATGGAGGGATTCGATAATGCAGCCTTAGACAAGTTGTTGAACCTGAAAGAACTCGGTCTGAAGAGTGTTGTTATGCTGCCGCTTGGCTACAGAGACGAAGCAAACGACTGGTTGGTGAGCCTGAAAAAAGTGCGCCACCCTAAAAAAGATTTTCTTATTGAAATAAAATAAACGTATAACCAATTTTAAATTAAAAAAATTATGGCAACAATTACATTTAAAGGAGAAATTAAGGTAAATACAAGTGGCGAACTTCCAGCAAAAGGATCAGTAGCACCGGATTTTGCACTGGTAAAATCAGACTTGTCAGAAGTGTCTTTGAAAGACCTGAAAGGCAAAAAAGTAGTCCTTAACATTTTCCCTAGTATCGATACCGGAGTATGTGCAGCATCTGTACGTAAGTTCAACAAAGAAGCAGCCGGCCTGCCTAATACAGTTGTATTGGCTGTTTCGGCAGACCTTCCATTTGCTGCCGGCCGTTTCTGCTCAGCCGAAGGTATTGAAAATGTACATCCTGCATCTGTATTCAGAAATGCTGCTTTTGCAAAAGATTACGGTGTGCTGATGACAGACGGTCCGTTGAAAGGACTTTTGGCAAGATCGGTAGTTGTTATCGATGCCGATGGTAAAGTAGCATATACCGAACTGGTTCCGGAAGTAACTACCGAACCAAACTATCAGGCTGCTATCGACGCTGTTAAATAATTATCGGATAAATAGAATGAAAAAAATCTATGCTCATACAAGCATAGATTTTTTTATATAATATAGCGAAGCCAAACAGTTTATATACTGACCGCAGACGATAAACCCTGATTTTCGCAAACGGTGAGCTATCTGAAGACATGTACAGGAAAGCAATCAGTATATAGCAGGAGAAAACCCCTGCATAACTGTTACAGGCTCCGTTATATTATTTTGTCTGAAAATGATTTCTTCTTATTGTCGGAGGCAGATATATGAAGACCGCCGTTTTATAATAGTAATCCCTTTTGATAATTTATATAGTTAAATTCTTAAAATTGTGTATCTGTTTTATATTGTCTTTGTTTCAAATCCCGCTGCTTCATACTAATGCGGGTGCTTTTATCTTTTCGGATAAGGTGAAATTTGTCTTATTGTGCTATATACGTATTTGTTGTCTTAACTCTGTTGCAAATTAAACCATTATTTTTCAATCTCACAACAAGATCATAAAATAAGGTTGATGCAACAAAAAAGGGTTGCATCTATATCACATAGAGCAACCCTGCATAAAGGAACATATTTTCCGGCATCTGGATTTGCCGGACGGAATATATATTTTATATACAAAAAGCTTGTAATAAATCTGTATTACTACAAGCTTTTCCAAGTTTATGCACTGTAAAGTTTTATAATAGTTTGTTAAGGGGGAAGGTGGCTTATATCCGATAAACAAATATTATAACACATAAAAAACTTGCAATCCCCATCTCTAGTTACTGCAAGTTTTATTCAGAAGTGAAGTTGTGCGCCAAAGGCTTTGTTGATTGTATTTGCATAATGAAAAACAAAACTGGAAAGCAAATACATCTGAAATGTATGAATTAGCCTTATCTCTACTTATTTTTTTAGTATGAACACTAAATTTTTCTATTCAAATATAGCTATTAATATTATATCTTTAAAATATATTGTGTTAAAATAACGCTTTGTAAAGTTAATTAATCAACTATTTTCCAAGCAGGATTTAACTTACTTATTTTCTTATATATAACGCAGTCTTTGTCGTGCGCTCCGGAAAGGTATCCGGTACTCGTCAAAAATTCATTGACAATCTCACCTCCGGTAAATTTGAAGGTTTTCCGAAACAGCTTCACCCATTCATCTTTCGTCTTAGGATGATGCGCGTCGAGCCAAGCTTTGAATGAGCCAAACTCGGCTTGCAGCGATAATATTACATTCGCATTGTGTATAGCTGCATCTACTTTGAGGCGGTTGCGAATGATCGACGCATCATTTAGCAGACGGTTTCTGTCTTCTTCACCATAGGCTGCTACTGTGGCAATGTTGAAGTTGTGGTAAGCTTTCTTGAAGCCTGCCTGTTTTTTTAAGATGGTTTCCCAGCTCAATCCTGCCTGATTGATCTCCAATACCAGCCTTTCAAACAATTCGTTATCATCGCTGATAGGAAAACCGTAATGATGGTCGTGATACTTTTGGTGTAGATTGTCCTTATCAGTGATATTCTTTACATAATCGCAATAGCTCATGATCGTATTTTTTTGTTTGAGAACAAAGTAAAAACAATTCTGTAATATATCCCAATCCGGTAACATAACAATATATAAGAAAACATACCGTAATTTGCTTCCGGCTGATCATTTTTGTACTTTTATCGTCATATAGCGAAAGAATTTATGAAGGAGAGAAAATCAGGTATCATCATATTAATATCCGGCATCGTCATCGGTATGCTGCTGATGTATGTTTTCAGCGGAAAAAGTAAAAGCTCGAATGTTGAAGTCTCGCACAATATGATTGTAGAGAAGATAGAAAGTCTTGGCAATCTCGAAGTGGTAAAGTTCAGCATTCAGGATATAATGGAATATAAGAAAGTACGCAGATGGCTGCCAAATGCTAAAACAGCTCTTGTTGTTTCGGGTGAAGTGATAGGTTGTATAGACCTCACCAAGCTGAAACCGGAAGATATATATACCTCCGGCGACTCCATCAGGTTGCAGTTGCCTGCTCCCGAAATATGCCACGTGAAGATAGATCATTCGCGGTCGCGCGTCTACAACATGCAGTTCAGCCTGTGGGAAACGACCGAACTAGTAGACGAAGCATACCGTTCGGCTGAAGCTCAGCTAAAAGAACAGGCCGTAAAACTTGATATAGAAACTCAGAGCCGCGACAATGCCGTCACACTGCTTCGCCCTATACTGGAAGCAATGGGATTTAAGAATGTACTGATCACATTTAAGGGAGGACGCGAATACAAGGAGAAGTGACTTAGGGCGATTGCTTATCTGTCTTCTCCGACACTTTGTCGTACCTGTTTGCCCTGAAAAATACGTTAGCTACAAAGAACGGAACGAGTACTGTTAATGGGAATATCAGCCCCGACAGCAACAGCATAAATCCCAAAGTCGATACTCCGCCTACATAATCGTACTGGTCGGCCTTCATCAGGCTGTAACCTGTCAGTATCTGCAAAAAAGCCCACAGTATATATAATCCCAAGAGGAGAGAGAAGATACCGTTTTCGATACCCGGCTTCATCTGTGGAAGAAGGAGAGATATAAATATTGCCAGCAACATTACAACAATACATACCTTTATCCATCCTATATTTGAAAAAATATTATCTCTCGGATGATAAAAATTCAGCAGATATTTCCTCAGCATATTCATCTGTATGAAAGTAAGAGTTATTACCATCAGTACGTTACACGAGAAAAGTGCAACGAAAGTAGTTCGATGCATATCGCCCTCACGTATCCAAAACGGAGAAGTACACAACACTGCTATCAAAAAAGCCAGCGCGATGGAAACAATTCCTGCCTGTCGGAAATTCTGTTCGGCAAGCGGATACAATTTTACACCGGTAAGTTGTTTGCCATGATACGGACGCCAGCCGCAATGGCTGCACATATTGGCATCGTATTCTATTGGAGCAGAGCAGTTAGGACAATGTTTCGTTTCCATAGTCTGAGTCTTGAGTTGTATACAAATATAAATAAAAAACAGATTTTATATATCTCAAATCATACTAATGAAAACGAAACAGATATTGCAAGTCAATTTTTTAGGGTATAATAACATGCTTTAACAGAACAATTCCGGTACATCTTACGTTTAATGTGCATAGTTTTGTAAAGTTTGTGTTAAGGTTGAAAGGGTCTGCGATGTGATATCGAGACCTTTTTTTCTTTTATAAATATGCTCAACAGATTTTCATATTACTTCTTCCTGAAGTAGAACCCACTGTCAAAATCCTCCTGCTTCCCGCATATATTATCGGGGATCCACAACGGATAAATGTCCCGATGATTATTCAAGAAGGCTGTCAATCTGTCTTTCAGCGTATCAGCATCATTTTTTATCCATTGGCGAAGCTGTGCAAGGTCCTTAATGTCTATTCCTTTGCTGTTTTCACTTTCGCGGATAGTGATACCCTTATTTACAATAGTTGCCCAATGAAATGGTAAAGCCTGATACACAGCATAAAATGACAGAGCCGGCGCAATTTTGAGTATCAGTTCACTGTTTTCGGTAGTCAGTGTATTCGATTCTATCTGCTCATGCAGTTCCTCCATTAGGGGAATTCCCAGCAGGCCGGCTATGTGCAGATCCTGTGCTATACTGATGTATGGTATAAACTCTGAGATATCCGTGTTGGATGTTACAGGAGAGTGTTGCTTAAACAGTTTCTCTGTTATTAAAGGTAATTGATTCATGATTTTTTTCATTTTTGTTAGTATTCAATTCATAGTATAGATAAATCTGTTTAGATTTCATAAATACTGACCGCCTTTGAGATTTGTCATTCATGCTTTGATTTTTATAGTGGATAACCAGCATATTCTGAATAAATTTGTAACAGGATTATGACTTATAGTCTGTATCGAAAACGGTGTTTATAGAATAAATATCAAATTCGGTACGGATTTTGTTCTTAACTGTTGAGATATAAAAAAACTACATGAAGCAGAAAACTAAGAAAAGAATAAAACGGGCAATACTGACAACATTAATAATAATAGGTGTACCAGCTGTCGCAGTATTCATTTTTATACAACAGCCGAGCTTTGGGAGCACTCCTTTGGGAGCACGGCTCGAAAGGGTGAAAAGATCGCCCGATTATCGCGATGGTAAGTTTCAGAACCTGAGTCATACTCCGCAACTGACAGGTGACAAAGGCTTTGTAGGTTCTATGATCGATTTCCTTTTTGGCAAGAGGGAGAGAGTGAGGCTAATCGACGAACTGCCTCATGTAGATACCGATTTACATAGATTAGATAGGAGTGAGGATTTGCTCGTCTGGTTCGGTCATTCTTCCTATTTTATTCAGATCGACGGCAAACGTGTTTTGGCCGATCCTGTTTTCAGCAGTGCGGCTTCACCCGTACCTTTTATAAATAAAGCCTATAAGGGAGCCGATACTTATAAGCCTGAAGATATTCCCGAAGTAGACTACCTTTTCATTTCGCACGATCATTGGGATCATCTCGATTATAACACTATAATGCAGCTTAAAGACAGGATAGGAAAAGTAATTTGCGGACTGGGTGTCGGTGAGCATTTCGAGCGTTGGGGATTCCGCAAAGACCAGATTGTGGAAATGGACTGGAACGAGGAATCAGCTCTAGATGATGGTTTCACTACATATTGTCTGCCTGCACGCCACTTCTCAGGGCGCGGGCTGTCGCCTAATCAGTCGCTGTGGATTTCACTGCTGCTGCAAACACCTACTATGAAAATATATCTGGGGGGCGACAGCGGATACGATTCATTCTTTTCTCAGATAGGAGAGCGTTTTGGCGAAATAGATCTGGCAATACTCGAAAACGGACAATACGATCAGGACTGGAAATATATACACATGATGCCCGAAGAAACGGCTCAGGCAGTCAGAGATCTGAGGGCAAAAGCATTGTTGCCGGTACATAACTCTAAATTCTCGTTGTCGGTGCATGCCTGGGATGCTCCGATAAAAGGCTTGACTGCTGCCGCGCAAAAGACAGGCCAGCGGGTGCTTACACCTATGATAGGCGAAGTAGTAGATCTGAAAGACAGTACTCAGGTATTTAAAGAATGGTGGGTAGGAATAGAATAGCAACTATTTAAACTGCTGTTCGTAAGGCGGATAAACCACAACTTCCATCTTCTTGCCCTTATTGGGGAACATTCGCTTTATATCAGTTTCGCTAAATCCCATCTCCTTAGCAAACAGATCGATATGTAGTCCTGCCCTTATCTCTGAAGAATAGAGCATTCTTATCACGGTCTTTTCCTGCTCCGACAAATAGAACGGTTGATTCAGAAAGTTCTGTACCTCTTCCTGCGAACGAAAATACTGAGGAATCACCGATCTGCCTATCGTCAGGTAGTCGGCGTATAGGTTGATCGGATGATCGAGTCCGATGGCGTGTTCAAATTCATGCAATAATGTTTGTGCACAGGAGTTACAACCATCATAAACACATGCAAAAGTAATGTTCCATGAATGGGCTGTTGCTTTATTTATTTTCGACAATCCGTTTACATATCTCGGTTTCCATTCATGTCTGGCTTTCGATGAAGTCACCTGTGTCACATTGCGGTATATGTGCAGGTTTCCACCCTTTTTTACACGCTCTATCTTCAATGGAGCTACGAGCGGAGCAAGTAGTGCTATTATAGAATCCACCTCATCTATCGACTTTCTGTCGAGCTCTTCAATGTTTTTTATCTCCACTTTTATATCCTTGTTCCACTTGCGCACGCGCACACCCTCGTCTGCAAAAGCTATGTCGCAAAACAAGGCAAGTTCGCTCATTGTAAAGTTCGCTTTCGAGAATCTGTTTGCATCAAAGTGGTTCATTGCTTTTACGGCCTCGTTTTCGTAATAGAAAGACACTAGCCCCACAACTGTGGCCAGTACAACGATGGCGGATATGCTGTATTGTAGAAACTTTTTCATGGTGTGCTTCTGTATTAGTTTCTTATTCTTAACTGCCCCTGCATGGGTATATCTCTCAATTAATCCCTACGTTATATTGTATAGAGTAAATCTTTAGTGAGATTCCATAAAGAGGGAAATGTTTTTATCAAAAAAAATAAAACCACCTCTGATTTTGAATATTATCGGAGGTGGTTTTTACTTAATTTATTAT
>JBEBPN010000044.1:0-31628 GCA_040395895.1 Dysgonomonas hofstadii
TCGATCAGGTTTCACACTTTTGTTTATTTGTAAGCACAGCAGGAAAGGAATTCAATCAATATATACATACAATAAAACAGACGGGCGATATCGTAAAAGAGTTTGTTGCAGACTCGCTGGGAACCGTTATTGCCGAAGCCTGTGTAAGCCAGATAGCAAAAGAACTGGAAAAAGATTCTACACTGTCTCACAGCCTGCCTTACAGTCCGGGTTACTGCGGATGGAATATAGCGGAACAGAGCAAACTCTTCTCGTTTTTCCCTCCGTCACCCTGCGATGTCACGCTTTCAGATTCCTTCCTTATGTCTCCTGTTAAATCCGTTAGCGGAATTATAGGACTGGGTAAAGATTTAAAACCGCAGCCTTACCGTTGCGAGTTGTGTACGAATAAGAACTGTTATAAAAGAAAGATAAATTGATAATGAAAGATATAAAAAAATGGGCGCAGGATATAATCTCCTCTGCCCGAAGGGTGGCAATACCCATAATGACCAATCCGGGAATAGAAGTATGCGGTTATCATATAAAAGATGCTGTAACGGACGGACAAATACATTATGAAGCGATCAGCAGGCTCAATGCCATTTATCCATCCGCAGCATGTACGGCAATTATGGATTTGACTGTCGAAGCAGAGGCTTTCGGTGCAGAGATTGTATTTCCCGAGAATGAAGTACCTGCTGTAACTGGCACTCTTGTTTCCGATTACCAATCCATCAGTGAGCTGCAAATACCCACTCTCGATAAAGGGCGGGTAAGTGAGTATCTGAAAGCAAACCGTCTCGCAGCCGAAAAGATTACAGAAAAGCCTGTTTTTGCCGGATGTATCGGCCCATTCTCATTAGCCGGACGGCTGTATGATATGACAGGGATAATGATAGCTATTTATACAGAACCTGAAAGCATACATTTGTTACTTAGTAAGTGTACTCAATTTATAAAGGATTACTGCAAAGCAATAAAAGCAACGGGTGTAAATGGCGTGATTATTGCCGAACCCGCTGCCGGACTGATTTCCAATGATGATTGTTCTGCTTTTTCATCACATTACGTAAAGCAAATAGTGAAAGAATTGCAGGACGATAATTTTATGATCGTATTGCATAATTGCGGCAATACAGGACATTGTACACAGGCTATGCTCGAGACCAATGCCGCAGGATTACATTTCGGTAACAAAATAGATATGACGGAATCTTTACGCGAATGCCCCGAAAACATACTGGTAATGGGAAATATAGACCCTGTAGGTATCATTAAAGAGGCATCGGCAGAGGAAGTAAAAGAAAAGACATACGAGCTGTTACAGCAAACAGCTGAATGGAAAAACTTTGTTCTGTCTACAGGTTGCGATGTGCCGCCAAATGTACCTTTCGAGAACATTATTGCATATTATCAGGCTATGGCTGAATATAATAGAGGAGTGAATCAGTAGTTGTTTTTTAGTTACAAGTAAAAACAATTTAGTTAGTAGGGGCGTAAAATCTTACGCCCGTTGGTTATTTTGCGGACAAATGTTTATTGGCTACAGCCGAACGTTGTTTCGTCCCTACTCTATTTGCCGGATAGCCTGATTCAATTTAAAGTTATTTCGTGATAGCAGGTCATAAGCCTCATCTTCACTCATCGGGTAAAGAGCCTGTAATATATGTAAAGCCCTTTTTACCAGCTTCTCGTTTATACACTCAAGCTCTGTCATATAACAGCCATGCACTTTACCTAACCGTATCATCACAGATGTGGAAATAAAGTTTAGCACTTTCTTCGTTGCTGTTCCCGCTTTCATTCGTGTAGAGCCTGCCAGAATCTCATTACCCGATCGTAAAGGAATTACCCGATGGCAAAAAGGCAAAGATTCGACACACTGTTCCTGAATCATAATCGTATGAGCGCCTATAAACTTAGCAAATCCCAAACCGGACTGCACATAATATGCCGAACCACTGACCGAAATGCCGATAACAACATCGGATGAACTTATATTTGCCAACAACAATTCTGGTACCGAACTGGCATCTTCTTCAAAGCCGGTCTCTATATCAATGGCAGCATCAGCTACTCCGCCCGAAATAAAAGTCAGTACTTTATCGCGCGGGAATCCGAATGTGCAGCTCAGTTCTACTGCATCTATCGCGGCCAGCCGTCCGCTTGTTCCCGATCCGATATAGATCAGTCGTCCGCCGTCTTTCAGCTTATTCGCAATAACGTCTACCGATTCACTGATTACAGACAATGATTTTTTTAGTTCTTCGCCTGCCGCCTGTTCGTTTAGCCACAAAAGATGAATAAGATCATCTGTTGTCTGCTTTTCCAGACGCAGACTACTGTCAAATGGTGTTTCGGTACTGATATCGTTATACTTCTTTTGTAATCTGACCGAGCAGGCAGCTTTTTCGCCAATGGCTAACAAAGCTGCACCTATCAGTGGAAGATTATTTCCCTCATTCATTACCTCGATTTCAACTGTATCGCTTGTCAATAGAGGCGCTTTTTTCAGTTCTTCTTTTATCTGCTGTGCAAGGGGAAAGCCACAGTGACAAACAGCATCGGCCAGTCCTCCCCCGATAAGTATTTTATCTACGCTATAGAGTATATGCGCTGTAGTAATAATACCGGCTAAATCACAGATATACTTATCCCTCATTTCTTTGTAGAGGTCGTTAGTAAAAACCGCGCACAGATCATTCTCTTCATGCGCGGCAGACAACAGGGATGCGCTTGCCAGACTGTCGTAATATCCGGCAGGCGTATAAGTGCATCCCAACAGCGTCATTGAAAAATTGGGCATCCATTTCCTGCCGTTTCTCCATACCGAGAATCCTAATCCCGTACCGACAGGCATTACTCCGACTACCTTGTTTCCCGACAGATAGCCTATAGATGCCGCCCCGATAGCAGCAGCATCACTAATGGTCTGTATTGCACCTACTACACTTTCTTTCTTCTGCTTACCGAACCCTACTACAACCACCTCTTGAAGTGCCTCCTCGTTCTCTTCGAGTGCGATGATCATTTTCCTTCTGATTATCGGCTACAACCTCCTTCACTTTATACCCCAGCAGGGTAATCTGCAAAGTTGATTTCTCGGTACAGTACAAAGAGAACTCACCCGAAACTTCCGTAGCAATTCCATTGCTTGTTCCTTTTTCGAGAACAACAGCACCGATGACCGGATCGCCATTTCGGTCTACGACTTTTCCTGATACTTTTACAGGCTTCTTTTCCGTTTTGGGCTGAGACCGGAAAATGGTGATATTCCGGCCTTTGATGGTATAGCTTATCCCTGTGTTTTTAAACAAAGTACTGAGCACCTCATCTATCGTTTTATTCGTTGCTTCTACCGATACGATATTACCGGTATCGATATTATTTTTCCGTATTAAGACCGAATAACCACTCTTAGCCTCAATCTGGCTAAGGACTTCACTTAATTGTTTGTTTTTCATGCTGATACTTATCTTCACATCTTGTGCAGACAACTGACTTGTCAACACCGATAAAAAAATGAGTACCAGAAGAGAAAACATCCGTTTTTGGGCATAACATGTATGCCTAAAGCGTTTCATGTAACTTTCGTCGTTTTTTTTCATAGTTTATTAGATTTATGGACAACTTAATCTTCTGTATTCTGATTCTTATTTGTTATAATTATATGCTTATTACTGAGAGTGATAGAGAATTTATTTTCTACATCTATATCTTTCAATACCTTTTCTACCGGCTGATTGAAGTCTAATGTTCCGGTGAATATTTCATCCCTGATGTCTTTACTCTGTATTCTGATCTCAAGGTTGTACCTGCGTTCCAGGTATTTTGATATTTCCACGAGGCTGGCATCTCTGAAATAAGGTTTTCCGTTTCTCCATAGTGTTGCCAGTGAAGCATTAGTATCGGTCAGCAGAAGAGATTTATTCTGCTTATCATAAGCTACTTTCTGGTTTGGGGATAATATCATGTATTTAGAATGTATAGAATCAAGAGTTTTAACATGTACTTTTCCTTCGAGAAGATCGACCTCTATCTTTTCCGATTCCAGATAGTTACGCACATTAAACTTTGTACCCACAATCCTGATCTGCACTTCTCCTGCGTCGACTAAAAAAGGTTGTTCTTTATTATGGCTGACTTCAAAATACCCTTCGCCGTTTAGTTCCACATTACGGTTATCTTGCCCGAAATCCTTGTTATAAGTCAGTTTAGAACCGGCATTGAGCCATACGACCGTACTGTCGGGCAATATGACTTTCGACTGTGAACCATACGATGCTTCCGTTTCGTAATACATAGTCATATTGGTCTGAGGAATATCCTCCGACTTTAAGAAGAAATACGCAGGGATTGTGAGCAATAACAGCACTGCGGCAACACTTGCTGCATATTTTAAGAATAGTTTCGGAGATATATGCTTTCGGGGCTGTACCTTCTTATAATTATTGTGTTTATACTTCTCTAATGCCGGAATGAAAAGTACAGCCCATGTCTTGGCCATTTCGTCATATTTTGTCCGATACTCGGGATCGCTTCTCAGATATTCCCATAAAAGCTTGGAATCACTCTCGGAGATAGTTCCTGAAAAGTATTCAAATAGTAGCCTCTCAAATTCTTTGAAATCTATTTGCATCAATAAACGGGTTTTTATTAGATAAAAACATCTTTTCTGAATACACTGGGCAGATGTATTCTATAATATTCTTCTCTTTCTTAAATGTTAGAATATGTGTTTTTCATCTATGGTTTTTCATATTTATATTAAAGCCATTCGGGCATTTTGCAGGATAAGGCAAAACTTTATTCGGGCTTCATTAATATATACACGAAACGTTAGCGATTCATTTAGGCTAAATCTTATTTTTTTTCTACTTTCTTTATCGAGAGTTTGGGCATTTGATTTAATAGTCTGATTATAAGCGAATAAAATAATCCATAATTTTTATAATAATTACGAAAATAAATGTATTTCGCTAACAGAATTACACTTAAAGATATGAACTGTAATTTTATTTACAGATGAAGATATGGGAAATTTTGATGTAAATTTGAAAAATTAAGGATATAACCGGCAGCAGATTCTCATTCATATATCCTGCCATCTTCGAGCAGATTGCCTATAAAAGACCAGTCGGGAACAGTTATTTCGTCATCATTATCCAACATACAGGAAACACCGCAACCCAGATTGGCGAACGGATCGAAATTGTACCAACGATGCCCGGTTTCAGAATCGATACCGAAATAACGGTATTCGTCTTTCAGCTGTTTATCGCGCATTTTATGAAGTTCGGCTATTTGAAATTTCAACACTTCAAGCGTAAACTCCATTCCCTGAAGGACGGACATATTCATCCGGTCAAATTCGTCTTTCAGATCGGGATTTGTAAATTTTCTGCTCAGACGATTGGCATCGGGACATTCGGTGATACTCAGCCAACTATCATCAAAGGCAGCAGGCTCCGATCCGAAACATTCTTTTAAGATACACAGGATCAACTCGAACGAAGGCTCCTCATTCATATAGACAATCCGATTGTCGAGCAGGTTTTTATACAAGGCAAGCAAATATTCTTCCAAATCCCTGTTTTTGAATTCGTCTTTAAGTTCGTAAATATAATCTGCAAACTCATCTAAAGTCATAATCATCCATCCTTATAATAATAGTGTAAAAGTAATAAGAATCTCCGTTTTTTATTTTTCAACACTCTGTTTATTCATTCTATTAATCGAAACTTATAGAATATTTAACAAAATTGTAAAAACCGATTAATTTATTTGTCTGTTATAGTCTTTAAGGTGTATAGTATACATACTATCAACGTTGTACTGCACTGCTTCACTTATTTAATCATCGAAAGCGGCACATTATGAAAATTATTAAAAAATTCAGGACTATCTTTTTCTACATTCTTGTTATCGGCGGATTTTCAGCCCTCGTATATTGGATCATTACAGCAGGCAAGAATCTCGAAAAGGGAGAAGAAATTATGACAAAAGCTATACCTTCCAGTTCATTCAAAGAATTCACAGACTCGTTTGTCGAAAATCTGCATCATCCGGCAGGAATATTATTGCTTCAGGTCATTATCATTATTATAGCTGCCAGACTGTTTGGTGCTATATTCAAAAAAATGGGACAACCCTCTGTTATCGGGGAGATACTGGCAGGAATTGTACTGGGGCCTTCGCTCTTAGGACTCTATTTCCCTGAAGTATCTGGATTCATCTTCCCAGCTCAATCGCTGGGCAACCTTCAGGTACTAAGCCAGATAGGACTTGTTCTCTTTATGTTTATTGTAGGTATGGAGCTCAATCTGAATGTATTGAAGAATAAAGCACACGAAGCGGTAGTCATCAGCCATGCCAGCATTATCATTCCATTTGCAATGGGTGTAGGACTGGCTTACTTCATATACGCATCTTTTGCTCCCAAAGGGATCGAGTTTGCATCTTTCGGCCTTTTTCTGGGTATCTCTATGAGTATCACAGCTTTTCCTGTTCTGGCACGTATTATTCAGGAACGTAACATGCAAAAGAGCAAGCTTGGTGCTATTGCAATTACCTGTGCGGCTGCCGACGATATCACCGCATGGTGTCTGCTGGCAGTTGTGATAGCCATTGTAAAAGCGGGATCGGTATTCAGTGCCTTATATACTATCTTACTGGCAGTGGCATACGTATTCATTATGTTGAAAGTAGTGCGCCCTTTCCTGCAAAAACTCGGCAATACGCATGATTCTGCAAAAGGAGTCAGTAAATCCCTTATTGCTATAATCTTCCTAGTTCTGCTTATTTCTTCTTTCGTTACCGAAGCTATAGGCATACATGCCTTGTTCGGTGCGTTCATGGCAGGAACTATAATGCCCGAAAACACGAAACTGAGAAGCATATTTACCGAAAAAATAGAAGATATAGCGCTGGTCATGCTGCTTCCGTTATTTTTTGTGATCACCGGACTAAGGACACAAATAGGGTTGCTCAACAGCCCCGAACTGTGGGAGGTAACAGGAATGATTATTCTGGTAGCCGTATTAGGCAAATTTGGCGGCAGTGCTATTGCAGCCCGTTTTGTAGGGCAGAACTGGAAAGATAGCTTTACCATAGGTGCACTGATGAACACCAGAGGACTGATGGAACTGGTGGTGCTGAATATCGGATACGATCTGGGGGTACTTAATGCTGAAATATTTGCTATGATGGTAATTATGGCGCTCGTTACTACCTTTATGACCGGCCCTATACTAAATCTTATACAAAAGGCATATAAGAACAGTACGGTGACACAACCGACTTCTACAGTTGATAAGACAGTGTAGGGGAGTATAAAAAACAAGAGTCCGCGACATCACATCGCAGACCTCCCTAAACTTTAACTCAAACTTTACAAAACTTTTATATACTCTTAGAACAACGATATCTGAAATATGTTCAAACCGAAAGTATATTTTTTTCAAAAAAACGGAAAAACTATATTTATACTCATTCGCAACGGACTTACATCTCTCTATATAACTGCTCGTTATACAAATATCCTTTCGCAAATGCATAAAATATAGCTGCTATAAAACAAAATCCGGCTACTGTAGAAAAAAGTGTAAGATTGTGAACCACATTACCGGACGATATTATTTGCAGATCATCACTTGCATAATAAGATTTTGCAATATCCGCCAACAGCGAGATACCATTGACAGCAGCAAATATACCTAACAGCCTGAGTCCTCCTACATAATATTCGTTACGCGCAAACAATATTCTACCCACTATTATATACACTAACGCCCGCAGCAGAATAACAATATTGGATAACATCAGTAACATGTTCTGCAAAGAGTAGTCGCTATCAGGTAATACTTTATAATACAATATGTTTATAAATACTTGCAATAAGAGAATACAAACTGCTGCATAAATCAACAGTCCGGCATTCTTCAAATCTATCGCAATCAGATATTGCCCCAACAAGAACAATAATAAGACATGTAGAAGACCATACGGAACAAAAAGCCATGTACTAAACAGATCAATACCAAGTTGCTCCAACACATAGTCCGATAAAATAATATCGGCGAGAAAAACTACCACGGATAAAATAATAGCCAGCAGTAGATTCGGTCTTTCTATTGGTTGCAAAGACGCATTGTTTGCCTTCATTATTTATTATTTTATTTGTCTTTAATATACTGCTATACAGGATCGCACCCTCCCAAATGTGTCAACATCCTCTAGCAGCCTAAGTTCACTCAATTATGCAAATTCTGTAATGTTTGTCATCAAAAAATAAAGAGATAAAGGTAATGAAAAATTTAACTTAAATTCCTATAAATCATAAAAATAAAACAGACTTTCAATTTAACATCTTATTATTTTTTTTCAACTCATTTATCTATAGAGTAAAAACAATCTATGGACTTAGTATTTATATGCATCAGCCTTGTTCTGATAACTGCTGTTTCCTTATATCTGGGAAGAGTATTGTCTATAAAATTACCTGAATTGAGTAGCTGGTTCGATCGCAAACCATTCAACTGCAGGCCATGCCTCACTTTTCACACAATATGTTGTATATCAACGATAGTTAGCATAATAACAATTTGCGCATACATTATATTTACAGGAATACCAATAGCATTCGTATGCTTTTTTATCTTAAAATTTATTGATAACAAAAAAATAACAAAATGAACAAAACAGACTTAAAACAAGAAGTAGAACAACTTTTAACTGAAATCGACAAAACCCACAGATACTCAATGAGCAGGATTTACTGTCTTGCGAATACAGTGTTTAACAAAACAGACAAACCACAGTCGTGCGCAAGCTGTCTTATACGAAAAGTTCGCGAGCTTAGAAACTGGCTTAAAACACAGGAAGTAGAAGAACAACTAACAGAAACTGTAGCAAAACCTAAAAAAGCAACTAAGAAAAGGAAAAACTAGAAATATCTGCCTCAACGGCAAAACTAAGTAAAAGCTTGTTGCTTTTTGTTAAAAAGATAGTGTTTTGCAGGTTGTAATCAGAATAGTTTTTAGTAAATTTGTTATAGAAGGAGATCATAACAAATAAACACCGAAAATATGAAAGAGAATCTGATTACATTAGCTGTACATACAGCTCCCAAAGCGCATATTTTGCAACAGACGCTAAAGGATAGAGGTATCGAGACACATCTTGTAGATATACCCGGACCTGAAAACATATCGGGGGGCATAGCAGTGAAAATAAACGAAGCAGACCTTACTAGAGCGCTTAGCATTATCGAGGGTATCGGATTGTTCAGGTACGACGACGAAGGAATACACAAAATAGACGACGGACGCAAACGGATTCTGGTTGCTATCGACTTTTCCGATTACTCGCTCAAAGCCTGCCGCGCAGCATTTACCGTTGCCCATCAGATGAATGCCAAAGTAAAGATATTGCATGTGTACAAACTGCATTATCCGATGACTTTTCCGTTCGCCGATGTGATAAACGACAACGAACACGATATGCTGGACAAGGCCAGAAGTAAAATGCTAAGCTTCTGCCTTGATATAGACAAGAAAATTTCGGAAAAAGATTTTCCGTCTGTCAACTACTCCTATTCACTAAGAGAAGGTATTGTAGAAGAAGAGATCGAAAACTTCGTAGAGGAATATAAACCGTTCCTGCTCGTACTGGGGAAAAAAGGAGCCAGTAATGTTGCCGATCATCCTCTGGGTAACGTTACGGCAGATATTATAGAAATGACTAATGTGCCTGTGATGGCCGTACCGGAAAACTCTCCGGTAAAGAATGCGTCGGATGTAAAACATATCGCATTCCTTACCAACTTTCAGAAGAAAGATTTGGAATCGTTCGATCATCTGGTAAACATACTCAGACCATATCCTGAAGTCCGCATCACATTGCTGCACATTAATGCTATAAACAAAAAAGGCGATAAATGGTCGGAAACAGAGCTGCTGGGTATGAAAGAATTCTTCAAAAAGAAATATCCCGAACTGAATATCGGATATGAAATGATAGACAGTCCCGACATGCTGGAAGCCGTTAACTACTACATCGATACCGAAGAGGTAAGCATTGTAGCGATGAACACACGCCGCCGTAATCTGCTGGGGCGTATATTCATGCCGAGCCTGTCACGTAAGGTGCTGGTAAACAACAATGTGATACTCGTTATCTTTAGAGGATAAAATAATAAAAGGGGCGAAAATCTGATCTGCCCCATATTTCCCTCATACGTTAAAGCATAAATAATCTTAAACACTGACGGCTTTTGCCGCTGTTATAAATAACTTGCGCAAAAAATATAACACTACGAATGTTTGCACGCATATTTACCATTGTATTTCTGATACTGCTCATTGCAGATATATACATTTTTATTCTCTACATCAGGAAACTTACTGAAAAGACTTTACTGCGTATACTTTGGTTTGTACCATCACTGGTACTGATGGGTGGATTGTATTATTTCTTTTACTCAGAAGGCAGATACAGCCATAGGGAACTGTTCATGATCATATTTATGGTAATAGCATTGCCCAAAATCATTTTCACCATTGTCTCCCTACCCGACCTGTTGCTCCGTCCATTCTTCAAATGGAAGGTATATCCATTCACTATACTTGCTTTGATAGCCGGACTGGGCACTATATACATTGTAGTCTACGGTAGCACAGTCGGCAAAACCAGCTTTACCGTAAGGGAAGTGGAATTTTCGTCTCCCGATCTGCCTGCGTCATTCGACGGTTATCGTATCGTACAACTGTCCGATCTGCATATAGGCAAATGGGAAGGCGAAAAAGAGCCCATAAAACAACTCGTGGAAATAGCGAATGCTCAACGTCCCGATGCCATAATGGTGACGGGCGATCTGGTACATAACGTAGCTACTGAGCTTAACGGATACGAAAAAATACTGTCGACACTGAAAGCACCTGATGGCGTATACTCGATACTCGGCAATCACGATTACGGCATGTATAAAAGCTGGGGAAGCAAGGCCAAAGAAAAAGAAAACCTTGCCAGCCTGAAAAAGCGACAACAAACGATGGGTTGGAAACTGCTCAACAACGACCATACTTATCTCACTAAAGGGAATGAAAAGATAGCATTGATAGGTGTTGAAAACGATGGTGCTCCGCCATTCCCAAAATACGGCAACCTACCCAAAGCCATGAAAGGAACAGAAGGTCGTAAATTTAAGATATTACTGAGCCACGACCCTACCCACTGGCGGCGCGAAGTATTGAAAACAGATATAAATCTTATGCTGGCCGGACATACACATGGCACACAGTTTTCGCTTTGGGGCTTTTCACCTGCATCGTTTGTCTATCCCGAATGGGGCGGACTCTACAAGGAAGGCAAACAGGGATTGTACGTGAATGTCGGTATAGGCACAGTGGGTGTTCCATTCCGTTTCGGAGCATGGCCTGAAATTACCGTTATCACATTAAGGAAAAAATAAGGAGAACGTTTTCTAGTGTTTCTTCCCCTTCATCAGGTTGCTCAGTGCATCATCGAGGTGTTCAAACCTGAACCGATAGTGCAGATCTGTCAGGTGCTGCGGTATAGCCCGTTGTCCGTCGAGTAGCATTGTGGCTGATTCTCCCATAAACCATTTTACCAGAAAAGCCGGAATACGGAATATCTGTGGACGGTACAGCGTGGACGACAATATATTGGTAAACCGCTTATTTGTTACCGGATTGGGTGCTGTAAAATTGAAAACACCTCGTGCTTCGGGAGTATTCAACAAGAAAATGATACCATCTATCATATCCTGAATGTGTATCCACGATATATATTGTGTGCCTTTGCCCAGTACGCTACCCAGTCCCAAGCGAAAAGGATAAGTGAGCAAAGCCAGCATCCCTCCTTTTCGGGACAACACAATCCCTGTTCGGAGCAGACACACACGTGTATCGGCACTGTCGGCTGCTACAGCCAGTGCTTCCCACTTGCGGCAAAGACGGAATGTGAATTCGTCGTGCGGACGGGCAGCTTCGGTGATCACATTATCATCCTGTGCCCCGTAAAATCCGATAGCCGATCCCGAGATGAATACGGATGGCGGATTGTCACCCGCTTGTATCAGTTCTGTAAGTTTGCGGGTAATAGTCCAGCGGCTATTGCACAGTTTCTCCTTTTGCTTATCTGTCCACCGTTTGCCGACCATAGATTCACCTGCCAGATTTATAACGGCATCGTATCCGTCGAGTGACGGCAAAGCCCCCGGCGTGGAATAGAGAGTGACTTTATCTCCCAGCGTCTTCCCTGCCCTGATTTTATTACGGGTCAAAACCGTTATTTCGTGCCCTTGTTGCAGAAGTGTACGTATAAGAGCACTACCGATCAATCCGGTGCCTCCGGTAATAAAAATGCGCATAGTAATTTACTTTTGTTAGATAACGAGTCTCTAAGATAAACAGTGAAACAAGTGCTAATGTTTTGTACGACAGGCTTAATTTTGCCATATTGAGAAATAAAGCTCAACGAG
Organism: Dysgonomonas hofstadii; assembly: GCA_040395895.1. GTDB lineage: Bacteria > Bacteroidota > Bacteroidia > Bacteroidales > Dysgonomonadaceae > Dysgonomonas > Dysgonomonas hofstadii_A. Next base: position 12,485 of record JBEBPN010000044.1, read on the forward strand.
CTGCAAAGGCGGAAAAGTTCTTTCATCTGTACCTCTTGTAAAATAAATAATTGCATATCAGACTCCTACATTTTTATATTGACTGGTTGTTTATCCATATCTTATAAAATAGTATCTTTATAGCTTGCTTAATTATTGAAAACTATGCTGAAAAAAGACACTCTTGATTTCCTTGTAGCATTACAGGATAACAATAACCGCGAATGGTTTACCGAAAACAAAAAATGGTATGAACGTGCCCGTGCCGATTTTGAGACACTGGTAGGGCAACTCATTCAATCCATTGCTATGTTCGATTCGGAAGTGGGATTACTCAATCCGAAGAAATGTATGTTCCGTATATACAGGGACACCCGTTTTGCGGCTGACAAGACACCTTATAAAACCAATTTCGGAGCTGTATTCCGTCCGCATACCGCAGGCAGATTGTCGGGGTACTATTTGCATCTGTCGCCCGAAGAAATATTTATCTCGTACGGACAATATATGCTTATGCCCGACCAGTTGAAAAAAATGCGACGGGGTATTTATAACGACTTTGAGATGTTTGAGGAGATCATCAATGAAAAACGATTCAAGAAAGAGATAGGCGACCTGTACCGCGATGAGGATATGCTACAACGTGTACCCAACGGTTTCGACAAGAACCATCCTGCTGCCGAATATCTGAAACTGAAACATTTCTACGCACTAAAGCCTGTTAGCCAAGAGCAGTTGTTCAGTGAAGATTTTGTTGGTTTTGCTACCGGTATGTATAAAATAATGCAACCATTGGGACGGTTTCTAGATGATGTATTGGAAGAGGATATATAATAGTTTTGTACCGATTATTTAAACTTATCGATGGCAATAGATGTTAAACAACTAGTAGAACGACAAAAGCTATCGGATTATGAATAAAAATAAAGAGGAACAGAAACAAGAAGAATTTATATCGTACGAAGAAGCCCGTATAGAAAAACCGAATGAAGAAGACCCCCAAGAAGTAAGTGACAAAAATCTGGAAAAGATAAATAAAATACTCGATCCGGATGAGGATAGCATGGAGAGCAGGGGATAAAATAAAAAATAAATTATGACCGTTGACATTTTACAACTGGCTGCCGAAAATCAGGCAAAAGCCCAAAAAGTAATAGAAGACTCTCACATTGTCGATATATGGAAATCGGTGGGAGCAGAAATCAATCTGGTGGGATCACTGAAAACCGGACTGCTGATGAAGAATCGCGATATAGATTTTCATATCTATACCGATTCGCTCAATATATCCGACAGCTTTGCAGCGATGACCAGATTTGCAGAGAATCCGGCTGTAAAACGCATCGAATACGGCAACCTCATCGATACAGAAGAGGAATGTATCGAGTGGCACGCATGGTATGAAGACGAAGAAAGTAATTTGTGGCAACTCGACCTTATCCATATAAAGCGGGGAAGCACCTACGATGGCTATTTCGAGAATGTTACCGATCGTATTGCTGCTGTGCTTACCCCTGAAACCAAGTATGCCATCCTCAACCTGAAATATGAAAGCACATATGGGAAAGATTTATCGGGAATAGTGTATTATATGGCTGTTATCCGTGACGGTATACGCACTTATGACGACTTTGAGAAGTGGCTCGAAAATCATCCTGTAACAGGTATAATAGACTGGATTCCTTAATAAATAATATAAAAAGCACGGACTTCACAGCCCGTGCTTTATCGGGCTGATGCCCGATCATCTGAACAAGAAATAATCTATTTTGATTAGCAATTATTCTTTTACACAACGTACCGAATTTGCTTTTGCTCTACAGTCCTTCTCATCGATCTGCGTATAGTAAGACTTAAACCATAAACGGTATGCAGTAGAGTAGAACGTAGAGGCAGCCCACACATAACCTTCAGTTCCCACGTTTGACAGATCTCCGTTTGCAGAATTACGATAACCTGCTGCCGGATAATATCCAGCCTGTGGCCAGTCTTCACCTTTTCCTTTATCGAATGCCGCACTACTGCCTCCAAGTCCGTTCCAAGGACAAGATGGGCCGGCTCCCGAAGATGGAACCCGCCATCCGCGCGGACATGGGTCATACACTCCCTTACTGCCATCGGTAGTGTTCCACAAATGATCGTTTTTTAGTGAGGAAGAATTGCTATACCAATCCTGATTGCCTACAGTGCTGAAATAGAAAGTAACCGGATTGATAATAGCATTGGATAGATTATATTCGGCACTTACAGCTGCCTTTTTTGTATATGTTATTTCTCCCGAAAGAGTATAGAGTTCCTTTTCTGTATTGCTGTCGACAGCCGACGATCCGGCTAACGGGTCTTTACGCCCCCACTGATAGAGCAAGCCCAATGATCCTATATTACCTGGTGTAATATTTAATGCACCCAGATTACGATTCATGAATGTAACGTTATTAAACACCTTTTGTCCTCCTGACACTTCAGGATCGTAGTCTGTCACCCATATATGCCAGCTCCATCGTACTACCCCGTCCACTTTGAGTGCTACCAGGGCATTTCCTTTTATACTGCTGTTGTTGGTTGTAACACGTATTTTAGATGAAAAACTTTTGTCTCCATCAGGCAAAGACACACTTTTTATCAGATCGGGGGTATCCTGCCATAACAACTCAGCAGTCACTTTTCCACTCAGGTTAACGTCTACATTCAGCAGTTGCTTCCACACAGAGTAAGCTTTTATTACCGGTATATCCACCGACTTGTTATTCCCTACAATAAAAGCGTTTGAGAGTTTCAGTCCGGCAGGATCATTTATATCTATAGGAACATTGGGGTCTGTAGGAACAGTCGTTCCATCATCATCTCCGGGCGTTTTTGTATCGGCTGAGAGTCTCAGTATCCCCCATCTTTCACCATCCCAAAGATAAAGTCCGGGTGTAAACTGGTTTACTTTAGATATATTGTATACCAAAAGTCCTACATTTTCTGATTTTTCGGATTCATACTTTACATCCGAAGGGCTGATAAATGGTTCGAGAGTTTGCAGATTTACCAATGACACACGTGGCAAAATAAGCCCTCCTTTAGTGCATGTGACATTGTTGGCATCAGCTGTTTGATCTTTTATTTGCAATAATCCGGCTCTGGCAGGGGCGGCCCCCATACCGATAGTAACTTGCGCAGAAATAAATGTACCTGAAATTAAGCTAAGCAGGATAGTACCGGCAGCTTTTTTGTGAATACCCATGTTTTAAGTGTTATTTGTTAAATTAAAGTGTATGAATTCTTTTTGTTCCTTTTATTGTAAGTTGAATTAAAGAATCTGAGCTATATCTCGATATTCCTTAGTTTTGTTTTCTTGGGCTTTAGAATCACATGTATAGTCTTCATATTGACTAATTTATTACTCTTCATTTGTCTATTTCGATGCAAAGCTAATGCAATAATTCTCAATAATAAAATACACTATTGAAATAAATCTACATATTTAATGATTTATAACTACAACGATTTAGTTATTCAAACAACAAAATGCTGATTTTAAATAATTTATCAAAAGATATTTAATAGATATAATTAATCGATCATAAACAAACTCTATCGATATTTAACAACTACCTAGCTATAAGATAGGCATTTACATTATACAAAAACAAAAAGCACAGACTATACAGTCCGTGCTTTGCAAACTAACACTTAATAAAAACAACACATAGTATTATATCTAAGATTATTTTTTTACGTATGGCACTGAATTTTACCATATCTTAATAGAACATTTGTCATTCAGATTTATTTCAATAGAGATAACAGGCATTCATGTATTATCAGTAACCTCACACACAATTTTCTATTATGAATATCGAATGGAGCTGAATAAATAATTTCGATTTTAAAGCCTAGCGGAACGAATAAGCCCTCCCCTATTGTTATTTGTTTTAGTTATTCTGTGTAATTAGCTATTCGACAAGCTATTTATTAAAATAGTGGTCATGCAGATCACTTTGTTTTGTCTGAGCGACGGCAAATATAGCACTAACATTGCAAAAAAATCTACATTTGAATATTTTATTTAGATTTATTTCTATAATCGCGAACTTTATAACATTTTGTAAGTGTTTTTTATATTAATACGCATAATATCTTAATTCTAAATAGTATATTTGTGAGAAATTTTACAAATTATACAAATTATGTATAGCTAAGGCATCATAATTTTTTAACAGACCATACACATAACACTAATGGATGAAAAATTAACACAAAAGGAAAGAATTTTAAAATTCTTGGAAAGTCAGGCTATATCGAAAAACAAATTTTACACTCAAACCGGTATTGCCAATGGGACTTTAGATAAAAAGAGCGGAATAACCGGTGAAACTATTGTAAAGATACGTAACATATATCCCGATCTGAATTTGGAATGGCTTATAACCGGAGAGGGCGAAATGCTAAAGTCTTCTCTATTCACTATTCACAGCGATTTGGGATCGATACGCGACCAGTATGCTGCTGTGGCAAATGTAGATCCGGAAACTATTAATGACGACCGCCTTATCAGAATGGAATCACCCCTCGAGTTTATTCCTATCTTTACTTACAAGGAGTCACACCATTGCGAGGGATACCTGTCTATTCCGAAACTGCATACCTGTGACGGTTCGGGCTATGTAAAGACAGACAGTATGTATCCTCTTATAAAACCGGGTGATATTGTATGTTATAGGACAGCAAACAGTACAAGTCACATACATTGGGGCGAAATGTACATCCTGTATGTAATAATCGACGGAGAAGAGTATCTGACTATTAAAAATCTGGAACAGTCTCTGCTGGGTGACGATTATGTATGTCTTACGGGGCAGAATATGAAGTATCATCCGAAGGATATTCCGGTTGACAACATACAATGGAAAGCTCTTATAAAGGCGCATATAAGCTACAATTCTATCATGTGATTTCACGCTATGATTTTTTCATCAGCCATATAAAATAAATACGGGAGGTTTAAGTAAAAATTAAACCTCCCGTCCTATTATATTGTCGGAATACTTTAGCTATTGAAATGGTACAGGAAGATAACCGTTTCTTCCAGTGCACTTTTAGGGCTGTCTTTTATCTCCAGCACCACTTTCAGTTCGGCTTTAGCTATACCCCTGAGATTAACAAGCGATGCCAGTTTTACCCTCAGGCGCACTTCGCTGCCGGCCACTACGGGCTGATTGAACTTAAGCTTCTCGATACCGTAGTTTATCAGCATTTTTATATTATTCACTTCTATGATCTGATCCCAAAGATATGGTAATACAGATACCATCAGATAGCCGTGCGCAATAGTGCTTTTAAACGGGCTTTCTACCTTTGCGCGTTCCGGATCGGTATGTATCCACTGATAGTCGAGTGTGGCCTCAGCAAATAAGTTGATACGTTCTTGTGTGATTTTCAGATAATCGGACGTTCCTAATTCTTGACCTACGCATTTTTCAAAATCTTCGTAGGAATTAATAATAAGCTTGCTCATAAAAAAGTTAATTAACAAATCCTAGATGTAAAAGTATTCATATTAACCGATATAACAAAATATACAAATGAGTATTAAGGCTTAGAGTCATTTTTTTCACAAAAAATTAACGAGACTGTGAATTTTTATTAAAAATTTATTAAAAAACATTTATTTAAGACGGATTACTCTTTTTTGAACGGGTTAATTTTGTTTTATTAAGTATTTTTGTCCGCTGAAATTAAATAGCCCATATTTACAAACAATTAAGTTGATACAAACATTTATTTAATACTTGATTATGAATAAGAAAATCTTTTATTTGGCATTATTGGTTATGACCTTAGGCTTATTTACAGCCTGTGACGATAAGGCCTTAAACTCTGAAGCAGAGATGAAATTTATCGCATTTGATACACCCTCTGTGATAGGATTACCTGTAATGGAAGGTACAAATGTTACTTTTCATGTAGCTTATAGCACTACAGATGAAGAGTTACAAACAATGGTTCCTACCATCGTAACATCTACGGGTGCTACAGTTACACCTGCATCGGGCAGCAAAGTGGATTTTACAGGAGGAACTGTTAAATTTACTGTTACATCACAAGACTGGTTACACTCAACAGAATATAATGTAACATACAAAAGAGCTGCAAATCCGGATGCTGAAATACTGGATATGAGCTTTACCGATGAGGTTGTAGTTACACAGCCGGTAATAGACGGTACTGATATAACTTTCTTTGTAGACTTCTATGCTACTGACGAACAGTTGAAAGAACTGGCTCCAGAAATAAAAGTATCTCCGGAAGCTACGGTTACTCCTGCATCGGGCAGCAAAGTAGACTTTTCGGGTGGTACTGTTAAGTTCACAGTGAATGCCGGAGACGGAAAAGGAAAAACTGAATACAACGTTATATGCAAGAAAGCGCCAAGCCCTGAAACTTCAATATCGAGCTTTAGCGTATCGGGTGCTGCTGTAGTTGTTGACGCTGTAATGGATGGAGCTAATATTTATTTCTATGTAGATCCGAACGCCACAGCAGCTCAGATGAAAGAAATAATCCCTATTATCACCCTGTCAGAAAACGCGACTGTTTCTCCTGCATCGGGTACTAAAGTAGACTTTAGTGGTGGCACAGTGAAATTTACTGTAACAGCCGAAGATGGTGAGACTAAAACTGAATATAATGTGACAGCGAAGAAAGCCACATCCGTAAAACATAACTTTGAAACATGGGAAGCTGGAAATCCGTCAGCATTAGTTGCAAATAGGTATTATTATCCTTTAGGTGGTTGGGATACTTGTAATCCTCCATTAGTACTGATGAAGCTATTTGGACAAGTTAATAGATTTTCTGTTACACAAACTACTACTGATGCCCATTCTGGTGCTTCTGCTGCCAGAGTTGAAACTCTAGGATCAAAAGGGACTTCAGCTTTGTATCCTAAAGTTATAGCAGGAACTCTCTTCTTAGGATCTTTCAAAAATCCTATAGATATGGATAATACTTTAAATAACACTCTATTTGGAGTTAAAGAAGAAAAGAAACCTCTATTAGTAAGAGGTTATTACAAATACACTCCGGGTGCAGAATTTCACCGTTGGGATCCAGAATCCGGCAACAAATATAATGTAACGACTATAGAACCTGATACAAAAGACGAATGTGCTATAAATGCCATCCTGTACGAAATATCAAGTGATGATGATCCATATATCACAGGAGTAGATACATATAACGAAAGTAAGCTCACTGCTGTAGCCAAACTGGCTGATGGTACAGCTAAGGCTGATTATACATCATTTTCTATGGAAATGAACTACTTGAAACCTTATGATCCAGCTAAAAAATACCGTTTCGCTATTATTTGTGCCTCAAGTAAATATGGTGATACATTTAGTGGAGCTCCGGGTACTAACACTACTCCGGGTAGTGTTTTGATTGTAGATGATATTGAAGTGTTATTTGAATAATACTTTATTTAATCCCACATACCCCAAAAAACCGCAGGTAATATACCTGCGGTTTTTTATTTCGATAAACTTTCCGCTTTCGATAACTGTTAACTATAAAGAAACCATTAATATAGTATACGATGGATAGACGCGAAGAACTTGAGAAGGAAATAGAACTTGTAAAAAAGCGGATAGAAAATGCTCCGGCAGATACGCCGAAGGAAATTATAGAACTGTACAATAAAGAGCTCGACAGTTTATCGTTTGAACTCAATAATTTGTACGATGATGATGAAATTGAGTTTCCCAGCTAATCTTGGTTGAAACAATATTTCGCTTTTATACAAAAAATAAAAGGGAGAACCCTAAGTCCTCCCCCTCTATTTATTTGCCGCCCAGTTCGGCTTTTATCCATTCCATAAATTTGGTATTCTTTTCCTCATTATCTCGTATCCATGTTTCGGCTTCAGTAGAAAATGCTGCACTTATATAATAGCAAAATGCCTCTACGTTTTCCGAATCTTTCAGCTTACTGAAAAATGGTATATAAAATTTCCACCACAAACTATTTTCGGTATCGAGACTATTACCATCCATTTTTCTGGAGGCCAAATCTCCTGCCAACATATTGAACAATGACTCTGTATTTTCGGCAAATAATTGCATTTCAGTTTTATCCTTACCTTTCTCGCCCTTGTTAGCAGCTATAAGCAAAGGCAGCATTGTCTCTGCCATAGAAAATTCTGATTTGAAGCTGTTCGGATCAAGATTGATTGTAATCTCATTTTTTCCTGTTTCCGTCACATTGCCGTTAAGCTGTTGCAACAAAATGCCATACGCATCCATTGCCCTGCTGCCTCGTGGTTCGAGCATCAAAAAATAATAAAAACTCAGTAAAGACTGTACCTTATTATTCATATTTACTTCCGAATAGCCTGTATATAAATGACTGCTCCCATGGTACGGATTCAGATTGATTCCTTTCTCGAAAATCCCAACAGCTTTGGGATACTCTTTCATGCCATAATATACAAGTGCCCAGTTGAAATAAAGTAGATAATACGGGCCGAATTCCTTTCCTGCCTTTTCAAACACTTTCAGAGCATCCTTCGGTTTCCCCAGATAGTTGAGGCACGAACCTTTATTCATATAAGCCATTATCGCCTTGTCGCCACCGACCTTTATCGCCTTGTCCGAATATTTTATAGCATTCTCATAATCTTTAGAATACATATACGTCATTGCGAGTTCATAGTTGGCGTCATACGAATTAGGGGCAATATCCAAAGCTTTCTTATACATATCTATAGCCCGTTTGTAATCGCCGGCATCATGATAAAGAATACCTTCTTTAATAAGGTCTACGACTTCCTGCGAATCCTGTGCCTGTAGAGAAAACGCAGACAATGATAAGAAAAATAAAAGGAATAGTTTTTTCATAGCTTCAGATGGTTAAAGTTATTATGGCAGATAGCACAAAGTACAAATATATTCAAATTTATTATATATCATAAAAAGCGGAGCCAAAATAAAAGAGGCTGCAAAATTGCAGCCTCTTCTCTCAGTAATATAATCGATCGATAAATCCAATTATTTAGCCTGTTCCAACTGTAATGTTACAGTCGGTTGATCGCATACTTCTTTCGGTCCGAAATACTGGATAGGACCCGGATAGATAAACTCAGTGCCAATAGCCCAAGCTTCGCGGTTTGCCTGTAGGAATTTGAACGGTGCACCATCGAGCTTAACCAACGCTTTCTGTATTACCGGTTTCATTTCACCGTGACGACGTTCCATATTCATCATCATAGTTACCGGAACACCTCCTGCAATCCATTGTTCGGATGAAGCAGTCGTGTTACGTACCGATGACATATATCCTGTCTTACCTGCACCGATAAGCGCAGCAGCTGTATAACCCAGTGAATAGCAATAGTCGGCATCGTAGTTAGACGGAGCAGCACAACGTCCTTCGTATCCGAAGAAGTGTACCTGTGATGCAAATTTTCCTTTATATTGTCCGGCTGCTTTCATTTCGGCAAGCTTGTTACCTACCATTTCTGCAAGTAGCTTTTCTGTTTCGATAAGCGAAACCTGTACGTTTCCGTGAGGGTCGCGGTCAAGCGTCAGCTGACGGGCAACACCCGAAGGAAGGCTTGCGAAAACTTTTGAGTTTTCAGTCGACAGATTTTTCTTAATATAATCTAACTGGTCTTCTTTCGGCACAGCGTTGAATTCTTCCTGATGATGAGCAAGAAATTCGTTCAGTTCCGAAATCAGAACTTTCATTGCAGGAATAAATTCGATCAATCCTTCAGGGATAAGTACCGTACCATAGTTATCACCATTATCAGCACGTTTGGCAACAGCTTTTGCTATATCTGTTACAATATCGTCGAGGGATAATTTTTTAGCTTCTACTTCTTCCGAAATAATACAGATATTCGGTTGTACCTGCAAAGCACATTCAAGAGCAATGTGAGAAGCCGAGCGTCCCATCAGTTTTATGAAGTGCCAGTATTTACGTGCAGAGTTACAGTCGCGCTGGATATTACCGATAACTTCGGCATATACTTTACATGCTGTATCGAAACCGAATGATGTCTCTATCATTTCGTTTTTCAGGTCACCATCTATCGTTTTAGGACAACCGATAACCTGTACACCTGCATTGATAGACTGATAATATTCAGCCAGTACACAAGCATTTGTATTAGAGTCGTCACCACCGATAATTACAAGTGCTTTGATACCTAGTTTTTTCAATATCTCAAGCCCCTTATCAAATTGTTCTGTAGTTTCCAGTTTTGTACGTCCCGAACCGATAATATCAAAACCACCTGTATTGCGGTATTCGTCTATAATGTCGGCTGTAAGTTCTTTATAATCGTGATCGATCAGACCGCCCGGTCCCATAAGGAAACCAAACAGACGGCTGTCTTTATGCATATCTTTAATTCCGTCGAAAAGACCTGCTATTACATTGTGTCCTCCGGGAGCCTGTCCACCCGACAAAATAACACCTACGTTTATAGCCGGATAATTAGCTCTTTCCGAAGCTTCAACAAATTTGAGTGTCGGCATACCGTATGTATTCGGGAAAAGTTTTTTTACTTCTTCCTGATCGGCTACAGACTGTGTAGCAGCACCTTCCTCAACTTTCACAAAACCGTACAACGCTTTAGGCATCTTAGGTTTATAAGCAGCTCTTGCAATTTGTAATGCGCTTTTTTTCATTTTATTTTCCTGATTTATATATAGTTATAATATTATTCCACAAAAGGCATGCAAATTTCGTCATTTTTTTTGATATATAAAAAACTAACGCTATATATCTTCCTTTTTTCACACATTTTATTCCCTTATTCAATCACAGTCATTTCTCTTTCACGATTTTACTTACGCTTTTCTTTTTTATAATTTCTTCTTCTTTCTTTTTGAACAATTTCAAGCATCTCGAAATTATCATTTTGTCACACAATGAACGATAAATACACCCAATGAAGATACATTGTATCCAAATTAAGGATAATTAACCTACATTTACTTACAATTTGTCATTAAAAATTTTAAAATTGACATTTTCCATTGTACATTTGCAGTATCAAAAACAAAACTTAAAAACATACGATCATGAAAGCTAAATTTTTCTTTTCTTTACTTGTTGTATTATTCTTATCTACAACAACTTATGCCAATACTCCGGAAACGATAGTATTGAGCAATATTGAACAAACCGAAGACGGATGTATTAAAGAGTTTTTATCTTGCGATAAGAACACAAATGCACCCCTCAGCAAAACAATTTATCGTTACGATGCAGAAGGCCGTATAATGGATAAAGCAACGTATGAATGGAGCGGATCGAAAGGTTGGACAGGTATTCAGAAATATACATATGAATACGATGCGAACAATTTGCCTATTCCATCTGTTGTAAAGTGGAATAGAAAGTCTAACAACTGGGATAATATGGTAAAATAAGGTATCCAAAGTATCCGTTAAAACACAACTGATAGGGAATATTCCGAAAAAGGAGTATTCCCTTCTTTTTTTGCAAAAAACAGTTAAAATACCCCTCAGTTTTCACTTAAAGTATAAATATGCTTAATTAGTAACAATGTATTCCTTACATTTGCAGACATTTTAAGAATTGCCTATGAAATCCAGATTATTATTCATCATCAGCATTATTGTACTCGGAGCTACTTCGTGCATTAAGGATGAGCCTCTTAACAGAGAAACCGACATCGAGTCTTTCATGATAAAAGACAATAGTTATGTAGATACAGATATCAGAAATAAGGAAGTATTTATATATGTAACCGACGAGATCAATATGGCCTCCATTACTCCCGAAATTGAAGTAACCGAAGGGGCAACTATATCTCCCGAATCGGGAAGCACTCAGGACTTCTCTAAAGGATCGATAACATATACCGTAGTGTCTCAGGACGGAAATTATTCTAAAGACTATGCTGTGACCATCGTCAGACTGTCTTCTCTGAATCTTTCTTTCGATTTTGAGGACTGGAAAAATACAGAAGGATATTACGATATGCAGGTAAAGACCGAAGAAGGATTTCTTGTAAAACTATGGGATTCGGGTAATCCGGGCATTGCATTTGTAAACAAAGGAAAAGATTTCCCGACTGCGCCGACTACAGATTCGCACACAGGTACTTATGCTGCCAAACTGGAAACACTGAAAGGCAATGTAAGCATCGGTAATATCAAGATCCCGATTTTCAGCGGATCATTGTTCTATGGCAGCTTTTCGCTGAAGGAAGGAATCGCCGAACCGCGCAAATGTCTCAGACTGGGACGTATACATCCTGAAAAAGCAGGAGCGCCACTTACATTTACAGGATATTATAAATACAAGGTGGGCAAACCATACATCTATCTGGATGATAATAACAATGAGCAGAGTTCAAATGATATTATCGACGAATTTTCTATCTATTCTGTATTGTACAAGGTACCTAAAGGACAGGCATACAAAGAGTTTTTGGATGGAATAACCATCATGGATTCGGAAAAAATAGTTGCCCGTGCCGACTGGAAGCCTGAAACCGCAAACGAGACAGATACACCTGCCGATAAAGGCTTTATCAAGTTTACCATACCATTCAAATATAAAGCAGGTGAAGAAGTATTAAATTATGCCGCCTTCGACTACAAGCTGGTTATCATGTTTGCATCCAGTAAAGACGGTAATGAATACAAAGGCGGTGTAGGCAGTACGCTGATAGTAGACGATGTAGATGTTATTTGCGATAAACAAGAATAATAAAAAAAGAAATATGAAAAATAAGATATTCATTATACTGGCAGCATTCTTGGTACTTGGTACAAGCCTGAAAGCAGACGACAATCCCGAGAAGAAAAAAACGCTGGAATGGTACTTCAATCTGGGACTCAATATGGGAGGATCGATGCCTGTGCCGCTACCTGCCGAAGTAAGGAAAATAGACAGCTACAACCCTAAGATCAATCCGCGGATAGGTGTAAATACGATATATAATCTGAATAACAAATGGGGCATATCGTCCGAACTGTCGCTGGGGATAAAAGGTATGCGTGTGACAGACCACGTGAAATATATGAAAACCAAAGTGTTGGTATCAGAAAAAGGCAGTCAGGAGCAACGACAGGTAGAAGGCTACTTTGTAGGTAAAAACATGACCAATGTAAACCTGCAATACCTTTCACTATCGGTTTCGGGCGTGTACAATTTTAACGAAAAATGGGAAGTAAGAGCCGGTATATATGCCGCCAGTATACTGAAATCGAAATTTACGGGAAATGTATCTGACGGTTACCTCAGAGACGGTGAGCCTAACGGACCTATCGTTACCATAGAAGCCGACAATCCGGCAACATTCGATTTCAGTGACAACATGCGCGACTTCGATGCAGGATTCACCTTTATGGGAAAATATAAAATAAGTGACCGTCTGGGTGTTTTTGTAGGGTTCGACTGGGGACTAACCGATATTTTCTACAGAGATCAGAACCCGATACAATTTAAAATGCAGAACCTGTACGGATCGTTCGGCGTTTCTTACAGAATCAAATAATTCACTTCACATACAAACATGACACATATTACGACAGTTCTTTTCGATTTCGACGGTGTTGTTGCCAATACCGAACCTCAGTATGATGCTTTCTTCGACAAAGTAGGCGAAAAATATAATCTTGGTTTCAAAAGCTTTGCGGCTATGGTAAAGGGTGTAACTATGCCCAATATCATAGATAAGTATCTGAAACACCTGCCAAAAGAAGAGCTGGATACAATAATCAGGGAAACAGAAGAATTTGAACGGAATATGCAATTCCCTCCGGTAGAAGGCGCTCTCGAATTTATACAATATCTGAAAGATAACGGCTACAATGTAGGGATGGTCACCAGTTCGCAGGATTTTAAGATGAAGATAGCTCTGGAGAAAATGAATCTTACAGGAGCTTTCGATACCGAAGTCACAGCCAACCGCATTACCGAAGGTAAACCAAATCCGATGTGCTACCTATTGGCAGCGAAAGACCTGAACGTATCGCCTGACGAATGTGCAGTATTTGAAGATTCGTTTTTCGGCATACAGGCCGGAGTAGATGCAGGTATGCGTGTTATCGGATTGTCTACCACCAACAGCGAAGCCGATCTGAAAAAAGTAGTTGAGAATGTAATTCCCGACTTCGCCGATATGCGCAAAGTAGCAGGACTACTGAACTAAAGTTATATTGTCCGTTTTTAATCTCATACAAAACTATATATGAGTATAAAATTGAAAGACAAATTATCTATACAGAAAATCAATCTGGTAATAGATTGTGCCGATGCAGGCATTCTGGCAGATTTTTACAATAAACTTCTGGGCTGGGAATGGACGCATCCGCACACTAACGGATGGGCGGCTGTCACTTCGCCAGACGGCACGGTAATTGCATTCCAGGAAGTAGAAGACTATCAGCCACCCGTATGGCCACACCAGAAAGGAAAACAGGGGCAAATGCTTCATCTCGATATATACGTTGAAAATCTGGAAGAAGCTGTACAATTTGCCATAGAGTGTGGAGCAAAAGTTGCTGATGAGCAATATTTCAGAACATCGAGAACAATGATAGATCCTGCGGGACATCCGTTTTGTCTCGATACGGACGAACCGGAATAAACGGATTGAAAAAAACACAATATATCAAAGAATGTAAGCCGGACGTAAAAACAAAAGCTTACATTTTTTGTTTAGTAAAGACATAGAAAGGACTAATACAATGGCTGACAAAAAATTATATATAAAAAACATGGTGTGTAACCGTTGTATAATGGTTGTCAGGTCGGAACTCGAAAAACTCGGCATAGAGCCCGTATCGGTAGAACTGGGCGAAGTTACCCTTTCCGAAAATCTCACATCACAGCAGAAAGAGCAACTGGGCGGAATACTGGAATCACTGGGCTTCTCGCTGATAGACGATAAAAAGGCACGACTGATAGAACAGGTAAAGAACCTGATCATAGAACTGGTGCATCGCAACAATAACGACCTCAAAATAAATCTGTCCGATTATATTAGCGAAAAGCTTCACCACGATTATAACTATATCAGCAACCTGTTTTCGGAAGTAGAAGGTACTACCATCGAGAAATATTTTATCGCCCAGAAAATAGAGAAGGTAAAGGAACTGCTTGTGTACGATGAACTGACGCTCAACGAGATTGCATTCAATCTCAACTACTCGAGCGTGGCACACCTAAGTGCACAGTTCAAAAAAGTAACAGGGCTAACCCCAAGCCACTTCAAACAGATAAAAAGCAATAAACGCAAACCACTGGACAAGGTGTAAATCTCATAAACTTTTCAGAGAATAATATAACAAATCAGGGAACATTTGTTACGATCTTTGTATTATAATATTTGATACATTTATGAACACAGAGTAAAAAGAATTCTTTATATAATAATACTCCTAATACTCTTTTTACTCTGTGTTAGAAAAAAATTACAGATTATGAAAACCGATAATATAACAAAGAAAACATTTCCCGTACTGCAAATGTCGTGTGCATCGTGTGCCATCAGTGCCGAGAGTATCGTCAAAGGGCTCAAAGGAGTAAACAATGCGTCCGTCAATTTTGCTACAGCCACCCTTGCAGTGGAATACGACCCGAAGATTATCAGTCCAGAAGATATACGCACAGCCGTTCAGGATGGTGGTTATGACCTGCTCATAGAAGAGGATAAGAATGTGGCCGGAGATATGCTTGAGGAAATACACGAAAAGAAATACAACAGACTCAAACAGAAAACAATATGGGCTATCGTACTATCCCTGCCTGTAGTTATCATCGGTATGTTCTTTATGAATATACCTTATGCCAACGAAATAATGTGGATACTGTCTACCCCTGTCATCTTCTGGCTGGGAAAGGACTTTTTCGTCAATGCATGGAAACAGGCCAAACACCGTTCGGCGAATATGGATACCCTTGTCGCACTGAGCACAAGCACTGCATATCTGTTCAGCGTATTCAACACGCTGTTTCCCGATTTCTGGATGCAGCGGGGAATCCATCCGCATGTCTATTTTGAAGCTGCGAGTGTGATTATCGCCTTTATCCTGCTCGGTCGCCTGATGGAAGAGAAAGCCAAAGGCAATACCTCATCTGCCATAAAGAAGCTGATAGGCCTGCAACCCAAAACAGTAACAATTATTGACACAGCCGGAGATTATAAAGAGATAGCGATAGAACACGTAAACATAGGCGATACGATATTGGTAAAACCCGGTGAAAAAATAGCTGTGGACGGACGCGTTACCGAAGGCAATTCGTATGTAGATGAAAGTATGCTGAGCGGCGAGCCTGTACCCGTGCTGAAAGAACAGAACGAAAAGGTATTCGCCGGAACAATCAATCAGAAAGGCAGTTTCAGATTCAGAGCCGAGAAAGTAGGTGCTGATACAATGCTCGCACAGATTATAAAAACCGTGCAGGATGCTCAGGGCAGCAAAGCCCCCGTACAAAAACTGGTGGATAAGATAGCAGGGATATTTGTGCCCGTAGTCATTACGATTGCTGTTATTTCATTCATCGTATGGCTCATATTGGGCGGCAACAATGGATTTACACAAGGCCTGCTGGCGCTGGTAACCGTACTTATTATCGCCTGTCCGTGTGCTTTGGGACTGGCTACGCCTACTGCCATTATGGTAGGTGTAGGTAAAGGCGCTGAAAAAGGAATACTGATAAAAGATGCCGAAAGCCTCGAACTGGCAAAGAAAGTAAACGCTGTGGTACTGGACAAAACAGGCACTATTACCGAAGGTAAACCCGCAGTGACAGACATTCTGTGGGCTGATGGTGGCGATAGCCGAAAAGATATATTTTATAGTATCGAAAAACAATCGGAACACCCTTTGGCTGAAGCAGTAATACGTCATTTTGAAGGAGTATCCACTCTACCCGTTTCTGCCTTTGAAAGCATAACAGGAAAAGGAGCAAGTGGTGTGGTTGATGGTGAAAAGTATTTTGCGGGAAACCGTAAGTTGCTAACAGAAAACAACATAGCAGTAGACGGTAAATTATTACAGGAAGCTGAAAAACTTAGCGGAGAAGCTAAAACCGTTATCTGGTTTGCCGACAGCAAACAGGCGATTGCAGTAGTTGCCATTGCCGACGAAATAAAAGATACGTCCGTAACGGCAATCCGCCAATTACAAAAAACCGGTATAGAAGTATATATGCTCACAGGCGACAATGAAGCCACTGCAAAGGAGATAGCCGCCAAAACAGGCATCGGTCACTACAGAGCGGAAGTACTGCCTCAACAGAAAGCCGAGTTTGTAAAACAACTGCAAGCCGAAGGCAAAACCGTAGCAATGGTAGGTGACGGTATCAACGACAGTACGGCTCTGGCTCAGGCCGATCTGAGTATCGCAATGGGAAAAGGCAGCGACATAGCGATGGACGTAGCCAAGATGACAATTATATCTTCCGACCTGACAAAGATACCCGAAGCCATAAAACTATCGAAACAAACGGTGACTACCATCAGGCAAAACCTGTTCTGGGCATTTATCTACAACCTGATAGGTATCCCTATTGCAGCGGGCATCCTCTACCCTATCAACGGCTTCCTGCTGAATCCGATGATTGCAGGAGCCGCAATGGCGCTGAGTAGCGTAAGTGTAGTCAGCAACAGCCTGAGGCTGAAATGGAAAAAATGAAAGATGAATAATGTAGGGGCGGAATATCTTCCGCCCGAAATAGAAAAAGTCTGCGGACGAATGCAATTCGTCCCTACTAAAAACAAACAATTTATTATCAACAATATAAACAACAAAAGAATATGAAAACATTTACATTTAAGACAAATATCAACTGTGGAGGCTGCATAGCCAAAGTAACTCCGTTCATGGATGCTGCCGAAGGTATCTCCAGCTGGAACGTAGATACAGCAAACAAGAACAAAATACTGACTGTGGTATCGGACGGTATTACCGAAGATAAGATAATAGAAACCGTAAAAGGAGCAGGATTCAATATAGAGAGTGTGAATGAATAAATACCGACAACAACAGTAGGATTGACACAATTCTCACTATATTTACCGATTATTTCAACACACCGGAATGTATTCAAACAAAACAAAGAAAATAGTTGCGATACACGACTTATCTGGAGTAGGCCGTGTATCGCTTTCTGTGGTAATACCCATACTCACCACAATGGGCTTTCAGGTAAACCCGTTACCTACAGCCATATTGTCGAACCATACCCAATACCCTCATTTTTCATTTCTCGATCTGACGGACGAAATATCGAAGATCATAGGTGAATGGAAAAAGCTCGGAGTAGAATTCGATGCTTTTTATTCGGGTTATCTGGGTTCACCCAAACAGGTAAGCATTATAAAAAACTTCATACAGGATTTTCGTAAAGAAGACAATCTGGTCGTGATAGATCCTGTATTGGGCGACAACGGCAAGCTATATTCCGGCTTCGATATGGAAATAGTAGAAGAAATGCGCCGCCTGATAACGGTTGCAGATGTTATCAGCCCCAACCTCACCGAATTGTTCTACATGCTGGATATACCGTACAAAACAGAAAATACGGACGAAGAACTGAAAGAATATCTTCTGCAATTATCGTCAAAAGGCCCACAGATAGTCATTATCACAAATGTGCCTGTTCCTAACGATCCGCACAAGACGTCGGTTTATGCTTACAACCGGCACGGAAACCGTTTCTGGAAGGTTACCTGTCCTTATCTTCCGGCTCATTATCCGGGCATGGGAGATACCTTTACCAGTGTGGTCACCGGCGCACTTATGCAAGGAGATAGCCTGCCTATGGCACTCGACAGGGCAACGCAATTTTGCTATCAGGGCATCAGGGCAACGTTCGGATACGAATCTGATCCAAGAGAAGGCATACTGCTCGAAAAGGTATTGCAGAACCTCAATATTCCGATACAGGTAACGAGTTATGAGGCGATCAAGTAAGGGATCTTTCTAAAAAATTGTGGAGGACAAAGTAGGGGCGTGATATTTTACGCCCGTCACTAGGGTAAATTATTTTTATATTATTTCGATTCTCGAAATAACTAATTGATTCTAAAAACAAATACAAATTAACCACATTGCGGGCGTAAAATATTACACTAGTGTCCACTAAAAAACATTAACAAGCGATGTAATTATTTGATATGCAA
>JBEBPN010000045.1:0-28201 GCA_040395895.1 Dysgonomonas hofstadii
AAAGCAAAAATACAAATAATTAATGCCAATCAGTATTTGAAAATGTATAAAATTAATGTTCAATTTTTTACTGCGCGCAATCACAGATTGCTTGCCTTACTTTACCCAAAGCCGCAAAGTAAGCAAAACGCTTTAGCGCCCCGCTTCATAGGACGACCCGTTACAAGGCTTAAAGGCTAAACAAAAAAACTCGCTCTGAGCTTTTCTATAATATGAACTGGTAGTTAAGCTCAAACACGTTTTTGTTTTACGCCTTTCTCACCCTACGGGTACCCCATCCATAAAGCTAACGGCGCGGGCTGACGCATGATTTGGTGACAATAAGATTCTGCCTTGTCAGCGCGTGCGACTCCGTGCATTAGCTCTGCAAGCGGGCACCTGTCCGGTGCAGGCGGCGTAGAAAGGGATGGGGCGATAGCCCGTTTGTCCCTTTCAGCCGGCAAGCCGTTGACAGGTCGCTGAGGAGCGAAGCACTAGACCTTTTGTTTACTTTTGCGGCAATGGCAACCAACGGTCACAGGAGCGAAGCGTATGTAAAAGTGAAAACAAGCACAGGAGTGCGCGTTAGGAATGAGCTAAACTTATAAAGGTTAAACTTAGATAAGAGTTTCTCACAAGATAACTGAACTATTAAATCCAACAACTAACTCACATAATTATCTTAGAATTCCCCCTGTCACCATTCTGCCTGAATGGATAGTCTGTCGGCGTGCCGAGAAGAATCTGTCCGCATCAGAATAAGTACAAAGGTCTGCAACTTCTATATTCTGTGTGGGAACACCCAGATCGGTTAATATCAGTTTATTTGCCACACGCAGGTCGATGTGCATTTTACCCGAATCGGGATTCCTGTATGCAATTTCATTTATCGGGAATCCTGCTTCGCGAAAAGCATCTACGACTTCCTCCCCTACCTCAAAGTGTTTCTGTGAAATACAGGGAGCTACGCCTACCAACAGGTTTCCGGGGCGACAATCGTAAATATCTATCATCTTCTCCATTGTCTTCCCTGCAATCTTAACTACTGTACCTTTCCATCCGGCATGTATGGCCGCAAAAACCTGTTTCTGAGGATCGTATATAAGAATGGGAACGCAATCGGCTGTAGTAACACCGATACTTATATTTTTCCGGTCGGTGATTAGAGCGTCTACACCATTCAACAGTGTATATTTATCATTGTCGCTAAGATTCAGGAACTCTTCATCTATAACGCATATTTTATCACCATGTGTCTGATAGGGTACAAACAGATCGTGAACGGGAATATCCATCGCCGAAGCCAGTATTTCCCTGTTGGCATATACATTCTCAGGGTTATCGCCTGCATAAAACCCCAGATTGAATGTTGCATAGGCGTCTTCACTTACTCCGCCGTTTCTGGTTGTTGAAAAGTGAAAAAGACCTTCCTGCTGCAACAGATCGAACTGCAGCAGTTCTATATTATTTTTGGTGATTAGTTTCATTCTGCTTAGTTTAAAATCTGCATATACAAAGAAACAGAATCCTGCTGATATTACATGACCGGAAAATATAAATTCCCCTAAAAAAGTCAGGGCATCGATATGTATCGACGCCCTGCATATATGCTATAGCTTATTTTGTTTATTCGCTACCTTTACTTAATCTTTCTTTTCCGGCCTGAAACTCATGTTCTACACGGTCTTTGATATACTCAGCCTGATTTTTACCTACATCGACGGCATTTTTCAGATTGCGTTTTGTTTTGTCGGCAAGTCTGCCCATATCATCACAGAAACCATCAAGTTTACCTTCTCTGTACAGTTTATATACTACTGCACCTACTGCCAGTCCTACGGCAGCACCAATTAATACTTTTTTCATAATAATCTGTTTTTTATATTATTACACTATTCCTTTTTCTTGAACAGGGAGATGATCCATAGTAAAACAACGGCACCAATGGTAGACATTACAAGAGTACCGATAGTACCATTGACACCTATACCCAGAAGGGTAAAAATCCAGCCTCCCAACAATCCGCCGACAAGACCGACAACTAGATTAAGCAGAAGTCCGAATCCGCTTCCCTTCATTATTTTCCCTGCTATAAAACCGGCTGCAATACCGATAATAATCGACCAAATAAGATTTCCCATAAATATTTAATATTTGATATTTATAATTTGTGATACATGGTAGTTTGACTGTGTTACGTTTCAACTATTGTATATCTTTATATATAACGTCGAAAATGTTAAAAATGTTTCGCCTAAGATACATTATTTTTTCTGAAAAAGGGATTATGAGAAGAATCATAATCCCTTTTATGTACAAAATATAAATAATTTATCTTTTAATATAATCCTGTAATACTTTTACGTATTTATCGAAAGCCTCTACCCCGAATGGGGTTATCTTGCATACCGTTCGCGTTTTTTTACCATCTATGAACTTTCTGACGGTAATATATCCTGCTTCGCTTAATTTGTCTATCTGTACACTCAGGTTTCCTGCTGTAGCTCCTGTCTTCTCTTTTATAAAGACAAAGTCGGCCTCCTCTACCGATAGCAACAGTGATACGATTGCCAGCCGGAGTTGTGAATGCAACAGGGGATCGAGTTCTTTAAACATTTTTTTCAGCTTTACTATTGAGAATATGTCCCGGTACCACAAATCCGAGAATCATACAGATTGCAAGGATTATAAACTGAAGATTAAGCTCTGTCACCATCGGGACTACAAGGCATAATACTGCTCCTATCCAAAATATAATAGCCCCTGTGCGAAAGGGCTGAAAGCGGCTCGTTGCAGCCGTTATATATTGGGCGGCACCCATCATTATCAATATTACGGGAGTTATAAGCACTGTCAGCATCCACATGTTATAAAGCAGAGCAAAGCCAAATATGCAAATTAAGAACAGGACAACCGAATAAAAAAATGTAGTCCACACTGTGGATACTATTTTATCTACATGCGTCCTTACAAGTGATTTTTTATCAATTCTCCGGCTGATAATGAAGCATCCGACCGACATGGGTATTGTAAGTAACCATACCCAAAAGGCTTTATATGCAAGGGTTCCAAATTCGAGCAAAATGAAATTCAGGATAGCGATGGCAGCTACGGTATATCCGGCAAAGATCATGGTATTGGCTGATCCTTTCTGGATATTGCTTTTAGCCTGATTGATCATTTCATTGATTAATTTAAGGCTATCTTGTTCCGAAAAATTCTTTTCCATAATTCTTTCTTGTTTTAGGATTTCAGTAATCCGGTCTCTTCTATGACGGAGAGACCGGACAAAAGTAGTGTTATTTATTTAATAGCGGAAACGAGTTTAACGGATATCGCAGTCTTTCCTTTTACATAGAACTTACATTCGTCGAACACGGGAGGGCGTCGAAGCATGGCAGGGTCTACATTATTACTGAATGCGTATTTCTCGGTTGGTATGCCATACTCACCCAAATCCAGTTTGCCATTAGCATTTTCGTCATAGAACATTGTAACACCGTATTCTCCTACTTCCAGATTGTCGAATGTCACGCTCACTGTTTTATCTGTTACATCCACTATCTTACCATCCACTGCCTGACTGCTCAGGAAAGGCACTTTGGAGTCGAACAATGCGATGTATAATTTCCCGGAAGGATTATCTATACCTGTTACGTCTACCGACACACTGTTTTGGGCATTTACTGTGGCAAATATAATTCCCAGCAAGAAACTAATTAATATAAGCTTTTTCATAATTACAGTCGTTTTTAGTATTAATATTTTCAAGTTTCACTTAAATCACACAACAAATATAAACTAGTTTATTTTATAAACCAAATTATTTTATAAATAAATGATCGTAAAAATTCAGATATTGTATAATTCAAAGGTTTTATGTACATTTATAGATAGTATTAACTAAAGGTAGATAATTATGGATGAGCTTGTAACCGTAAAAACATCTGATTTTGAAGCCGATCTGGCTATTGCAAGATCATATTTGCTCGACAATGGGATAGATTGTGTAGTGAACGGGGAATATATTACGATATCGCTGCCCGAGAGTAATTCTGCACGATTGCAGGTGCGATCGGAAGACTACAACAGAGCTAAAGAACTATTGATCAAGGGAGGTTTTCTTCAAATAGAAGATTAAACTACCCATGTATATAAATAACAAAGGGGCGGAAAATAAAATCCGCCCCTTTTATAGTTTCTGCAAAATGACATCCGGTCAGACTGCCAGATTATCTTTCTCTATATCCTTAAAGTATTTGTAAGTACCTACTTTCAATTCATCTGTAGCAGCCTCATCACACACGATAATACCTTTAGGGTGTAACTGTAATGCGGTGATAGTCCACATTTGATTTATAGATCCTTCTACCACCTGAGCCAAAGCTCTTGCTTTGTTATGACCGTTTACCATTATCAATACTTCTTTCGCATCGAGTATTGTACCTACTCCTACCGTTACCGAAGTCTTAGGAACTTTGTTCACATCGTTATCGAAGAAGCGCGAATTTGCTATAATGGTGTCTTGTGTCAATGTTTTGATACGGGTGCGCGACGCCAGTGATGAGCCGGGCTCGTTGAATGCAATATGTCCGTCAGCACCTATTCCTCCCAAGAACAGATCTACTCCGCCCACTGCTTTCATCTTAGCTTCATATGCAGCACATTCGGCCGTAAGATCGGTTGCATTACCATCGAGAATGTTCACATTGGCAGCATCGATATCTATATGATTGAAAAAATTATCCCACATGAAGGTATAATAGCTCTGCGGATGATTTTTAGGAAGTCCTACATACTCATCCATATTGAAAGTCACTATATACTTGAACGAAACCCGTTTTTCCTGATAGTGTTTTATCAGTGCTTTGTACATACCCAGTGGAGACGAGCCGGTAGGCAATCCCAGCACGAAAGGCTTATCTGCTGTAGGTTTAGCAGCATTGATTTTAGACACTACATAGTTGGCAGCCCATTGCGACAGGGAATCATAATTAGGTTGGATAATCAATCTCATGATACGTTATTTAATATATTATGTTATGTTATAATTAGTATTAGTCAGTAGCAAAACAAACCTTTCAAAGATAATACATATTATCCTGAAAGGCTTGCTTTTGGTTATTATAATTTATAAAGGATGATACTCTACAAAGGCTTCGATAGCTTCGTACGATGCCAGTCCCAACAAACGGTACAGCTCAGCTGTAGCCCTGTTGCGATCTTCGGAACGCTGCCAAAACAGGCGTTCATCATTACCTAAGAACGGAGCGCTTTCCATCTGCGACTGGTGTTTCAATATCGCGTTACGTTTTGCACGGAGTTCTTCCGGCGAAATAGGCACAGCCATTTCTATATGGTCGATTTCCCACTCAGCCCATGCGCCACGATACATCCAGAAGCGGCAGTCTTTCAGCCATTCTGCACCTTTCAGTTCATCTACGGCTGCAAGGATGGCATCGAGACATACTTTGTGCGTTCCGTGAGGATCGGCAAGGTCTCCGGCTACGAATACTTCATGCGGTTTCACTTCACTCAGGTATGCTTTTACGATGTCCACATCCCTCTCAGATATCGGGTTCTTTTTCACACGCCCTGTTTCATAGAACGGAAGGTCGAGGAATCTGACATTCTTTGTATCCATACCTACATAACGGCAGGCAGTAGTTGCTTCCTCGCGGCGGATATATCCTTTCAGGAACAAGATGTCAGGAGTATCTATATCGCCTTCTTTCTTATCATGCAGCAGATATTGCAGTATCTCTGCATATTTTTTCCTCATCACTTCGTTTGACGGATCGTATTTGCTTCTCACATCCTCAAGTAACGAAACGTAACGGATCACTTCTTCGTCTCCTACAGCAATATTTCCCGAAGTCTGGTATGCCACATGCACATCGTGCTTCTGGTCTACAAGACGTTTGAATGTACCACCCATAGAAATAACATCGTCATCAGGGTGCGGACTGAAGATTATCACTTTCTTAGGATACGGTTTCGCTCTTTCGGGGCGATTGGTATCATCCGCATTCGGTTTACCGCCCGGCCAGCCGGTAATGGTATGTTGCAGGTCGTTGAAAATCTTAATGTTTACATTGTATGCCGAACCATACAGGGCAAGCAGTTCGCCCAGACCGTTGTCCTGATAGTCTTTATTCGTAAGCTTCAATATCGGCTTGTTCACCTTAAAGCACAGCCATACTATTGCCCTGCGAATAAGTTTGCTTGTCCAGTCGCAACTGGTCACCAGCCAAGGATTGTTGATACGTGTAAGTTCAAATCCGGCATTCAGGTCGATATGTACGCTTGCGTTTTCGTGTGCCTGAAGACAAGATGCAGGTACCGCATCGGTCACTACGCCTTCTACGACATCTTTTACGCTTTTGGCTTTGTCCTCGCCCCATGCTATCAGCGCAATTTCTTTTGCTTTCATTATGGTAGACAATCCCATTGTCACCGCACTTGGTGGTACAAGATCGAGAGATCCAAAAGTATTTATAGCTTCTTTTTTCGACTGCACATCGAGCAGGATAAGGCGTGTTTGCGAAGTCATGCTCGAACCGGCGATATTGATACCGATATTACCGGCACGTCCCAGTCCTAACAGCAGATAGTCAATTCCGCCTACTTGCTGTATCTTGAGCTCATACTCGCGGCAATAGTTCAAAATCTCTTCTTTCGGAACGAATCCATCCGGAGAGTATATGTTTTTAGGATCTATATCTACAAAATCGAGCAACGATTCCTTTATCAGACGGAGGTTGCTGTTAGACTGCTGTACCAGCGGATAAAACTCATAAATATTGAATACGATAACATTTTTGAAACTCAATCCTTCTTCTTTATGAAAACGGATAAGTTCCGAATATATGGTTTGCGGTGAGTGTCCGCCGGGTAATGCCAACACAAAGAATTCACCCTTTGCTTGTTTCTCTTTAATTTTGCGGGCAATGTTTTCAGCTATTTGTACTGAAGCCTCCGTAGACGACTCATAAATGTGGGTGGGCACTTTTTCGAAACGGGTGAGTGCTGACAGCTCAAACTCATTTTCGGGACGATAGTAGCGTTGAGGTACTCTATCCAACACGATCTGTGAACTTAAATCTAATCTCATTTTAATGTTTTTATATATTGTTTTTAGATGTAATACGCTATTTCATTATTTATACTACGAGAGCCGCTGCTCCCAAAAGATTGATGTCGTCTTTTTTAGAACGCAGTATCTTTATCCGTTCCACAGTTTCGGGAAACGGGAAACGGGACACGCTTTCAAACATACTTTCGGCAAACAGATCGTATCCGGCAGTAATATCTCCTCCCAGAATTATGGCCTGAGGATCGTATGTGAACAGGATAGTCTTTATCAGTTCACCTATATGTCCGCCCAGCTCGTTCCACAAAGCCAGCATTGCCAGATCGCCCTGAGAAGCCAGTTCGTAAGCTTCTTTTGTTGTCGTATTATTCCTTACAAAGAATTTTTGTCCGCAATAACGCTCAAAGTCAGAATGGAGGTACGGCAGACTACCTATCTCTCCGGCTCCGGTATTGTTACCTATATATAATTCGTTATTGATAATAATCCCTGTTCCCACACCTATACTTAGTGTAACACACACAATATCGCGGTATATGGTTCCTTCACCGTAATAACGTTCTCCGAAAGCAAAGCAGTTGGAGTCGTTGTTTACGAATACAGGCATCCCGAATTCTTTTTGGAGGATATCTTTCAAAGGTACTTTCTGCCATGAAGGGATATTTATCGCATTCTGAACTATACCCTTATCTGTTTTTACAATGCCGGACACGCCGACACCTATACCCCGAATATTTGAATTAATAACCAGATTGATTTGTTCTATTAGCTGTCCGACAATCGCGTCCTGCGACTCGTCGGCATTTGTCGGTGCAACAAGCTTCCTGTAAATTAGACCGCCGTCTACGATTCCTAATCTCATACTTGTGCCGTCTATGTCTATCCCGATTCTCATAATAAATAAGATAATAGCGTACTTACTCAAGGTAGACTTATAATTTTCATACTGATAAAAACAATCATTTCACTGCTTTAGTTCTTATTGAAACATGTATATTGCCACCCTATTGTTTTTCATTCACTAGATATTACAAATATATGGATCAAAAAACAAAGAGCACCAGATTATATGTTAATTAACATTTTGAATAGTTATATTCTGACACGAGACAATTACCATAACTTTATTCGTTAAAAAAACGCTGTAAGCTCCTCCTAATCTGCTTTTCTCAGAAAAGTTAAAACCTCTTATAGTATACGGTCGAAGAGAGAATAAATACTCACCCTCAATGTTAAATTAATCTAAAATACGTTCTTTATCTAAAATAAAAAAGTTTATCTATATATCAGTTAGCAGCGATCAGTCAACAGTTAACAGGAAGCGATCTTTGAAATAACATTCAGCGGAGCTAATTGATGAAGAGTGTACTAGTTTTAAGTCTACTAGTGTACTAGGAAAAGAGGAGTAAACTAACAAGCTAGTAGACTTGTAAGTTTTGTCAGGTTTTAGTTAAAAAGTAGTGTACTAGATTATAGGGTTTTAGTATACTAGAAGATAGAAAATTTAAAACTAGCATGCTAGTAGACTATAAACTAATAAACTTGTTAGCTTTGTCAGCTTTTAGTTAAAATTTTCTCGGGAGCTTGTCCTTCAATAATTTTTCGCCGATATGGGAAATCGGGCAAAATCATGTAACTTTACGGTTTAATCAGGTTTAAACTAACGGATAATGGCAGATTATTCACAAACAGATATAAAATATTTAGCCGGTGTAGGCCCCAAGAAGGCCGAAATACTGAATAGGGAGGCGAATATCTTCTCTGTAGAAGATTTGCTGTATTATTTTCCGTACAAATATATCGACCGCAGCCGTATCTACTTCATACACGAGATAGACGGCAATATGCCCTACATACAACTGAAAGGGCGTATCACGGCATTCGAGACTTTCGGTGAGGGGCGCAAAAAACGCCTTGTCGCACATTTTACGGACGGTACAGGTTTTATAGACTTGGTATGGTTTCAGGGAGCGAAATTTATAGCTGACAAATACAAGGTGAATCTGCCTTACATTATCTTCGGTAAACCTACACTGTTTGGCGACAAGTTCAACATAGCCCATCCCGATGTAGACCCTTATATAAATGAGGAAGAACGGCAAACGGGACTGATGCCTTATTACAACACTACGGAGAAGATGAAGACCCATTATCTGAACTCGAAAGCGATTCAGAAAATAATGGCGGCAGCATTTGCTTCTGTTATAAGGAATATGGCGGAGACTTTGCCGGAAGGAGTAATAAGGGAAGCACGTGTAATGGGACTGAAAGAGGCTATGCGCAATGTTCATTTCCCCGAAAACACCGCATTGCTTCGCGATGCCCAATACAGGCTTAAATTTGAGGAACTGTTTTATATACAGCTCAATATATTGAAATATACGGCTGATAGAAAGTCGAAACTGAAAGGTTTTATCTTTACCAAAGTAGGCGACTATCTCAACTCCTTCTACGAGCAGAACCTGCCTTTCCCGCTGACCAATGCACAGAAGCGCATTATAAAAGAGATACGGCAGGATATGGCGACCGGCGAGCAAATGAACCGCCTGCTGCAAGGTGATGTGGGAAGCGGCAAAACACTTGTAGCCTTGATGCTGATGCTGATAGCGCTGGACAACGGGTTTCAGGCGGCAATGATGGCTCCGACCGAGATACTGGCAACGCAGCACTACTATACCCTGAAAGACCAGCTGGAAGGACTGGGTGTACATGTGGAGCTGTTGACAGGATCGACAAAAAAAGCGGATAGGGAACACATACACAACGGATTGCTCACAGGCGACGTACAGATACTTATAGGTACACATGCGCTGATAGAAGACACCGTACAATTCTCTAATCTGGGGCTGGTGGTGATCGACGAACAGCACCGCTTCGGAGTAGCGCAGCGGGCAAAGCTGTGGTCGAAGAACGTGAATCCGCCGCATATCCTCGTTATGACGGCAACACCCATCCCCCGCACGCTGGCAATGACGGTGTACGGCGATCTGGATATTTCGGTGATAGACGAATTACCTCCGGGACGTAAACCGATACAAACCATCCACCAGTATGACAAGAAACGCGGCACATTGTACGAGTCTATCCGCAAACAGTTGCAGGAAGGGCGGCAGGTGTACATCGTTTACCCGTTGATAGAGGAAAGCGAAAAACTCGATCTGAAAAATCTGGAGGAGGGCTTTGAACACATACAGGAAGTATTCCCCGAATATACGGTATGTAAGGTGCATGGCAAGATGAAGCCTAAGGAGAAGGATGCAGAGATGCAACGCTTTGTAAACAACGAAGCACAGATAATGGTGGCGACAACCGTTATAGAAGTAGGAGTAAATGTGCCCAACGCTTCGGTAATGGTAATAGAATCGGCTCAACGCTTCGGACTGTCGCAGCTGCACCAGCTACGCGGACGTGTAGGGCGCGGAGCAGATCAGTCTTATTGCATACTGGTTACTCCTTACGAACTATCGGCTGACACACGTAAACGGATCGACATTATGGTGGAAAGCAATGACGGATTTGTGATAGCCGAAGCCGATCTGAAACTAAGAGGTCCCGGCGATCTGGAGGGTACGCAACAGAGCGGTATTCCGTTCAATCTCAGAATAGCGAATATTGTACGCGACAGCGAAATATTGCAATACGCCCGCGAAGTAGCACAAAAGGTACTGGACGAAGATCCGCAAATGGAGCATCCCGACAATCTGATATTGCGGCGGCAGCTCCGCAAACTGAGCGGCAACCGTTACAACTGGGGACTGATCAGCTAGTGATTGTTATTCACCGAATCCGAACTATTCTGTGCTATAGAATCGGATGCAAATACATCTATTCCGGTTTCTTTACTCAGATTCGACAAATGCAGATTGAGATTCCGTATAGTGAATGTAGTTTCTCTTATTTCCTTTTCTTCTGTTTCAGGCTTCGCTTTCAGGCGACCGAGATAAGCATTTAGACTGGCTTTATACAGTTTATAGTATTCGATTGCTTTTACATTGTCATCCAATGCGTTCTCATATACCTGCCCTATCATATAATAGAGGTTCATTTTCTGATTGTCTCCGGCGTATTCCAATGCTTTTATGTAGGTATCAGCGGCTTTCCGGTAGTCAGACGATTTACTATAAGCCAAACCCAGATTTCGATGATACAGATATAGCGTCAGATCGGGCGGGATGGTACGGTCGAGCAATTTATTAAAGTAAGGGATAGCCTTTTTGTACTCAGCCATATCGTTGTAGGTCATAGCCAGACAGTAGAGCACATTGTTGTTGAGTGTATCCTGCTCGAAGGCTGCTTCCAGTAGTGGCATTGCCCTGCCGCTATCGTTGAGGGAGTAGTAGGCGATACCCAGACTTCTGTTTACAATCAGCGAACTGTCTCCGTCAGCCCTGCACTTCTCGAAACGGGTGACAGCTTCCTCGTAAAGGTCTGCCCCATAATAGCTCAACGCATTGAGCAGATTGATCTGCTTATCGGTAGAATCTTTGCTTATATAGCTATCGGACAACACCATCGCATTCAGATAGTTGTTCCTCTTCAAGGTGATATTGATCAGGTTGGCTGTGGCATTAACATCGGTAGAGTCTATTTCCAGAGCCATACTGTAATAGTGTATGGCACTATCCGGCTTATTCATCTTCTCGAAGCATTGAGCAGAACGCGTTATAGTATTAGCCAGACCATGATCGTCGTATATACTCATATACAAAGTCAATGCCTTACCATAAGCCCCTTGCTGATACAACAGGTCTGCCTTCTGCAATTTGAAGTAGGCATTTGTGGAATCAAGGCTGATAAGCATATCGTAAGAGTCGATACCCGATTGCTTTTTGCCAACGGCTTCATAGCAGATTGCCAGTTCCGACCTTATCTGTATATCCTGCGGATATTCTGCGGCTAATGGTTCCAACACCGCAATAGCCTCTTTATAGGTATTCAGCGCTTTATAGCATACAACTTTCTGCAACAGTAGCGCTTTGGTCGGCTCCTGTGTACTTATATATTCCAGCGCCTTCTGATACTGGAAGTTATGCATATAAAAGCTTAGTCTGTTTTCGTCATTCTGGGAAAACAGATGCAAGGATATAAAGCACAAGGTAAAAACAAGGAATTGTCTCATTTTCATTGAATTATTTCATATAAACAGGGGTGGTTCATGAAAGCAGTCACCCCTGCTTTATAGAAAAAGTGATGTATTGAATGTATTATTTCTTTGTGACGATTTCTATTACGCCTTCTTTTCCACTGGCAGCAGCACTGTATTTACTCAATGATGCCGCATCCTTCTTTATACCGATAGACTCTATCTTTTCTGTATCCAACGATGAATATGCGCCTTTATCTATAACCTTACCGTCTAATACAATGAGGTAGTTATTCATCTTTTCCTTACTCAGCTGATCAGCAATAGCCTCTTTATCGGTTTTAAGCCTATATACGATCGGCAAAGTAAAATATACGGGAACATCTTTTCCATTCTGCTTACCCGGAATCCAATTCGGCATGGCATTTATCACACGCAGGGCTTCGGCATCACAGGCCGGATCGATACCTCTGATAACAACAGCATTTGTAATAGCTCCTGTCTCGGATACTACAAAGCGAATAGTGACCCGCCCCTGAATCCCTTTCTCAAAAGCCTCCTTCGGGTATTTCAGATTATCACCGACGTACTTTTGCATAGCCGATTCTCCACCCGGAAATGATGGCATTTCTTCTACGGTCACAAATGGCTTAAGGTTATCACCGGATCCTCCTTCTTTTAGCCAGGCCACTCCAACTTTACCGTCGGATGCTTTAGCAGGTTCCGAGACCACTTTACCTCCCGACAACCTGAATACGATAGGCAGGGTATAATAAACATCTACAGCCTTACCGCCTTGCTGTCCCGGTGTCCAGTCAGGCATAGCATTTACTACACGCAGGGCTTCGGCATCACAGGCGGGATCGAACCCCCTGATTATGGTTGCACTTGAGATAGCCCCTGTTTTGGATACTACAAAACGGACAGTAACTCTTCCACTCTTCTTATTCGTCTTGGCGTCTTCCGGATATTTGAGATTATCACCAATGTATTTTTGCATGGCAGATTCTCCACCCGGATATTGCGGCATTTTTTCTACTGTGACGTAGATTCCGTCCTTCTTTTGTGGAACCTGAAGATCGTCCTGAGAATAGTCGTCAGATATGGCAGTTCTATTAGATATCACGTCGATCAGATCGGGTGATGCCTGTACGGCATTCCCCAGCAGCAAAGCCAACCCGACCGGAATGACCAGCAGATATTTGGAGGCTTTACCTATAAACGTTTCTTGTTTGTTCATCATGGTAATACGTTTTTTAAGCTGTGAAACATTGAAATTATTGATAAGTGGTATACCGGTACTTTTATTTGATGCTCTAAGCAATATATATTGATATTCTTTCTGGTCGAATCCGGCTTCCAGTACTCCCTGATCGGCCAGATATTCCAGATTGATTTTCATTTCCCTTTTTAGCAACCATACAAACGGATTCCACCAGAAGCAGATACACAGTATCTCGAATATGAGTACATCTACCGAATGGTACTGTCTGGCATGCACCTGTTCGTGGGCAACAATTTCATCTTGTTCGGAGGTGCTGTATAGTTCGGGGGCGACAAAGATCCAGTGAAAGAAAGAGAATGACGAGGTTTCTTTGTCTTCCAGTTTTATTATCCTGCACGAGCCTGTTTTTTCGGATTCACTTTTCATCCTTACGTTCAGCAGGCTGAACATTTGTACAATAAACCGGCAGGCATATAATATGGAGATCACTGATAAGCCGATCAGAAAATACACTGTCATACTCAATGAAGTTTCTTCTTTCGGGGATACAGTAACTGTATCTATCTCGGAAAGCCAGTAAACGGGAATCTGCATTTGTGCCTCATTTGCAGCCGGCATTTCTATCTCCAGACTAATTAAGGGAAATACCAATGAGAAAAATACGGCAAAGAGGAAGTAGAATCGTCTGATGGTAAAGAATGTATCTTTACGAAGAAAAAGCATATATACCCCATAAAATAAGATGAGGGCTAGTGAAGCTTTTATCAGATATATGATTATCGTGTTATCCATGGCCTTGTATTATTTGAGGTTAAGACTTTCCTTTCTCTATCATTTTTACGATCTCAAGTAATTCGTCCGGAGATATCTTTTCTTCTTTTGCAAAGAAAGAGACAAGCTCTTTGTAGGAGTTCTCGAAATAGCTTTTCACTACATCGGACATAAAGGTCTTCTTATATTCGTCCTCTCCTATTCTGGGACTATAAACCCATACATTTCCATACTTCTTCGAGTTGAGATAACCTTTCTGATCGAGATTGCGCACTATAGACGCCACCGTTGTATATGGAGGTTTAGGTTCTTCCATTTCATTCACTATATCTTTCACAACACATTCTTTGAGTTGCCAGATATGAAGCATAACAGATTCTTCCTGATGAGTAAGTTTTTCCATGATATTTACATTTAGTAAATCTACTATTTTTTCGTAAATGTAGTTATAATATTTAATAATCCAAATAAATAGAATATTATTTTATGAGATAATTTTAAAATAAACGATCAAGGTATCACTCTCTCATGCCATGTTGAACGGAGTGAAACATCTGTTGACACATCCTCGAAATAAAAAAAGCGGGCGAAAAATTTTTCGCCCCTACAACATTTCCCCAAAAGGAGAATTTTGACAGAATTCAGCTGAAGTTATTTATTAGTCAGCGGTAATACCTTATTTTTAGGTGTGGTAGCAACAAATTCTTTAAGATAGAAAGGCTCAAAATAGGCTACATCGACAAACGATGTGTTCCGATAAGCTTCGTCTGCCAAATCTGCCATATACGAAGCATGAGGATGAATATTATCTAAAAATACGGCATTGGGATGACTGAGTACAGCTTTACACTTATCTGCACCATTACCGAAAAAGAGTATTTTGTTTTCATTCAGATATTTATCGAACGAACCTTCTTCGATTATATCAGCCGATACAGATTTTATTTCCTGCAACTCATTATTATACAACACATCGTATACTTCCATGCGGCGGGCATCTATCATCGGGCACAACAATACCCCGTCTTCCGGATTACTATTTTTGCGGACACCGTATGCCATGATCTTTAGTGTGTTGAGCGAAATCAAAGGGATATCTAATCCGAAACAAAGCCCTTTGGCTTCGGATACGCCGATACGCAATCCCGTATACGAACCCGGTCCGCAACTGACAGCTACAGCATTAGGCTGTATATTTACGGAACGAAGGTATTCGATCGCTTCGTTTACAAATTGTCCGAGAAGAACAGCATGCGAGGGACCTTTTTCTTCCTCTCTCAGGAAAATGATTTCTTTATCTTTCGACACAGCTACAGAGCATACTTCCGTAGCAGTTTCTATATTGAGTATACAAGACATGTTTATAATTTAAATAGAAAACAAAATTACATATTTTATTAGAATAATCTTTCATTCACTGAATTTGAGATAGCAACATTAATTCTTTTTTGTACATTTGAAGATGAGATTTGCAATACGGATATAAAACATTCGGCACGCGAAAATGTTGTAATAATTAATAATACTGACGAGTATTTAAAACCTGCATTATTTTACTGATTCTTTATCTATAGGATGTATGCCGTGAGCGGCAGCCCCTCCAAACCTCACCAAGGGAAGGTTACAGGGAAAATAACAAAAGATGAAATAATGTAAGATCTGTCAGGTTTTAGTTAAAACTTAGTGTATCCGCTGTATCCTGTCCGTTTATCGCATAGGCGGGCACCCACAAGGGATGCCCCTACAAAAAAGAAGATTTAAACTAGCAAGCTAGTAGACTAAAGACTTGTAAACTTTGTCAGGTTTTAGTTAAAAATTCGCCGGATCTGTCATGCTGAGAGACGAAGCATCTCTTGAAAATAAAGAGTGACGATGAAAGAGGCTCTTCTCTTTGTTCAAAGTGACAGATAAGGATAAAAAGTGACAAATATAAAAATGGTGCAATTAAAAATCGACGAAGCGAAAACGAGTCAAATGTGTTACCTTTGTTACCTTTTACAAAACATATAAACCTGTAAGCTTTGTCAGGTTTTAGTTAAAAAACAATGATCAAAAGCTAATAATTAAAGGTCAATAAAAAAACAAGAGACTAATTAAGAGCCATTTAATTGACAAATATATAAAAGATATAACTATACTATGAGTAAGAAAAAAGTGACTCACAAAACTGAAAAAAGGAAAACAAAAACCGATCTGATAAATACAGTTGTAAACTTCTTCAACAGGAATTCTTCGGAA
Organism: Dysgonomonas hofstadii; assembly: GCA_040395895.1. GTDB lineage: Bacteria > Bacteroidota > Bacteroidia > Bacteroidales > Dysgonomonadaceae > Dysgonomonas > Dysgonomonas hofstadii_A. The sequence continues at coordinate 16,390 of JBEBPN010000045.1, forward strand.
TCGTTCAGCACCAAACAGGTCGCGGAAAAGCTGGGATATAAAAAACCGGCAGAAAAACAACTGGTCAATAATATACTCTTCGATCTTCTGGAGGATGCCTTTATTATAGAGACGGCCAGAGGGAAATTCAAATCGAACAATCGGGGGCTATTCCTCGAAGGTATTTTTGAAAGACGAAGCAACGGTAAGAACTTCTTCAATGCTGACGGTGAAGACGAAGAAACGTCTCACATATTTGTAGCTGAGCGTAACTCGGCACATGCGATGAACGGAGACCGCGTGAAGGTACAGATGTTGGCAAAACGCAAAGGACGTGATCCTGAGGCTGAGGTAGTAGAGATACTTGAACGCAGACAAAATACATTTGTCGGTACACTGGATGTACAGAAACAGTTTGCATTCCTTGTTATGGACAGCAAAATACTGGCTAATGATATCTTTATTCCAAAAGATGAGTTAAACGGGGGAAAAGACGGAGATAAAGCACTGGTAGAAGTTGTAGAATGGCCTAAAAAAGCCAAGAATCCGATTGGAAAAGTTATTGACATACTTGGACAGGCTGGGGAAAACAATACAGAAATGAATGCTATCCTTGCCGAGTACGGATTACCATATAAATACCCTGAAAGGGTTGAAGAAGCTGCAAATAAGATCTCTGACGTAATCACTCCGGAAGAAGTCGCCAAACGCGAAGACATGCGTGCTACTACCACCTTTACCATCGACCCGCGCGATGCTAAAGACTTTGATGATGCCTTGTCTGTTAAACAACTTAAAAAAGGCCTTTGGGAAGTTGGCGTACATATAGCAGACGTCACTCACTATGTAGAAGAAAACGATATTATAGACAAAGAGGGTGAAAGCCGCGCCACTTCTATTTACCTTGTAGACAGGACAATTCCGATGCTTCCTGAACGATTGAGCAACAATCTGTGTTCGTTGCGTCCGCACGAAGATAAACTTTGTTATTCCGTTATCTTCGATATAGACGATGAAGCCAATATAAAGAATTATCGTATTGCACGTACAGTTATCCACTCCGACAGACGCTTTACGTACGAAGAGGCTCAGGATATTATTGAAACAGGTGAAGGAGACTTCAAAGAAGAGGTACTTAAACTGAACAACCTTGCCAAGAAACTGAGGGATAAACGCTTCGACAGCGGAGCTATTGCGTTCGACAGGCATGAGGTGAGATTTGAAATCGATGAAAAAGGTAAACCACTGAGTGTATATTTCAAGTATGCGAAAGAGTCTAACAAGCTGATAGAAGAATTTATGTTGCTGGCGAATCGTACAGTAGCAGAGTTTGTAGGTAAGGTACCGAAAAACAAAACGGCCAAAACATTCGTTTACCGTATCCACGACCTGCCGAACAGCGAGAAAATGGAAAACCTTTCCGAGTTTATCCGGCGCTTCGGCTACAAGATAAAGGTAGACGGCTCAAAAACCGCTGTATCGAAATCGATAAACCACCTATTGGACGAAGTAAGCGGTACTCCTGAAGAAAATCTGATATCGACAATCGCTATCCGTGCTATGGCTAAAGCGATCTATTCTACTGTCAACATCGGGCACTACGGACTTGCTTTTGAATATTATACACACTTTACTTCTCCTATTCGCCGCTATCCGGATATGATGGTACACAGATTGTTAACTAAGTATATGAACGGGGAACGCAGTGTAAGCAAACAAATATATGAAAGCAAATGCGAGCATAGTTCGAGCATGGAACAACTGGCTGCCAATGCAGAACGCGCTTCGATAAAATACAAACAAGTGGAATTTATGTCCGACAAATTGGGACAAGTGTTCGATGCCGTCATTTCGGGCATTACCGAATGGGGGCTCTATGCGGAGATAAATGAGAACAAATGTGAGGGTATGATCCCGATCCGTGATTTGGATGATGACTTCTACGAATTCGATGAGAAAAACTATTGCCTTCGCGGTCGGCGCAATAAACGTACATATAGCTTGGGCGATCCGTTGAAGATAAAGGTAGCTAAAGCAAATCTGGAGCGGAAGCAGTTAGACTTTGCTCTGGTTGAAGAATAAACTTTGCGATTATAATTGTAAGCTGTTTTTGGATTGCATAGCCTGAAACAGCTTATACTCAGATACTATCTAAATAAAGATTTCACCTTTTGGTAATATCGAAAAAAACACTATTTTAGATGTCTGATAAGAGAAACTTTGAAATTTAACGATACACAGTAATTAAATAATTATAAATCAAAAAAACTTTACCCTATGAACAAGTACTCAATTAAGGCTTTTATTGAAGAAACCGCACAAGACGAATCGAAAAATGACTTTTTCCAATTAGAAAGTCCTTATATGCTTGAGCTTAACGTTAGCAACCAGACAGTGATGCTGAAAAAAGGTGCAATGGTAGCTTACACAGGAAACATAAAATTTGAAAGAGAAGGTATGTTCAGTAAAGGTGTCGGCAATTTATTGAAAAAAGCTGTATCCGGAGAAGGTACCACAATGATGAAAACAACCGGAAACGGTAGAGTGTATGCTGCCGATTTTGAAAAGAGAGTGCGCATACTTTATCTTGAAAACGAAGCGATCAATGTAAACGGTAACGACATCCTGGCACATGAAGATTCTGTAAAATCAGAAGTTAAAATGATGAAGAGTGTTGCCGGCATTATGGGTGGCGGTTTGTTCCAGGCTCGCCTTACCGGAACAGGACATATCGCTATCACAACTCACGGTAACCCGATGACGCTGATCGTTAAACCGGGACAACCTGTATTTACAGACCCTAATGCAACAGTTGCCTGGTCTGGCAATCTGACTCCTACAATGAAAACAGACATCTCTCTTAAAACATTCATAGGTAGAGGAAGTGGTGAAAGCTTCCAGATGATGTTTGAAGGAGACGGCTGGGTAATCATCCAACCATGCGAAGAAGTATATGGTGTACCGCAATAATTTCAGGTACTCAAAATAGAAAAGGGATTCGGACTGAGTCCCTTTTCTATTCTATGCTATCACTTAATCAATCTGTAAGGATGCGTATTCTGTTTTTCGTTCAAACATTTATAAACTGCCTATTTTAAACCTTAATTCTGGTATATTTCAAACTATTTGAGAATATTTTATTCTTTTTCGGATATTAAAAAAGGAATTCATTATAAACAATTAAGCTAAATATACTACTTTTGCAGTTTAATAATATTTAAGAAAAGGAAGCGCCCATGAAAACGGTGAAGATTAGAGATAAAGAATTTGAACTATTTCTGACACAGGACAGGATAGAGAAGGCCATAGACGAGGTAGCTGTTAGACTGAACAAAGACCTTGCTGACAAAGACCCCTTATTCATTTGCATCCTGAACGGTTCGTTCATGTACGCATCGGAACTGATGAAACGGATAACCATTCCGTGCGAAGTCTCTTTTGTGAAAGTCTCTTCATATAAAGGAGTTTCCTCAACCGGAAAAATAAAAGAGATATACGGGCTCGAAGAAGATATTAAAGGCCGCACAATAGTTATTGTTGAAGATATCGTAGATACAGGACATACTATGACTCTGATGTTGGAGCAGCTTGTTTGTGACGAGCCGAAAGAAATATTGGTAACTACACTGTTACTAAAACCCGATGCGCTGAAACAACCTGTACAGCTGGATTATGTAGCGCTGGAGATTCCAAACGACTTCATTGTCGGATACGGGCTCGACTATGACGGGTATGGCCGCAATCTGTCCGACATCTATAAACTGAAAGATCAATAAAACAATATATCATGCTGAATATTATAATCTTCGGAGCTCCCGGCTCCGGCAAAGGAACTCAGAGCGAGAACCTTATCAAAAAGTATAACCTTGCACATATTTCTACAGGCGACGTACTACGCGCAGAAATGAAGAACGGAACCGAACTCGGCAAATTAGCCGAAGGCTACATCTCTAAAGGACAGCTAGTTCCCGATGACGTAGTGATAAGTATGCTGGCAAATGTACTCGACAGCAAAAAAGGATCCGCGGGTGTTATCTTTGACGGCTTCCCACGCACTATCGCCCAAAGCGATGCTCTGGAGAAAATGCTGAAAGACAGAGGTCAGGAAGTTTCTATCGTGGTAAGTCTCGAAGTAGAAGAGCCTGAACTAATAGACCGCCTGATCAAACGCGGACAACAATCGGGACGCTCAGACGACAATCTGGAAACCATCAAATCCCGTCTTGATGTGTATAAGAACCAGACTTCTCCGCTTAAGGAACATTATAAGACAACCGGCAAACTGACTTCAATTAAGGGAGTGGGAACGGTTGACGAGATCTTCAACCTCATAGCAGAGGCTGTAGACAAGGTAAAATAATAATATCAAATTATATCGGGGAAGTTATAAGCCGTCTGCGGTCTTATAACTTCCTTTGTTATCTCAACAAAAGACATCATAGCATATGGCAGATTCAAATTTTATAGACTACGTCAAAATATATTGCCGCTCGGGAAAAGGAGGAAGAGGCTCAACCCACTTTCGCCGCGAGAAATACATACCCAAAGGCGGACCTGACGGAGGAGACGGAGGTAACGGAGGAGATGTGATCCTTCGCGGAAACCGTAACATGTGGACACTGCTCCATTTGAAGTTTCAACGCCATATACTGGCCGGACATGGCGAAAGCGGTTCCGGACGACTAAGCACAGGTAAAAGCGGCGAATCGAAAATAATAGATGTGCCATGCGGTACTGTTGCCTATGATGCCGAAACGGGTGAATACCTCTGCGATGTGACCGAAGACGGGCAGGAAGTCATCCTGATGAAGGGCGGTAAAGGTGGTCGCGGAAACAACCATTTCAAGACATCAACCAATCAGGCACCCCGCTATGCACAGCCCGGTGAACCATACGAAGAACGTAGAGTAATTCTCGAACTCAAAGTATTGGCCGACGTAGGGCTAGTAGGATTCCCAAATGCGGGAAAATCTACACTGCTGTCGGTAGTAAGTGCTGCCAAGCCCAAGATAGCCAACTATCCGTTTACAACACTGGAACCCAAAATTGGCATTGTCAGCTATCGCGACTATAAGTCGTTCGTAATGGCCGATATACCGGGTATTATAGAAGGAGCCAGCGAAGGCAAAGGCTTAGGATTACGCTTCCTTCGCCATATCGAACGTAACTCTCTCCTGTTGTTCATGGTTCCTGCCGATGCAGATGATATACATCAGGAATACAGGATATTACTGAACGAACTGGCTCAGTACAATCCAGAATTGCTTGACAAAAGGCGTGTACTGGCTATCTCAAAATCGGATATGCTGGATGATGAACTGATAGAGGCACTGTCAGCCGACCTGCCGGAGATACCTCACATATTCATATCATCCATTACCGGACAGAATATTGCAGCACTCAAAGACCTGCTGTGGCGCGAACTGAATGCCGATGGCGAATACAGGAAGTCATTCGATATTACTCACCGCAATCTGGACATCAAGACTGTCGAATTCGACGAGGAAGAAGAATATATCCCTGAAGATGACGACCTTGAAGAAGACTGGGACGATGAAGACGAGGACTTCGATCCTGAATTCTACTACGAAGAGGGTGAGGAGTTTGAAGGTGAAGAACCTAAAGATGCAGAATAACAATATAACCGAAAGGTTCGGAGAAAATCCGAGCCTTTCTTTTATCCCTACCCCTTATGCGAGCGTCCCAGATAATAGGTAATAAGAAGTGAGCTAGCCTGTAATGCCAGAAGTGTCCAGAATGCGTTTCGTCTTCTGTTTTTACGCTTAAGCGATTTCAGTTCCTGTTCTTTGTGGTCAAATGTATTATCTTCCATAATGTTATCAATGTTTTAGAGTTTATCTATATATAGAACAATTCTGCACACTGTTTTGATCATTTCTACCCTCAATATTATCGTTCTTACTTCACCAGAAGGATTGTCCCCGCAACAGCCGCACCAAAGAATAAGGCATTTTTCCAGTTTATAAAACTCCTTTTCCGGGATGGGGCTATTCCGGTAAACTCATGCTGGAGGTATTGTATATCTGCCGTGTAATCGCTATTCCAAAACTCTTCCTGTGTAGAGTCGGGGAAATAGAACAACTCCTGACAATAGCCGCTCAACATTCTGTTCCTCAGTTTTGCCTTATCCAACAACCCGATACAATCCACATCGCAATAATACGAGATATCTTCTTCCCTGCCATATTCGTTTATTGTCCGAAACTTGTAATAGGTATAGCAATTACTCATATAATACCTGTCACCTGCTTTAGCAAACTCAAAACGTCCAACTTTTCGCAGTACCTTTACCTGATTACCCAGATACTTCTTATAAGGTTGCAACTCCATTATAGAGTCTACCGATTCTATCTCCATCGACGAGATGGTCATATCCTCTTTCCTTATCACCACTTCTCCCCTCGCCCATCCTTCTTTTCCTTTCAGTGGCTCTATCTGTAATATGATAAGCGAACTGTCGGACGTATACGAACGGGTAGTTTCGTTATTGATACTTTTCCCGAATGTAAAGAGATGTGACGCATGGTATTCTGCCCCATACAACTCAGACGTCGGCGTTTCCGACTTCTTGAGCCTTCTGATATCTATTATATTGAAGGTATAAGGTACCCGCTCTTTTTTCAGGTTCTTCTTCAATGTCTTTTCGGGCAGCGTGGTCGCATACTTAAGATAAACTTCATTCTTTAACGAGTCTGACCTTGTTTGAAGGAAATGCAGGAGATAACCCACATGCACCTCTGTCAACAATTTTTCCTTCGTATTCATCATCACTTCTTCCAGTAGCTTATCGGCATCGCCCGGACTGATCACAATAGGATTGAGCGATACAGGATTCAGTTCCATAAGCACTACAGCATTTCGCTCCAGCTCAGACTTCACTACTGATCTCGATTTATATCCGAAACACTGAAAATGAATAATATCACTTCCCGACTCTGGTATGGAATATCGCCCGTTAGCATCGGTATATACATAGTCGCGCGATGTTGCACCATACTGTATAATTACATCGGGTATGGGTGTATTGCTGTCTTTGTCGCGTACGGTACCTTTTATCGCAACTTGAGCTGCAGCATCCAGAGATGATAACAACAAGAGTAGAAGTATATATTTATTCATAAGGTAAGGTATAGATAACTAATATATTAAATGAAAAATTATTGAAACAGGGCTTTATCTCTCATTAACAAAACTAACGCTTTTAACGAAACAATATTCCGTTTTATAATTTTTTATTTTAACTTTTACCACCTTTCACAAAAAGTAACAGTTTTAACTAAAACCTTACAACCAACGGTCACAGAAGCGAAGCGTATGTAAAGCTAACATTAGTTACAAGTTTGCCTCGTCTTCACTTCGGCGAATGTTATTTCGTCGCCCTGCGGGCAGTTACAAGTTACAAGTATTTTTCTTTGGGGCGTGCAACTCCCTCTCCTCTTGGAGAGGGTCGGGGTGAGGTGGATTTTAACTAAAACCTGACATTCCTTACAATATTTTCAAAGATCGCTTTCTGTTAACTGTTGACTGATCGCTGCTAACTGAATACGCCCTATAGATAAAGTTTCTGTTATTTTATAATATATACCTTAAAATATATACCTTTGAGCCGGATATAAAAAGAGAATATATGTTTGACATTGCGGAAATTGTACCTATCATTATTATCGCCCTTACGGCTATCACCAGCGTTAAGGGATTTAACGATATGGCTTTTTTCGACAGATATAAATTCAATGTCGGTGCTATACTCGGCAGCTCGAAGCAATGGGACAGGATGCTGACATCCGCCACTCTGCACGGCGATTATATACATCTCTTTTTCAACATGTTCACACTTTATATTTTCTCCGATACGATAATATATGAATTTGGAATATGGAAATATCTGGCAATATACTTTCTGTCTATCATTGGGGGAGGCCTGCTGTCGCTATGGATGCACCGTAAGGAATATTACTACAGCGCGATCGGGGCTTCGGGAGGAGTAGTCGGTGTGCTTTTTGCAGCCATAGCTATATACCCTAACATGACGCTCGGAATAATGTTTGTGATACCTATGCCCGGATGGGTATTCGGTATCGCATATCTGGCATTCTCGGTATATGCCATGCAGAAACAACAAGGCAATATAGGACACGATGCTCACTTAGGAGGTGCAGCCGTCGGGCTGCTACTGGCAATCCTGTTCGAGCCCGTATTGCTGAAAATAAATACCCTGTATATTGGTATCATGGTTCTGCCTCTTATAGTTTTGGCGTATCTTGCATTGAAGAAAAAATAATTATATATTTGTCTTAAATTAACATAAACAAAAGAGACGGCAAATTAAACTTATTCGATAAAAACAAGTCCAAACATTGAACATCACAATCTATTTATTGTTATTAATTATATAACATTAGGATAAAAACAAAGCACAATTAGAAATGAGCAACGAAAAAGACCTTATTCCGTACGACGAAGAAGATGCTGTAAAATACATACAGAACTATCTCCCACAAGAAATAAAAGGAAAATACACAAATGATGAGATCAACTACATCATCGACATTGTGTACGACTTCTATGACGAAAAAGGACTTATGGACGATGATGCTAACGACGACGCTATAGTGAATATAGACGAAGACGAAATAATCGCATACGTCCTGAAAAATACGAAGAAGGACAAGATCAATAACTTCTCAGCCGACGAAATTGCCTTTATCATACAGGGCGAATTGGCTTATTGCGATTCAATAGGAATATTTGAATAAATATAATATTATCACAAACAGAAAATTTAAATTAACTAATTATGAAAAATTTTTCATTTATCGCAGCTATTATATTAAGCTGTTCGATTCTATTCTCAAGTTGTGGCGCCAGTGATACAGTTAAAGGCGGTGGTATCGGAGCAGGAGCAGGTGGTGCTCTGGGTGCTGGTATCGGTGCTATTATCGGTGGAGGTAAAGGTGCTGCATGGGGTGCCGGTATCGGTGCTGTACTAGGTGGTAGTGCAGGTGCTATTATCGGTAACAAAATGGACAAGCAGAAAAAAGAACTGGAGCAGATCAACGGTGCTCAGGTTGAATCTATCAACGACGGACAGGCTATCAAGGTTACTTTTGAATCAGGTATCTTGTTTGCTACAAACTCAAGCACATTGAGTTCAGCTTCTCAAAGTTCTCTTACCAGCTTTGCTAACTCTTTGAACAGCAATCCTGACACAGACGTTCAGATATACGGACATACAGACAATACAGGCTCTGATGCTATCAACAACCCATTGTCTGAAAAACGTGCTCAGGCTGTTTACAACTTCCTGCAAACTAAGGGAGTATCGGGCAATCGTATGGTAACTCAGGGATTTGGTTCTACTCAACCGGTTGCTGACAACAGCACTGTTGCCGGAAGAACTCAAAACCGTCGTGTAGAGGTTTACATCCTTCCTAACGAAAAGATGATCCAAGACGCTCAACAAGGTAAATAATATTTCACCTTTATGATATAAACAAGGCCGGCTAAATTAGCCGGCCTTGTTTTGTATAATAGTATAATAATTCCAGTCCTGTCAGTCACAGGCAACAGTGCTCTCAAATATTTTCTCGAAATCACCGTCTATCTTATACAGACTCGTAGTTGCAACAAGCCCTTCACCACAGGAAGTGTTCCTGATATAGAACATAACATCGTTTCGGAGACGGAACGAGTAGTAATTGTAAAGACACCGGTATGCCAGAATCTTCATCAGCCCGTCAGGAGTTATACCCAGAACGGCTGTATATGGAAATCCGTACTCTTTTGATGTATAGTGTACCAAGCGGTATTTTTTAGAATCGTAACTAAAACTATATACAGCAGATACTTCATACGGTGTATTATTTGCTAATTCGTTCAGCTCGCTCTTATATTTACTTAAAATACCTTCCAGTTCGGCTTTGTTATAATTCTTTTCTTCCTCTATAGGACGCAGCTCCATATGCTTCTCAGGATATTCACCTTTGAAGGCAAGATCGAAATTCAATCCGTCGCCATTCAGCAATTCGGGAGTGTACATTGTGTTGTAATTATCTACATAATCGTTATAGTTTCTGGTCGTTTCCACGATCATAGACTTCTGATGCTCGAAGTTGAAGACTGTCCATTTCTCTCTCAGCGGATGCTTCTTCAATAATCCACCTTCGCAGCTCGATATAGCAATAGTAGCGTCCTCAAACGGCACTTCGGGGAAATCTTCAAACATACCGTTAGCATCTATATTCATCGGTATTTCCTTATATTCTCCCAGTATGGCATTATTGTCATAAATAAAAACTTTACTTGTAGGCAGATACAGTTTGGAGTGTACCCTCTCTAGACGCCTTTCGGGTATACTCGTATTGTTATAGATCATGCGGCTGTCGAGATAGTTGCCTTGCGATGAATAATTGGTCATATACACTTTGAATCCGTGCTTCGTTTTTGCTTTCACAAAGTAGCTGTACACATTATCATTCAACCGTACACTGTCCATTATAGAAAACATGGGTGCATCAGCTCCGGTTTCATATTTTTCACGTTCTGCATTTGTTAACGGCCTGACCTCCCTTTGTGCATAATGAGCGTTAATAAATGCTTCATCGAATAGTATCGAATCACTTTTCAGCAATAACACCTGAGTACTATCCATAGATGCCTCTGCAGGTGTTTGTACCGGCTTATTACATGAAGTGAGAAGGAATGTTATAAAAGCGAAGCAAAGTAAGAAATTGAGTTTGTTTGTCATATTATTGCGGTTTATAGGTTATACATATCGGCTGTAAATATATCAAATTCTTTATTGAATATATAATTACCACAGATCTTAAATCAATTTGTAGACACTTATTCCAGTATTGCGTCTACAGATTTGAGGGTAAACAGACAATATGTTAAATAATTAAGGGTGCCGAACTGAATCCGGCACCCTTAATATTATTATATAAAATAACCTCTATCAGTTATTATTTAGCATCGCTACCACCCGAAAGTTTTTCTTTCAGTGCAGCCAGTTCTTCGATATCACCTAAAGTAGTTTTTTCTACGTTAGAAGATTGAATAGTAGCTTGCTCTTCTTTCTTAGGAGATTTTCTTGCTTTCTTTTCAGCTGCTGCTTCTTTAGCCTCAGGTCTTTCATCTTCAAACGTACGGCTGTGTGAAACAATGATACGTTTAGAATCTTTGTTGAATTCGATAACCTTGAAGTCTAGTTTCTCATCGATCTGAGCTGGAGTTCCGTCTTCTTTCACAAGATGTTTAGGAGTTGCGAAACCTTCTACACCGTAAGGAAGAGAGATTACAGCACCTTTATCGACCATTTCTACAACTGTTCCTTCGTGTACCGAACCTACTGTAAAGATAGTTTCAAATACATCCCAAGGATTTTCTTCAAGTTGTTTGTGACCTAAGCTCAAACGACGGTTTTCTTTGTCGATTTCAAGCACTTGTACTTCGATATCGGCACCTATCTGAGTTACCTCGCTAGGGTGTTTGATCTTCTTAGTCCAAGAAAGGTCAGAGATATGGATAAGTCCGTCTACACCTTCTTCTATTTCGGCAAATACACCGAAGTTAGTGAAGTTGCGAACTTTTGCAGTATGCTTGCTTCCCACAGGATATTTCTCTTCGATATTTTCCCATGGATCTGGTTTCAGTTGTTTAATACCCAGAGACATTTTGCGTTCGTCACGATCGAGTGTAAGCACTACAGCTTCTACTTCGTCACCAACTTTCATAAAGTCCTGAGCACTGCGCAGATGTTGAGCCCAGCTCATTTCCGATACGTGGATCAGACCTTCTACACCCGGAGCGA
>JBEBPN010000046.1:0-26112 GCA_040395895.1 Dysgonomonas hofstadii
TTGGATTGTTAATTGTGAATTTTTTTCCGTGGGGATTTGGGGGCTATTTAAATTGCCCCCGCAATAATCAATGGGCGAATGATAATTCGCCCCTACACAAATATGATAACAAATATTACTTAAATGCAGCTACTCGTCCTCTTTCTTTGCTGCCTGTTCATCTTCGGCAAACAGCATTTCTTCTATCTCCTCGCGCAACATACCGGCTTCTACCATCTTGTTTCTAAGCCCCAGTTTACGAAGTTTCATATTGTTTATGTGCGAATTTACACCCAATAGCAATGCTACCTCGTTGCGTCTGTATCCACAATAATAAAGCATAAACAATAATAATTCGCGCTCTTCGAGCAGTTCTATCGCCTTTTGTCCGTAAGGCTGTTTTTCCAGATGGTTCTTTGCCAGCTTAATAAACTCCTTATTGGTATTTTGCTTAAAGCTGTCTATCAGATTCCGTATACGTGTATATATTTCGGGCTCTTCCGTTGCTCCCAGCTCCTTTGTAAGCTTCCGTACCGCCTTCTCTATCTCCATCCATTCGGTCACAATATTGCGGTAGATCTCCTGCATATACGAAAGCGATTCGGATTGCTGATTCATCTCTTTTTGCAGTAATCTGTTTTTCTCGACTTCCTGTTCACGTTTCTGGCGGGCATTCCTAAGCATAAAATAAAATGCAGCAAGAATAGATAACAGCACTACAACACCGCATAATATCAACAGCCTGTTGCGAATTTTTAGGCTATCCGCTTCTTTCTCTTCTAGTACAGACTTATATGTTCCTTCAGCATGCGCGAGATCCCTCTCATTATTCAATTCATGTATTTTACGGTCTACGCTTCTTAATGAATCTTTATAATAACCAGCTTCCTTATAATCTCCGCTTTTCTGATAATATTCGGTAAGTGAAAGATATGCTCCCTGACGCGAATAAATATAACTTATATCAGGTAAGGATTCCTTAACCCTAGTTGAGTAATATTTTGCTGAATCAAGCTGATCTTTATCAATATATAGTCTAAACAAACTAAGATTCATTCGGCCTGCCTCCTCCTTATTTTCTACTTCTGCAAGTGCCCTGTGCAAATAGGCAGATGATTCCTGAAAATCCTTTTGCCTACGATAGACTCTACCCAACATATGTCTGAAAGTAGCCTGCAAGTCCTTTCTACCGAGCTGTTCTGCCCCTTGTAAGCCTCTATTAAAATAAAAATAAGCACTATCAATATTTCCGTCATTATAATAAGATTGTCCTATAAAGTTTATAACCGTGTATTTTTGAGTATCCTGCCCCTGTGTAAGATTATAATAATACGATGCCTGCCTGTAGTAAACAAGGGCACTATCTAAAATCTTTTTTTCATAATATGTATTTCCAATACTCTGAAAGCATTTTGCTACCATCACATTGTCTCCCGCCTTCAACGCATAATACTTTGCCAGCATAGTACTTTGCAGATCGTTATAAACATCTCCGTTACCATAATATACAGCCGAAGCATAATAATTGGCATAAGCTGCCTGAGCCGGATTATTACGATTGTTAAAATATTTTTGAGCTTTAAAGATCAACGTATCGTTTTTTACACTCTGATAGGTTAACGATTTCGCACGTACATTCGCCACTATAAATTCCATATAATGTTCTTCATCCATACTTTGAGGATTGGGTATGGAGTTAAGCAGATAAAGCGCTGCGGAAGGATCACTCTCCATTTTACTTTGGGCTTGTGCAAGTATATCCGTCGAATGGTTCGATTCTTTACAGGAATAGAGGAACAGTGCTGTTAATACAAGATAGATAAGGTTGAATTTTCTGAATATTACATTTTCCATTAATAAAGGGGCTATTAAGGTAAAAAGTCCGGAGTTTCCGTCTCCGGACTTTTCTTCACAAACTACATTATTTTACTGATTCACTACTACTTAACTCTGAATTTTCCACGTTGGATTTTCTTCCCATTTCCATCGGTATAGGTTACAGTATATTGTCCCGACGGCGACAACACTTTTATAGGCAACTTTTTAATCTTAGATGTGTCTACATTCCGTTTTACATAAACAACACCTCTCACATCGGTCACAGTTACGCTCACTACGCCGAGAGCAGCATCAAAAAAAGTTTCCAGATTGTTGCCATCAGTCACCTCTGCTGTTATAGGCGCTGCCATAACAGACATAACAACAGCTTCTGCATCCGCTGGTGGCTTTGTTGATGGGTTTCCCCCACCATCATCATATACTTTAGCCATCAGAGAACTGGTGTTTCCAAAACATAACATAACGAATAACAGTAGATAGATTCTTTTCATAAGCATCTTTAATTTTAAGAATTAGTGTTTTTAAATACAAATAACTATTAACAGTAGATTGATATTTTATAAATTTAGTCTATTTGAGGAATTTAACACTTGTCGAAATTTCTGCATATAGGTTTTTCCAAAGTCATAATATTTGCAAGAAATTAATTTACAGATAAATAAGCCTAAAATAAGATGAACGAGATATGACTTTTTAGAAGTGGTTTATACACAAAAAAAGGATTGCTTCGTGATGAAACAACCCTTTGTATTCTATTTTGTTCTTATTTTATCTTACGATCACCTTCAATGCCACCTTACCGGCTTTCAGTATATACAACCCTTTAGGCAACTCTATATCGCGTCCGCCCACACAGGTTCTCAGGTTGACGCTGGTTACCTTTACACCAAGTATACTGTAAACTTCCAGATAACCCGAAGTAGGCACATTCTCCATCTTAACGGTAGTAGTCCCGTTAATTCTGAGGTCGAATGACATGGTATTATTCTGTTGCTGCTCATATACAGAGTTGCCTGCAGGAAAGTCCATTTGCGCAGCATTTGCTGTGAAACCGGCTCCTACAAACAATAAGAGAGAGAATATCTTTTTATACTTTACCATGTATTATACGCCTAATGAGCACAAATATAGGCATTAAAGATTATAAAAGAATAAAAAAAATAAAAAAAATAAATCCTTTTACAATTTTTCACGAAGTCCTTCGTTAGCAAGCAATGTATCAGGGAAAATTTCCTTTGCTTCATCCAGCAATATCTTATTATTATTGTACCGTGCCGAGAAGTGCCCGAGCATCAGCTTCTTCACATTTGCCATCTTGGCAATAGTGGCGGCCTGCCGTGCGGTTGAGTGTCCGGTTTCCTTTGCACGTGCGGCATCTGCTTCGGCAAAGGTAGCCTCATGATACAGCATATCCACTCCTTCTATTATGGGCAGTATTTTTTCATTGTATGCCGTATCGGAACAGTAGGCATACGAGCGGGCAGGATCGGCAGGCGTGGTCAGATGGGTGTGCGGTATCACGCGCCCCTCTCCGGTCACATAGTCTGCTCCCTGCTTTATCTTTGCCAGTTCCTTTATCGGAATGTTATAGAATTTAATCATATCGGGCAACAGATGTGCCTCCTTTTGCTTCTCTGCGAACAGAAACCCCGCACAGGGAACGCGATGCAGAAGCGGTATGGTTTTTACCGTCACCGAGCGGTCTTCGTATATTATCTCACTCTTCTTCGGATCAAAGGTCTCTATCTTCACCTGAAAGGGGTTATCCTTGCAAAAAAATGCCAGTTCGGGGCCAAGTGTTTCTTCGAGTCCGGCAACGGTATGAATAAACAGATCGCCTGTTCTGCCCAGCAGTGCAAGTGTAGATATCAGCCCTATCAGCCCGAAACAGTGATCGCCATGCAGATGCGAAATAAAGATACGGTTGAGCCGCCCGAAGCGTAGTTTACTGCGTCGCAACTGTAACTGTGTGCCTTCTCCGCAATCTATCATAAACAGCTTGTCCCTTACATTCAGGACTTGCGACGACGGATTGTGGAGCGTGGTGGGAGTAGCCGAGCCGCAGCCCAGTATATCGAGTTCAAATTTCTCCATTATTGCTTTACTCTATATGTATCAGTTTGTGTATTTGCAGGCTGAGCCGCCACTGCGGATGTTCTTTTATCAGTTCCACGCAGTAGTTTACATTGCCTGTATTTATCTTATCGGCATCGAATATCGGGCTCAGGAAATAGTTCTTTGCCTGCGGAAAGATGGAGACATCGGGCACTGCATCGCCTACAGCTATCGGCATACGTATCTCGTCGACAACGGGTATGCGCGAACGGATGCTTTCGTAATCTTTCTTAGGGCTGCATGTGATGTAGTCTATCAATGAGGGTACAGGGCGTGTACCATTGGTTTCTATTGCCTGCTTGTAGCCGTGGTTGCGAAAGAATGACAGATGTTCGTCCTTTAGCTGAATAGTAGGTTCGCCTCCTGTCCAGATAATCCATTTGCAGGGATATGCTTTCAGTACTTCCAGTATTTCATCGAGCGTCATATCGTCTCCTTCGGCAAAATCGGTATCGCAGAAGCTGCAAGCCAGATTACATTTTGTGAGCCTTATAAATATAGAAGCCTCGCCACTACGTCCGCCCTCACCTTGCAGCGAGTAGAATATCTCATTTACTGTCAGCTTCATATATTGCGCTGGTTTTAGGAGTTTCGGACACCTCTACGGCATAGAGTTCGGGAATGTCTTTTTTGAAGACATCATACAGATATTTCGCCATATTTTCGGCTGTGGGATTGAATGGAAGAACATCATTCAAATGTCGGTGATCGAGCTTTTCGTCGATATATCTTTTTACACTATCCAGTTCCCTGTAATCTTTTATAAAGCCTACTTCATTCAACTGCTCACTTTTCAGATGCACGGTCACCACATAGTTGTGCCCATGCAGGCGCGAACAGGGGTGTTCCTGCGGTAAACCCTCGAGAATATGTGAGGCCGAAAAAGAAAATTGTTTACTTATTTTGTACATAATTGTTTAAAATCTGTTCTTTATTTAAAAGGTAACAGGTCTACTAATTAATAACCATTTTACCCTAATAACATACCAAACCCTGCTAAAATACCAATTAGCGCGAACACTAAGACAAGAGCAATGATGAAACGTTTTGTTTCTCTTTTTTGTTCTTTCTTTGCCTCAAAAGTCTCTCGTCTCAATTTTTCTTGCTTTAGCCGTTCCGCTTCAATTTCCTCTTCCGACTTCTTTTCTATTATTATTTCTTTAGAATCGGTAGTAGAATTGGCAGGAATATATCTTTTATCCAGTTGATTTTCTATATCCTGGATGGATTTGATTACATTATCGACCATCAGATTATGATCATACATAATGAGATAATCTTTGTTGCCGTCTAATTGTAAGATCAGGAAAGTATTATCCTTAAATGCCGCATTGAAAAGATATGTCAACTCTCCCATTTCTATCAATATAGTTCCGGTTGCCAATAATTCCCATTTGGCTTTCGACACAATTCCATTTCTGGAAATAAGGAGTTCTTTATTGGGTCTGAAAATAAACTGTTCTTTATCTTCACCGTCATTAAAAACAATCCAATTTTTATTATACAAAACAGACTCAGCATCAAGCTGTTTACTATATTGCTTTACCCTTTGTATAGTATTTAGTAAATAATATTTCATATTTGAGATAATTTATTCACTTCAAGAAATCATCGAAATACCTCGTAATATGTTCATGCAGATGCACACGGTCGTGACCTGTCATATTATGCCCGTGACCCGGATAGATGAAGAAATCAGGATGCGTTCCTTTCTTTATTGCCGAATTGAGGAACTGTAAACTATGTTGCATTACCACAGTAGGATCTTCATCACCATGAATGAGCAATAGACGTCCTTTAAGGTCGCCCGCACGGTCTACCATATTTGTCTCCTTGTACCCTTGCGGATTTTCCTGCGGACTGTCCATATAGCGTTCGCCATACATTATCTCGTAATACTTCCAATCGGTAACCGGCCCTCCGGCAACTCCCACCTTAAATGTCTCCGGATGGCGAAGCATCAGGTTGATTGTCATAAATCCGCCAAAACTCCAGCCATGTACGCCTATGCGGTCAGCATCTACATAAGGCAGCGACTTGAGGTATTTGATACCCGTCATCTGATCCTGTGTTTCCACTACGCCGAGCTGGCGATGTGTAATATTCTCGAAGGCAGCACCTCTGTATGATGTACCTCTGTTGTCGAGTACAAATACCAGATATCCTTTCTCCGCCATGTAAATTTCCCATCCGCGCGCTTGCCCCTGCCATGAGTTATCCACCATCTGCGAATGAGGGCCTCCGTATACATAAACCACTACCGGATATTTTCTGTCCGGATCGAAATTAAGTGGCTTTATTATCCTCGTATACAGAACATTGCCGTCGTCTGCCATCACCTGATCCAATGTGATTTCAGGCAATTTTATATTACGAAATGGATCTTTTGCTGTATGGAATACATGTGTCTTATTCGTTTTCGTATCCGTAATAGCTACCTTTCCCGGATTATAGAGTGAGGTGTATGTATCGCATATATATTTGCCCGAAGCACTCAGAGTGGCGCGGTGCACGCCTACTTCTTTCGATAGACTGTTTTGTGCGTCTGCTGCTACATATCCGGTCTTTATATTCACCTTATAAACATGCCTTTCAGGTAACGGCACAGAATAATTTATTGATGCGCCTTGTTTTGTAAAAGACGGATTTTGGGTAGATACATAGAACAGATTTTCACCCTTTTCATCGAAGCCCAGCACAGACGTAACATCCCATGTACCCGATGTAAGTTGCTTCAGTTCTTTGCCTGTAATGTCATACAGATACAGATGGTTGTACCCGTCCCTTTTACTTTGCCAAAGAAACTTAGTCGGATCGTTTTTCAGGAACAATACAGGATTTTCCGGTTCTACATATTTCGGATGCGTCTCCGTAAACAGTGTCTTTTGAAGATTTCCTGTCTGTGCATCGTAGCATTTCAGCACACATGTATCCTGTCCCCTGTTGATCTCGGCAATATAAATACTCTTTTCATCGGGACTCCACCCTATATTAGTCAGGTATTTTTCTTTTGGCGTACCTGTTTTCAGAAATACTGTTTTTTGTGTCGCAATATTATACACGCCCACTGTTACATGATGGCTCTTCATCCCTGCCATCGGATATTTTATATCTTTCAGTTTAGCCACACGTGCCGATATATCTACCAAAGGATAATCGGTCACCATCGATTCGTCCATACGGTAAAATGCCAGCAGATTTCCCTGCGGCGACCAGAACGTACCTTTATTAATCCCGAATTCGTTACGATGTACCGACTGTCCGCAAACAACATTACTATCAGCCTCCTGTGTCACAGCATATTCTTTACCCTGAGCGGTCTGTATATACAGATTGTTTTTTCGGGTATATGCAAATGAACGGCTCTTCTCTGATAAATCCTGATTTGCCATATCGGCAGACGAGTTGTATGTGGCAGTTATCGTTTTATTCACATAGTCGTACAGATATACCTTTCCGGCGGTAATCACCATCAGATCGTTCGACTCTGCCGATACCGGATATATATAGCGAAGGCTCTTGGGTGATTCGTCAATTCCCAGTTTTAGTCCATTGTTAATATCCTGCAATGTAAGCAGCGTTTCAGGCTTTTCTTTGTCTGTATTAGGAGCAACCAATATGGAATCGCCCTTTACATAAGTAAGTTTATCGCCAAACCATGTCAACTGACGCGGCATTTCGGCACGATACTTGTTGAACGTTTTACCTCCGGGAATTAGATCTTCCAGCGACAGAGGGATGTCCTGACTATATGATTTCATTGGGAGCAAAATGCTTATGGCTAAAAAAACGGAATTAATAAACTTCATAATTAACTTTTCTTGTGTTTAGAACAAACAAAGATAGTGAATTTATGATTTACCGCTTTATAAAGGCGTTACATTTAGGAAATAAGGCATTCATTTTGAATGAGAAATCATTTCAGCCACAAGCCTGAATTAATTTTTTTTAGAACAATTTTATTTTTTTAAACGTTTAAAAAATAAAAGCTATATTTGTACGTTATAATACAGAGTAAGGTTATCAAATTATCATACACTTAAAAAAAATACAGAAATAAAAGCGAGAAGATGGCTAAGGTAAACAAATCACTCTACACCGGTCTTTTATTGCTACTTGTCATAATAGCAACATCATGCAATAGGAAAACCGATCTGTACGAAGTATCCGGTACACTGTCTGATGTAAAAGGCGGTTACTTCTTTATGAAACACGAAGTAGGCGATTCTACATTCATAGACACGGTATATATCGACAGTAAAGGAAAATTCTCCTTCAAAGGCAAGGTCGATACACTCACGGTCATGCACCTGTATTTTAACGAAAACTCAAAATATACATTCCTACTGGTAGACAAAGGCTGGAATGTGGAGATGAAAGGAGACGTTCTCTATCCCGACCTGATCAATGTAAAAGGCGGAAATGTAAACGACGATCTGACAGATTTCAAGAATAAGAATGAAGATCTGCTGAAGTCGCGTACCGACATCCTTAATTCGGCCGAGAAAATAGTTAGAGACAACGACAGCGTTCCTGTCAAGGACTACGTGGTGGAATTGAAAAACATCAACTTTGAACTGTCAAACATTGCAGCAGCATATGTAAAAGCCAATCCGGATAAGATAGCCAGCGTCATGCTCATCAACCTGTTCTTTAAGGATGAAACATCGATACCCCGCCTTGAAGAAAATCTTGGATTGCTAAAAGGAAGAGCCGTCGACTTCCCGCTCACCACCGAGTTGAAAGAGTTTAAGGATAAAGTAAAAATGTCGGCCGTAGGATCACATGCCCCGTATTTTTCTATAAAGAACATGAAAGGGAAGAATGTGCAGCCCAGCGATTTCAGGGGAAAATACCTGTTACTTACATTTGCAGGTACTACCTGCGATGTGTGCAGGGAAGAGAAAAAAGAAGCCGTTACCATATACAATGAACTGAAAAAGCAAAAAAAGAACATTGAGTTTGTTACAATAGTGAAAGATTCCGAACAGACACCCCTATCTGCCAATATAGCAGATTCGGTGAAATGGGATATCCTGCCTGTTTCGGGAGGATGGTCTGCCAAGGTTTTCTCAACATACTATATCAGGGAGATTCCGTACAACATACTTATTTCTCCTACAGGCTATATTATCGAACGGGATTTGCACATATTAGCCTTACCACAGAAACTGGAAGAAGTGATGAATGAGGTGAAAAAATAAGGAGTAAAAAATGCCGCTAATGCCGCTTTTTTTCTTATTTTTGCTTTTCATCTGAGCCTATTAATTAAAAATGCTAGTAAAAGTTTTTGGCGCCGCTGTACAAGGCATAGAAGCGACCTTAATTACAATAGAAGTCAACTGTTCAAAAGGCATAAAATTTATGCTGGTCGGACTGCCTGACGCTTCTGTGAAGGAAAGCCATGAACGCATCGTGTCGGCATTACAAGTCAACGGATACAAATTTCCACGTCAACAGATTGTCATCAACATGTCGCCCGCCGATATACGGAAAGAGGGTACGGCATATGACCTGCCTCTGGCAATAGGCATCATGGCTGCATCGGACAGCCTGAAAACAGACAAACTAGAAGACTTCCTGATAATGGGTGAGCTTTCGCTCGATGGCAGTATACTACCCATCAAAGGCGTGCTACCCATTGCGATAAAAGCGCGTGAACTAGGATTTAAAGGAATAATACTTCCCATCAAGAATGCAAAAGAAGCCGCCGTAGTAAACAATCTGGATGTATACGGTGTAGAGAACATAAAGGATGTTGTCGGATTCTTCAATGACGAACAGACTTTAGAGAAAACGACAATAGACACGCGTACCGAATTTCACAATGCTCAGGAAACTTTTGAATTCGACTTTCTGGATGTAAAAGGACAGGAAAACGTGAAAAGAGCATTAGAGGTAGCTGCTGCCGGAGGACACAACCTGATAATGATAGGTCCTCCCGGAGCGGGAAAATCTATGATGGCGAAACGTATTCCGTCTATACTGCCTCCGTTCACACTACACGAAGCATTGGAAACCACAAAGATACACAGCGTGGCCGGCAAAATAGGTTCGGAGACTTCGCTGATGGCACAACGCCCTTTTCGCAGCCCGCACCACACTATTTCAGACGTTGCACTGGTAGGAGGAGGTTCTTTTCCGCAACCCGGCGAAATAAGTCTGGCTCACAATGGAGTACTGTTTCTGGACGAGCTACCCGAATTCAGCAGAAGTGTACTGGAAGTCATGCGTCAACCGTTGGAAGACAGGAAAATATCTATCTCCAGATCGAAATTCACAATCGAATATCCGGCCAGTTTCATGCTTGTATCTTCGATGAACCCATGTCCGTGCGGCTATTATAACCATCCTGAAAAGAACTGTGTTTGTCCGGGTGGTGCAGTACAGAAATATTTGAACAAAATCTCGGGGCCATTGTTAGACAGGATAGACATACATATCGAGATAATACCCGTTCCTTTCGATAAAATATCGGATAAAACACCGGGAGAGGCCAGCAGGCTGATAAGAGAAAGGGTACTCAACGCCCGTGAAAGACAACACGAGCGATTCAAAAATGAGACAGGGATATATTGCAATGCGCAAATGACGCCTAAGCTATTAGCTAAATACGCATCTCCGGACAATACCGGCCTGGAACTACTGAAAGTGGCTATGGACAGATTTAACCTGTCAGCCAGAGCTTATGACCGGATACTGAAAGTATCGCGGACGATTGCCGATTTGGATAATTGTGAAGATATACAGCCAAAACATTTGGCGGAAGCAATTAATTACCGAAATTTGGACAGGGAAAACTGGGCGAACAAAAATTGAATTAAACACTTAAAATATAAGACCTATGGACTTCACTATACTAAGCAACAAGATTTTTGAGGGATCTATTAATGATTATCACAAAACTGACAATGTGGATACTCCTATCAACAACCCGTATCCGGAAAAATCCATCGAGTATTTCCTTTATCTCAAAAACTGGATCGACACTGTTCAGTGGCATCTCGAAGACATTATCCGCGATCCGGATATCGACCCGAAAGAAGCCCTGTTGCTAAAACGACGTATAGACAAGTCGAATCAGGACAGAACGGATCTGGTAGAACTTATAGACAGCTATTTCCTTGACAAATATAAAGATATTAAAGTGCTGCCCGATGCACGCATCAATACGGAAAGTCCTGCATGGGCTATCGACCGTCTCTCTATACTTGCTCTCAAAATATATCATATGCAGCAGGAGGCAGACAGGACGAATACAACTGCAGAGCATCATGAGCAATCGGCAAAAAAGCTCGGAGTATTACTCACCCAGCGCGAAGACCTATCTACGGCAATAGAAGAATTGCTGGAAGATATAGAGTCGGGATCGAAATACATGAAAGTTTACAAGCAAATGAAAATGTACAACGATCCGGCACTCAATCCGGTCTTATATGCCAAATCACAAAAATGACCTATACACAAACGAACAAACATACAATCTAAATTCTAATTATGGCTAAAGTTTTAGTGATCAGAATTTCGTCTTTCGGAGATGTGGCAATGCTTGTGCCCGTCTTGTTCTCTGTGGCATCGAAGTATCCACAAGACCGATTTTCTGTGATGACCCGTAAAGCCTTTGCCCCGCTATTTGAAAATCTTGGGTTCAACGTTAATGTTATACCTCTGGATGTAAACGGCAGGCACAAGGGTATTATCGGACTGTTTCGCATATTGAAGAGGATTTCCACTCAGGGATTCTCACATGTAGCGGACGAACACGATGTACTCAGATCGAAAGGGCTGCGCTTCTTTATGAAAATGACAGGCAGGAAAGTTGCCTGCATCGATAAAGGAAAGAAAGAGAAAAGAGTAATGATAGAGACCAAAGACCTCTCCCACCCGTTAGAACATACTATAAATCGCTATCAGGATGTTTTCGACAGATTGGGATTTCCGGCTCAGATGATATTCAACAACCTTTTCGACTTCGTACCAAGAGATTTCTCTCAGCTTAAGTCCATTGTTTCCGAAAAAAGAGGCCGGTGGATCGGTATAGCTCCGTTTTCCAAACATAAGGGGAAAATATATCCTCTGGAGAAAATGGAAAAAGTCATCGAGATACTATCAGCACAGGAAGATACAACACTCTTCCTTTTCGGATCGGGGAAAGAAGAGCAAAAAGTGCTATCTATCTGGAGCAATAAGTATCCGAATGTTATCAACCCTATAGGCAAGCTTAATCTTAACAAAGAACTGTTACTGATGTCATATCTGGATGTGATGTTGTCTATGGACTCGGCAAATATGCATCTGGCATCGCTGGTACAGGTTCCAGTAGTGTCGGTATGGGGAGCAACTCATCCGTCACTCGGTTTTTACGGATTCAATCAAGATCCCGAGAACACCATACAGATAGAATGCCTCGATTGCCGCCCATGCTCTGTATATGGAGAACTTCCCTGCCAAAGAGAAGATTACGCCTGCATGTACAAGATAACTGAAGAATCTGTGGTGAATAAGATACAGACAGTTCTGGCAAAAGTAAATAGATGAAAATAGCAATTCTTTCACCCTTCTATCCCTACAGAGGCGGATTGGCTCAGTTAAATGCCCGCCTGTATACCGAATTGTCGGCACAGAATGAGGTGAAAGCGTTTACTTTTACTACTTTATATCCCAATTTTCTTTTTCCCGGAAAAACTCAGTATGTATCCGATGGCGACACTGCTACCGTTATCGAAGCCGACAGGGTGCTGAACAGCATTAACCCGTTCAGCTATATACGGACGGCAAAGCGCATTAATAAATTTTCGCCTGATATACTTATCATACCATACTGGATGTCATTTATGGCTCTGGCATTCGGCACAGTCTGCCTGTTCCTGAACAAAAAGACTAAGGTGATCTCTCTTGTACATAATGCGATACCGCATGAACGGACAGTGATAGACAAACCGTTGGCCAAATTCTTTTTCAACAGATGCGATGCCTTTATCGTCATGAGCGAACCTGTAAGGGATAGCCTACTGACACTGAAACCAAACGCGAAAATCCTATTGCAACCTCATCCTATATACGACCAGTACGCCGAACGGACAGGCAAACAATCGGCATGCCGCACATTGGGAATAAAGGACGATAAAAAGAATCTTCTGTTTTTCGGGCTCATACGCGATTATAAAGGACTTGATATACTGATCGATGCTATGCAGGAACTGGATGAGTCATATCAGCTGATCATTGCAGGCGAATGCTATGGAAGCTTCGGCAAATATCAGGAAGCTATAAATAAATCTCCTCTGAAAGACAATATAGTTGTATACGAGCAATATATCCCCGACGAAATGGTCTCCACACTATTTTCGTCAGCAGATGTTTTAGTATTGCCTTACAGGTCGGCTACACAAAGCGGCGTGGTAGCCCTAGCCTATCAGATGGAATTACCGATGATAGCGACCAATGTGGGGGCACTGGGTACTACTGTAAAAGATTCCGGAACGGGAATGGTAATAAATTCCGGAACGGCAACAGCAATAGCTGACGGCATAAAAGAATACTTTTCCTCCGATCTTTCCGAAACCTATAAGGAGAATCTTAAAAAGGAAAAGACCCGATTGTCGTGGAATAATTTCGCCACGTCTATCGAGTCTTTCTTATCTGAAATAGTTGCTTCTTAAGTCTTATTTCATTCTGAACAGTCCGTATTTAACCATACAGATAAAGGCTCTCACGCCGTCTCTCCAACCGATCTTCTTACCTTCCTCGTATGTACGTCCATAGTAAGAAATTCCAACTTCGTATATCCTTACTTTAGGGTATCTGGAGACTTTTGCCGTCACTTCCGGTTCAAATCCGAAACGTCTTTCCTGAAGAGGAATCGACTTGATAATATCGGAACGGAAAAGTTTGTAGCAGGTTTCCATATCTGTCAGGTTGAGATTGGTAAACATATTGGAAACGAAGGTCAGCCACCTGTTACCGATCGAATGCCAGAAGAAAAGGATACGGTGCGGATTACCTCCCATAAAGCGGGAACCATAGACCACATCGGCAAAACCCGTTACAATAGGCTTTAACAATATGTTATATTCTTCAGGATCATATTCGAGGTCGGCATCCTGTATGATTATATAGTCGCCTGTAGCTTCTGCAATACCTCTGTGAAGAGCTGCTCCTTTACCCATATTTACAGGTTGTTCAAACAGCTTCATATCGGCTTGCGGATGAGTCGCAATATAAGCCTGTACAACTTCTACTGTATCGTCTTTTGAGCAATCGTTGACAATGATAATTTCCTTCTCGAAATTATCTATTAATTGAACTGCAATTACTTTATCTAGTATTAAATGAATAGTTCTGGCTTCATTGTACGCCGGAATCACGATCGAAAGTTTCATAGAATTCTATATCTGTTGAATTTTGGTGTAAAAGTATAAAAATTATATTGATTATAAACATTTTATTAGGGTCTTATTCTAAATCCGTCCTGCAATGATTCTCCTCTCATCTCCAGATTATCATTTAAATAAGGAGTACAAGGTAAACACTGATCAAAACACTGATCACTATTGCTTACTTTATAAATTATAGTATTTCCCACCTTATATTCACTAAACTCTGGGTTTATCCCATCTTCGTAAAACTGAAGCGATTGAGGTTTATAAAAAACCGAATACCATGCCTCTACTTGTGAAAAATAATTTTGTATACGGAATATCTCTTTTCTGGAAAAATTGAGTACAAAAAGCAGAAACAACGCAAAGGGAATAATCCTGATATATTTTATGTATGAGAATTTACTTTGTAAAAGCAATAGCGGAATAAAGCCGGCACTCAGAATAAAGCCGAAACCAAATCGTATGGCAGGAGCTGTATAAAAAACAAAAGCAGATCCAAGCATTGCGATCACCCAAACCAGAAGTACGGGAAATGACTCTTTCAGTTTCTTAAAACTAAAGCATAATATTATCGGAGATACTAATAATAGAGAATACAAAAACAACTCTTTGTAGCTCAAATTTCCAATCCATAGAGGCACCCATTCCTTAAAGGGCATACTCAGAACCTTTGCACTGTCCATATTCGGGATTCTTGCCCATGAATAAGCCCAGTTTCTTTCCTCAATCAAAAGCTCCGCAGGCATTTTCCAGTCAAATGAAAAAATATCTACCGATGCTAAAGGGTATATCAGATACCCTGTTTGAATCACAAACCGTAAACACCAAGGTATAATAATCATGCATGAGAATAGCAATAGAAAAGATAAGGGTTTATAAGCACGACGTTTCAGGAGAATTACAAATATATAAAGAGGAACGAGAATAACAGGAAAAGCTGAAAGCTTCAATGTTATGCAAAATACCGATATAATAAATAAAGGAAGTATTCTGTCTTCTATATTCTTGTTTGTATCGAGAACCACGCTCAATAAAACATAAAGAACCGCTATTCCCGGAAGAATATCTGTGGATAGAGATGTCGATATTACCCCGAATACACTGATTATAGAGACAAATATTCCCAAAATAGCCACTATATAAAAAAGCGATGACATTTCCTTTATCTTTGAAATCAACCAAGCCGAAAAAACCAACAGACATAAGCCATTCAGTGAATAGACGGGAATAAAATAATCAGGGTGGTACGAAAACAATGTTGTAAGCAAAAGGAAGCTGGAGTTGAACCCAAGCCTTCCGTGCAAATTACCCAATCCGGGAACAACGCTGTAATTCTCTGCCCACATCATAGATTGAAGATAATATAAACCATAGTCACCTAACCATGCAGGCTGTACACTCAGTAGGCAGATAACAAAAAAGACAAGGAATAAAGATATCTTCGCCCAGACTGACAGTGTTCTAAAAAAAGTCAAAGCAGAACCACAAAGCAAGAATATCTTCTTATAACAGACTATCCAATAAATGATAGTAACGGCTACAAATAATAGAAGAATATAAATATTTAAGGGAAAGAATAAAGATATAATTATCGTAAACGTACTTACTGTAGATAATCCTATCCAAAAAATATCGAAGAAGGAAAATCTGTTTTCCTTCTTCGATATTTTATTCCATATTGATACCAATATACTCCCAAAGGCAAGAACGATGGAAGCCGTAACTAACCAGGACAGGAGTATCAGTAACATTCTATTTCTTTACTAAATCAGAACTTATATCCTAATGTAATAGCAAGGTTTTTGTTTTTCGATTCATTATAATGATCTTTAGCATATTCTCTCAATCCAAGCTCATAGCTGACATCGAGAACAAACTTGTGGTACTCTACACCTACACCACCGATTACACCATAATCGAACTTACCTACACCAACTCCGAAAAAGTCTATCTTATCTGTCCACGAAGTACCTCCATCAATAGCTTCATAATCATAAGTTGCTTTTCCTCCTACGCCATAAGCCATATAGCCCCCTGCATGAACCATCAAGCGTACATCATCTGATAAGTTAAACTTATAACCGGCCTGAAGTGGAAGCTGCAAATAATTCAGATTATCTTTTGTCCGCAAGTTATATTTATGGCCATCAGGAGCATCTTGCTCTATATATCCTTTCGACTTCGCACCTTTCACTGTATATTCCAGTCCGGTGAGTACATACCAGTTTGTGGCAACCTTGAAATCCACTGTTATCCCCAGATTAAAGCCTACTCTGCTTTTATCTGTACTTACTCCGTGATAATCGGATATATTAATACCGGATTTTACCCCGAAAAAAATTGACTTCTCATCCGGATCACTATAGCCCACGTATTGAGCATTCATTGATAGTGTTGTCGCAAACAGGCAACATAAAAAGACTACTTTCATTAACGTTTTCATAACTGTCGTGTTTTCGGTTATTTTAATATTTTATCGAAATATTCTATTGTTTTTACCAGTCCG
This sequence comes from Dysgonomonas hofstadii, assembly GCA_040395895.1. Classification (GTDB taxonomy): domain Bacteria; phylum Bacteroidota; class Bacteroidia; order Bacteroidales; family Dysgonomonadaceae; genus Dysgonomonas; species Dysgonomonas hofstadii_A. The sequence continues at coordinate 16,822 of JBEBPN010000046.1, forward strand.
TCTCTCAGCTGTATTTTAGGTTCCCAGTTAAGCTTTTCTTTAGCCAGTGTGATGTCCGGTCTTCTTTGTCTTGGATCGTCACTTGGCAGAGGCATAAATATAAGCTTCGATTTAGAACCTGTCAGTTCCAATACCAGATTTGCAAGCTCGACCATAGTGAACTCACCCGGATTACCTGTATTTACAGGGCCTGTGAACGAATCGTCAGTCGCCATCATGCGCACCATCGCTTCCACCATGTCGTCTACATACTGAAAACTACGTGTCTGTGTACCGTCTCCGTATATTGTAATATCTTCACCTTTCAGTGCCTGAACGATAAAGTTGGAAACCACACGTCCGTCTTCCGGATTCATGCGTGGACCATAGGTATTGAATATGCGCACAATTTTAATTCTCACTCCGTTTTGACGGTGATAGTCCATAAACAGTGTTTCAGCACAACGTTTTCCTTCATCGTAGCACGAACGTATACCTATCGGATTTACATTTCCCCAGTAAGATTCCGGTTGCGGATGTACATGCGGATCACCATACACCTCACTGGTAGAAGCCTGAAGCACTTTTGCTTTCAAACGCTTTGCCAGTCCGAGCATATTGATAGCCCCCATTACTGATGTCTTGATCGTTTTAATCGCATTATACTGATAGTGAACGGGAGATGCTGGACATGCCAGATTATATATTTCATCTACATCTACATGGAAAGGATGAACCACATCGTGACGAATAAGTTCAAAATAAGGATTGTCCAACAAGTGAACGATGTTATCCTTCGATCCGGTGAAATAATTATCCAGACAAAGGACTTCATTTCCTTCATTCAATAGTCTTTCGCACAAGTGAGAGCCTATAAATCCGGCTCCTCCGGTAACCAATATTTTTTTGTGATTCATTTCTCTGAGTTATTTTTCCAAGTTTATATAGATGTTGTAAGTCTGTTTCAGACTGTAAAGGAATGAAAAATCTTTAGTAAAATGCAATATATTAACATTTTATTTACCTGAAACGATCTTCTTTATATCATTTAGCTTATTCAGGGCTTCCATTGGGGTCAGGTTATTTACATCCAGCGATTTTATTTCATCACGCACCTGACTCAGTACAGGGTCGTCCAGTTGGAAGAAGCTTAACTGATACCCTTCCCTGTTCTCCTTAATATCTTTTATTGGCTTGGAGATACCCTGTTTACGACTGTCCGATTCGAGTTGACTCAATATATTGTTTGCCCTTTTCACAATGCTTTGAGGCATCCCTGCCATTTTAGCCACATGGATACCAAAGCTGTGTTCACTGCCTCCTTTCACAAGTTTACGCAGGAATATTACTTTATTATCCACTTCTTTGACCGATACATTGAAGTTCTTTATACGCTTAAAGGATTTCTCCATCTCGTTCAGTTCGTGATAGTGAGTGGCAAAAAGTGTTTTTGCCCTAGCTTTCGGATGCTCGTGTATGTATTCCACGATAGCCCATGCAATGGAAATCCCGTCATAGGTACTTGTGCCACGCCCCAGTTCGTCAAACAGAACAAGGCTTTTCGATGAAAGGTTGTTCAATATATCCGAAGCTTCGTTCATTTCCACCATAAAGGTAGATTCACCCAATGAAATATTATCGGATGCTCCTACACGGGTAAATATTTTGTCTACAAGCCCGATCTGCGCCGATTCTGCAGGCACAAAACTTCCGGCCTGTGCCATAAGTGTGATCAGAGCTGTTTGCCGGAGCAACGCCGATTTACCGGCCATATTAGGCCCCGTAATAATAATGATTTGTTGCTTTTCGTTATCGAGCAGAACATCATTCGCTATATAGGATTCACCCAACGGCAGTTGCTTCTCTATCACCGGATGGCGTCCGTTCTTGATATTCAGTACATCCGAATCGTTTATCTCCGGACGGATATATTTGTTTTCCTTCGCCGTCTTGGCAAATGACAGCAGGCAATCGGTCTGTGCTATCAGACTTGCATTTACCTGTATGGTAGGAATATATTCTACAAGGCTATGTACAAGATCATTGAATATACTTGTCTCTAATGCTAATATCTTTTCTTCGGCACCAAGAATCTTCTCTTCATATTCCTTCAATTCCTGTGTTATGTAGCGCTCGGCATTTACCAGCGTCTGCTTACGTATCCATTCGGCAGGGACTTTGTCTTTATGTGCATTACGCACTTCTATATAATACCCGAATACATTGTTGAAACTTATTTTAAGAGATGATATGCCTGTTGCCTCTGTCTCGCGTTGCTGTATTTTCAGCAGATAATCTTTTCCCGAATAGGCAATATCCCTCAATTCGTCGAGAGCTGTATTCACTCCTTTTTTGATCACATTTCCTTTGTTCAACAAGGCAGGCGGATCGGGTTGTACTTCTTTTTCTATGCGGTCGCGGATAACAGGACAAGGATTTAGCTTCTCCCCTATTTCGCGCAGGCTCGGTTCGTCCGATGCCAGAAAAGCATTGCGAATGGGTTCGATAGCTTTCAATGCTACTTTAAGCTGTACTACTTCGCGTGGCGAAATACGGTTTACCGCTACTTTGGAGATGATACGCTCCAGATCACCAATCAGTGTCAACTGCTCTTCGAGTAGCTGCTTAAGCTCCACATCTTTGAAGAAATATTCAACGACTGACAAACGGCTGTTTATCGGCTTGGCATCTTTCAATGGAAATACCATCCACCGACGCAACATACGTGCTCCCATCGGTGACACAGTTCTGTCCAGTATATCGAGAAGGCTCTTGCCGCCTTCATTCATTGTAGAGATAAGCTCCAGACTGCGGACAGTGAATTTATCGAGACGGACATATTTATCTTCTTCTATACGCGAAAGCGTAGAAATATGTCCTATCTGCGTATGCTGTGTAACATCGAGATAATGCAGGATTGTACCTGCCGCTATTACACCGTTTGTCAGATGCTCTACACCGAAACCTTTGAGGTTACGTGTTTCAAAGTGTTTCAACAAACGTGTGCGGGCAGTATCTTCCGTAAACACCCAGTCATCGAGCTCGAAGATAAAGAAACGCGTGCCGAAATATTCCTCGAATAGCTTCTTCTTGCTTCGCTCCACCAATACCTCTTTGGGGGAAAAGTTTGTAAGCAGTTTATCTACATATTCCTTAGTGCCCTCAGCCACCATAAATTCCCCTGTAGATATATCGAGAAACGATACACCACAGTTGTTTTTGGCAAAATGAACAGCGCACAGGAAGTTATTCTCCTTATGATTCAGTATATTATCGTTGATAGAAACACCCGGAGTAACAAGTTCTGTGATACCTCTTTTCACAAGGGTTTTGGTCTGCTTCGGATCTTCGAGCTGGTCGCAGATGGCAACGCGCCTGCCAGCCCTTACCAGTTTGGGCAAATATGTATCCAGTGCATGATGGGGAAATCCTGCCAATTCTACAAACTGGGCTGTACCATTACCGCGCTGGGTAAGTGTTATCCCCAATATCTCAGAGGCATCTATTGCATCTTGGGAGAATGTCTCGTAAAAGTCGCCTACCCGAAACAACAGTATAGCATCGGGGTGCTTACTCTTGATCTCGAAATATTGTTTCATCAATGGGGTTTCTGCTACTTTCTTTGCCACAGTCGGTGTTATTTAGATGTATTCTATATAGTTAAATTACAAGAAAACAAAGATAAAAAAAATAAGTGAAAGAGGATTGATTATCAGACAAGCATAATCAAATATAAATTTTATACCTATATTTGTGATACATTACACAACACCCGACAAACCAAATTAAAAACATTATGGTACTTTGTTGATATAGAATTGAATGATAGAACAAATAATAATTTTAGAACATATTGATCCCGTTGTGTTCTTCGGCGTCAATAATTCCAATATACAGCTATTAAAAACTCTTTTTCCTAAACTACGTATCGTCGCCCGGGGTAATGCCATTAAAGTTAGTGGCAATGCCGAAGATGTGCCGCTCTTTGAAGAAAAAATCAGAGAGCTGGAAAACTATTCGACCGAACGTAATAAGCTTACTGAAGAAGACATTATAGACATAGTAAAAGGTAAATCGCCCAATGTAGTAAAACAGGACAACCTGATCATATACGGCATCAATGGCAAACCTATTTTTGCACGCACACCTAATCAGCAGAAACTTGTCGATAGTTTTCACAAGAACGACATGGTATTCGGTATTGGCCCTGCGGGTTCGGGGAAAACATATACTGCCATTGCATTAGCTGTGAAGGCTCTCAAGAATAAAGAGGTAAAAAAGATCATACTCAGCCGCCCGGCAGTGGAAGCAGGCGAAAAACTCGGATTCCTACCGGGAGATATGAAAGATAAGATAGATCCGTACCTGCAACCTTTGTATGATGCACTGGAAGATATGATAGCCCCAGCCAAGCTAAAAGACTACATCGAAAATAAAACGATACAGATAGCACCTCTCGCTTTTATGCGTGGACGTACACTGAGTGATGCTGTCATTATACTCGACGAGGCACAGAATACGACCACTCATCAGATAAAGATGTTCCTTACCCGTCTGGGAATGAATGCCAAGATGATTATTACAGGCGACATTACGCAGATTGACCTGCCACCGTCGCAAATGTCGGGACTGAAACATGCCCTGCGCGTACTTAAAGACGTGAAAGGCATAGGGCGCATCGAATTTGACAAAGCCGATATAGTCCGTCATAAGTTAGTTCAGAGCATAGTCGACGCCTACGAAAAAGAGGATAAAAGAGAGAAGAAAATCAGATTGGAGAAAAAAGACAATGTAGAGAAGAGTACAGACAAATAACATCAGCAGAAGGATAAAGAGCAAGAAAACAATAACGGGCTTTCACTTTATAGCAAAAGTTTATATCTTTGTGCTCCCGTATAATCTTGATAATAAATAACAACGATACAATATGTTTGAAAGCTTAAGTAACAGACTGGAACGCTCGTTTAAGATACTGAAAGGTGAAGGCAAAATCACCGAGATAAACGTAGCGGAAACCCTCAAAGATGTACGCCGTGCACTGTTGGATGCCGACGTAAACTATAAAACAGCAAAACAATTTACCGAGACCGTAAAAGAAAAGGCGCTGGGACAAAACGTGCTTACAGCCGTTAAGCCTGAGCAGTTGATGGTAAAGATCGTTCACGACGAACTGGCTACCCTGATGGGCGGTACAGCTACCGATATCAATCTGAAAAACTCACCTGCTGTCATCTTGATGTCGGGTCTTCAGGGATCGGGTAAAACGACTTTCTCGGGTAAACTGGCCAAATTGCTAAAATCGAAAAAGGGTAAAAATCCGTTACTTGTAGCCGGAGACGTATATCGTCCTGCCGCTATAGAGCAGTTGAAGATACTCGGGCAACAGATAGAAGTTCCCGTTTATGCAGAGGAAGAAAACAAGAATCCTGTGCAGATAGCACAGAATGCGATAAAGTTTGCCAAGCAGAACGGTAACGACCTTGTCATAATAGATACCGCCGGACGTCTGGCTATCGACGAAGAGATGATGAAAGAGATCACAGCCGTAAAAGAAGCTGTGAAACCTGATGAAATACTCTTTGTGGTAGACTCCATGACCGGACAGGATGCCGTGAATACCGCTAAGGAATTTAACGACAGACTGAATTTCGACGGGGTTGTGTTAACAAAACTCGATGGTGATACGCGTGGTGGTGCTGCGCTTTCTATCCGCTCGGTAGTAGACAAGCCGATTAAGTTTGTTGGTACAGGCGAAAAGATGGATGCACTGGATGTATTCCATCCTGAGCGTATGGCCGACCGTATTCTGGGTATGGGTGATATCGTATCACTTGTAGAGAAAGCTCAGGAACAATACGATGAAGAAGAGGCTCGCCGCCTGCAAAAGAAGATCGCGAAAAACCAGTTCGACTTCAACGACTTTATCGGACAGATACAGCAGATCAAGAAAATGGGTAACCTCAAAGAACTAGCATCTATGATTCCGGGTGTGGGTAAAGCCATCAAAGACCTCGATATAGACGATGATGCTTTCAAGAGTATCGAAGCTATCATCTACTCCATGACTCCGACAGAGAGAACTTCTCCCGAAATACTGAACGGAAGTCGCCGTCAGCGTATAGCTACCGGTAGCGGAACATCTATACAGGAAGTGAACAAGCTGATCAAACAGTTTGATGAAACCCGTAAGATGATGAAGATGATGACTCAGATGAAGGGCGGCAAAATGCCGAAGATGAGAAGATAAAAGAAACTGATATAAAAGAAAGCCCGCTAAACATTTTGTTTAGCGGGCTTTTATTTTTTGTCATCTGCTATTTAGATGCCAGATACATAGTACACACACCCATCGTATAAGTCTTATAGGAAGCTTCCTTAAAACCGTTTTTGAGCAATGTATTCACCATATCCTTCCCTTGTATAAATGCCTGTATCGACTTCGGCAGGTAAGAATAAGCTGTCTTATCTTTCGATATCAGACGTCCGATTGTAGGAATAAACAATCGAGTGTAAAGCCAATACCCCTGCTTCAAAGGAAAGCTGTTAGGCTTGGTTAATTCCAGTATCATGAGCTGTCCGCCGGGTTTCAGCACACGCAGAATTTCCCTCAATCCTTTGTCGAGGTCTTCAAAGTTGCGGATACCGAAAGCTACCATAGCGGCATCGAACGAATTATCTGGAATTTCCAGAGCCATGCAGTCCTGTTTCTCAAAGCTGATCTTATCCGACAATCCTGCTTTCTCTACTTTCTTACGGCCAACTTCCATCATGCCCTCCGATATATCTATACCCAATATAGACTGAGGTTGCAATATATCGAATGCCTGTATAGCCAGATCGCCAGTACCGGTAGCAATATCGAGTATCGTCTGTGGGTTCTGCTTTTTCAGCATCGACAATCCTTTCTTACGCCAGCTAATGTCGATACCCATCGACATGGTACGGTTCAGCGTATCATAATTTTCGGCTATAGAATCGAACATACGCTCTACCTGAGCGCCCTTGTTCTCTTCACTGGAGTAGGGTACTACTTTTTCGGCTTCGTATGTCATACGTTCTTTAAATAATAGAAAATTTCTTCATCCTGAATATCCTGTACCTGTGTACGGTTACCTTCAGCTATCATCTGGAAAGGATCGGTAGAGTTATCGATCAGAATCCAGTAATCGGAAATAGGAATAAACATGGAGAACAGGTTACGCATACCGGCATAATAACGTCTTACAACAACCTCATCGGGAACATGGTGTCCTCCGAAACGCACACGTTGCTCTACTCTTCTGATTGCAAGTTCGGGCGATTCGAGCCAGAAATAGATCAGTGTAACAAAGTACCCTTCATTCTGTGCCCTGCGTATAAAGTTGGCATACGACTTAGTAGCCAGCGTGGTCTCGATCGCAAAATCTTCTTTCATACGCAGCATCTCATTCATACGCATCAGCATAATGCGTCCTGCGTCGATAGCAACGGTCTCCGGCTGAAAGGGTGAAAGCCCCTTTGCTATTTCATCCGCATTGATGAACTCCTTACAGTCCAGCATTTCGGGAAACATGGCATACGATGCGGTTGTTTTTCCCGCACCGTTACAGCCTGATATGATATAAAGATTCGGCATTGATAAACCCCTTCTTATTTATTCAGATAATTAATTATATTTTTTTCAATACGTCCGGCAACATCACTGGCTTCAGCCTTAACGAACTTCTCACCTACTATCTTTTCATATAGTTCGATGTAACGTTCCGATACGCTATTACAGTATTCTTCGGTCATTTCAGGTACTTTTTGTCCGTCTTTTCCCTGAAATCCGTTATCCATAAGCCATTTGCGAACAAATTCTTTGGATAGCTGTCTTTGATCTTCACCTTTGTCAAATAATTCCTGATACGTATCGCCATAGAAATAACGTGACGAATCGGGTGTATGTATTTCGTCTATCAGATAGATTTTACCATCTTTCTTACCGAACTCATATTTTGTATCTACAAGGATCAGTCCTTTTTGTGCAGCCATTTCTGTTCCACGCTGAAACAAGGCATAAGTATATTTTTCCAGTTGTTCGTATTCTTCCTTGCTTACCAGACCCTTAGCAATAATTTCTTCTTTCGAGATATTCTCGTCATGTCCTACATCTTCTTTGGTTGTCGGAGTAATAATCGGAGAAGGAAATTTTTCATTTTCCTTCATTCCTTCGGGCAGGGGTACACCGCAAAGCGTTCTTGCTCCGGCCTTGTATTCGCGCCATGCACTACCGGTAAGATAACCGCGTATAACCATCTCTACCTTGTACTGCTCGCATCTCAACCCCACAGTTACCATCGGATCGGGAGTTGCCATTTTCCAGTTAGGTACAATGTCGGATGTAGCATCCAGAAATTTAGCAGCGATCTGGTTCAACACCTGTCCTTTGTAAGGAATCCCCTGCGGCAATACTACATCAAAGGCCGAAATACGGTCTGTAGCTATCATCACCAACAGGTCTTCACCTATCGAATAAACATCTCTTACTTTACCATGATACACATGGGTTTGTCCCTCAAAATTGAAATCTGTTCTAACTAAAGTATTCTTCATTTTTGTTTACATTCTAGTTTGTTCCTCCTTATAACAAAAAAGACGTCTCAAAGTTACGGAAAGTTGTCCAAAAAGCAATAATAAAAGCATAGTGTTAATAATCATACCTACACTTTTCAACCAGATTTCTTCAATATCAGCATTTTTAATTAAAAGAAGGCAATCAATCTAAGCCGCTATAACCTATATATCATCTCTGAACTTAAGATCTGCATATTTATTAATATCCACAATAGTTAATAATGAAATTTCAAATAACCTTTACCTATTAATTCACTAGTTTCTTAGAAACCACACAGTAAATTACACTGTTATTACAATTCATTTCAGGCAAAAAACCGACAAACTACCCATTTAATAATAAACAACTTATCATCATACTGAAAAAAATTAAAAAGGAATAAGCTGAACAGTTTTTCGAATATACTACTATCATAATATATACAAAATACAACCAGCAGTTACCCGATACTTAACAGATGCATATAATCAACCTTTCAGTCAAATGTTATTGAATTATTAAAAATATAAAATATGATTTTATCAAAAATTTGCTAAATAGAAAAATTGCACGTACTTTTACCGCAGATAAATTAATGATAAGGTAAAAAGTGTTCACATCTCCACAAAATATTACAAAAATGAATTCCGTTTTTTCGCCTGAAAATTTGGAAGTTAGTTGCGTTTTATTAGAGAGAGAGAGAGAGAGAGAGAGAGAGAGAGAGAGAGAGAGAGAGA
>JBEBPN010000047.1:0-23356 GCA_040395895.1 Dysgonomonas hofstadii
ATTTAATATTCCCATCAGAAAAAAGTTTGTTCCCGAAGCATCGAACGTTTTAAAGCATTGTTTTGCCTGTCCTTAATTCTTAAACTCCAGCTCTCCCTCTTTCATATCTATAATTATCGGAGAAACTCTGTTGATCGTTCCGGCGAGTAGCTGTTTCGATAACGTGTCGAGTATTGTGCGCTGAATGACACGTTTCACAGGTCGTGCACCAAATTCAGGATCAAATCCCATTTGCGCAATCCACGAAATAGCCTCATCCGTAAATTCGAGTGTTACGCCATTTCCTTTCAGCATTTTTACAATACCTTCCAATTGTATACGTACCACTTGTTCTATTTCTTTCACGTTCAACGGTTCAAACATGATGATCTCATCTATACGATTGAGAAATTCAGGGCGGATATTCACTTTCAGCATATCCAGCACTTCCCGTTTAGTTCTCTCCACTACTTCATCGTGGTTTTTAGGCGTAATGCCTGCAAAGTTTTCGCGTATCAGTCCCGAGCCCATATTCGATGTCATAATGATGATCGTATTCTTAAAGTTCACCACGCGTCCTTTATTGTCGGTCAACCGTCCGTCGTCCAATACCTGCAAGAGTATATTGAATACATCGGGGTGCGCCTTCTCTATTTCGTCGAAAAGCACTACCGAATACGGTTTACGACGGATCGCTTCTGTCAACTGTCCGCCTTCGTCATATCCTACATATCCCGGAGGCGCTCCGATCAGGCGGGTAGCGCTGAATTTTTCCTGATACTCGCTCATGTCGATACGGGTCATCATATTCTCGTCATCAAACAAGAACTCCGCAAGAGCCTTCGCCAGTTCGGTCTTACCCACTCCGGTAGTTCCCAGGAAGATAAACGAGCCGATAGGGCGTTTAGGGTCTTGCAACCCTGCACGGCTACGGCGTATAGCATTCGATACGGCTGCAATGGCTTCATCCTGTCCCACTACACGCTGATGCAGTTCCGCTTCCAGATTCAATAACTTGTCTTTCTCACTTTGCAGCATCTTATTCACAGGGATTCCTGTCCAACGCGATACCACGTCAGCTATATCGAACGAGTCTACCTCTTCTTTTACCATTGCCTGATTACCCTGCATTTCGTGCAACTGTTCCTGCAACTTGCTGATGCCATCTTCCAGTTCTTTCAGCTTGCCGTAACGCAGTTCGGCCACTTTTCCATAATCGCCTTCACGTTCGGCTTTGTCAGCCTCGAATTTCAGATTTTCTATATCGATCTTATTCTGCTGGATCTTGTTGATAACATCTTTTTCCGATTGCCATTTGGCTTTCAGGTCTTTTTCTTCTTCTTTCAGTGCGCTGATCTGTTTCGACAGTTCCGCTTCCTTCGTTGTATCGTTTTCGCGTTTAATCGCCTCACGTTCAATTTCCAGCTGTTTGATACGGCGGCTCTTCTCGTCCAGTTCTTCCGGTACGGAGTCTACTTCCATACGTAGTTTTGCTGCTGCTTCGTCCATCAGGTCGATGGCCTTATCCGGCAGAAACCGATCGGTAATATAGCGGCTCGATAACTGCACGGCTGCTATGATCGCTTCATCTTTGATACGCACCTTGTGGTGATTCTCGTATTTCTCTTTCAGCCCGCGCAGTATGGATATAGCGTCCATTTCGCTCGGTTCGTCTACCATTACTATCTGAAAACGGCGTTCGAGCGCCTTATCTTTTTCAAAGTATTTCTGGTATTCGTCCAATGTAGTAGCGCCTATCGAGCGCAATTCGCCACGTGCCAGTGCCGGTTTCAGTATATTGGCGGCATCCATTGCTCCCTCGCTTTTACCTGCACCTACCAGTGTATGTATCTCGTCTATAAAGAGAATGATCTCGCCTTCCGACTTGGTAACTTCATTGACTACCGATTTCAGCCGTTCTTCAAATTCTCCTTTATATTTGGCTCCTGCTATCAGAGCACCCATATCCAATGAGTATATCTGCTTGCTTTTCAGATTTTCGGGTACATCGCCGCGAACGATACGGTGCGCCAATCCTTCGGCAATGGCAGTCTTACCAGTACCCGGTTCCCCTATAAGTATAGGGTTGTTCTTGGTACGGCGGCTAAGTATTTGCAGCACACGGCGTATTTCATCGTCACGACCGATCACGGGGTCGAGTTTGCCGTCTCTCGCCCGTTGGGTAAGGTTGATGGCATACTTTTCCAATGACTGGTATGTGTCTTCTGCCGACTGGCTGGTCACGTTGCTGCCTTTACGCAGTTCATTTATCGCAGCCTGTAATTCCTTTTCGTTTACACCCGCATCTTTTAGCATCTGTGCCGCAGAACTTTTGCCGGATAAGACACCTAGTAACAGGTGCTCTATGGAGACAAACTGATCTCCCATTTTCTTTGCATAATCGGCTGCCTTATCCAGATCGGTGTTACTCTCTCTGCTCAGGTAAGGTTCTCCGCCCGAAACTTTCGGATACGAGTCTATTTCCTTGCTGAGGATTGATGTTATATGTCCCGGATTAGCACCGAGTTTTTGAAAGAGGAAGTTCACTACATTTTCACCTGTCATAATCGTTCCGAGAAGGATATGCGTAGGCTCGATGGACTGTTGCCCCTTTTCTTTTGTTATCTCAACAGCCTTCTGTATGGCCTCCTGAGATTTGATTGTGAAATTATTGAAATTCATATGTTTATTTGTTTTTTATGTCTTTAATTTTAATAACAACTGTTCGATGTTGTTCGTTCAAAATACTTGCCAAATCGTATTTTTGACAAAATGACAGTATTTTATTACAGTGAATAGATTCGTTTATCCGAATTTTTTTCTGTAAGTTTGTGCATCACTGTTAGGGGTGTTCTTTTGTAAGAGCTGAGATTAAACCCTTGAACCTGATATGTTGTAATTGACATCGTAGGGAAACGGTAGCTTCTGAGAATATAAGTATAAATTACTATATGTTATTATTGGCCGTTTCCTATTTGCGAAGCGGCTTTTTTTATATCCATAAATGAAGGAAATGATAGATATTCAGGCTTTAGAAAGAGATTTGGCTGCTGTAAAGAGCAAATCTCCATTGATACACAACATTACCAATTATGTGGTGATGAATAATACGGCCAACGGACTGTTAGCTATCGGTGCATCGCCCGTCATGGCACATGCGTTGGAAGAAGTAGCCGAAATGGCTGCAATAGCTTCTGCTGTAGTTATAAATATAGGTACTCTCGAACCTCAGTGGGTAGAAGCAATGTTGCTTGCCGGAAAGACAGCTTTGGCAAAAAATACTCCTGTCGTTTTTGATCCCGTAGGAGCGGGGGCAACTTCTTATCGTAACCGTGTGTGCAAGCAAATAATAGAAGTGTGTAAGCCGTCTGTTATACGTGGAAATGCTTCGGAAATTATGGCTCTGTACGATGCGAATGTACAGACAAAAGGTGTAGATAGCACCAATTCTTCCGATGCGGCTCTGGATGCAGCCAAAGCTTTGGCAAAGCAGACGGGGGCGGTTGTCGTAATCAGTGGTCAGACCGATTACATCACCGATGGAGAGATGGTCAAAATGGTTTTTAACGGTAGTCCCCTTATGGAACGTGTGACAGGTATGGGGTGTACGGCTACAGCTGTAGTGGCTGCATTTGCGGCTGTCAATCCTAATATGCTCGAAGCGGCTGCTCATGGTATGGCCGTAATGGGGATAGCCGGAGAGATAGCAGCCGGAAGGTCGGCGGGTAATGGAAGTTTACAGGTGAGTTTCCTCGATGAGCTGTCTAATATGGATGGGGAAACTATACAAAAATATTTTAAGCACTCATAATCATGTCCACATTCGATTTAAGTCTTTATCTGGTTACAAACAGCCCTTTATCACTCGGTCGTCCGTTAATGGAAGTCGTGGAACAAGCTGTAGCGGGCGGGGTGACGATGGTGCAACTAAGAGAGAAGGATGCGTCTACCCGTGAGTTTTTTAATCTGGCAATGCAACTTAAAGGGCTTTTAAAACCGCATAATATTCCTCTTATTATAAATGACCGTCTCGATATAGCACTGGCCTGCGATGCCGATGGTCTGCATATCGGGCAGAGTGATATGCCTTACGATGTTGCCCGTCGGCTGTTGGGTAAGGACAAGATAATAGGGCTTTCTGTAGAGAGTGTTCAGGATGCTATTGATGCAAACAATCTCGATGTAGATTATATCGGAATCTCGCCTGTCTTTGGCACACAAACCAAGACAGACACGGCAATGGCTCTCGGCATTGATGGTGTTCGGGAGATAACGCGCATTTGTAAGCATCCGGCGGTAGGTATCGGTGGGCTCAATGCCACGAATGCCGCAGAGATAATAAGAGCCGGAGCAGATGGTATCTCGGTAGTGTCGGCGATTATGTCGGCTGAGAGTCCGAAGGATGCGGCGTATCAGCTGAGGTATATAGTGGATAATGTTAAATGATAATATGTTTTATTTTTACTGCGCGCAATTAAAATTGCTTGCGTTCCTTTTGACCTTGTCTTGTCAGCGCGTGCGACTCTGTGCATTAGCTACGCAGTCGGGGTACCCACCCGATGAGGACGGCGTAAAAAGGGATGGGGCGATAGCCCGTTTGTCCCTTTTAGCCGGCAAGTCGTTGGTGGGTCGGCGAGGAGCGAAGCACTAGCCTTTTGTTTACTTTTGGGCAATGCCAAAAGTGAAAACAAGCACGGGGTGCGCGTTAGACATGAACAGAACTATAAAGATTAGCTTAGAGAGAAGTCATGTGCAAAATAATAGAATTTTATACAAATAATACAAAAAAGAAATAACAATGAAATGGAGTGAAGAAGCATGGCAGGCAGCCAAACCAGTATATGATAAAATACTGGAACAACCATTTATACACGGGTTGATAAACGGTACTTTGGATGAGGAGAAGTTTATTTTCTATATCCGGCAGGATGCGCTTTATCTGGCTGAATACGGGAAGGTACTTACTGCAATAGCATCCCGATTGAATAAGCCGGAGCATATAGAAGCGTTTATCCATTTTGCAGGAGACAGCATGGCTGTAGAAAAGGCGTTGCACGAATCATTTGTCAGTAAGATGCCTTCACAGGCGAAACAAGAAGCCTCGCCCAGTTGTTTGCTGTATACATCATATCTTTTGCGGCAGGTGGCAACCTCGCCCGTAGAAGTGATGCTCGCAGCAGTATTACCTTGCTTCTGGATATACAAGGAAGTAGGCGACTATATTTTAGAACATCAGATAAAAGGAAATAATCCATATCAGAGTTGGATAGATACCTACGGAGGAGAAGAATTTGAGCAATCGGTGAAAACGGCCATCGCCATTTGTGACGAGCTTGCTGAAAAATGTACGCCAGAGCAACGGCAGGCGATGACCGAAGCATATGTGATGTGTTCCAAAATGGAATGGCTGTTTTGGGATAGCGCATGGCAGTTGGAGAACTGGGCGGTATAATATATTTATAAAAAAGATGAAACACTATAAAATTGCACTATCCATTGCGGGAAGTGATCCCAGCGGAGGAGCGGGGATACAGGCCGATCTGAAAACCTTTTCGGCATGCGGCTGTTACGGAGCTACGGTGATTGTAGCCGTAGTAGATGAAAATACGATCGGTGTGACTGACGTGCACCCGATTCCTGTTCCGTTTGTATCGGGACAGATAAAGTCTGTACTGGATGATGTTGGAGCAGATGCTATCAAAATCGGTATGTTGCATTCGTCCGAGCTTATACTTTCGGTAAGAGATACACTGGCGCGGTACGACATAAAAAACATCGTACTCGATCCGGTGATGGTGGCTACTTCCGGCGATAAGCTGTTGCAAGATGAAGCAATAGAAACATTGAAGAACGAGTTGATCCCTTTCGTCAGGGTTATAACACCGAATATTCCCGAAGCGGAAATATTGTTGGGAAAAGAAATCAAAAGCCAGAAGGATTTGAAGTCGGTAGTCAAAGACTTGTCATTCGGTAATAAAGTTTCCGTTATGCTAAAGGCAGGGCATCTTACAGAAAACAAGCTTATAGATGTGTTCTACAATGCCGAGACTGACGAGGTTATCGAACTAGCCTCCGACAGGGTGAGTACAAAAAATACACATGGTACAGGCTGCACATTTTCGTCTGCTATAGCTGCCTTTCTGGCTCATGGGTTGCCGCTTAACGATGCTGCCGTGCGAGCGAAGGATTATATAAATAAGGCCATAGTTGCCGGTGCCGAATACGAGATAGGGAAGGGGCACGGGCCTGTACATCATTTCTTCGATTTTTGGGAATAAGGCTGTTATAAGTAAATCAGTCCTGACATATTTATGGTATTTCAATACAATATTTGTCATATCGTATTCTTATTTGCCAAGTCTTTCTTACCTTTGGTATCAATTTTCAAAATAAGGAAACAATGGTTCAGAATGATTCCCCGAACGAGAAATTTTCTACTCGTGTCATAAGTGAAGAATTTAACAAGGAAGATGTGCATGGAGCAATTACAATGCCTGTGTATCGTAATGCCGCATTCGAGTTTGCCGATTCGGAAAGTATTGCCGCTGCATTCCAGTATAAAGAAGAAGTGGCATCACATACCTACACCCGTATAACGAACCCTACGGTAGAAAATCTGGAGCGGAAAATAAAGACGGCTTCGGGTGCAGAAAATGTAATGATGGTGGCTTCCGGTATGGCGGCTATATCCGATACGTTCCTTACGCTGGCTTATGCAGGTAGTAATATTGTAACCTCTCCGCATCTGTTCGGGAATACATTTTCCTTGCTGAAGTTCACACTGGCAGCTTTCGGTGTCGAAGTCCGTTTTGTGAATACCGACAATATAGAAGAAATAGCAGCAGCCATTGATGAAAATACGTGCGCTTTCTTTTGTGAACTGATCACCAACCCTCATCTCGAAATAGCCGATCTCCCCGAAATATCAAAATTACTGAAAACGCGCAATGTGCCGATGATTGTAGATACGACCATCATTGCCTGGTGTGGTTTCGATGCACGCAAAGCAGGTGTAGATATAGAAGTAGTGTCTACTACCAAATACGTTTCGGGTGGTGCAACCGGTATTGGTGGTGCTATACTTGATTACGGGACTTTCGACTGGGCACACAATAAACGCCTTGAAAGGGTAAATAAAACTGTGGGTATGTCACAGTTTTCGTTTAAACTAAAACGTGAAATTGCCCGAAATATGGGTGCGGTACTCGATCCCGATTCGGCTTATCAGCAGGCGCTGGGTATGGAGACATTGCAACTGCGGTTTGAAAAAATGTCGGCTTCGGCTTACGAACTGGCTCGTTTCCTTTCAGCAGAAAAACAAGTTGTAAAAGTAGGATATACCAAGCTGGAATCCTCACCATATAAGAAGATATCCGATAAGCTGTTTTCCGGAAATCCCGGAGCGATGCTTACATTTAATCTGGAAAATAAAGAAGCATGTTACCATTTTATGGACAGGCTACAGATTATTCGCCGTGCAACGAATCTGTTCGACAACAAAACGTTGATCATACACCCAGAGTCTACCATTTACGGGACATTCGCACCCGAAATGAAAGAACTGATGGGTATAGAGGATAATTTGATGAGATTGTCGGTCGGGCTGGAAGATGTGGAAGACCTGAAAAAAGATATATTACAGGCATTAATGTAATGTCTATATAGCAGATGATATAGATATTTCCTATCACCAGATAGGAAATAGTTAACCATTCTAAAAAATAATGTTTTTATTTGCGATTAATATGTTTTGAAACATAAATTGCAAATAAAAAATAGTACTTTTGTGCTCTAAACAAACAAATTTCGATATTCAGTGTTAAATAGCTGATAGATATGAAAATACAGATCATAAACGGACCAAATTTGAATTTGCTGGGGAAGCGCGAGCCGGATATATACGGCAACACTTCATTTGAGACATACTTCACCCGCTTACAGCAGATATATACAGGTTGCGAGTTGTCTTATTTTCAGTCTAATCACGAAGGCGCTCTTATCGATAAGATTCACGAGGTTGGTTTTTCCTACGATGGTATTGTGCTCAATGCGGGAGCCTATACACATACATCCATCGCACTTCACGATGCTATCAAGGCGGTTAATACTCCGGTAGTGGAGGTTCACATATCCAATATACATACTCGTGAGGAGTTTCGTCACACATCAATGATTGCTCCTGCATGTAAGGGATCACTCGTTGGTTTGGGGCTTATGTCATACGATCTGGCTATTGAGTTCTTTGTTAAAAGCAAAAAAGCCTGATAAGAACGGAAATTTTTAAGAACTATATATATAAAATTAAATCATTTATGATTCAGAAGAAAACGAAAATTGTAGCTACAATTTCAGACATGCGTTGTGATGTTGATTTCCTGCGTTCGTTGTATAACGAAGGAATCAATGTTGTTAGAATGAACTCGGCCCACATGACAGAAGAGGGCTTTGTGAAGGTGATGAACAATGTGCGTACAGTATCACCAAGCATCGGTATTATGATGGACACTAAAGGTCCGGAAATACGTACTACAGCTACTGCTTCAGGCGAAAAGATCGCAGTTAAAACAGGCGATAAACTGAAAGTAATAGGTGATATAAATGTGCTGTCTACACCGGAGCAGATTTCTACTTCTTATCCTAGTATAGTAGCAGATGTGCCTGTAGGAAGCATGCTTCTGATCGATGATGGTGAAACAGGGCTGAAAGTTGTTGACAAAACAGCTGAATACTTGGTTTGTGAAGTTCAGAACGACGGTACTATCGGTAGCCGCAAGAGCGTAAACATACCGGGAGTAAGCGTAAACCTTCCTTCTATCACAGCTAAAGACAAGAGAAGTATCGAAATCGCAATAGCAAACAATGCAGACTTCATCGCTCACTCTTTCGTAAGAAACAGACAAGACGTTCTTGATGTACAGAAAATTCTGGACGAACACAACAGCCCGATTAAAATCATTGCGAAGATTGAAAATCAGGAAGGTGTGGACAACATCGACGAAATATATGAAACAGCTTACGGTGTAATGGTGGCTCGTGGAGACCTTGGTATCGAAGTGCCACAAGAAAAAATCCCTGCTATCCAGCGTTTGCTTATCCGTAAAGCTATCGAATTCAAAAAACCGGTTATCGTAGCAACTCAGATGTTGCATACAATGATCGAAAACCCTCGTCCTACACGTGCAGAGGTAACCGATATCGCTAATGCGGTATATTACGGTACAGATGCTGTGATGTTAAGCGGTGAAACAGCTTACGGTAAATATCCGGTAGAAGCGGTACGTGCTATGGCTAAGATATGTGCTACTACAGAACAGTCTAAACTGGATGAAAAAGTAATCCCTGTACCATTCAAGGATTCTGAATACGATACTACTTCTTTCCTTGCAAAACAAGCAGTAAAAGCTGCCACTCAGCTTGGTCTCGGAGCTATTATCACAGATAGCTATACAGGTCGTACAGCTCGCACAATCGCTGCTTTCCGCAGTAAATGTCCTGTATATGCAATTTGCTGTAACCACGAAGTTTCCCGTCAGCTGTCGGTATGCTACGGAGTAGAGGCGAGATTCCAGGAATCTACAGGATTTACAACACACAAGCATAAAGAGTATTTCCTGAAAGCCCTTAACTCATTACTGGAGCGCGGACTTATCAAGAAAGAAGATCAGGTTGCTTATCTGAGCGGCTCGTTCGGAGAAGGAAAAGGAACATCATTCCTTGAAATCAACGGCGTAGGACGTGTAGTAGATGCTTCTGACGCTTTTGAAGTACCGGTAGATTAATAAGAGAGAAAAAACATAATCTCAATAATAGGAGAGAGGCTGCCAATTTAGTTTTGTGCAGCCTCTTATTTTTTTGTAAAAAAGATTATCTTTGAACGAAACTACAAACAAAAACAGGGCATCATTATGTTAGAATTTGTTCAGCAATTTTCCGAATGGAAATACGTTTTGGGTGCTTTTATCGGCATAGGGCTGGCAGCAGCTACTGGCTTTCGTGTATTCCTGCCAATGTTTGCCGTCAGCTTTGCTTCATATATGGGTTGGCTTGATATAATACACAACGATTTGTTTTCGTGGATGGCCGAATTACCAACTCTTATCACGACCGGTATAGCAACAGTTGTGGAAATTCTGGCATATTATATTCCTTATGTAGATAATCTGCTCGATACGCTGTCGGTTCCTTTGGCTACTGTTGCGGGTTCAATTCTTTTTGCCAGCCAATTTTCCGATTTAGGAACTTTTCCTCAATGGGCTTTAGCGCTGATAGCAGGCGGAGGTACGGCTGCTGCTGTAAGTTCGGCCTTTGCAGGAACGCGTGTGGCATCCACTGGTACTACGGGAGGAATTGCAAACCCTGTGGTCACTACAGCTGAAACTACGGGCGCAGTGGTAATGACAGGCGTGGCTCTCATTGCTCCTGTTATCGCTTTCTTACTTGTTGTTGTATTGTTATACATCGTCTTCAGAGTCGGCCGGAAAATCTGGAAAAAAACACACCCCGACCGCACATAGCTTTCGTATTATATTTACAGATTCAGTTCCGTTATCTTTTCCTTGAAGGCTCTTGTATATGATTTCGATACCGGTATTTTAGCCGTTGTGTTTTCCAGTTCCAAATGATAGCCTTTTAAATTTCCATGTACCTTTGACAGTTTTGATGTGTTAACCATAAAAGCCCTGTGGCAACGGATAATAAACGGATAATCATTCAGTGAGTCGCTAAACTGGTTCAGGCTTATCCTTAGCAATTTATGCTTTGCACAATTATTCTCAAGATAATGAACATCTACATAATTTCCCGATACTTTGGCATATAAGATGTCTTCAGGTGATACTCTTACATAATCTTTTGTATTTCCAGATAATTCTATAATATTAAAATTTTCTTCTTCCATCTCGGTGTTAATGGTATGGGCTATCTGCGCTTCTTCCTCATCTTTGGTTTTTCTGACCAATACATAGTATATTATACAGATCGGGGATATTCCTACAAATATGCAGATTTGCAAAAATACGCTGATGCGTTCGAGTAGCGTGAACTCCGTATAATACATGAAACCCTTCAGATTATCGATATATGTTGATAAGAAAGTGATTGCAAATATTACATAAGTAGAAATTATTTTAAAGCATAATAAGAAGAATGTTCCGTTCGTCCAGTTCTGTGGAGAATAAAGTTTTTTGAAAACCAGAGGAGCTCCATGTATAAATATTAAACAAAGAAAGAATACCGAAACTGTGCAAATACCTATAATAGGTAGTTTATGTATTGCAAAGTTTAGTCCGAAGGGCTGTAAAGTGAACAAAATCAGAAAAACCCAAAGTGTGACAGATCCAACCATTGCCCATCTCTCTTTAGTGTTAGGATAGTGCAAAGGTTTTTTAAGAAACCTATTTATCTTTTCCATTTAAATAATTCCTCGCCAAATAGGAATAAAAAAAGTTTGTAATTGTTTTGAACAGAACTTATATGCCAGGCATACATACAAGTAATGTGTATATACTACTTAGTTATTTAAATAATATATCCAGGTTGACACAAGTACACAAATTTACTAAAATTTATATAAATAATCGATGTCTTTACTCCCGAATTGTGAGACTCTTTGTGTTCGAGAGGTCCGTTCATCACAAAAATGCTGTGACGAATGGCCCTATTCGTCTATTCTGTCACAAAACAGACTTGAATGTCACTTAAATTTTTAGGAATAATATCTTGCACCTAAGTTTGTGTCGGGAAGGAATTTTGAAGATACCTCGAATTTTACATGACATGAAGTATAATTGAAAAGAATATTGTGTCAAGGTCAATATTACTTATAATAAATTAATATGGGAAGCAAAGCTGCACGAAAATACATAATCTCACTATGTATATCCGATTCTGCAATACAGATCAATTGTTTGTCTTCATAATTTGTCTTTATCTAATTATAGCATTTTTGTTTGTTAAAACAGTTTTGCTACACTCCCACAGGATAGGATAGTCATGCAGCTTTTGTTCTCCCGGTTTACGCTTATAAACATACATTGATGATAATAATAACTATAAACTTTAAAATGAAGACTAATGAATCTTAACAAACTAACAAACACTATTATTACGCTTGCGGCGTGTTTTCTATTGCTGCCACTCCAGGCACAAGTAACAATAGGTAGCAATGAAGCTCCTATAGAAGGAGCTTTGCTCCAGATGAAAGATACTGAGGGGGCTACGGGAAAGGTTAAAAACTCATCGAAAGGTGTCGCTTTTCCTCGTGTTGCACTGTCTCAAAAGAATAAATTGTACCCTATGTTTGGAGAGATCGGTGCCGAAAAACCAGCTTATACAGCAGATGAAACTGCTATAAATAACAAACATGCTGGTCTGGTCGTATACAATACATATACATCTCCGGGTACTGTAACAGATGCAAATCTTATTTTTCAGGAAGGGTTATATGTCTGGTTGGGCGACAAATGGGCCAGTGTAGGTACTCCGTCGGTTGGCAATGGGCTTAACCTGACCAACTCCGGAGTTGTACGGCTTGGTGGTGATCTTGTAGAGAATACATCTGTTAAACTGAAGGGAAAAACATTCGATTTTACTACCGGAGGTACACCTTTCTATATTAAAGATCTGACAACGATCCAGACCGATGCCAGCCAATTAGTGGTAGATGTCAATAACGGACAAATAGGTAAGGCTAAGGTCACACCTACAAAACTTACTTTTGTTCAGGCAGAAGAAGTAGAGATATCCTTGAATCCTTCGGCTGGGCAAACTCTGACTACAGGAACAAGAGAATATACTACAACTACCACCAATATAACGGCGACAAATGTAGTGCCGGGAAAGAATGCCAAAGCAAGTAGCAGCCATGCCCTCTTTAAGAGGAATCTGAATTGGGGTAAGAAAATTGTTGTACCATTTAGAGAAGCTGATATTGTTACCGATATTGATGTTACCAATCCTGTTTATACCAAGACCGGCGATCCTGATTATAGCTCTGATTTTACATATAATGATGGAACTTTGGAAGAAGACAAGATTGTTGCATTTGAACTTAAGGATGACCTTACGGTAGAGCTTACCGGATATGTGAACTATGTGCCTAACGGAAACAATTATTCCGGACATGAAGTCCTGTTGAATCTGACTATTCAGGTAAAACGATGGCAATATGATCTGTCTGGTAATCCGACGACATTAGGCGACTGGGAAGATTACTCGTCTGTGCGACATATTATGGTATCTCCTGCCGGATGGTACAGAAATACGATCAATCTGCCGCCGGCTGTGTTTGTAGGAAAACAAGGGGAACAGATACGTATGATCGTCGTAAGACCGTTCAATGAAGTAAGCGGTACTGTAACCTTCTTAGGTGGAGCACATGGTGCCGAAGTTGCAACATCTACAAGTTCAGGTGTTTTCACAAGTGTAACTATCGCTAACCCATGGGGTACTAAATTCTCCAGCGGTATAAAGATAACCGCTATCGGATAAATCAGACCTTATCATTCAATAAATACTTTTCTGTACTTTAAGTAAAAAAAGAGCTGATGGTAGAAATACCATTGGCTCTTTTTTTAACTTTGTACAGTCGATTGTATACTTGCTGTTAGCAATACCGGCAGGTAGGTGTGATTTGTAAAAACAATCTTGAGATAAATACAATGTCATTAGATAAAGATCAGGCAATAGAAGGCTATATCCTTTCCCATATAGACGAGGAAGGAGAACTGTTGAAGCTGCTGAACAGGGATGCGCATGTAAATTTGCTGAAACCGCGTATGCTTTCAGGTCATTTGCAAGGGCGTATGTTGCGTATGTTTTGCCGGATGATGCAGCCGAAATATATTCTCGAAATAGGTACATATACAGCCTATGCTACCCTTTGCCTTGCCGAAGGGGCTGCCGACAATGCCGAGATACACACCGTAGAGGTAAACGACGAGTTGGAAGACTTTATAATGAAATACCTTCACCGTACGAAACTAAAAGATAAGATACATCTGCATATTGGTGACGCTATGGAGATAATCCCCACGATAGACCGTACTTTCGATCTGGTATTTATAGATGCCAATAAGCGACACTATATAGAATATTACAATCTGATATTTGACAAGGTGCGTTCCGGCGGACTCATTATAGCTGATAATACGCTGTGGGACGGTCATGTATTGGAAACACCAAAGCCATCGGACAAACAGACTATCGGCATACAGCAGTTCAACGATATGATAGCCGGAGACGACAGAGTGGAGAAGGTAATACTGCCTGTACGCGATGGGCTGACTCTGATATGGAAAAAGTAGTATTGTATTAAAATTTAGTGAGATTATCTATACAGTGAGTCATTACATAAGTAAATAGCAAACAATGAAAAATATTGCAAAAGTTGTAATGTTTGTAAGGTTTTAGTTAAAATTGATGTTGTAGGGGTGGTGGTTTGTCCCTGCCCGTTGATTATTATACAGTCGGGCAACCACAACGGATTGCCCCTACAAAAGAGACAGGTATGGAAACAGTACAATTAAAAATCGACGAAGCGAAAGCGAGTCAAATGTGTTACCTTTGTTACCTTTTGTGTAACTACTGACTGTTAGCCGAAAAATATTACCTTTGTAAGCTAAAATATATAATATAAAAATGGATACAACCAGACAACAAAAGATAAACCGTCTTATCCAAAAGGAACTAAGCGAAATATTCAGAAAACAAACCCAGCAGATGCGCGGGGTATTGGTTTCGGTAAGCACAGTGCGTGTTAGTCCCGATCTGGGGTTGGCAAAAGTATATCTCAGTATTTTTCCGTCTGAGCAAGGAAAAGATATTCTGACTAATATAAAAACGAATGTAAAAGCCTTGCGCTTCGAATTGGGGCAGAAGGTAGGGAAGCAACTGCGGGTAATTCCCGAACTGTCGTTCTATCTGGACGATTCACTCGACTATCTGGAAAATATAGACCGCCTGTTAGGCTCGGATAACAATAAAGAAGAATAAACTTGAACCTGCCGCTGCACATAGCCCGCCGTTATCTTTTTGCAAAGAAATCGCATAACGCAATCAATATCATATCCTGTATCTCGGTGTGTGGTATTGCTGTGGCTACATTGGCACTGGTATGTGCGTTGTCCGTATTCAACGGCTTTACGGGAGTGGTGGCAAATACATTCAGCGATTTCGATCCCGAATTGCAGATAACACCCGCAAGTGGCAAAGTATTCAATCCGTCTACGCCTGCCATAGAGCAAATAAAGGCACTGCCCGAAATAGAATTTACCTCTGAATCGCTCGAAGAAAACGCATTAGTCACCTACGGCGAACGTCAGGAACCGATTGTACTGAAGGGAGTTTCTCCCCGTTTCAAAGACTTGGCCAATATAGACAAAGTCATTATAGACGGTAAGTTTATGTTGCGTGAGGGCGATGTCGATAATGGTGTAATAGGAGCGGGGCTGGCTATGTTTATAGGTGTCCGTGCCAATTTCGTAGATCCGGTAGAGATATACGTTCCGAAGCGTAATGTGCGGGTAAACCCGTCCAACCCGTCTACAGCATTCGACCGGGCAAGTGTGTTCATCAGTGGCGTATTTGCACTCAATCAGGTGAAGTATGATGACCAGATGCTTATTATCCCTATCGAGATGGCACGTGAGCTGTTGCGTTACGAAACAGAAGTGTCCTCTATCGACATAAAGGTAAAAGACGGAGCCAACATAGATGATGTGCATAAGACGATCAGCGCCATACTGGGTGACGATCTGCTTGTGAAAAACCGCTTTCAGCAACAGGAAGACCTTTACCGTATGGTGAATATAGAGAAATGGGTAACTTTCCTTATACTTGGCATAATACTTATCATTGCAGTATTCAATATCGTAGGTTCACTGTCTATACTCATCATTGAGAAGAATGAAGACATAGGTGTGCTGAAAAGTCTGGGAGCTAACAAAATACTGATCTCCCGCATATTTCTTTTCGAGGGATGGCTGATTACACTCATCGGAGCTATTGCCGGTATCATACTGGGTGTTTCCTTATGTTTGTTGCAGCAGCATTTCGGACTGATCGGTCTGGGTTCATCTGCCGGACAATTTGTAGTAGATGCCTATCCGGTGGAGGTGCAGCTTCCCGATATAATACTGATCTTCGTTACGGTAAATGTTATCGGCTTTCTGGCTGTGCTGTATCCTGTAAACAATCTGCGCAAACGGCTATAATATCAGTTGCCAGAATTCTACATCTATCAGTTTCCCGAACTTGATACCCGATTCGCGGAAGTTTCCGATAAGTTTAAATCCGAATTTTTCGTGTAGACGGCGGCTTGTATCATTGGGTAGGGATATGACGCCTATCAGCGAATGCAGATCGATCAGGCGGGCTCTTTCTATCAGCTCGGCATACAATATGCTGCCGATACCGCTGCCTGTCAGTGTATGATCGAGGTAGACACTGGTTTCGAGTGTAATGTCGTAAGCCACACGTTCGCGCCAGTTACTCAAGTAAGCATACCCTGCGATCTCACCGTCCTTTTCGTAGACGAAGAAGGGGTAGCCTTTGGAGTGTACTTTTTCTATGCGCTTCCGTATATCATCCTCGTTTACAAGGTCGTATTCGAAGGTGATGATGGTTTCAGCTATGTAGTAGTTATATATTTCCGCTATGCGTCCGGCATCAGCGGCTGTTGCTTCCCTTATCATCGGACTATTCTCCGGTATAAGGCGGTATCTCCTGTCCCTGATTATCGACCGGAGTAGCAGCGACAATACTGTCGACTATATACTTCGTATAACCTCTCCAAGGCAATGCTCCGTAGTATTCCTTGTAGTGCAGCTTTACATTCTGGCCGCTCAGCGACATCAGTCTCTGGTATAGATCTTTGTCTTCTACCGAGAACTGGAATTCGTTAGACTGAAGCCCTTGCGTTCCCGGACGGAATCCCGATTGTATCAGTTCGCCTTCGTATGTTTTGAAGATGACTCCTTTGTGTTTCACATTGTTCAGTATTCCTGCTTTCACACCCGAATCGCTGAATGGAACATAAAACCATATATAGCCGAATACAAGTAGTCCTACGATTATGATTGTCACGATCAGGAAAAGAATCTTTTTCATATTTTACCAATATTGATTAATCAGATGTTAAAAACAATAGTATAAGATGTTTTGTTCAGAAAACAAAGATATTCATATTTTTAGAGTATTTTTGCAGTAGCGTTAAAATTATAGGATAATAAATTAAATAAAGAGAGAGGGATATATGATCATAAAGGACGCACAATTTGTAATGAGCAATACCGACTACCGGAAATGCCCGCAGGACGGTAAACCCGAATATGCGTTTATCGGACGTTCCAATGTCGGTAAATCTTCACTTATAAATATGCTGACCAACCGGAAAGGTTTGGCAATGACATCTTCCAAACCCGGGAAAACCCAGCTGATAAATCATTTTATAATCAATGACGAATGGTATCTGGTCGACCTGCCCGGATACGGTTACGCGCAACGGGGCAAAGAAGGCCGGGAACAAATCAGAGTGATTATAGAAGACTATATAATGGAAAGGGCAGAGCTTACCTGCCTGTTTCTACTATTGGACTGTCGCCACGAACCACAAAAGATAGATATGGAGTTTATGGAATGGCTTGGTGAAGAGGGAATCCCTTTTGTTATAGTATTTACCAAAACGGACAAGTTGAGCAAGTCGCAACTGAGCAATAGCCTAAAACTATATAAGGATAAATTGGAAGAAACGTGGGAAGAGCTACCACCCATCTTTTATACATCGTCGGAACAGAGACTGGGAGGTGATGAAATACTTAATTATATAGATCAGATAAATAAAAGCCTGAAAATGTAATGAAAAAGCAGAAAGATATACATGCAGGATATATGGTGAAAGCCATAAATCTGGCGAAAAAGAGTGTGGAAAAAGGTGGAGGCCCTTTCGGTGCGGTAATAGTGAAAGACGGGATTATTGTAGCACAGGGAAGCAACTGTGTTACCCTGAATAACGATCCGACGGCTCACGCAGAAGTGACAACTATACGTAAGGCCTGTAAAAAGCTGCAAACATTCGACTTGTCGGGTTGCGAGATATACACATCGTGCGAACCATGTCCGATGTGCCTGTCGGCTATCTACTGGGCGCATATAGATAAGATATACTACGGATGTACCAAGACCGATGCAAAAGATATCGGGTTCGACGACTCTTTTATTTACGACCAGATAGACCTAAAACCGGAGAAGCGTTCGATACCTGCATCCAATATTCTGAGAGATCAGGCTATTGAGGCATTCCGCCTGTGGGAGAATAAAGAAGACAAAACTGAATACTAACCTAATTACCAATACATACTTAATCTAACCTTAAAAGAACCATGTTATTCGTACCATTTATTACTGTTGCCGATGTCAACAATCCCGCTCTCATCATCGAGAGTATGCAAAGCGTTCAGGAAAACAGCCTGTCTTGTGTAAACTGGCCGGACGTATTTCCTTCCAAACCCGAAGTGTCTTTCAAGATAGCACATAGCGGAGAATACCTGTATCTGGAATTTTTTGTAGAAGAAGATGAGATAAAAGGAGTAGTAACGGAAGACAACGGGCCGGTATGGACAGACTCATGTGTAGAGTTTTTTCTGTCTCTGGGTGATTCGCCCTACTATTACAATGCAGAATTTTCATGTATAGGCAGAGCGCTTCTCGCATACCGCAAAGGGCGTGCAGGTGCAGAGCATGCTACACCGGAGGTGGTAAGCCGGATAAAACGTTATCCGAGTCTCGGCACAGATGCTATAGAGAAGCAAAAGGGTGATTTCAAATGGAGCCTGCTGGTTGCAATACCGGTATCTGTTTATTGGAATTCGGGTTTGACAACATTTAAGGGAGCGAAGGCAAGGGCTAATTTCTATAAATGCGGCGATGGTCTTACCGTACCTCATTATCTGTCATGGAATCCTATCCTTACCAAAAAACCGGATTTTCATGCACCTCAGTATTTCGGAGAACTGGCGTTTGAATGAGATTTACTTTTTCTGTTCGTAATTATCAATAAGTGAGGACGATATATGATGTTATTTTTATGTTAAAAAAACTTTCATAGGCGGATATTTTTTCTATCTTTGCACGAAAATACAAGGAGCGTGTATTTTCCTCTCTAAATATGGATATATTTAAACTTTTATGAAAAATAACTTATTCGATAGGTTTAAACCTAAAGAAAACAAATTCTTCCCGCTAATGACGGGAATGGCGGAAGTCATACTTACCGCATCGGATCTAATTATCGAATGCGTACAAGTAACAAACCACAACGAAGCTGTAGAGTATTACAAGAAGATTAAAGAACAGGAACGAAAAGCAGACACTATCCAGAATCAGATTTTTGAGGAACTGAACGAGACGTTTATTACACCGTTCGACCGCGAAGACATCAATCATTTATCATCTACAATGGACGATGTAACCGATCTGATCAACAGTTGTGCAAAGCGTATCATGCTTTACAGTCCGAAGGTAATGCCCGAAGCGGCAGTCCGTTTGGCAATGTTTGTTCGGGAATCGGCCGGATTGATGGTACAGGCCATAGACGAATTGGATGTGCTGAAGAAAGATACCGGAAAAATAAAAGAATATTGCGAACAGCTTGGCATTGTAGAGAAGAAAGCAGACGATGTGTACGAGCATTTTCTTATCGACCTCTTCGAGAATGAAACAGATGCCATAGAGGTAATCAAGCTCAAGGATATTCTTCACGAATTGGAACGCGCTACCGACGCAGCCGAAGCTGTGGGTAAGATTATAAAAACAATGATCGTTAAGTACTCATAACCCCAAGAAAATGACTCTATTAATAATAATCATTGTTTTAGCCATTATTTTTGATTTTATAAACGGATTTCACGATGCGGCCAACTCAATCGCAACAGTGGTATCTACAAAAGTCCTCACTCCTACACAAGCCGTTATCTGGGCGGCATTTTTCAACTTCGTAGCTTATTTCATAGCAAAATATATCATTGGCGGCTTTGGTATTGCCGATACTGTATCTAAGACTGTAGATATGGATTTTATCATGCAAAACTTCGGAAATCCGTCACTTGTGATTATAGCGGGTCTGGTCGCTGCCATATCGTGGAACCTCATTACATGGTGGCTGGGAATACCATCATCATCGTCTCATACGCTGATCGGAGGATTTGCAGGCGCAGGTATTGCTGCATCGGGATTTGCTGCTGTGCATTCCGGTGTTATCGGTATCATCGCTTTATTTATAGTAGTGGCACCATTGATCGGTATGGTCGCCGGAAATATTATTACGCTGATCACACTCCATTTTGCTAAAAAGATAAAACCTGCAAAAGCCGATCGCTGGTTCAAAAACCTGCAACTCGTTTCGTCGGCAGGATTAAGTATCGGGCATGGTCTGAACGACTCACAAAAAGTAATGGGTATCATTGCTGCCGCACTGATCTCGTACACTGCAACAAATCCGGACGTACATCCGTGGCTGTATATGGGTGATATGAGTGATATGCACGATTGGGTGCCATTGGCCTGTTTTACAGCTATTGCCATAGGTACGATGTGTGGAGGATGGAAAATTATGAAAACAATGGGTAACCGTATTACCAAGATTACTCCTATCGAAGGATTTTGTGCACAGACAGCCGGAGCGCTGACACTGTTCCTTACCGAAAAATGGCATATTCCTGTAAGTACAACGCACGTTATCACAGGTAGTATTATCGGTGTAGGTTCTATAAAACGCCTTTCGGCTGTTCGCTGGGGTGTAACTAAGGATCTGGTTATTGCATGGGTGCTGACTATCCCTGTAAGTGCACTGATGGCTATGCTCATGTATCACGGTCTGAGCCTGATAGTGAAATAACAGACACGGTTTTAATATAAAAATAACAAAGCGGGTAACACGTAGCGGTTATCCGCTTTTGTGGCTCTATTTGTCCCCTGATGACTTTCGCCGATCGTTATAGGCTTAGTGTAAAGATAAATGGGTATATTGATAATCGAATCTATATAACCTTAAAGTTGAAAACCATGAGAAGATTATGCCCGATTTTGTTGGCAGCCTTGTTTGCCCTTTGTCTGTTCGTATCGTGTGGAGACGATGATAACGATGATCCCGTATATACAATTATTGGCACATGGAGTGTGAAGGATAAAGTAACTGCATATGTGAAAACAAACAGTACGGAGAATGATGCTAAGATAAAGGCTGATGTACTGAAAGATTTTGAATTTCTGAACACTGTAATGTGGACATTTCGAGAAAATGGTACGGTTACCACACAGGCCGTAACAGTTCCGTTCAAATTTGAGAATAATAAACTTACCGTACATTATGCCGATGACGATATTGAGGTATATGATGTAGTTATGGAAAGAAACGTGTTGACATTCTCATTCAATTATAAAGACAAGTATGACGATCCGGCTGCAATAACCGGTGCGGGAATAACAGACCCGTCAGCGTTCACTATAGAGAAAGCAGATGTTGTAGTCACTTATCAGAAATATCAACAATAATATCCGGTATAGTGCAAGGAATGAGGCGAATGATTGTGAAAGTCATTCGCCTTTTTTATAAAAACTACTTGTATGATACATCGGGAATTAATATCTTTGCGCTGACTTAAGACAAACAATGCTTTGACAAAATGGTATTTAACACATTTATAACTATAAACTAACACACAAAATCCAATGAAAAATTTGAGTTTAATCGCTTTGAGCGTATTGATGTCGCTGTGTCTGTTTACTTCATGTAGTGATGACGATGACGATAAGATTATTGATGATAACAAACCTACAACCGAAGAAAAGGTATATCTTCCTTCTCTGTTTACAGCAGATGACTTTGAACTGAAGCTAACTTATGACGACTCTAACCGATTGATAAAGATTATCGAGATTGAAGATGGTGAATCTGACGAGACTACTTTCACTTATGATGCTAACGATAACCCTGTAAGCAAAAAAGAGATAGACGACAAAGGTTCATATCTTACTAATTATACTTATAATAAAGATACTGTCTTTATTGTGAACTATAAAAAGAATTCTACAACAGAGATCAGCTATATAGATACAACGATTGTTGATGCTAAAGGTTTTGAAGTAAAAGCGCTGAATACTCCTTCGGGATATATAGAAGTATATTCGACTTATACCTACGAAAACAATCTTTTGATGAAAGAATATAACTATCACGAAGCATCTTCTTACATAGCTGAATATACTACTATATACACTTACGATAGTGAAGGTAAAGGTTGTTTTTCCGGTGTGAATATCAAACCATGGCTGTTTAACTATGAATTTGCAGGTTATTATGCAAACAACTCAAATCCTAAGCTGCTAGTTCAGACCTATAAAGGTTTAAATGATTTAGGGGATGAAGTTATAGAAGAAGAGCGGCACAGGACAATATATGGATATACATATAATGATAACGGTTATCCGAAAACGTTTTCGATGGAAGAGAAATACAAAGGAGAAGACGATGACTACTATTCTTATCAGATAGAATACATAGAAGCAAAATAAGAAATAATTCTATAATATTAACTGTCTGTTCCGATTCGGGACAGACAGTTTTTTTTGATATATTCTATTGCTTTATTGATTGAAAAACAATATCTTTGCACCGCTTTTCTAAAGCAATAATGTTTAACAATTTAATGATACTGATCAGGACAGGTGCCAGATCGAATTTAAATGATTGATAATTTAAAAAATGTACAACCGGTTGCAGACTTCGACTGGGACGCGTACGCAGAAGGAGAAACTTACTCCAGCAAAAGTAAAGAAGAACTTGTAGAAACCTATGACCAGTCGTTGAACAAAGTAAACGATAAAGAAGTGGTAATGGGTAAAGTAACCGCAATGAACAAACGTGAAGTTGTTGTTAACATCGGTTACAAATCAGACGGTGTAGTATCGATGAACGAATTCCGTTACAATCCTGATCTGAAAGTTGGTGACGAAGTAGAAGTTTACATCGAAAGCCAGGAAGACAAAAAAGGACAATTACTCCTTTCTCACAAAAAAGCACGTGCAACACGTTCTTGGGATCGTGTTAACGAAGCTCTTGAAAAAGACGAGATCATCAAGGGTTACATCAAATGTCGTACTAAGGGCGGTATGATCGTAGACGTATTCGGTATCGAAGCATTCTTACCGGGTTCTCAGATCGACGTGAAGCCTATCCGCGACTACGATGTATTTGTAGGAAAGACTATGGAGTTCAAGGTAGTGAAAATCAACCACGAATTCAAAAACGTTGTTGTATCACACAAAGCGCTTATCGAAGCTGAACTTGAACAACAGAAAAAAGATATTATCTCGAAACTTGAAA
>JBEBPN010000048.1:0-22516 GCA_040395895.1 Dysgonomonas hofstadii
AGAGAGAGAGAGAGAGAGAGAGAGAGAGAGAGAGAGAGAGAGAGAGAGAGAATAAGTTCTAAGCAACAGGAGCAGCCTTTTTTACCCAAGTTTCAACAGCTACTACTTCTTTTTTTGAAATTAACATTTTCCAGATCGGAAAAAGTCAAGCTTTTACATACATACACAAGCAATTCTGAGAAATCATTCTTTTTCACATACTATTCCGTGCGCGCTATCACGTGCATGCGCCACTGCGTACATACACGCATAAGCTTAGCCAATATTTCTAAGATATACAAAGACCGTTTAATTTTTTTATCAAAAAAATTAGATCGGGGTATTCTTGAGATGTATCAACGGATATGTCGTAAGAGGCTACGTACTATCCACAAAATACAGATTCAATGCCTGAAGAGAGATGAGGGTGTATTACTCTACTTATTACCGAAGTATTGTTTATTGTCTTCAATATTTGTCTATCCTTCATTGTCCTACCTTCCGTTTGTGAAAACCGGAGCCGGATACTTCAGTGCATTGAATTTTTTAACAGACGATTTAATTAACAACTATATGAATTTTAATACTTAACTAAACTAGTAAAAAATGATGAAGACAAAACTATCAGTTTTATTATTAAATGCCTTCTTAATAATAAGCAGTTTGAGTAGCTTAATGGCTCAGGTGACAATAGGCACAAACGAACCTCCGCAAAAGTACTCGGTACTCGAAGTCGTATCCGGTACATCCAATACAGGAGGACTACGCTTACCCCAACTTTCCGATGCAGACAAAACAGCTATTAATGCCGATCTGTTGGCAAACCCAGACAAGAGTAAAGGATTGCTGATATACAGTACTGCCAACGAGCAGGTAGAATTCTGGGATGGAACAAAATGGGTTGCTGCAAAAGGCGGTACAGGTTCGGTCACGATACCGACAGAACCATGGAGAGTTTCAGGAGATGGTGCGGAAGCTACTTTGAATACACAAAATATTTACCAGATGGGGCAGGTAACAGTTGGTTCTGCATCGACAGCAGAAGCATCGGCAGCATTCAATGTAAATTCTGCAAATAAAGGGGTTCTGTTCCCTAAAGTAACCCTGACCGGTACGACGGATGCAACAACAGTTGCAAGTCCTGCCACAGGTTTGTTGGTATATAATACCGGCACTAACAGCGGTTTCGATTATGCTGGATATGTAATCTGGGATGGTGCAAAATGGGCTAAAATTTCTACTGATGTAACTATTCCTGCTGAACCATGGCTGGTATCGGCAACCACCGATCAGGCGACATCAAATACACAGAACATCTACCAAATGGGTAGTGTAGCTATTGGATACGACGGTGCTGTGGACCCGACAGCTGTATTGAATGTAACGGCTGCCGACAAAGGAGTATTGCTACCTAGAGTAGCATTGACAAGCTCTACCGACAAGATAACAATAACCAATCCTACCACAGGATTATTGGTATATAATACAGGGGCTGAATCTACTTTCTCTACTGTTGGATATATGTTTTGGGACGGTTCTCAATGGAGGCTCTTTGCCAGCTCATCGTCAGAATCTGCAAAAGCTATTCTGAATTGTTCCGGAACGCAAATGAGTCCGGCGCAACAGGTTACCGATGGAACAGCTATTATAGCAGGTACAGTATTGCAAATACCATATTCGGGAAGTAATGGCGGTAGCTTCAGTGGTATTACCCTTACTTCAGAAGGTAATGCTAATGTAACGGCTACTATATCGAGTGGAATGTTAGCAGTTGGCAATGGTGTACTTAGCTTCACGTTGTCAGGTACACCTACACTGGCTCAGCAAGCGCCTAATGGTATAACCTTCGACCTTACACCTTTTCTTAATGCCAATACAGGTATTACAGGATGTGATGAAGTAACTGTCGGTAACGTATTAACAGCAGCAATAGAAGAAACTGCAACAATGGGCTATTTCATGCTTACCACAGACAATACAGGTAATGATACAGGTACCCAGTATTATGCATTGCAATGTAATTCACCTGACGGTAAATTCTCTATTCGGGCAGAGGTTCCTGTTTCTCAAAGTCTTGTCGCTTATGGGAATCAGTATCTGAATGTACAGGTAAGAAATAATCAGAATACTGCTGTACCTGTAATATGGAATTTTAATACAGACTATGGTGGTTCTCTTAGTACTTCCGGTGTTTTAACTATACCGGCTCAGAGATGGGGAGGAGATATGGATAGCGGTGTTACATGGACTAATGCTACCGGAAGTAATGTGAGCAATGGAGCTTATTGGGGACAAGTAGGTATATACGATGCCGAGTTTGGTGGGCCTGAGTACAGGCGTTATACATGGATTCCACAGGGCGCTGATAGCAAAGTATGTTATGAAGCTACTATTATGGTGGCATTAGATACACTTACTCCGACAACAGCTGTTTCTCCGACAAAGATAAAATGCTACATTAAGTTTAGTCAGATAACAGCGATGTAATTCTACAGACATTCAGATATTATACAAAAAGGGCATCCCAAACGGGATGCCCTTTTTCGATTCCTGTGAAAGGAAGGATATTACATCATTCCGCCCATTCCGCCACCCATTGGAGGCATTGGAGCCGGATTTTCTTCTTTCTTATCAGCGATGATACATTCTGTTGTCAGGAACATACCTGCAATAGAAGCTGCATTCTCAAGAGCTACGCGAACTACCTTAGCAGGGTCGATAACTCCCGACGCGTTCAGGTTCTCGTAAACATCTGTGCGTGCATTATAACCGAAATCGGCTTTTCCATCACGTACCTTCTGTACTACTACTGCACCTTCTTTTCCGCTGTTGGCTACGATCTGGCGAAGAGGTTCTTCGATAGCACGTTTAATGATTTCGATACCTGTAGTTTCATCTTCGTTTTCACCTTTCAGATTAGTGATAGCTTCGATAGCACGAATGTAAGCCACACCACCTCCCGGTACTGTACCTTCTTCGATGGCAGCACGGGTTGCAGAAAGCGCATCGTCTACACGGTCTTTCTTTTCTTTCATTTCTACCTCCGATGGCGCACCAACATAAAGAACTGCAACACCACCTGCTAATTTAGCAAGGCGTTCCTGTAGTTTTTCGCGATCGTAGTCAGAAGTTGTTTTTTCCATCTGAGCTCTGATCTGAGAAACACGCGCAGCAATAGCATCTTTAGCTCCCGCTCCGTTTACTATTGTTGTATTGTCTTTGTTGATAGTCACTTTGTCGGCAGTACCCAGCATGTCGATAGTAGCTGCTTCCAGCTTGATACCTCTTTCTTCCGATATTACGATACCACCTGTAAGGATAGCGATATCTTCAAGCATTTCTTTGCGGCGGTCGCCAAAGCCCGGAGCTTTAACAGCAGCGATTTTAAGACCTGCACGAAGACGGTTAACTACAAGTGTAGTCAGCGCTTCAGAGTCGATGTCTTCCGCTATGATAAGCAACGAACGTCCCGATTTGAGAGATGCTTCAAGGATAGGAAGAATATCTTTCAGTACAGAGATTTTCTTATCGTGGATCAGGATGTATGGGTTCTCAAGGTCAGCTTCCATTTTTTCTGTATCAGTTACAAAATATGGAGAAATATAACCTCTGTCGAATTGCATACCTTCTACTACATCTACGTAAGTTTCAGTACCTTTAGCTTCTTCTACGGTGATAACACCTTCTTTTTTCACTTTACCCATAGCTTCAGCAATCAGCTTACCAATAGTTTCGTCGCCGTTTGCAGATATTTTAGCTACGTGTTCTATTTTTTGCAGGTCGTCACCTACTGCTACAGACTGAGATTTGATATTCTCAACAACTTTAGCAACGGCCTTGTCGATACCACGTTTCAGATCCATCGGATTTGCTCCGGCAGTAACGTTTTTAAGACCTACGCTAACGATTGACTGAGCCAATACGGTAGCAGTAGTA
Source organism: Dysgonomonas hofstadii (assembly GCA_040395895.1). Classification (GTDB taxonomy): domain Bacteria; phylum Bacteroidota; class Bacteroidia; order Bacteroidales; family Dysgonomonadaceae; genus Dysgonomonas; species Dysgonomonas hofstadii_A. Next base: position 3,916 of record JBEBPN010000048.1, read on the forward strand.
GTGCCATCTCCGGCATCGTCGTTAGTCTTTGATGCTACTTCTTTTACAAGTTGTGCACCCATGTTCTGGAATGCTTCTTCCAGTTCTATTTCTTTAGCAACTGTAACACCGTCTTTAGTGATGTGAGGAGCACCGAATTTCTTTTCGATGATTACATTACGACCTTTTGGTCCCAGTGTTACTTTTACGGCGTTAGCCAAAGCATCGACGCCTTTTTTTAGCTCATCGCGAGCATCAATATTAAATTTGATTTCTTTTGCCATTTTATTTTTAAGTTTTTGAGTTTTAAAGACTTCTAGTTTACTAGTCAATTATTTGTCAGTACCGCTAATGTATTTTAGTCTGATACACTAATAAACTTATAGCTAGTACACCACTTAGATAATTGCAAGAATATCTGATTGACGCATGATCAGGTATATATTGCCATCGAGTTCGATTTCTGTTCCGGCATATTTGCCATAAAGAACATTGTCACCCGGTTTTACTACCATTTCTTCGTCTTTTGTTCCGTTCCCTACTGCAACAACTTCTCCTTTAAGAGGTTTTTCCTTTGCTGTATCCGGAATAATGATACCTCCCACACTTTTTTCTTCGGCAGCTGCCGGCTTAACCAGCACTCTGTCTGCTAATGGTTTAATACTCATGATTCTTTTTAATTTTTAAATTTGTTATATTATATTATATATTTCTTTCTGTGGAAAGATAAGCGAAATGTGTGCCAAAATCCGATTCTGTCAAAACTGCAGAATAATAGTAAATCAAAACTGACAAGTAGTCATTTTCGATAAACTGGATTATTCTCCTTCGTTAGCAATTACCCGATTACAAAAACAATAGTTGCCAGTGCCGGGAAATTGTCATAAACAAATTTGGCATGAGAAGTCGCGTTACGTACACACATGTGCGATCGGGGTGTTGTCCCCAGCGATGCGCTGTATTCTATGAAAGCTGTACGCGGGGCATTTACCGGTATACCATGTATATATCCTCCGTTTGTAAACCGGTTTGCATAAGGAGCAAAACCGCCTGTGCGGGTAGTACCGTCTACCAGAAAAAACATTTTGTATTTCTTTTCCTGAATGACAAACATCCCCAGAGGCGTTTCCTGCTGGTAAGGAGGTCTGTGCAGCCCCGTAGTAGCCGGATTCATGCTTCTCACCAGCCATTTGGCACCGACCTTTTCCATAGTAGCAATATTTTCATTGTAGCGGTCTACAATGATGGCATGCTTGAAGTTAACAGTGTCGGAGACTACTTTTACATACCTTTTCGGTACCAGCCACTCTCCATCAAAATCGGTTGTTTCTATCTTGATGAAATTCGATGTGCTGTTGTGCCATATTTTCACCAGTGCCCCGTCACGGCCATATCTTTCGGGTGTTACCGTATCGGTAGTCAGATAAAGTGGTATTCCCTGAAATCGCTCTACCCCTAGAGTATCGGCTACACGTTTATATTCGTTCCGCTTATAGCTGCGTACAAGGGGCGCTTCCCCGTTGCCATTCCGGTAGTTTTGCAGGATGCCCCATTTGCCGTGTACCAGCTGTGTCGTTTCCAGATGCGCCAGTTTCTCTTTTATTTTATCCCACTGAAAAAGCCGTGTTGTATCTCTGTACGGATATTTATCCTCGAGTGTATACTGATCATACGTCAATTCCTTCTCTATTATGATGTCTTCGGCTGTTACCTTTCTTTCCTTCATCATTTTCAGCGTATCCGAAAACTGAGTGCCGATATATGTTTCGGTTTTGCCTGTTTCGCCCGAACATGAATATAATATTATAAGTAACCCTACAAGTAAGAATGGAAGTACCGCTTCTTTTATCTTCATTTAATGCGATCGAATATTAGTTTATAAAATACCATATGTCTAAAAATGACAATCAGCAGTTACAGTAACGCAGCGTATGTAAAGGTAACAAAGGTAACACATTTTTTTCTTTTGCACCTTTGCTCTTTTTACTGAGAATATTTTAACTAAAAGCTTACAAAGCTTACATTAGTTACAAGTTTGCCTCGCCTCCGCTTCGGAGATTTCCATTTCGTCGCCCTGCGGGCAGTTACCAGTTACAAGTATTTTTCTTCACATCTTTGCGTGAGATAGTTTTAACTAAAACCTAACAATTATCAATCACAGGAGCGAAGCGTATGTAAAACTGACATTATTCTCATCTTTTATTACCCTCTTTGTAGCCTCCCCTTGGGGAGGTTTGGAGGGGCTAACTACAAACTGATATATAGATAAAGTTTTTGCATTTTCATACAATATCGGTTAATTAATATACCGTGTGTTTTTATAAAAAACGGTTTATGATGAAACTAATCGTGCTTTCTTTTAACTGCCCGTTGTAACTATTTACTATCTTTGCACTTTACCATTTAAAATAAACTATAATAATGAAAAAAATCACATTATTTTTATTGGTTCTGACAGCAGTATTTTACTCATGTCAGGACAAGAATACTTATACAATCGAAGGTAATTTTACGGAAAATACCTTTGAAGGCAAAACTGTATATCTGCAAAAAATAGATAGTATGAACGCTCAGTCTGCTAGCGTACTGGACTCTGCTGTCATAAAAGATAATAAATTTACACTGAAAGGAATAAGTGATGGAAATATCATTATGGGATTTCTTTCGGTAGGCAAACTGGAACGTCCTGAACCAGAATCGCCGGTAGCTACGCTAATTCTCGAGCCGGGTACGATTAAAGTCACTTTCGATAAGCGGGATGTTTCACTGACAGGTACTCCGAAGAATGAAGAATTTAATAAACTGCTTGCCGTAATGAATCGGATAGGCGGTTTGATAGAAGAAGTGAATAAGGCCGGAAATGTAGATGCCGTGCCGCTCGATGCTAGCGGTCAGGATGTGCAAACGAGAATGGATAAGTATCAGGAAGAAATGAAAAGCGTAAGCTACGACTTCGTTAAAGCCAATATAACTAATAAGGCAGGACAGTTTATGTTCTTTTCATCTTTCAACTCATTTACAAAAGATCAAATGAAAGAATTGATCTCTTTGGCAGACAGCACTTTCCGTAATACACGCGAAATCAAAGATCTTGCTGAAGAACTAAACAGGGTGATACCGGAAATAGGACAGCCGTTTGCTGATGTAGAACTGGTAAACGTTGAGGGACAAAGAGTAAAATTGTCCGACTATGCTGGCAAAAACAAATGTGTGGTTCTTGACTTCTGGGCTTCGTGGTGCGGACCATGTATTCAGGAGATGCCTAATCTTATAAACACATATAATACATACAAATCTAAAGGTCTTGAAATAGTAGGTATATCTGTAGACGACGACAGAGCCGCATGGGTAAACGCCGTTATGGCACATAAGATGATCTGGGTACAGTTAGCGGACGATGTAAAACAGGCATCGAAAGTATATGGTATATCTATGATACCTCATACTGTTGTAATAGATCAGAACGGTATTATCGTGGCGAAAGAACTGAGGGGAAAAGAACTGGATGCTAAGATAGCCGAAGTTTTAAATAAATAGAGTGGAATAAACAATAGGTAAATATTTTTTGTTTTATACAAGAGAAAACAAGAAACTTATATATTAACCAATTTATTATATTGTTCAAATGAAAAAAATCGTATTATTTCTATCAGCTATTGCGATATTAGCTACATCGTGTGGTGAGAAGGACGCATTTACCATTAAAGGTAAACTGCCGGGTGGAGAATGGGACGGACAGCAGGTTTATCTGCAAACACTGGATGGAGAGTGGAAAGACCGTGTAACTATAGATACTGCAAATATTGTGGATGGTACCTTTGTGTTCAAAGGACTGGCTAAAGAAGGTCCTATCATGCACTATGTGGTGCTGAGCGACGATTCGGAGAAAATGAACAAACCTGTTTCTGTAGTTGTAGAACCGGGCGAAATAGAAGTAACACTCGATACTGTTTCCTCAGTGAGAGGTACTCCTATCAATAATGCTTATCAGGCACTTATGCTGAAAGCAGATGATATCAGCGCCGAAATGAGAGTGATTGCCGATAAAGCAAGAAAAGATACTGCAAACACAGAATTGCTTGCCTCTTTAGAGAAAGAATATGAAGAAAAGAATAACCTGATAACAAGCAGTACATACGATTTTGTTAAATCGAACGTAAAAAATCAGGTAGGTGCTTATATTCTGTCCCGCAACTATTATCGTTTTTCTGTTGATCAGTTGAAAGAACTGACTGCCGCTATCGATCCTAAGTTTAAGACTATTCCGAGAATACAAAAGATAGAAGCTACTACAGCTGCTCTTGATGCTACAGCCGAAGGTAAAGTATATACCGACCTGAAAGGTAAAACACCTGACGGAAAGGATGCTGCTTTGTCCGACTATGTAGGAAAAGGCAATTATGTGCTGGTAGATTTCTGGGCATCGTGGTGTGGCCCTTGCCGCGCCGAGACTCCTAAACTGGTTGAAGCTTACAAACTATATGGAGGCAAAGGTCTTGAAATAGTAGGTATCTCTCTCGATAAAGACGGAGAAGCTTGGAAGAATGGTATAAAAGCATTGAATATCACATGGCCTCAGATTTCCGATCTTAAATTCTGGGATAGCGAACTAGCTGGAGCTTACGGTATATCTTCCATTCCTCATTTGGTATTGATCGACAAAGATGGTAAGATAATTGCCAGAGGCCTAGATGCTAAAAAGACTGTGGAAAAAATAGCTGAATTGCTGAAAGAGTAATTCGCTTATAATAATAGAAAAAGCCAGTTCTCTACAGAGCTGGCTTTTTTGTTATTCGCTAATACACGATAGCCTTGTCTTTACCATGCCGTCCCCTTTCATCCTTACCGATGAAGGAGCTGCCTCTAAGGGATAATCCAGATGTATGAACGGGGCTTTGTAAGTCTCGCCCTGTTTTATCACAATATCTTCTTCTACTTCGTTTGGATTAACCCGTCCGTATACAATATATTCGAGGTAGAGAGCCGAACTGCTGTTATTGATTATATAATTGTGTCTGCCAAGTGAATATTCCGAGTTGGGCAGTAATACAATCTCTTTGGTGTATTCATCGCAAGAGGTAACATTAAAGACTGCCGGCGTAAACCAGTTGATCGGTACCAGTAAAACTATCCCCAGAAAGATTATAAAATCCATTTTGCTTCCTGATTTTTTGATAAACCGCGAATATAGAGCAGGTATGGCAAAAAGAAATACAATAATGCCGCAAACGATGTAGTAAGTGTTAATAGAGACTATCATAAATTGTGTGTTTAAATATTAATGCGCTAAAAATATAACAAAATTCTTGAAAGTCTGTCCTCTGAAATTTTTTGATATATGAATCCCTGTTCTGTTAGATGAATATATTGATATTGTTTGTAATCTTATCTTTTTAGATTTACATGCAGCGGCATCGTAAAGTAAACATCTACAGGTACGCCTTTTTCTTTTCCCGGTATCCAGCGGGGCATACGTTTTATTACACTTGTTAGTGAGTCTGTCAATATTGTGCCTTTATATTCTTCTCTGATTGGCTCTATATCTCTGATAGTACCTGTACGTGTTACCACGAATCTTACAGCGGTCGAAGTATTCTCCAGTATCTTGTCTTCGGGCACAGAAGGGACTCGTATATTAGTCATAACAAACTTCATGAGTTCTGCTTCTCCTCCCGGAAAGGACGGCATAATCTCTGCTGCAACATATATTTTTGTGGTGTCTACGTCAGCTATCTCTTTTCCCTGAATAAGATGCCCTGCATCGGCTGCGGTCTCTTCTTCCGGAGTAACTTGCTTATCTGTATTTTTATTCGTTTTGCACGAGATAAGTAATACAGCGGCGATTAGTATAAGGTATTTGCTTCTCATATTTAATTAGCGTCTAAGGTTAATATTCATTGGTAGTGTATAATATACATTTACAGTTTCCCCGTTTTGTTTTCCCGGTATCCAGTCAGGCATACGTTTTATTACACTCACAAGAGAATCACACATAACACGATCTCCCCTGATAGCTTTTACATTCTTAATCTCTCCTGTTTTTGTAACAATAAAACGTACGGTGGTGCGTCCTTGTATGCCGGTCTCCTCAATATAAGATGTAGGAACTCTGAAATTCTGGGCTATAAATTTGTACAACTCCGCTTCTCCTCCCGGAAAGGACGGCATCTGCTCTACGGTAACGAACGCTTTTATTGTATCAACGGCTTCCACTTGTTTAAAATTGAGGGGTATCAAGACTGTGGTGTCCGGTCTGAATGGTTCCAGCTTTTTAGTTTGCGAAGCAGCAAAGGCTGTAATACAAAATAATATAAATAATATGTAGAAGCGCAGGTGCATAGGTTCATATATTTGTGTTTATGCAAATATAACAGATAAATGATTACTAGCTTCTTTACGAAAATAAAAAAAGAGCTGCCATACAGCAGCTCTTTTCTATATAGATATGTAAATATCCTGAGATTATGCGTTAACCTTAGCCATGTGAGCGATCAGTTCAAGCATTTTAGTTGAGAATCCCCACTCGTTGTCATACCAGCTAACAACTTTTACGAATGTTGGGCTCAATTGGATACCAGCTTTAGCATCGAAGATAGAAGTACGAGAGTCACCGATGAAGTCAGAAGAAACAACTGCATCTTCAGTATATCCAAGTACACCTTTCAATTCACCTTCTGAAGCTTCTTTCATTGCTTTACAGATTTCTTCGTAAGAAGTTTCTTTAGCAAGACGAGCTGTAAGGTCAACTACAGAAACGTCAAGAGTAGGAACACGCATTGACATACCTGTAAGTTTTCCGTTCAGTTCGGGTATAACTTTACCTACAGCTTTAGCAGCACCTGTAGAAGAAGGGATGATGTTACCTGCAGCAGCGCGTCCACCTCTCCAGTCTTTAGCAGAAGGTCCGTCTACTGTTTTCTGAGTAGCAGTAGTAGCATGTACTGTAGTCATCAACGCTTCTACGATACCAAATTTGTCGTTCAGTACTTTAGCGATAGGAGCAAGACAGTTTGTAGTACAAGATGCGTTAGAAACGAATTGCTCGCCTTTTTTGTATTCATTGTGGTTTACACCGCATACGAACATACGAGTGTCGTCTTTTGAAGGACCAGACATTACTACATATTTAGCACCGGCGTCGATGTGTCCCTGAGCTTTAGGTTTTTCAAGGAAAAGACCTGTAGACTCAACGATATATTCAGCGCCTATTTCGTTCCATTTTAGGTCAGCAGGATTTTTTTCAGCAGTTACGCGGATAGCGTTTCCGTTAACAACCAATTTACCGTCTTTTACTTCAACTGTACCGTTGAATTTTCCGTGGATAGTGTCATATTTCAGCATGTATGCCATATATTCAACGTCGATAAGGTCATTGATACCTACAACCTGAATGTCATTTCTGCCTTGTGCAGCACGGAATACCAGACGACCAATACGTCCAAAACCGTTAATACCTACTTTAATCATTTTGTTTTAATTTTTATAGTTAAAAAATCGAGTATATCCATCCTAATAAAACACCTTCGAGGGAAGTAAATATCTGTAAATATTTATGTTATAAAACATGATTTCCTAAAGGCAGTACAAAGGTAACAAAAATATTCTTATCTGTCTAACTACTTAGCTTTTTTTAATGACAAAAAGTAGGTTTTATCTCTTGATAATCACATTTTTGGCTATTTTGTAAAGTGGAGTTGACTATTTGATGATTTTGGCTGTAAACGAATAAAATAGAGATTGCAAAACAGCCCGATTTTTCAGATAAAAATCAGTTAAAATATATTAAATTTTTATATACTACCTCTGCGACCGTCTGCGCGAAGGTGTATTTGTTTTCCCCTTTTGCGGATTTGATTTTCCAACTCTGCGATTATCGCTGCCCTCCGGCTTATTTGTCTCTTTCTTGCTAAAGTTTTTATTGGCAGGTCTGCCTTTCAGTGTGGGAGCTTTAGTGCCCGGTGATTGTGGCTTCGGCCTTGACTTTTTTCTTGAGGCTTCCTCTGTTTTTACGGACGAAGCTGTTTCCTTGTATAATGTTTCCACTTCTTCCGATGTGAGGTTGCGCCATTTTCCCAACTTTATATTTCCCAGCTTGATGTGCATTACCCGTATGCGTTCGAGCCTGAGAACCTTATAGCCCAGATGGTCGCACATACGTCGTATTTGTCTGTTGAGCCCCTGTCTTAATACAATATTGAAGGAATGCGTTCCTGTTTTTTTAACCTCACATTTGCGGGTGACTACACCTAATATAGGTACGCCATTCTCCATTTTCTTGATAAAGTCCTCATTCACTAATCTGTCGACTGTTACGGCATACTCTTTATCATGATCATTGTTGACACGTAGCATTTTGTTTACGATATCCCCGTCGTTGGTAAGTATTATCAGCCCTATCGAATCTTTGTCGAGCCGTCCTATCGGAAATATCCGTTCTTCATACCCTATGGCACGAATGATATTGCCGGGATCATCTGCGTCTGTAGTAGTTACAATGCCCAGCGGTTTGTTGTAGGCAATAAAAACCGTCTTGCTGTTACCGGACACTACTTCACCATATATTTTTACCTCCTGTCCGGCCAATACTTGGCTGCCCACAGTCGCCTTTCGGCCGTTTATGGTTACAGCACCCAGTTCGATGAGCTTATCTGCTTCGCGACGGGAACAGTAACCGCTGTCGCTGATATATTTATTGATACGCATTTGTATTCTCTTTTTTTATTATAAGTAAAAAGGATGGTGTATAATTATAACCAGTTATTTTCTTTATACCATTGTATCGATTCTTCCAATCCTCTCCGGAGATTGTACTGAGGCGAAAAGCCCAGATCGTGAACTAATGGCGTAATGTCACATTCCCAGTTGCGTTGCTTCATTATTTTACACTTGTCCCTGTTCAGGGTAGATGGCTTCTTTGTTAGCTTTGATGTCTCCTCCGCCATCACGGATATTCCTTTTAGTAGCCACAGAGGAACTTTCAGGCTGAGTACGTGTTTTTTGCCTATCACTTCTTTCACCAGTCGGGTGTATTCTTTGTCTGTGTACACATCTCCGTCAGCTACAAAATATGCCTTGTTGTAGATGTCGCTCTCCAATCCCAGATACACGGCATCGACCAGATCTCTTACATATATAAAGGTGAGGTGCTGAGGTTTGAATCCTGCACCGACATCCAATCCCGATTTTACGGTCTTCACCATCAGGAAGTAATCTTTTTCTCGTGGACCATACACACCTGTAGGACGTAATATTATATAAGGAAAATCTTTTGTTGCTTGCAGGTATTGTTCAGCTTTTAATTTACTCTTTCCGTATGCGGTATTCGGATTCGGTGTATCTGTCAGTTTCAAAGGGGTGTAATCTTTTTCATCGCCGACACCCATCGCGCTGAGGCTGCTCATCAGTATGAACTTATCGGGTACGGCATTTACAGTCTGTAGTGCATCCACGAAATTAGCCGTATAACCGAAATTTACTCTGTCAAAATCTTCGGCGTTCAGGCATTTGGTAACGCCCGCATTATGCACAATATAATCGAACTTGCCATGCTCAGATACGAATTCGCGTAGTTGCTCCTCAAGCTTCACCTTGTCGCCGAAGTTGAGGTCGATAAAGCGGATACGTTCATCCTGCAAATATTCGCGGCTGCTGCTCTTGCGGATACCTGCCCATGTGTCATAGCCTTTTCCCAGTGCTTTCTCTACAAGGAAACTTCCTATAAAACCACTGGCTCCGGTGACTAATATTCTTTTCGTATTCATCATTTTCTATGCAAAAATAGCAAATAGCTGCATAATATGAAAAGAAAGATGCCTGCTTAGAATATCTTTTATTTTTACTCTGTCAATTCCATCACCTCATGCAAAAGGGCGCCCAGTGAATAGTCGTCTTCATTGTCAACGTAGTTGCTCAACACACAACTTACATTTTGATCGCGGACTTTAGCTGTAACATAAAAGACTGCCAGATTATTTGAGCCGCCCATTATCAGTCTTGGTAAGCCAATTTTGTAAACAATGCGGTTCGCTACGGTAGGTTCCCCTTCAAAGACAATGTTTAATTCTTCGCTTTTTAGAATCTTTCTTACTGCGTTTTGTTTCATCTGGAATTGGGTTCTTTCCTGTGCCTCGTCCAGTGTCGGATAAACTGACCAGTTCATTTGTCCGTTACCCGAACATTGCAGGTTGTTGACAAACATCCATTCGCAGGTTGCTCCCAGTTTTATTTCACGTCCTAAAAAATTAAGTGTTCGTGTAGAGTGGGTGCTGCACGCAATGTATTTATCAAGCGAATTGTTGAAGTAAGCATCTATGAAAGCTTTTTCGAGTAATGAATCGCGTACTATCGTTTGCAAAGATATATGTTTCATCTTCTTTTCTCCTACAGGGAAAAAGTATGCTTTCACTATTTCTGTCACGTCCGGATATTCCTTGTTTTGTATTTCGGATTCCACTACTGTATTTTCAGAAGTAATGCTTTGATCCGAATAGGTCTTCTGAGGATTTTTGATGTTGTATTTCTTTAATACCTTATTTATTTCTTTTTCATTGTATTTCTTGTCTATAGTTACAACATTGATTACATAGTTTCCAATCTGAAAAAACTGATTCCCGTTCTGATCCAGTCCCTGCATAAATTGTAAAGGATCGGATTGCTGTTGTGATAACAAGAAACTGGGTATTAAGATGAAGATAAAAAGGATGATTTTTTTCATAGCAGATTCGATTTTATTATAATAATATTCCGGTTAACAAATTTAATATATTTTATTTGTGTTTCAGATTTTTCAGACTGAAAGTGGATTTGGACGAAGCAAACTAAAAAATCATTTATACCCTTGTAGTCAAAAAAATAAGAGAAAGAGAAGTTTAACGTTATAAATATTTGTAGGTTTGAAAAATATCACTAAATTTGCAACCCGATTTTGCACACGATTAAAGAATAAAATAAACATAAAAAATTACGATAGCGATGTCCAAGATTTGTCAAATTACAGGAAAAAAAGCTATGGTTGGCAATAATGTTTCTCACTCGAACAGAAAAACGAAGAGAAAATTTAATGTCAATCTTTTCAGAAAAAAATTCTACTGGGTAGAAGAAGATTGTTGGATCAGCCTTAATATTTCAGCTGCCGGTCTTCGTACAGTTAATAAAATTGGTTTGGATGCTGCTTTGAAAAAAGCTGCTGCAGACGGGTATTTGAACGCATAATAAAGGAGGACCTACACGATGGCAAAGAAAGCAAAAGGAAACAGAATTCAAGTGATACTTGAGTGCACAGAGCACAAAGAAAGCGGTATGCCGGGCACATCGCGCTACATCACTACAAAAAACAGAAAGAATACGACAGAAAGACTCGAATTGAAAAAATACAATCCGGTTCTTAGAAAAATGACTGTTCACAAAGAAATTAAGTAAAAATATATAGACCATGGCAAAGAAAGCAGTGGCCGGTTATCGCGATGCTTCATCGAAAGACGGTCGTAACTATGCAAAAGTAATTAAAATGGAGAAGTCGCCTAAGACAGGTGCTTATACATTTAAAGAAGAAATGGTTCCAAACGAATCAGTGAAAGATTATTTCAGCAAATAATCACGAAATAAAGAAATACAAAAGCCTCTCTGTCTTTGAACAGAGGGGCTTTTGTGTTTTAAAAAGAGAAACTGAAAAAATGTACCGTTGTTGATTGTCGGTCGGTACAATGAGAAATCACGAAATACTTCATCTTTATCAGATGCTTTTTTTTTGTTTCATTATTGGTATGTATAGCCTGAAATTCACTATCTTTGATGGTTACAAATATAAGTAGCATACTGAAATATAAGAACATCTATGGGATTGTTTGATTTCTTTTCAAAACAGAAAAAGGAAACGCTGGACAAAGGTCTGGAAAAGACCAAAGAATCAATGTTTTCCAAACTATCGCGCGCCGTTGCAGGGAAGTCGAAGGTAGACGACGACGTGTTGGACGATTTGGAAGAAGTGCTTATAACTTCTGATGTAGGAGTAAACACTACACTGAAGATTATAGAGCGCATCGAGAAGCGTGCGGCAAGAGATAAATATGTAGGTACAGACGAGCTGAATTCTATCCTGCGCGAAGAAATTGCAAATCTGCTTACCGAGAATAATACAATCGATACAGAGGATTTTACTCTGCCCGAAGACTCAAAGCCATATGTAATAATGGTAGTAGGGGTGAATGGGGTGGGGAAGACCACTACAATAGGTAAGCTTGCCAACCAGTTTAAGAAAGCAGGTAAATCTGTTTATCTGGGAGCTGCCGATACCTTCCGTGCTGCGGCGGTAGAGCAGTTGGTAATATGGGGCGAACGGGTAGGTGTTCCTGTCGTGAAACAGGCTATGGGATCAGACCCTGCATCGGTAGCTTTCGATACATTGAGCTCGGCGAAATCAAACGGCGCCGATGTAGTGATTATAGATACGGCCGGTCGCCTTCACAATAAGGTGGGATTGATGAACGAGCTTTCCAAGATAAAGAAAGTGATGGATAAAATCGTTCCCGGAGCACCGCAAGAGGTGCTGCTCGTACTCGATGGTTCTACCGGACAGAATGCTTTTGAGCAGGCAACCCAGTTTACAGCAGCCACAGATGTTACAGCACTTGCTATAACTAAACTGGATGGTACGGCAAAAGGCGGTGTTGTGATCGGAATATCCGATCAGTTCAAGATACCGGTAAAATATATAGGATTAGGAGAAGGTATAGACGACCTTCAGGTTTTCAGACGCAAAGAGTTCGTCGACAGCCTGTTTGGAGAATAAGTAATGAAAAAAAACAGAATAGATGTAATAACACTCGGTTGTTCTAAAAATCTTGTAGACTCCGAGTTGTTAATGAAACAGCTTTTAGCAAACGGCTACACAGTAAAGCACGACCCCGTGGTGTCGGAAGGCGAAATAGTAGTGATCAATACGTGCGGCTTTATTGGTGATGCCAAAGAAGAGTCTATCAATATGATACTCGAATTTGCCGAAGCTAAAAAAGAACGCAAGCTGAATAAGCTGTTCGTAATGGGTTGCCTTACCGAAAGGTATATGGACGAGCTGAGAACAGAAATACCCGAAGTCGATAATTTTTACGGAAAATTCGGCTGGAAGGCACTGATCTCCGATCTGGGTAAATCCTACCATCAGGATATGGCGCTGGAGCGTAGTATCACTACTCCGCAGCACTATGCCTACCTGAAAATATCGGAAGGTTGCAACCGTACCTGTTCATATTGTTCTATTCCTATCATGACAGGGAAACATCAATCCCGTTCGATAGAAGAGGTGGAAGAAGAAGTGAGAGGACTTGTTGCATCCGGTGTAAAAGAGTTTCAGGTGATAGCGCAGGATCTGTCTTTTTACGGACTCGATAATTATAAAGAAGCCAGATTGCCTGAACTGATAGAACGCATTGCTAAAATAGAAGGTGTGGAATGGATTCGCCTGCATTATGCATATCCTGCGAATTTTCCGTATGATCTGTTACGGGTAATGCGCGAAAACGATAATGTGTGCAAGTATCTCGATATAGCTCTGCAACATGTGAGCGATAATATGCTGAAAAAGATGCGGCGCAATATATCGAAAGAACAGACGCTGGATCTGATAAAACGTATCAGGGAAGAAGTTCCCGGTATTCATCTGCGTACAACGCTGATGGTAGGCCATCCCGGCGAAACGCATAAGGATTTTGAGGAATTGCTGCAATTTGTGAAAGAAGTCCGTTTCGAGCGGATGGGCGCTTTCCCTTATTCACACGAAGACGGTACGTATGCTTATGCTCATTATAAGGATGAGATCAACGATGATGTGAAGCAGGAACGTATGGACGTGCTGATGGCATTGCAGGAAAGGATTGCACTTGAGATCAACGAACAGAAGATAGGACAAACTTTCAGAGTGATTGTAGACAGGGAAGAACCTGACTATTATATAGGGCGTACAGAATACGATTCGCCAGAAGTTGACCCCGAAGTATTGATAAAGAAAAATAAAATGCTTAATATTGGGGAATTTTATGAAGCAAAAGTAATAGGGGCACAGCCATTCGACTTATACGCAGAAGTAATTTAACCTTAATATACTTCCTATGACAAATCAGGAATTGGTAGCAGCATTGGCGAAACGTATGGGATGGACTCAGAAGCAGACTTCTGAAGTTCTGGAATCTGCCGTTTCCATTATCAATAGCAATCTGGAAGAGAGTAACTCCGTTAATATACAGGGATTCGGTCTGTTTGAAACAAAAAAGAAAGGCGAGCGCGTTTCGGTAAACCCTGTTTCAAAACAACGGTTTCTGGTTCCCCCAAAAATTTCTCTGGCATTTCGTCCCGGACAGACAATAAAAGATAACCTTAAAAAACTCGAAGTAAATGAATGAGCGGCTTAGTCTTCAGGATTTGATTGATCTTCTGGCGAAGAAACAGGATCTGACAAAAAAAGATGCCGAAACTTTCCTGCGGGAGTTGTTTACGGTTGTTTCGGAAACAATAGAGCAGAACGAATCTGTAAAAATAAAGGATTTCGGTACATTTAAGCTTGTAAAGGTCAATGCGCGTAAAAGCGTGGATGTGAATACCGGTGATGCTATTGAGATAGCTGCGCACTATAAGCTCAGTTTTACCCCTGATAAGTTACTTAAAGAAGCTATCAATCGTCCGTTTGCACACTTTGAAAGTGTAGTGCTTGAGGATGGTGTTTCTTTCGATAATATAGAGCAAAGCACAGAGGTAAGTAGTATAGAGGCAGAAGACGATACAGACGAAGCAGAACCGTTTGCAGGTGATGAAATACTGATAGGACAAGCTATAGAAGAAGTACTGAAAGAAGAAACGATAGTAGAGGAAGAAGAAATTCCATCCGAAGAAAAAAGTATAGTTGCTCCGGCAGGAGAACAAATTCTTACTGCCAATAATGTAAAGGAGTTACACGAATCGGATGAACCGAAAGAAACAATAAATGAACACGATGTTCCGCAAGGTATCATCAACAAAATAGAAGAAGAAGCACTTCTGAAAAATGTTGATAAAGAGAAGATCGTATTGGTAGTAACCGAACATGAGGAAGAGTCGGAAGAAGAATTGCTGGAAAAACGCAGGAAGAAATCGAACCGTCGCAAATATATTTCTCTGGGCTTTTTCATATTCCTTATTGTTGCGGGTTTTGCAGTAGGCGCATTGTATTTTCAGGAGATTGCACGATTCCTTACCAGCGGGCCGGATAAGAAAATACCTAAAACAGTTGTAGCCGATAATAATAAGCCTCAGGATAATAATACCATTGTTGCAGATAGTTTGTCGTTAACAGCTCAGAAAACAGATTCATCGGCAGCGACAAAACCTGTGCAGCAGGAGTCGCAGGTGACAACGCCAAAAACTGAAACGACACCGCCTGCATCATCAGCTAGTACAACGACACCACTGACTACAGTGACGATAAGTCCCGGACATACGCTGCGTAATATAGCGCTGGAGCATTACGGGCATAAGTCGTTCTGGGTGTATATCTACGAAGACAATAAAAACGCAATAAAGAATCCGAATAATGTACCGTTGGGAACAAAACTAGTATTGCCTAATCCGGCTAAATACGGTATAGACGCTAAGAATAAAGAGTCGGTAGATAAGGCAAAGGCGAAAGAATCTCAGTTGTTTACCAGTCTGGCGCAGTAAATTAAAGATACTCAACTTTAACGAAATGCTGAGGGCGTCCGCTTTCAGGAGGTATTATTGTATAATCACATTTATATTGTGAAAACAGATAGTTGTGCGGATTATGTGGTGCTGAAAATTCCATCCCTTCAAATTTGATGCGGCTTACAGGTAGTATATCTTCTGTCTTTTGGGCATGACGGGCATTTATGCCATAACTATATACCAGCGAATCGGGTTTTGTAATGGCGCAAACAGCCCTTGCTAATGCTACCAGAACGATACTGACAGGGTATAGGACAAGGGAAGTGCTATACTCGAAAAAATAGCGGCCGGAATGAAATGGCTGCCCTCTTTTTATCCTTCTGAACGCTCTGCCGTAGAGATTATCCAATGTCTTTTTCATCCACATATAGCTTCTTTCCACAGGGGCGATGTCTATATAAAATCCTTTTACCTCGTATCGTGATGTGTCTTCGTCTTTCATGTACACGACAGAATTCCGATCTCTGACTTTCGAGAAAAGAAGCGTATAATACTTATTTTCAGGCGTTTGCAGATACAAATGTGCGGGCAATTCCGCAGGCAGTATTTTCAACAGCTTTTTATAGTCCGAGCGTAGCATTTCTATATCTATGTCGTCATCCCAAGGGATAAACCCATCATGTACCACTGCACCCAGAAGTGTACCCCCACTGAGCCAGTAGGGAAGCCCGTGCTTGTCGCAGATGGCTGTCACCGTTTTGAGTATCTCCAGCATTTTCAGTTGTAGCGATCTCAGTTCCGATCCTTCGGGGTTATATATCTTTCTTAACTCTTCGGTCTGTGGGTGCATCAGGTTTTATGTTATAGCCGCTCACGCAGCATCTTTAGTAATAATCGGTATCCTTTTATGTTCAGCTTTACTGGCAAAGATAAAGCTTTGAGGTAATGTTTTTGTCCTTTGCAGGCAAATATCCATCTGAAAGCTACTGTGGCTAATAATGTTGTATTATCGTATTTATTGCTTTGAATAGCCGCTTCGGATAATCTTTTCAACCATTCTCCTATCTGCTGTAATAGTTGCTTTGATGGCAGATTCGAGATTGTTTTATCCCGAATAGCCGAATGCAGTGTAAGTTCCTTGTCTGAAGCATCTATGCCAATATAACTTAGCTCTCTTCTGTAAATGTTTTTAACCAGATTGTCTAGCTGCTCTTTCTTCGATTTGCTAATATTGGTGTTGTGCCAGCGATAACGGGTATGATGTGCAGGCAGGTTCTTTAGTTTGTATTGTCTCGACAGCCTGCACCATAACTCGTAATCTTCCGCCAATGGATAATCTCCATTGTAAGGGTGATCGAGTAATATCTTTTTGCGGATCATGATGCTCGATTGCACAAAAGTATTGATGAATAGCAGCGAACACCTGATCTCTTCATCCGAAACGGGCATGTTTATCTTTTTTATCCTGCTGCCGTTTACATCTATCATCAGGCTCCATGTACCGCAGAGTCCATAATCGGGATTGTTGTCGAGAAAAGCGACTTGCTGTTGCAGCCTTTCCGGCATGGATATGTCGTCACTGTCCAGAAAAGCAATATACTCTCCTGTTGCCAATTCGATCAGCTTGTTGCGGGTATAGATCAGCCCTTTGTTGCCATCATTCTGGAAATATCGGATTCTCGTATCGGTGTATGAACGGATAATTTCGTCGCTGGTGTCTGTCGATCCGTCATCGATGATGATCAGTTCCCAGTCTTCAAGAGTCTGAGCGATAATACTGTCTATAGCTTCGGCAAGGTATTGCGAAGCATTATAAACAGGCATCAAAACGGAAACTTTTACCATAATTAGTTACAAGTTACGAGTTACAAGTCGCTCATTCGGAAAGTATACTAGCAATTACATACGCTTCGCTCCTGTGACCGTTGGTTCATAACTCATCATTTATAATTCATAATTATATCTTCCTCCATCCTTCGGGATAGAAGTCATCTAATAATTCATTCTTTTTATCGTCCTGAAACCATTTTGCAGGAGCGATTACTATTTTTTCGGGGTTTGCGTTGAGCCATGCTCCCCACCAGCTAAAACTGCTGTTGGCTATGATATTGTGTTTACAGAGGCTCATCAACTGCATATCTATGTAGCTATCGCTTCCCTTGTTCCAGTCGATAAATGTTACCGGATAACCGTCAAAACCGATATTCTGCCTTACCCAGTCGTGATCGTCCGAAAATACAAAGAATTCCGGATTTTTTATTCTCTCTGCTATTGCTTTTATCGCTTTTTCATAATAACTGCTGCCGCAGGTAATGAAGTTTGCTGATGCATCTTTGTTGGAGAGGTAATCCCCTCTGCGGATATGTACAGAGATGGAAGTTGTACTCTTCAATTTTTCAGATAAAGAAAGATTTTTGTCCGTCAATGATTTTTTGAAGGTAAAATCGTGTCGTATTTCAGATGCTATGTTTCTGAAATACTTTTCGTTCTGAAAATATCCCGACATTGTGATATTACCCTTTATAGTCTCTATCACAGGCTGGTAAAGGATCGCATAGGTATCGGTCAGGAATCCGAATTTCTGAAAGAATGCTCTGTGCCGTTGTATATAGGGGCGCAGCTTTATCAGGCATTTGCTTTGCAGTGAAGATACGAGAGGTGCATCTATATTGAAGATGTCGAGTTCGTATGCTCTGGCGGTTGCCTGTGTCTTTTTGGTCAGGCTGTAAGTGTCGATGCGCAAAGAGGTATCGAGACGTTTTGCCAGTGCTTTTGCCGCAGCATACTGGAACATCTGATTCCCTAATCCTCCCGATAATAACAGTGTGACCATTTGTTGTATTATATTTGGTGCAATATCAGCATGGGTAGGGGCGAAAAATCTTTAGCCCCCAATTATCAACGGGCGAAAAATTTTTAGCCCCAACAGACACGCAACCGAGAAATTGTGTTAATTAGGAAAAATTATTTAATA
>JBEBPN010000049.1:0-22488 GCA_040395895.1 Dysgonomonas hofstadii
GAAAACTATCCGGCAACCAAAGGAACAGACTACTCTACTATGACCCGCGATGCTTTGATTGTAGTAGGCGACCGCGACAAGAACCCATTGTTTTCGACACGCGACAGTTGGCGTTTCGATATCTACACTACCTCTCCGGCTCCGAAAACTTTATTAAGGCTTACTGATACCGGTCATATGCTTGGTGGTATTATGGGATGGGACGCATTAGAAACAAATGCGACGAATGACGAAAATCCGGAAACATTGCAATTCATACAGCAAATGACAACTGCTTATATTCGCTCCAAATTAAATCCAAATGATAAATCATGGGATAATGCTGTAAACGAATTAGCAAAAGCAGAAAACCCGAAAGGAAAGATAGAGGTTAAGATAAGGTAGAATCACTACTCGTCTAAAAATAAACAACAAAGTTGCCCTTAAGATGGTACCTGTGTTGAACTGGTACTCATAGAATTACTTAATCAGCACGAGCAGATAAAAAATTGGCTTACAGTGTTTTGTTCAAAAGGTTATCTCCAAAAGATAATTTTATAAAATAAAAAAAGAGTGGATCGCTCCACTCTTTTTCCTGTATTTCAGTTTCTGATATTACTCAGTGTAGAAAATTGCAACACGGTTCCAAGCATTTTCAGCATATGGTTGAACTGTATCACCTTTCCATTCTACTGTTACGCGGTTGCTGCTGATGTTGTATTTGTTGATCAACGTATTAGCAACATTTTTAGCACGTTTTTCAGAAAGTTTTTCGTTGATAGAAGCTGTACCAGTTTTCTTATCAGCAAAACCTACAACTTTAACTTTAGCGTTAGGATTATCTTGCAGATATTTAGCTGTGTTGTAGATGCTAACTTCTTGGTTTTTGTCGATATTAGCGCTACCAAGACGGAAGAATACTACGTTAGAAACGAATGATCCACCTTCTTTAACGATTTTCTCAACAACTTTAGTTGTCGGCTCTGGGCAGTTATCACATCTTTCAGGACGTTTTGCTAGGATAGCATTTTGTCTTTGAAGTTCAGCGATGTCAGCATTCAATTTGTCGATAGCAGCTTGGTCAAACAAGAAAGCTTCGTTGAAATTAGTTTTCTTACCAATGTTGAATACTAAGCTGGCAGAAGCGTTAGCAACTCCGTCATAAGACCAGTCACCACCAACTTTTTTGTCGAAGTCTTCTTTGATCATAGCACCTGAGATCTCAATAGCCAAAGATACTCTTTCAGAGAATCTGAAGTTGTTGATGATACCCACGTTGATAGAAGCTGTTTTTTGGTTGTTCTTAGGAAGAACTTTTCCATCTACTTTATAATCCCAACCATACATAGCACCAATTCCGACAAATGGAATAAAGCTATATACACGTTTTGAGTTATACTTCAACAGATAGTCAGAAACATTCCACATGAAGTCAACTTCTGCTCCTACATATTTTTGGTGTAGCATTTGCGTTGCACCGGCATTGAAGCTATGTAGAGCACCACCTGTTACTTTCACACGACCTCCCAGGTATGGATTGAACCATTTACCAATTTGGAATTGAGGTGCTACAGTCGGACGGCTCCAGAAATCAGCATCTTTACCATTGTCATCGAAATAAACATTAGCTCCGGCACCAACACCTATAAACCAGTTATCCCAAAAACCATTACGTTGAAAAGTCGTCTTACGACCAGCTTCTGCGCTAACTCCGCTAGTTTGGGCAGAAACAGTTATAGCCGCAAAAACTAAAACTAAAAGTAAACTTACTTTTTTCATAATCAATCTTTTAAATTATAATTAAACACTATTCTATTTTAATATTTTTATTGTGGTATGTATTCACTATACCACGTATACATACGTTGTAGTCCATCTTCGATATTAACTTTGTGTTTCCAGCCGAGTGATTGAAGTTTTGAAACATCTGATAGTTTTCTCATTGTTCCATCCGGCTTATCTGTATTGAACCACAAATCTCCCGAAAAACCGACAGTCTTTTTTATCAAATTTGCTACGTCTTTTATCGAAATCTCTGTACCAGTACCAATGTTTATATGTGTATTTCGTATTTCTTTTCCTTTTATAACATTAGTTAAGTCTAAAAAGTTTACAGACTCCATGATAAAAACGGTAGCATCACCCATTTCCTCACTCCAGAGAAACTCTCTCATTGGTTTGCCCGACCCCCATATTTCTACCTGAACTTTGTCTCCGTTTCTGCTGATACCATATTTACTCATGATATTCAGAATCTCCTGTTCGGTAGATTTACCGGATACTCCTTCTATAGAACGTGTATCCAAATCTTTCCGTATAATATCCCAAGCATTTTCTTCAAGACACTTTCCTAAATGTATCTTTCTGATCATAGCCGGCAGAACATGTGATGTTTCAAGATTGAAGTTATCATTCGGTCCATACAGATTAGTAGGCATTACTGCTATAAAGTTTGTATTATACTGAATATTATAACTTTCGCACATCTTCAGCCCTGCAATTTTAGCAATGGCATACGGCTCATTTGTGTACTCCAACGGCCCTGTCAACAAGGTATCTTCCCGCATAGGCTGAGGAGCTTCTTTCGGGTATATACAAGAACTGCCCAAAAATACTAATTTTTTAACATTATTCAAATACGATTGATGAATTACATTATTCTGTATCATCATATTTTCGTATATGAACTGGCCGCGATACGTGTTGTTAGCTACGATACCGCCAACTTTAGCCGCTGCTAAAAAAACATATTCGGGTTTTTCTTTTTCAAAGAACTCTGCTACTGCCGATTGGTTTGTCAAGTCCAGTTCTGAATGTGTTCTCAACACAAAATTCGTGTATCCTCTTTCCTTCAAGTTTCTAAGGATAGCTGAACCGACTAATCCTCTGTGTCCGGCAACATATATTTTAGATCCTTTATCTATCATTAAAATCTCTCCTTATTCAAAATAATTTAAGATCCTGTATCCTGCATTTTTAAGGTATTCTTCTTTTTTCATCAACTCCAAGTCATGAATAACCATATCCTGACAAAGAGCTTTCAGATCATATTCGGGCTCCCATCCTAGTTTGGTGCGGGCTTTTGTATTGTCTCCTATCAATATATCGACTTCTGTAGGGCGGAAATATGCAGGATCAACACCTACTACGGCTTCGCCTAGTCTCTTCTTGAATGCAGCAAGATGTTCTTCACCAACTGTCTTGGCAAAGATTTCATCGTTTACATTCACTATGAATCCTTCTTCTTTTTCGTTCTCGCCACGGAACTCCAATTCTACACCAACTTCAGAGAATGACATTTTTATGAAATCTCGTATAGTTGTTGTTACTCCTGTAGAAATAACGTAGTCATCAGCTGTATCTTGTTGCAAGATAAGATACATAGCTTTTATATAGTCTTTGGCATGCCCCCAGTCTCTCTTACTGGAAAGGTTACCCATAAATACTTTTTTCTGCAATCCCAAAACAATACGTGCAACAGCGCGTGTCACTTTTCTTGTTACAAAAGTCTCACCTCGTAACGGAGACTCGTGATTAAATAAGATACCATTGCTGGCGTGCATTCCGTAAGCTTCCCTGTAGTTTACCGTAATCCAGTAAGCATATAGTTTGGCTACTGCATACGGACTTCTTGGGTAGAACGGAGTTGTTTCTCTCTGAGGGATTTCCTGTACCAGACCGTATAGTTCGGATGTAGAAGCCTGATATATTCTGGTTTTATCTGTCAGATTGAGCAAACGCACAGCTTCCAGCACGCGAAGGGTACCGATACCATCGGCATTAGCAGTGTATTCCGGTGTGTCGAAACTGACTTTCACATGGCTCATCGCGGCGAGATTATAAATCTCGTCGGGTTTCACGTCTCCTATTATACGGGTCAGATTCATACTATCTGTCATGTCTCCGTAGTGAAGTATCATGTTTCGATTCTCATCATGCGGATCTTGATATAAATGGTCGATACGGTCGGTATTGAACATCGACGATCTTCTTTTAATACCATGAACTGTATAACCTTTTTTTATCAAATACTCAGACAGATAGGCTCCGTCTTGTCCTGTAACGCCTGTGATTAGTGCAACTTTCTTGCTCATAAACTAACTTAATAAATAACCTTATTAAGACTTCTATTTTAAATTATACTCTTATTTTTTATAATGTCCGGTTTCCCAAACAGATCAATACAAGGCACAAAGATATAGTTTTTTTAACGAATACAAATAAAAATATCTTTATTTTGGTGTTTTACCCTTATTTTTAGTTTGTTTTTTCACCAAAAAAGTCAATATCAGGGACTAACGCATATCGCCGAATTACTATTCCATCTTTATCAATTAAAAAAAATGTCGGTGTGCTCATTATTCCATAGTTTAAAAAGTTCTTACCACTAAAGCCTTGAAAATCGCAAAGCTTGTCATTGTCAACCCATGGAAAGTGTTTTTTATCTTTCTCGAAAGACTCTTTCAGATGGTCTGATGATAATGAGACTATCCTAACCCCCATTTGGTTTAATTTAGGATAATTTTTTATTAAAAGTTCTAATTGAATATGACAGTTCTCGCAGTCGGGCTGATAGAAAACCAACAGTGTTTTTTCCGCATTAGAATCACCTAATGAAGGGGTTAGCCCTTCTATTGCCGGTGCCGGCATTCCGCGCCTGACCTTAGCCATAGCAAAAGCCGTAAATATATTTTCACGCGGGGTTTCTATTCTGCCTGATTGCTGAACATAAGGTATAATAATATCGAACGCATCGTCGAGTCCGAATTGCTGTGTAATTGTTATCAGGTTATTGACTAAATGCTCATATACTTCCTGCGACTTTATCCGCCCCAGTATTTCATTCATATTTTGTCCTAGAGTCTGTTGATCGGTGTTCAGCCGTATCAGTCCGTCGATAACGTTGTACCAGATACCACTGGTATATAATCTATCCATATCGAGTTTGTGCAAAGCATACATACGGGCTTCTGATTTATCTTTAAGGTTTCCGGTTTGTATGGCTCTGTTTAATTGGTGCATATAACGCACCATATCTATAAAATTGGATGCGTACAGAGTAGTATCGGATGCAGGAACTGCCTTGTCCTGCAACACAGAATAGAGGTATGTATTTTCCGGTGAACCTTTAAATATATATTTAGAATCTTCGCCTTGTTCGACACTAAAGTCATTTCCGGATACAATAAAACTGAACGGAGCATTATCTTTTATCTGTAACAACCCCATACCTGTATATCCTATATCATTCTCAGGTATATGTATTGTTATATTTCCGGAAAAAGACAATGTACCTTTCTGTATCGTATCTTGCCGGATACCTTTATTTAAGATAAATACATATTCTTTATTCGCCTCTTTGGGAAGCGATACATCTATAGTCTGGGCATTGAGCAAAAAAGGAAGGATAAATATGAGGCAGACGAAAAAACTTCTTTTATTCATTTTGTTATCGCATTTATAATAACGGGGAGAACAGCCTCATCACCGATTCTTTAAACTTCTCGAACCGTGATCTCTTGTCCCACTCATCGGCAGATAAGAGTGTGGACTGCTCCATATCTCTGAAAAATATTTCTTTGGCCTGACGACAGGTTTCTTCATTATATATAAACGCATCTATCTCAAAATTGTGCTCGAAGCTACGCACATCCATATTTGCCGATCCGGTTATGGTAAGCGAATTATCTATCACCATCAGCTTGGAATGCAGAAAACCTGCCTCGAAAAAGAATACGTTCACTTTAGCATTGAGCACATCTGCCAGATACGACATAGATGCAATATGCACGAAAGTGGTATCTGAATGGCGCGGCAGCATCAGACGTACATCCACACCACGCATAGCAGCCATCTGGATATTTAAAAGCAGGGAATCGGTCGGTACAAAGTAGGGTGTTTGTATATAGATACATTCTTTAGCATTGGCTATTGCCTGCAAAACACCAAGATGTATATCCTTAAATTGTCCGACAGGGCCGCTCGTTACCAGCTGCATCAGATTATTTCCTTTATTCTCGAGAATAGGATAATAGGAATCCGAAGCCAGAAATTCTTTCCGTGAAGAATACCAGTCAATAAGGAATGATGTCTGCAAGCCGGCCACAGCTTTTCCTTCTACTTTGATATGGCTGTCGCGCCAGATACCGGACTTCACGCCTTGTATATACCTGTCGGCAACATTCATTCCGCCTACAAATCCGACCTTACCATCTATAACGACTATTTTCCGGTGGTTACGATAATTCACGCGGCTGGTCAGGAACTTAAAGGCTACTTTCAGGAACGGTTGTACCTGTACTCCTCTGGCTTGCATATCCTTAAAGAAACCACGCTTGGCTTTCCATGAACCCACATCATCGTAGATAAGGCGTACCTCTACACCTTGTGCTGCCTTGCGAACGAGTATATCGCGTGTTTTACAACCAATATCGTCGTCCAGAAAAATATAATATTGAATATGGATATGTTTTTCGGCTTTTTCCAGTTCTTCAAAAAGGGCATCGAACTTTGTTACCCCGTCGGAATAGAATGTAACGCTGCTCCCGCCATACAACGGAGAGGCTTTAAGCCTGTTCAGAAGGTTTACCAATCCTTTGTGTTCAGAAGGAGGGTTAAGTGTTTCCAGTAGCTCTTTTCGCCCGATGGAACGACGGTTGAGCTTTTTATACATCTTATGGGATATCAGTCGCTGCTTGCGGCTGTCTTCTCCGAAGAAGTAATATATAATGAGTCCAACCAAAGGCAGCAACAGTAATATCAACACCCATGAAATTGTTTTCAGAGGATTCCTGTTTTCCGAGATCACAACGACCATTGTGCCTAATGCCGTGACGACATAAAGTATCTGGAAAATAAGAATGACATTACTGGCTGTTTCCATAGGCTAATAGTTCCTCCAAGCCAAAGGTATAAATAAATTTTATATTAAAAGCTGTTAAAATACATTATATCGGATTCATCTAAACACTCTTATCGAGCCGGTGAAGAATATCTTCTCTGAGAACTACCCTGTCCCACGAATATGTTTTATCGGCTGCCTCCAGATACTCTACAATCTGCAGAGCGCGTTTCAAGTCAGGTATATTCACTGCATCTGCTTCATCTGACCTTATCATCAGCAAGCGGGCATATTGCTCCAATAATTCCATATCGGCAACCTTTTCCGACAAGTCATCGATAGTATCCGATTCGGTAACTTCAAAATTTGTGACGAAAAAAGCAAAGGCATCATTCAATATACCTTTCCGTTCGGCAGGACTCAACTTTTCCCGCTTATCGACAAGCTTATGAATGCTTTTCATAAGTTCTTCGAGAAGACGGATCAAATAATCTTTTTTACGTTGCTGTAGCATCTTTATTCGTTTTTCCTCTGTCAATTAAATAACAAATAATACCGCCGATTGTATAACAAACCATATCGCCCCAACTAAATGAGGAGCCTATAACAGTGCGCATTACTATATTATCCTGCATACCAAGCACTTCTACCAGTTGGAAATACTGGCCTATTTCTACCAGATATGCAAATGCGACAACTCCTATTACCAGCCAGATTGGCTTCACCTGTATGAAGGATTTAAAGAAGAAGTACATCAGCATTACCACCAGTATATCTCCTCCGTAGGGACGGATAAAGCGATCTTTGACAAATAATGCAATAAATACTTCGACAAGAAAGATCAGAAGAAAGATAACAAACGATTTCAGATCGAATCTGAGTTTTAAACCCTCCATCTTATTTGCGGTATTTTTCTTCGGTTTCTTCTTCCATCATACTCAGATACGACTTATAACGACTTTCGCTTATATAATGTTTTTCTACAGCGTCGCGAACTGCGCATCCGGGCTCATTTATATGAATACAGTTATTGAAACGGCAATCTTTTGAGAATTTAAAGATTTCGGGGAAAAAGTGAAATATCTCCGTTTTCTCCATATCTACCGTACCAAAACCTTTGATTCCGGGAGTATCTATAATAAATCCACCTTGCGGCAGTTCTATCATTTCCGAAAAGGTGGTTGTGTGCATTCCTTTTCCGTGATACCCTGATATGGCGCCTGTCCTGAGGTCTGCCTGCGGGATCAGCGAATTAATTAATGTTGATTTTCCGACACCGGAGTGCCCTGAGAAAAGTGTGATCTTTCCTTTTATTTTTTCGTGTAAGGCTGCTATTCCTGTATTTTGTAAAGCTGCGATTTTTATGCAGGGATATCCGATATGCCCATACATGGCAATAAGGGCATCCATATATTCGGTTTCATCTTCATCGTAAATATCCGTCTTATTGAAGATAAGGCTTACAGGCACACGGTATGCTTCTGCCGATGCCAGAAAACGGTCGATAAAAACGGTAGACGTCACCGGATGATTTATAGTCACTATCAGAAAACAAAGGTCGATATTAGCAGCCAGTATATGCGACTGCTTCGACAGGTTCGAGGATTTTCGGATAATATAGTTTTTCCGGTCTTCAATTTCGGTTATCAAAGCCGTACCTTCATTGTTCTCGACTATAACAACCCTATCTCCTACTGCTATGGGATTGGTACTGCGAATGCCTTTAAGGCGAAAGTTACCTTTTACCTTACATTCTATATCACGTCCATCATCGGTACGTACCTGATACCAGCTTCCCGTATTTCTTATAACAAGACCGTTCATTAATTAGCAAATTTGAAAATTAGCAAATTTGAAAATTATTAATTAACCATTTGCTAATTTTCAAATCTTCAAATTGGCTAATTATACTGTCAATATTTCTTTTTCTTTCAACGCAAACACTTCATCTATCTTCTTGATATATCTGTCGTGAAGTTTCTGCATATCGTTTTCAGCATCCTTACCCATATCTTCTGCAACACCGTCTTTTACGGCTTTCTTTATAGAATCTATTGCATCGCGGCGGGCATTACGGATACTTACTTTAGCATCCTCTGCTTCTTGTTTTGCCTGTTTTACCAACTGTTTACGGCGCTCTTCGGTCAGCGGCGGAATGCTCAGGCGGATTACTTCTCCGTTATTGTCGGGAGTGATGCCTACATCGGAGTTAAGGATCGCTTTCTCAACTTCTTTCAACATTTGTTTTTCCCAAGGTTGTACAATTATTGTACGTGCATCGGGCGTATTGATAGAAGCCACACCACTCAGTGGAGTAAGGTTTCCGTAATAGTCGAGCTTGATACCGTCCAGAATACGCGGATTAGCTTTTCCGGCACGGATATGAGCCAACGATTCATCTAAAAACTCAACGGAAGCCTGCATTTTCTGTTCCGCTTTTTGTTCAATCTGTTTCAGGTCTGTTGCCATAATTATTATATTTTTAGTTTCAATATTTCAGATTTCAGGTTTCAAGATTATTTATTCAGGGTTTCTCAATTTTGAAATCTTGAAACCTTAAATCTTGAAATTTTATCTATGCGTGTACATAAGTTCCGATATTCTCACCCCTCATCAGTTTCTCCAGATTACCGGGTGTATCCATATCGAAAACAACAATAGGCAGGTTGTTTTCTTTGCACATAACAGTAGCTGTCATATCCATCACTTTCAGTCCGCGACTGTATACCTCATCGTACGAAATGGTATCGAACTTAGTCGCTGTAGGGTCTTTTTCCGGATCGGCTGTATATACACCGTCTACACGGGTTCCTTTGAGCATTACATCGGCTTCTATTTCTATACCGCGAAGCGAAGACCCCGTATCGGTAGTGAAAAACGGATTGCCTGTTCCACACGACAAGATAACGACTTCACCGCTATCCATTGCTTCTATAGCTTTCCATTTACTGTAAATCTCTCCTATCGGCTCCATACGGATGGCTGTCAGCACACGGGCTTTCTGTCCCATAGCTACCAGCGCCGAACTTAGTGCAAGACTGTTGATCACTGTAGCAAGCATTCCCATCTGGTCTCCCTTCACACGGTCGTAACCTTTAGATGATCCGCTGAGTCCGCGAAATATGTTTCCGCCACCGATAACGATACTTATCTGCACACCCATATCGGCTACAGTTTTTATCTGTTCGGCATATTCATTCAGACGGTTTACATCTATACCGTATTGTTGTTCTCCCATCAGGGATTCTCCACTAAGTTTGAGGAGGATTCTTCTATATTTTACCATGCTATATTTTATAATCAGTACAAATCTAGTATATTTTACGAAATAATGAAAACCTATCATTGCATTACATTCAAAAAAGGCTAATACGGATTATGGAAAATCAGACCTCAGTTTACTCTATTATCATATACTATAAATTTAAGGCTATGAGAAAACCATTCTACTTTACAGTTTGCTTTATAATTACAAGTGTGATTTTAGCTGCTTCGTGTACACAAAAGGCTGAACCGGAAGCTTTTTCTCTTCTTGCAGAAAACAGGATCGAGCCATTGGCTATTACATGGAAGAAAAATAACATAGACACTCCCATAAGTATAAAATTTGTCCCTCCCATTATAAAATTTGAGGACATCCCCGACTATCACGAAGAACCCATAAGACCCGCCTATCCTATAGAAAAAGAAGAAGAGCCAAAAGAAAAGAAGCCATATGTGATTGTAGAGCAAATGCCCGAATTCCCCGGAGGACAGGAAGCTATGAAAGAATATATATACAGTAATCTGCACTATCCGTCCACATTGGTAGAAATGGGAATAGAAGGACGTGTAACCCTGCGGTTTACAGTCACTAAAGAAGGAGATATAAAAGATATACTGGTAATAAGAGGAGTAGAGAAAGATATGGACAGGGAAGCTATACGTGTTGTAGACTGTATGCCTAAGTGGGAACCAGGAAAACAAAACGGAGAAGCTGTAGATGTATATTTTACATTGCCAATAGTATTCAGAATACCTAAATAAGATTAAAAACAGTACAAAGAAATTTACGTATATTTGATGCTCGAAAAAAGCATCGGATATGATCGAATTATTTATAGGTTTATTCTTGATTGTAATTATTTCACTATGTGTTCTTGTTGTGATTGTCGCTATCTTCTGGGCAATCGTAAAATGGGGTGATAAGAAAAACCGGAGTATAGGATGCCTGATGGCTATTCTTTTCTTCATTCTCACAATAATCTGCTGTGGTTACTTCGGTAATAGAATTATGAATTCGGTTTCAGACCTGATCTGGGGGTTTCCTGATTCTCCGTATATGGACAGCCTGAAAAGCGTGCAACCCACAGACCGGCAAATACCTAAAGAGTTTTTCACTAAAGCCGGAATTTATGATTATTACCGCATGCCACTTGTATATCCCTATTCGATGAATTCTATCAATGACCTGGATTACGGTTATATAGACAACGAAGAAGGAAAAATATACAGAGCAAAAGATACAAATAAAAACAGGCAGGTGATGGACTCGATCTCTTCTTTTTCGTTTAACGAGGAGATACTTATAGCACAAAGGGAAACTACTACATCCAATTTTAAACTATTACACTTCCAGACAGGCGAAATTGAAGAATTTGAAAATGACTCTACAATGAAAACAAAAGCATGTCAATACGGGCTGGATACTATGAAACCGATGATAACTGTAGACGAGTATTATAGTAAGTTCCTCAAAAAGCAATAAAACAACTACTTTTGCCTACTAAAACAAACAGCATGAAGAAATTATTTATTATCCTCCCTATATTATTCTTAACAACAATGTGTAGCAGCAAACCAAAAGAACCTGTTGTAGTGATACAAACCAACTACGGCAACATAAAAGTAAAACTGTATAACGAAACCCCGATCCACAGAGACAATTTTTTGAAAAAAGCAGAAGAAGGATTCTTCAAAGACCTGACTTTTCACCGAGTGATCAAAGATTTTATGATACAGGGTGGTGATCCCGATACCCGCAACGAAGCCAATAGCATCAAAGCCGATTCGGCAGAAAATAAGGTAATGGGTGATACAATTCCGGCCGAGATAAGGTTTCCCCAACTATTCAACAAACGCGGAGCTTTGGCAGCCGCCCGCTGGGGCGATGCAGAGAATCCGACTAAAGCTTCGGATGCTTCACAATTCTATATTGTAACAGGTGAACTTATTTTTGACGATAAACTGAACAATATAGAGAAGCAGCGTTTCGAGCGATTGAAGCAGAATATCTACAACAAATTGCAATCGGCGAACATGGACACAATCAAAGCTTTGTATAAAGAAGGAAATCGTGCAGGCATCACCGAACTGCGAACCCAATGGCAGGAACAAGCTGAAAAGGAAGCCAATGAGCGTAAAGCCGAAACACTATACTCTGACGACCAACGCGAGTTCTATAAGACAAGAGGGGGTGCTCCTCATCTGGATGGAGAATACACAGTCTTCGGAGAAGTAATAGAGGGCATGGACGTTGTAGACAAAATACAGAATGTAAAGACTAACGGGAAAGACAAGCCTTTGTCGAAGGTGATAATGAATATTGTTGTCATAGAGAAATAAGAATACTTCCATTACATAAATAACGAATATGAAACAGAGCAAAGAGTTCCTCTTACATAAAGAAATCCCTACAGAGACGGTAGGAAACGGAGTTACCCGCCAGATACTCGGCTACAACAGTCAGATACTGTTAGCAAAAATAGCATTTGAAAAGGGTAGCGTAGGTGACGTGCATCAGCATCCTCATGTGCAGACATCATACATCGAAAGCGGAAAATTCGAGGTAATGATAAACAACAATAAGCAGATACTCGAAAAAGGAGACGGTTTCTTTGTGCCGGGCGATACAGATCATGGTGTTCTCTGCCTCGAAGAAGGTGTTATAATAGATACCTTCACTCCGGCAAGGGAAGATTTTCTGAAATAATTTTATAGAAAATAAAATGAATAAAACAGACGACAAAGCATGGAAAGTGCTGAAAAGTGAATATCTCTCGCGTGAGCCCTGGTTTACAGTAAGGAAAGAACATGTGCAACTACCGAACGGTAACGAAATACCGGACTACTATATATTGGATTATCCCGATTGGGTAAATGTACTTGCTATTACCAAAGACAAACAATTTATCCTGGTCAGACAATATCGTCACGGCTTAGGTTATACGTCGATGGAACTCTGTGCTGGTGTTGCCGAAAAAGAAGACCCTTCGTTGGAAGTGTCAGCAAGACGCGAACTATTGGAAGAAACAGGGTATGGCAACGGCAACTGGTCTTTACTGACTGAACTATCTGTAAATCCGGGTACACATACTAATATGACATATTGCTTTCTGGCTACCGATGTAGAAAAGATTTCGGAACAACATCTGGAAGCGACGGAAGACATCACCGTTCATCTGCTGACAATAGACGAGCTGATAGACTTGCTGAAAAAGGACGGCATAAAACAGGCAGTACAGGCTGCCCCGTTATGGAAATATCTGGCAATGAATCATCTGATACCCTGATCAATCCCGATTTAGAAAAGATTTTTAGCCCCTACTTAATCATCCGAAGAAATAAATGTCACCTGATACCCTGATCAGAATTCAGTCTGATCTTTATAGTTGCGGGAATTGGGATGTGGTACACCAAAGATTTTAGATGAAATATCTTCAATCTCTACTTTCCATACCCGTACATTGTGAACGGCGGGTTCGGAATATGTAAAGGTACGGCTACTATAGTGCTTCATTATAATATCCAGCGCCTTTATCTTTTCGTTAAAGTCTTCTTCAAAAACAACCTTTCCGCGACAGATAACACTGCTGCCTTTCATACGGTAGCTACAGGCTACTTCCTCATTCTGATAGGTAAGCGCACTTTCGGTGCAGAATGTGATACAGACCGATGGATTTTTCTCCAAAGCATTTATGCTCCCACCCTCTTGTGCCGAATGCAGATATATAATATCATCCGCATATCCGAAGTTCATCGGTATTACATAAGGCATTCCGTTAGTATCGATCATACCGACATAACAAATAGTATTCTTTGAAATAATTTCTTCTATTAAATGGCGTTCCTCAACGGTTACCGTCATCATAAGATTTGTGGTTTTAGTGTTTAGGACAAAGATAAAACAAAAAAAGATGTCCTAAAAGCACTCATCTGCTTCATTGCCCGCTTCATCAGTCGTAGGTCACATACTTTAGTATGCTCCCGTCCTCCTGAGAATCGGCGGCTTCGCATCTGAACACCTTTAGAACACTTCTGATTAAAATAACAAAAGAGACTGTCTATCTTACTTTCCAGACAGCCTCCTTACTTTATATAATTTACTTACATTATCCGCATTTCGATGCACCACAGTTGGTACATTTCATACACCCTTCCTGATAGATCAGTGTTTCCAATCCACAGACAGGACATTTCTGACCTTTGGCTTCAGTCTCGTTCGGCAGATATTTTTTCAGGGCACGCTCAACACCGTTTTTCCATGTATTGATGGTTTCGCTGTTCAGCTCAAGTCCCTGCACCAGTTTCACCACCTGATCGATAGGCATACCGTAACGAAGCACTCCCGATATAAGCTTGGCATAGTTCCAGAACTCAGGGTTAAACTTACTGTTCAGACCTTCTATCGTGGTCTTATAACCTCTCTTATTCTTGAACTGGAAGTCGTAAGAACGCAGTCCTTCATCGTTCAGCGTCTTAATGATTACCCCATGATTTACATTCTTCGGCAACATCAGCCCTTCATCATCATCAGATAGTCCGGTAAAGACTTCGTAAGGACGGCCATCGAGCAGTCCGATGAAAGCAATCCATTTTTCCTTGTTGTTCTGGAATTTGATCACATCGGCAGCCAGTTCGCGAGGACGCTCCTGTACGATCTGAGGACGTTCGTAGCAGTCTCCGCAATCGTCTTCATCCGACGTTTTATTATCATTATCGGCAGCAACCAATACTCCTGCACGCGAACCGTCACGATATACGGTACAGCCTTTACATCCGCTCTTCCATGCTTCGATATAGAGATCGTTCACCAGATCTTCCGATACATCGGACGGCAGATTTATAGTTACGCTGATAGAGTGGTCTACCCATTTCTGGATACGTCCCTGCATTTTCACCTTTTGCAGCCAGTCTACATCGTTGGATGTAGCTTTGTAGTATGGCGATTCGGCAACCATTGCATCTACTTCCTCATTCGTATATCGCTTGGCTGTAGGATATCCCTTGCTCTCCATCCATGTTACGAACTTGTGGTGGAAAACAATGTATTCTTCCCATGAGTCTCCGTTTTCGTCTACAAAGTCTACGCGAACATCCTTGTCGTTCGGATTTACTTTACGGCGGCGTTTGTACACAGGCAGGAATACGGGTTCGATACCCGAAGTCGACTGTGTCATCAGACTGGTAGTTCCGGTAGGAGCCACTGTAAGACAGGCAATATTGCGACGACCGTATTTCTCCATGTCTTTATACAGCTTCGGATCTGCCTCAGCCAAACGGTTTATAAACGGATTGTTTTTCTCACGTTTGGCGTCGAATATTTCAAATGCTCCACGTTCTTTAGCCATATCTACAGATGAGCGGTAAGCAGCCAAAGCCAGTGTACGGTGAACTTCTTCAGCAAAAGCTGTAGCTTCTTCTGTTCCGTAGCGAAGTCCCATAGCAGCGATCATATCGCCTTCGGCAGTAATACCTACCCCTGTACGGCGTCCCTGCAATGTCTTTTTGCGGATTTTTTCCCAAAGGTGTCTTTCCGGCCCTCTAACCTCATCTGTTTCAGGGTCAGCATCTATTTTTTCCAATATCTTATCTATCTTTTCCGATTCGAGATCGATAATATCATCCATAATACGCTGAGCCAGACCAACATGTTTTTTGAATAATTCAAAATCGAAATAAGCATCTTTCTGGAAAGGGTTTACCACATACGAGTATAGATTAATCGCCAGCAAACGGCAGCTATCGTATGGGCAAAGCGGTATTTCGCCACATGGGTTTGTAGATATGGTTTTGAATCCGAGATCGGCATAGCAGTCAGGCACAGATTCTTTGATAATAGTATCCCAGAACAAGACTCCCGGTTCGGCCGATTTCCACGCATTATGTACGATCTTGCGCCATAATTGATTTGCTTCTATATCTTTCGCGTATGTAGGATTATCAGAGTCTATAGGATATTGTTGTGTATAATGCGATCCGTCAACAACGGCCTGCATAAAAGCATCGTCGATACGGACAGATACATTCGCTCCGGTAACTTTACCCTGCTCCATTTTGGCATCTATAAACGATTCCGAATCGGGATGTTTGATAGATACGCTAAGCATCAATGCACCGCGTCGACCATCCTGTGCTACCTCACGGGTAGAATTGGAATATCTTTCCATAAAAGGAACCAGACCTGTAGATGTCAGTGCCGAGTTCTTTACAGGAGAGCCTTTCGGACGAATGTGAGACAGGTCGTGCCCTACCCCTCCACGTCGCTTCATCAGTTGTACCTGCTCTTCATCGACACGTATTATGGCGCCATAAGAGTCTGACGGGCCATCCATACCGATAACGAAACAGTTAGATAATGATGCGATCTGGAAGTCGTTGCCGATACCTGTCATCGGGCTTCCCTGTGGCACAATGTACCTGAAATGATCGAAGAGATCATATAGTTCTTTACTAGACAATCCGTTCTCGTATTTCGATTCTATACGGCCTATCTCATTAGCTAACCGCCAATGCATATCTTCGGGGGACTGTTCGTAGATATTCCCCATAGCATCTTTCAATGCGTACTTGTTAACCCACACCTTCGCGGCCAATTCATCGCCGACAAAATAATCTAATGCGGCATTATATGCCTCATCGAAGGTGTAAACCTTTCGTGCCATTTGCTTTATATTTTAGAGGTAATTAATTCGGGTAAAAAATGTGTCATTAAATCCTTATGCAATATTAGTCAATAAGTAAACATTACACAAATTTTACAACTATATTTTTTAAACAAAAGCAAAAGTTTTCCATTTCATTTTTTAAATCACTAACAATCAATAAAGTAATTTTTCAGAAAAGCAGAAAAGTTTTCCATTTTATTTTTTAGTATAGATAAAATTAAAAACAAAACAGACAATATAAAGTTCATAAAAAAGTATAAAAAAATGATCGGAAAGGCTACTTTTAACCTTTCCGATCAGTAATATATTTTCTAAAATTCTTAGCTGAAAATTATTCGGCTCCTCCTATCAGTTCAGGGTCTATCATTATACGTCCGCAATATTCGCAAACAATGATCTTTTTACCGATCTTGATATCCATTTGTTTTTGCGGCGGAATTTTATTGAAACATCCACCGCATGCACCACGCTCGATCATAACAACTGCCAGACCGTTGCGCGCACTCTTACGGATGCGTTTAAATGCCTGCAACAAGCGAGGCTCTACTTCCGATTCTATATCTTTTACTTCGTCGCGAAGCTGCTCTTCCTGCTGTTTTGTTTCCGAAACGATACTATCCAGCTCTTCTTTCTTCTGTGCAAGGTCGGCAGAACGCTCTTCGAGAAACGATTTGCTCTTCTCTACCTGCTCGGTCAGGTTTTTAGAATCCTGAGAAAACTCACGTACACGCTTATCAGACAATTCGATCTCCAATGTTTCAAATTCGATCTCCTTGCTCAGGTGGTCAAACTCACGGTTGTTGCGCACATTATCCAGCTGCTCTTTGTACTTTTCTATTTTCAGGGCGCTGTCTTTCGCTTTTTGTTTCTGGTGAGATACGGCAGTATCTGCTTCTTTCAGTTCTGTTTCGTATTTTTTGATACGGGTTTCGAGACCGATGATCTCGTCTTCCAGGTCGGCTACCTCCAGTGGCAACTCACCTCTCAATATTTTAATATTATCTATTTCAGATAATTTTTGTTGCAGGGAATAAAGCGTTTTCAGCTTCTCTTCAACCGTAACTTCTTTTTCTTGTTTCTTAGCCATAATTATTCTTGTTATAAATTGTTATCATAAAAAAATGCAGTAATCAAATAGCTTTTACACTATTCATTTACTACATCATCTATAAGAAACGGGAGTATATCACCGTCTGATTATAAATAGTTTACAGGATTCACATCGAATCCCGACATATATACTGCAAAGGTAGGATATTTTTTTGAAATAATATCGAAAAATATATTCTTTGTGAATATTTCCGATTCGTAATGTCCTACGGCTGCCAGCAGCAATTTGTCTTCCACATCGTAGAAGTCATTGTATTTGGCTTCGCCTGTAATAAAAACATCGGCACTGTAGGATATAGCCTTAGGGATAAGGAAAGCCCCGCTACCACTACAGATAGCTACATCGCGCACAGGCTTACCCCTCAATGGGGAATGCTGTATCATATTGAGGTGGAACGTGTCTTTCAGCATGTACAGGAAGTCTTCTTCTTCCATTTCTTCGGGTAAAGTACCTACAACACCACTTCCCGCTTTCTCCCATACATTGGTCAAAGCATAGAAATCATAAGCAGGTTCTTCGTACGGATGTACGGATATTAGCGCACGTAGCACTTCCGACTGCTTATAGGCAGGCAATATAACTTCTATACGTGTTTCGGGTTCGATATGTAGTTCATCTATTTCTCCTACATACGGGTTTGTATCTGCTCCTGCACGGAATGTGCCTTCGCCCATTACATTATAGCTGCAAGAATCATAATTACCGATATGTCCCGCACCTGTATTAAACAAAGTATTGCGTACCAGTTCGGCATGCGAATGAGGAACAAAAGTCACAAGCTTGAGCAGCTTATCTTTTTGCGGATCGAGTATCCTTACATGCTGAAGCCCCAACATATCGGCCAGATAACGGTTTATTCCTTCCGAAGCATTATCGAGATTGGTATGGGCGGCATATACAACAATGTCGTACTTACAGGCTTTGATCATGCAGCGCTCGATATAGTTCTTTCCTGTGAGGGATTTGAAACTGCGGAAAGCCAGCGGATGATGCGCTATGATCAGATTGCAATCCATCGCAATGGCTTCGTCTACTACTGCCTCTGTAACGTCTATGCAAACAATGGCGCCTTTGGCTTCCTGACTGACATCACCTACCTGTACACCACTATTATCGAATCCTTCCTGTAAAGGAATAGGTGCAACTTGTTCTATCGTATGCAGAATTTCTTTTATTTTCATGTCTTTGAGCTATTTCCGATCTCAAAGATAAAGTTTTAAGCAAGAGATATGAAATTTTTACTTAATATTGCATATTAAATAATGCAAACACAAATAATATGAGAAAACTTATTTTAACCGGCAGTCTGATATTGCTTTCTCTCACCGCCTTCTCTCAAGGCAGATTCAATTTTACTTCGGAGCGATTGAACAGTTCTAAGCTAAGTAAGGTATGTGACGATGAATTGAAATGGATGCGAAACGAGATATACGCCCGCAAAGGATACAAATTTTCAAGCAAAGAGATACAAGCCCATTTCGAGAATTATTCGTGGTACAAACCTGTGAGTGACAACAATCAGGTAAAGCTCAGCAAAACGGAACAGGATAATGTAACCATATTAAAAGCCGAAGAAGAAAGAAGAGACAAGCGTGCCAAAGCTATCAAATCATATTTCGGGGAGCTAAAGAAAGGTGTTTTAAGTAACAATTCATCATATGCCTTATTAGAGGGTAGCCAACGAGCCTTGCTAATAGATATACTGAACAGGATTCAAATAGATGAAATGACTTTCTGCGGACAAAGGGGACTGTATCAGGTATCTATCGATAACGGACTGACTGTCGGCAACTACTATCTGAAAGTCATAAATCAGGATATTATGCTGGGTTACCGCAACGACGACAGTCTTTTTCTAAATGAAGACGAAGAAATTGAAACCGGAGGATTCGGTTACTGGTGGGAATTCGATATAGATGACAATAATACAATTACTTATCTGCAACAGAACGGAGCAGGGTAAAAAGAAGATATTCAATCGGCGGCTTCGCATCTAAACGCTTTTTGAACATCTCTAAAATAACAAAAAGAGGCTGCCCATTCAGGACAGCCTCTTTTCTATATTGCTTAATCGAACATTTTCCGGAAATGACTGAATATCTTCTCTTTTACCGACTTGCTCGGTTGGAAATTCGGAGAATTTTCCAGTCCTGTCAATGTAGACTTTTCACTATCGGTAAGGTTTTCAGGGATATACACGCTTATATTTATAAGCAGGTCGCCCGTACCGTAACGGTTAATGCTCGGCAAACCTTTATTTTTCAATCGCAGCACTTTGCCCGGCTGTGTGCCCGGTTCTATGGTTACTTTCACCTTACCGTCTATGGTAGGAACTACTACATTGCCGCCTAATGCAGCTGTAGACACACTCAACAGGAGATTGTAAACAACATCGTTATCATCTCTGAACAGTTCGGCGTGTTGTTCTTCTTCTACCACAATGAGCAGATCGCCGTTAACGCCTCCATGACGGGCAGCATTTCCTTTACCGCTCATCGAAAGCTGCATACCTTCGGCAACTCCGGCAGGGATATTTATTGTGATAACTTCTTCTTCGCGAACAATGCCTTCACCCGAACAGTAAGAACACTTTTTAGTTATGTTTTTCCCCTCACCGTTACAAGTAGGACATGTAGATTGTGTCTGCATCTGCCCCAAAATGGTATTCATCACCCGTGTGACCACACCCGAACCTTTACAGGTAGAGCAGGTTTCGTAGGCAGTGCCATTATCGGCTCCCGTTCCTTTACAGTGCGAACAAGATACGAATTTGTTTACTTTTATTTTTTTCTCTACACCCGAAGCAATATCTTTCAATGTCAACTTCACTTTTACGCGCAGATCGGAACCTCTGTTTACACGAGGACCTCTGGATCCGCCAAAGCCACCGAAACCGCCGCCAAAATGTCCGCCGAAAATATCTCCAAACTGGGAGAATATGTCGTCCATAGAGAAGCCGCCACTATGTCCGCCAAAGCCGCCGGGAGCTTCATGTCCGTACCGGTCGTATTTTGCACGCTTCTGTTCGTCGCTCAGTATCTCATAAGCTTCGGCTGCTTCTTTAAATTTTTCTTCGGCAGCACTGTCTCCCGGATTTTTATCGGGATGATACTGAATCGCCTTTTTGCGGTATGCTTTTTTTATCTCTTCGTATGTCGCTGTTTTAGTGACTTCCAGTACTTCGTAATAGTCTCGTTTAGTAGTTGTCATCGGTATTTATTACTTTATTTTGCTACAATTACTTTAGGATAGCGAATTACTTTATCGTCGAGAGTATATCCCTTTTGTACACTGTCCACTACTTTATCTTTATCTTCTTCCTTCTGGGCAGGAACTGTGGTTATCGCTTCATGTCTGTCCGTATCGAATGGCTGACCTACTGTTTCTATTTCCTTTACCCCATGTCTGTTGAGAAAACCTAAGAATTTATTATAAATCAGGTCTACACCTTCTTTCACTGCATCCAAATCTTCAGTTTTAGAGACATTCTCCAGTGCACGCTCAAAGTCATCTACCACTGAAATAATATCTATCAGTACACGTTCGCTCCCCGATTTCAACAGTTCAGCTTTTTCTTTCAATGTACGTTTGCGATAATTGTCAAACTCCGCATTCAACCGCAGATAAGAATCGTTCAATTCATTATATTTTGTCTCCCAGTCGGTCACATTGTCATTTGCATCGGCCACAGGAGTTTCTTCCGTCTGATTATTTGTCATATCCTCCGACCCGGCAACATCGTCTCTCACCAGATCATCTTGTGTAAATTCTTCTTTCATATCTTAAATAAACATTTTATAATCAATCCATTACAAAGAGAATACAGGCAAAACGTTTACCTTATAGTTTACTCTTTGCATATTTTACCTAAAACACAATGCAAAAGGCTTGCCAAAATTAGTAATGTAAATCGAGATATGGTTCATGTATTCGTGAAAAATACTGATTTGTATTTGAAAGTGTATGTGATAATGGTTCAA
Source organism: Dysgonomonas hofstadii (assembly GCA_040395895.1). Classification (GTDB taxonomy): domain Bacteria; phylum Bacteroidota; class Bacteroidia; order Bacteroidales; family Dysgonomonadaceae; genus Dysgonomonas; species Dysgonomonas hofstadii_A. The sequence continues at coordinate 21,838 of JBEBPN010000049.1, forward strand.
CTTATTACTGCGCGCAATTAAAAATTACTTGCATCCCTTTTGCCCAAAGCCGCAAAAGGAACCAAAAAGTCTTTAGCGCCACGCTTTATAGGACGACCCGTAAAAGGGCTTAAAAGCTAAACGAAAAAACTCGCTCAAAATATAATTAGGGTTTCATTGCTTGCTAAGCTCAAACACGTTTTCGTTTTACGCCTTTCTCACCCTACGGGTACCCCGTCCATAAAGCTAACGGCGCGGGCTGACGCACAATCTGGAGACAACAATACTGCCTTATCAGCGCGTGCGACTCCGTGCATTAGCTCCGCAAGCGGGCACCTGTCCGGTGCAGACGGCGTGAAAAGGGATGGGGCGATAGCCCGTTTGTTTCTTTTAGCCGGCAAACCGTTGACAGGTCGCTGAGGAGCGAAGCACTAGACTTTTGTTTACTTTTGGGCAATGCAAAACGGGAGGGCGCGTTAGTAGTGAGCAGAACTGAATTTATTTCAAGTTATGCCGAGTCACGCAAAACGACTAATGAAAATGAACCTTTATATTAAACAGACTTTCAATTACTTTTTCATCATTTTCAAACGAGTTTATCTATACCAGAAAACATGAACCCCCAAAACATTGAAAATTATGAAATACAGTGAAAAGCTAGTCGACAAAATC
>JBEBPN010000050.1:0-20795 GCA_040395895.1 Dysgonomonas hofstadii
AGAGAGAGAGAGAGAGAGAGAGAGAGAGAGAGAGAGAGAGAGAGAGAGAGAGTAAATAAACCGAATAGCTTTACAATTTTTCAGACAAAACGCTATTCCATAAAGTTTATTAACAACTTTATGCGCATTGTTGCATATATATGCAAAGACCTACACAAAAGGGTATATATACAAATGCATACGAACTTAACAAATAAGTTCATAACAGACAAAAGTTGCTTGATTTTCCCAGTTAAAAGCTTAATTACACGTATGCCGACAGTATATCATAAGATATACGATGCCGGTCTGCGTTTTGTATCAAACATACAAATTCAATGCCTGAAGAAAGATGAAGGGATAAAATTACTCTACTTATTACCGAAGTATTGTTTATTGTCTTCAATATTTGTCTATCCTTCATTATCCTGCCTTCTGCTTGTGAAAACCGAAGCCGGACGCTTCAGTGCATTGAATTTTTACACGATGATTTAATAACCAATCATATGAATTTTAATACTTAACTAAACTAGTAAAAAAAATGAAGACAAAACTAACAGTTTTATTATTGAATGCATTTTTGATAGTCATAGGATTAGGCAATATGCAAGCTCAAGTAGTCGTAGGGGCTAATGAGAGTCCGGTAAATGGCGCCTTGCTTCAGCTAAAATCCGTTAAAGATGCAGATTCGGCCGGAGATGTAAATGCCACACAAGGACTTGGCCTTCCCCGCGTACAATTAGTAAAGAAAGACCAATTACAACCAATGTATTCAGAAGCTGATGCAACTGCATTAGATGATGCCACCAAGAAAGCGCACAAAGGTTTGCTGGTTTTTAATATTCTGGAAGTAGAAGATGAAGACCTAAGTCCCGGTCTCAATTTTTGGGATGGAGAGAAATGGATAGCTGTATCTGAAACTCAAAGTAAAGCCGAAGTAGAAGTTGATTGTAGTAAAGTACGTGTATACGGACAATACTATCGCCGTTCTCCGGTGACTTCAACAAATTACATTATAATGCCTATTAAAGTTCTAAAGAAAGGAGACTATAGCATTATTGCCTCTACAGGTAACGGATATTATTTCCAGGCATCAGGAGTATTTGACAGTACCGGAAATTTTGAGGTGAGACTTGAAGCAATGGGAACCCCTTCAAATAGCGGAGTGGACGGAGTAAGCTTCACTAACAATGGAAGCCCTATTGGAAGCCTTTGTAGTGTAGAGATCACTGTTGGAATAGCTTCTTTGACTTATCGCATTAATAGTTGTGACGACATAAAGGTATTCGGTGATTATCAAACTCGTGCAGAAGTAAGTAGTTTTACTAATTATGTGGAAATTCCCGTTGAAGTAATTATGGACGGAACCACTACTTGGGAAACAGAACTGATAAACGGTGTAAAATTCGTTGCCAATCAAACATTTACTGATCTGGGAGATGCTGTTCTTGTAGTAAAAGCACAGGGTGTACCAAAGAAATCGGGTAAATACACATATAATTTTACAACTGATGGCTCTATTAAAAACCAATGTTCTTTCGTTATAAGTGTTACCTCTACACTCGGAACATTTGCCGACCCTGCCTGTAAATGTCTCGATATCTATGAAGAGCGTCCGGATGTAACGAATGGAGAATACTTCCTGCGCGACTGTCTCGATGCATCAGAGACTCCGGTTAAAACATATTGTGACATTGTTAATGGGGGTTATACTCTGGTATGGTCTTTTAGTGAAAGAGTAGCCTATAGTACATACATACCTGTAAATAGTATGGTAGTTGGAAATTCAGGTCAATATATATTTTCAACAAATATACCTCGTAACCGTGTTACAACTGAAGACGGAACAATAAACTATTCAGACTATCGTTTGACACGCGACGAGTTCAGACATTTCCCTAACTCAACGACAAATCCAACTCTAAAAGTGCGTATAGCCGAGAACCCGACAGACATGAATGATGCATGGGCTCTCAACAATTATGGAGTAGTTTCTCCAAGGACAGTTGCTCAAAATCCGATAGAAACTACTTTTGGTGCCCTGGCACGTGTTCCAGCTACAGGTAAGATCTGGGGTAAAAAATGGGAAGTAAGAACTAGTGGTGGTGGTGACTATGGTGGTCTGTATGAAGATGCAAGTGGCCAAATGGTAAGTCACCCATACATTGCTTTCTACAACAATACAACTTATACTACTCACTGGGACTTCGGATTGGTCGGTTCGTCAACACTGTTTCAAGTAGTTCCTAATAAAGGTGCGAGCAATAACGAAGCGAGAATAAGTATGATGAATAACGCATTCGGTTGGTTTGGAGAAACCCAGGGTAATCACCACTTCGGTAAATGCGGTGGAGCCTCTGCTGATGATTACGATTTCACTACTAAAACATGTGGTAGTGGTACCGGAACTTTAGACCTAAAACCTCACAATACTATCAACGGAGGTGAAGGACGTTATATGCAATGGTTCGTAAAATAATTGAGGAATACTTAAAAACAATAAGGGTACTATTCCTCAAACTCTAAAAGAAAACTATGTCAACCTTAGCCGGGATACTATTTCCCTACTAAGGTTGACTGCTTCTTAGGTATTTTTTTAACTCTTATTCAGACTGAAAATGAAATATATAATAGTCTCTTTTCTTTTACTACTAACCGCTATCAGTGCTCTCGCTACCGGAAAAAAAGATTATCTGATTGAAGGGAAAATCGGTTATCTAGGTGCCCCTGCAAAAGTCTTTTTATTTTACACCGATCCGGTAACGAACCGTCCGGTACGTGACTCCACCTTACTTGACGGTGGAAAATTTACATTCAGAGGAAGTATAGAGCATCCTGTTTATGCGCGCATGGTATATGCTTTTAACGGTGATATTTATTATGCAACGGCAGGTGACGAGCGCAGATTTTATCTCGATGAAGGAAAAATAACGATAACCGGACAGCAACTGTTCAATGCTGAAATAAAGGGATCAGCAACTCAGGATCTGCTTATGCAGTATTTTGATATTGTGCGTCCTGTACAACAGGAAATAGTACAGCTTCGCAACGACATGGACGATATTTACAAGCCGTACTCCAGGGAATACCGCGATTCATTGGATATTCGCATAAAAAAACTGACCAAAGATTATAATGATCTTTCAATGGGCTTTGTGGAATCCCATCCTAACAGTATTCTTGCTGTAGATATGTTGGGCTCACAGCTAGTATCGCATCCTGAGGATGAGCAGGTAGACAGGCTATTCGGACAGCTAAATGATGAGATAAAAAATTCTGTACCGGGACAACGCCTGCAACGGAATATACGGAATAAACAGCGCATAGGCACAGGTCATGCTGCACCTGACTTTACAGCCACTACTTTACAGGGTGATACTGTATCGCTATCGGACTATAGGGGGAAATGGGTATTGTTGACTTTTGAGTCTCCTACTTGCGATATGTGTCATCGTGAGGCACAAGAACTAACACAACTATATGCCAAATATAAAGAGAAGGGTTTTGAGGTTATCGGTTTCATGATAGAGGAAGCGGGAAATAAGCAGCAATGGAAAAAAATTGTAGATGAGCTTAAACTGCCTTACACTACTGTATCTGACCTGAAAGCATGGAGCAGTCCTATTGTAGATCAATATAAGATTAATGCTGTTCCCGAAAACTATCTTATCGATCCTGATGGACTTATAACGGGGATAGATTTATATGGCTATGATCTGGAAGATCGGCTGCAAAAAGCATTGAAATAATAAATATATACATAAAGCAAGAGGCCATCCCAAAGGATGACCTCTTTGCTATTTATAAGGATAGATTATCATTGTATAGAATCGCCCGAAAGAGTAATATCTTCTACAAGTTCTTCCACCTGCATTTTAGGCAGATTTTCGGAAGTTTTTTGCTCCTTCAACACTTCTTTTACCAAAGTATATTTTAGGGCAGACTGATCGGCTGCCGGATATTCTATTTTTTCTACTTTCACATCGAGGACATATTCATATCCGGGTTCGTAATTAAATCCTTCTATGTTGTTGTAGAAAAACTCCCAGTCTGTCTGGCCTTCTTTTTTCACCAAAAGGCATTTCATAGGCGCAACGCCTACACAATCACCCTGCTGTGAAGCCACCACTAGTTTCTCTGTTGTTCCTTTACTGCTACATGCTCCCAAAAGTAAAGCGATCGAAAACAGTAATAATATTGTTTTATGCATAATTCGTTTAATTTATTGAATGTTTATTACTTACTAAATCTACTAAGTGAACAAGGAAGTCTTTAAAAAGTTTAAAAAAATTTAACTACAGGCTTTCTACTCCCGACCAAAACATTCAAAATATCTGTTCCATATTATCTTCTCATACTTTATAGCATAGCTTTCTGCATATTCTTCGCCTCTGGCAATATATTTTTTCGACTTAGTCGTTACACGGTCGTGATGATGTCCTATCTCATGCAACAGAATATGCAGAAGCAAATATGCGCGTATCTGGTATTCTTCCCAATGGCATATAACACTATCTTTCTTAATCTCGTATCTAAGGTTTAGCCTGTCGAATAAGTCCTTATGATCATTAAAATACTCTATAGACGAACTCCTTGTCATCTCTTTCTCCCACGCACATATACCAACTACTCCGTTTGTATACCAACCATCGGTATTATATTCACCTGCTGCTAGCAGAATAGCATCAAACTCAACATCTATCTCTTCCCAGTTAGGAAGTATCTCCAAAAATTTAATAATATCCCGCTTTTTTAAGAAATGCTTATACCCCTTTCCGGCAGGCTCCATATCTATCTGGAGAACATCCTGTCTGGTGTTCCAGTAATTGGGCGTCAGCTTATGATTGTTCTTCTTTTGTACACACCCGTTCTTTACTTTCGTAGCGGTTCTTCTGTTCATTGCTTTACTCTTCTATAATATACTCCACTTCATGTGCCTCCGTCAGTTGCGGAATTTCAAGCTTAGCCAACATCTTATCCAATACATCTTCGGGCAGCATATGTTCGCGGCTACGGTTTTGCTTTCGCCAAACATCGTATGGCTTTTCCACATATACGATCTTCACTTTTGCATCGTACAGGACGAACAAGTCTACCAGTTGCTGACGCATCAGTCGTGTGATATTCGTTGCATTCCAGACAAAATTTTGTCCCTTACGCAAATACTCGCGTGCCTGTTCTTTTGCCTCCTGCACTACCCTCCCGTTAGCCGATCTGTCTGTCGGACTCACTTTGTGTTTACGGCGAAGAGCATCGAGGCTTATAACAGGGATATCAGTGCCAAGAGACTGTATATAGTGATCTTTCCCCATACCCGGAAGCCCCGAAAGCATGGTTACTTCACTCTTAAAATTGTCGAACGGAACATAACCTATGTAACCGTCTATTGTATCAAAGTATTGGAACCGTGCGTTCGGTGTTTCAAATTCCAGAGACTTTCCCCAGCAACCTTCATCTTTACAGAATATTTCAAACAGTTCCAGCGATTCCAACAGGTGAGGCAGGTCTTCACACACACGCCCACGTGCATCTGCTTCTGCCAATATCTTCAGGTGTTGAGTATTTACTCTCAACGATACGGCATGTATCTTCTTCGCAGGTTCAAGCTTCTCCATCAGCCATAATGGCAATCCGTGAAAGCGCACCAAAGACACCACCTGCTCTCGAATATAAAACGGAGTGGGAATATCTCTGTACAATATTGTACGGGCTGTATATTCTCCTCTGCGGGCATGTCCGTTGGCCGAAATATTTCCACCTCCCTCATCTTGCGAGGTCGAGCGTTTTTCTACATCGTGCAACAAAGCTGCTGCCCAGAGTATTTCCTGCTCTTGTTCGGGCAAGGCCTTATATGCAGGCATATTTTCCAATTCCTTTAATACCATTTGTGTATGCACGGCAACATCTCCTTCTGCATGATGTGTCGTATGTTGCGCTACATCTTTCATATCGGCTACCCACGAAAACCGTTTTTCGAGGGCATCCCAATCTTTATTTTGTGCTATTTTCCAAATCATAATTCATTTTTCCTTTCTTTTCAAGAGGTATAATACCTTCATTTTCTAGTTTTGTTCTCAACTTGTCTGCATACGAATGTGCAAACTTCTCTTTCTCGGAAGAAAGAATACTGTCGTGATAATAGTCACGTCTTTTTTCCCATTCTTCAAATTCCTCGTCCTCATCTCCGGGATCTTCAACAACACTCAGATATTGCCTGTAATGCCCAAATTCATGAAGCAAGGTTCTGTATAACAGGGTACTTCTTACATTTTCAGGAAATACCTGAGCCTGAAAGGATTTCCGGTCTTCAACAAATTTATATCCGTCTTTTTTCAATCGTTCGATCTCCTTTACATTCCCTACAGAAAGCTTCCTTGAAAATTTCAATAAAAAACCTTCTTCTGCAGCCTCCAAAATAATGGCAGGAAAATAATCTCCTTCAAATTCATACGAATAGATCAATCGTCCCCAAACAGGAGACAGAAGTGCTTCTTTCCTCTTAGGCTGACGAAGAACAATGTATTTCATTTCTCCATAATCGTCGACAGGTACATGACTAATCATCCCCGCAACATCATCTACACGGCAAGCATGGTAATATCCTTTTATAGTGTCCTCTACAATGAATACAAATTCATGGTCGTTTATTACCCGCACCTCTTTTCTGTATTTTTCAAGGCGTTCGGGGAACCATCGACAATCAGAGGTAAACAAAGGCTCTGCTATTTTCATTTTATTGTTTTGCCCATAGCCTTGCTTTGCTGTACCTATATTTCTATTTCGTCTTGTATTATCTCGCATAATTTAATTCCTTCCATTTAGGAAATCGCTCTTTCATCTTACTTATATTTTCTATGTCACCGGTTGCCTTACTGATATAAAAATCACACACAAGATTGCGATACTCTTCAATAAATAAATTTTTATACTCCTCATCCAGTGAATCAAAATGTATAAAGATGGATGGTTTAATATTATTATTCATTTTCTTGAATATTCTCCATATAGAATCTGAATTGAAAACTCTTACCGGCATATAAAACCAATCATCATAACCTATTTCAATATTTACAGCAAGATGCGATATCTTATTCCATATCTCCAAATATTCTCTTGCCTTATTTAATCCGCCATAAGCTTTTGCCAATATCTTCAACTGATCGGCATCGATGGTATTAATCAATTTATCTATCACCAACTGATATGCTTTATCAGCCAGTTTCTCGTTCATCATCCAAATAATATCACCTTTTTCGTAGAGAGGAGTAGTATTCTGAGCTATATTAGCAATTATACTTTCTTTATCTCCAATAGAATAGTCATCATCAGGTTTTATTTCCAGTGCCTTATCTATATATTTCAGAGATAGATCGTATTTCCCTATTTCCTCTAAAATCAGAGCGGCCTCCCTATAGGCAACAGAATTAGTCTTATCCAGAGAGATTGCTTTTTTATAAGACTTTAAGGCTTTCATCGGCGCATCGTTCATATCATAGGCATCTCCGATCAGATACCATATATCTGACAAAATACTCTTATCTATTTCTTTCGCCTTTTCAGCTTCCAACACATCTGGCAGAAAGGTTCTATTAAACCATATTACACCTTTATGCAGAAGATATGATACATTCTTTTTCGAAATGTTGATCAATCGTTGTTTTCTTTTTTCAGGACTCATAATTATTCCCTCCTTCCCAGATTAATTTTGCACGTTGCCAGTTACGTGTCCAGTGTTCACCGGTTTTTACATGGCCTTTGCGTACATATTTGAATACATTACGGGCAAAATCAGCCACAGCATATTCACCCATATTGCGACTCACTATTCCTTCGCGTGTACAGTCGGTATGTGTCTGGGTATCTGTCGAACCGAATATGCTCGGCTCCTTTGCCCAATCTAAGATCCGATTCTGCAAGCCTTCCTGAGTTAGTCCGGCTGTCGGCTCTATCAGCAGTTCGGGAACAGTAGGAAAATCGAACAATGCAGCATAAAACTTCACTTCTTCCCACGAGAGCCATTTGTCGAGGCAACGTACTGCAAAGATGTAATAATACGACTCTATCGCTTTATATTCGATGGAATGAACGGCATACAGATTCTCTCCGAAAAGTTCTATATCTCCCAGATCATGCTTTATCAACTCCCAGCGTTCACGTATCTGATTTGTCCACGCCGAAGTAGTCGGTGCAGCGTGTGAACGGGCAAACACCCCGAACCGGTTGAGGCAATTATTTTCACCATCCAGTTTTTCTGTATGAACAAGGGTTTCTATCTGCCGGATATCGTCCCAGTATGTATGATTGATGCGGTCGTCGCTTGTGGTTCCGGGCGAAAACGGGAAATGATAGGTACGACCATATTTTTGTGATAACATAATGTAATTGTTTTTAGTTTATAGAATACAATAGCTGACAAGGGCTGCAAACAAAAGAGTTACAGTCTTGACAAAGGCGGTACGAAACCCGCTATGTAAACTAAACAATTACATGACATTCTGTATAAAGCGGTTGTAAATAATTTACACAAAGGTAGGAACATTTTTTAACAAAGCAAAATTTGCCCTCAATTCTTAAAAAGAAGGATTATAATGCAAAGCATTTGCGTAGTATTATTATTTTACTTTACTTTGGAGAACGACTTGTACAGATAAGATTGGGTTTTAACACAGACTAAGAACATTCACCTTAACAAATTTTGTAGAATGAAAGCAGGAATTGTGCAAAAGAAAAAGTATAAAACGGACTACGAAACCGAAAACGGTTCTCTATGTATTCCTATTTTGGGAGACCTTTTCCCGAATCTCTGGGGACAAAAATTAAATCCTGTAGACAAATGGATTTTAGTGATCGACAATACAGAATATTGTATCGATAAGGAATCTTATGATAATATCTCGGAAGGCGATATGGTAGAGATCGGCTATAATGGGAATCTGCCGGAAATAAAACTAAGCGGGAAAATATAAGAAATGCCGGTAAAGCATTTGAAAAATGAATATAACCAAGATTAAAGAGGACAGACAAAATCGGGACTCCGAAGCATGGAAGAAGCTCTGTGAATATATAGACCAACTTGCAGAAAATGGCGGAGAGGAGTTCTCTCCGGCAGAGGCGTTGGGCAGTGAGCTTTTTTCCCAAATTTATACGCTACCGGAGACTATAGCCAAGCTGAAAAAAGTAAAAAAAGTATGGCTATATGGTAGCCAACTAACTTCTATACCTCCCGAAATCGGAGAGATGGAATCGCTGGAATATTTCGATCCTTATACATCGTACAACCTGATGTGGTTTCCTTACGAAATAACAGAGTGTAAGAACTTAAAGGATAGCCGGGTGAGTACAAGGGCTTTATATGGCAACTTCAAGAACAGAAAACCATTTCCCAGCCTTATTCATAACCCTGTCAGGTATAAGGGGAATACCGTCAGGTGCAGTATATGTAAAAAAGAAATGACTTACGATGAGACGAATCAACTCTGGATCACCTTGTGGGTTGGCACAGACGATTTACCTCTCCTCGCAAATTTATGTTCTAAAGAATGTGAGGACAAACTCCCACCACCGGAAGAAGGATATATAGAACATCCTCATAAGGGAGGTCCGGAGCAAAAGATACCTGATTATTTTGAGAAACGTAAACCTATACGGATTGATGTACCTCCTGTTGATACAGATAAAAAGACAAGTGACAAACTGCCTATTTTGAAAGTAATTAAAAAGATTTGGGAGAAATAAATTATGCCGGTAAATAGAAATGCACTGATAAGATATAAGACGATAGATACCTGTTTGCGGAACCGTTATCGCCAGTGGACGCTCGAAGACCTGATCGATGCCTGCTCGGATGCCCTGTATGAGTATGAGGGGATAGATAAGGGAATAAGCAAGCGTACCGTACAGATGGATATACAGATGATGCGCAGTGAAAAATTGGGTTATAATGCGCCTATTATCGTTTACGACAACAAATACTACACATACGAAGATGAGGATTACAGCATAACCAATACTCCCCTGTCGGAACAAGACCTGAAAGTAATGTCGGAAGCTGTAGAAGTGCTGCGACAATTCAGAAGTTTCTCTTATTTCTCGGGGATGGAAGATATTGTGAGCCGCCTTGAAGACCATGTGACCTCAGCTAAGCAAAAGACCACTCCTGTAATAGACTTTGAGAAAAACGAAAGCCTGCAAGGACTGGATTATCTGGATAGCATCTACAATGCCATTGCAAACAAACAGGCTCTGGAAATGAAATATCGCTCATTTAAAGCACGTTCGGCTTCTAACTTTCTCTTTTATCCGTATTTGCTTAAAGAATACAGAAATCGCTGGTTTGTTTTCGGGATAAAAAAGGGAACGCCAATGCTGCTCAATCTTGCACTCGACCGCATACACAGCCTGCAAATAGCTGAAAATGAACCATACAGGGAAAATACCATATTCGATCCTACTACGTTTTTCGACGATGTGGTCGGTGTTACCAAAACATTGAACCAAAAGACCGAGACTGTACGATTTTGGTCAAACGCACAGAATGCACCATATATTCGTACCAAACCGCTTCATAAAAGCCAAAAGGTCGTTGAAGAGCAAGCTGACGGCTCAGCCGTATTTGAGCTGAATGTTATTATCAATCAGGAATTACAACGCGAGATATTCGGATTTGCCGACAGCATTAGAGTACTGGCTCCACAATCTCTTGTAGACTTTTTCGGATGGAAATTCCGGCTTGCAAAAGAACTGTATAACAAAGAAGAAAAATAGTACCTTACTCTTCTATCTTTGCCATATCTGTGTCTTCTTCCTCATCCTCATCTGTTTCTTCGGGTGCAGGCTTCACAAAGAAAGCACTCAGCTCGTACAGTAAATAAAGTGGTATAAAGACTACCGACAAGGTGAACGGATCGCCTGAAGGTGTTATGATAGCTGACAATACAAGCAAACCGACGATGGCATGCCTTCTGAACTTCTTAAAGAATGATCTGTTTAATAATCCCAGCTGGGACAGTAACCACGAAAGAAGCGGCAACTCGAATACAATGCCCATAATGAATACCAGCATGAGGAAATTATCCATATATGAATCGAGGGAAATCTGATTCACAATGGTATCGCTGAGCTGATATGTGGCAAGGAAACGAAAGGTAATAGGGAAAACAAGTGAATAGCCGACTGTGCATCCGATAAAGAACATTATTGTACCAAACAGGAATACCCAGCGTATGCTTCTCTTTTCACTTTCGTAAAGGGCAGGGCTTACAAAGCGCCATAACTCAAATACCAGATAAGGGAATGTCAGTATCAGGGCTAACCAGAATGAGGTAGTCATGTGCCTGAAAAACTGCGATGTAAGGTTAATATTGATGATATTTACATGAAATGTATCATCGCAAAAATCGGGAAGAAAAGGGATGGCAGAAGTTACTTTGCACAGGTATTCGTAGAGGAAAAAATTTGCATTGGTAGGCCCCATTATTATACTGTCGTAGATATAGGGCATTGCGGCAAAACCTGCAATAGCAAATATAAGCAGAGCTATGATAGACCTGATCAGTGTCCACCGCAATTCCTCTAAATGATCCCAAAAGGTCATTCCGTCATTCGTCTCTTCCATAGGAAAGTATTACCTCAGTCTTTTTTAGTAGTAGTGTTGTCGTCTCCTTCTATATCGTCTTCTATACCCTTCACTCCTTCTTTGAAGTTCTTGATACCTTTACCAAGCCCTTTCATCAGTTCGGGAATTTTGCGACCCCCAAAAAGAAGCAACACAACTATAGCTATAATAATAATTTCTCCGGTTCCGAGATTTCCTAAAAACAAAAGTGTATTCATAAATTCCATAATTTTTTCTTCAATGAGAGATTACTATGTTACAAATCGTTTTTCATACTTCAAAATAACATAAATAATATCAAAGTCTGTAATTAATCTACTATTTATTTCTTTTTTTGCCCTAATAACACACAATTCCGACAAGGTATCGGTTATACGGGCACGATATTGTCTTCTATGCCGGGTGTGCAATAAACTTTATATTCTCCGTCTTCGTCACAGATGAATATGGCATCCAGTCTGGGAAAGCCATCGATCCATTCCTGAGCCTTTTCCAGACCGCCAACAAGAAAGGCTGTTGCAAAAGCATCTGCTGTAATACAATCATCGGCTACAACTGTTACCGACAACAGGTTATGCCTTACAGGGTAGCCACTCGACGGATTTATAGTGTGTGTTATCTTCTGTCCGTCTTCGATATAAAATTGACGATAGTTGCCCGATGTAGCAATTCCCCTGTCAGTCAGCTGCAAAATAAGCTGTAAATCCTGCCCCGGTATAGGATTGTCCACTGCCGGACGGTCTATCCCTATCCGCCACATTTCGCCGTCGGTATTCAGTCCTTTGAGACGTATCTCCCCTCCTATTTCTACCAGAAAGTTGAGACACCCTCTGTGTTCGAGAAAGGCAGCAACAATATCGGCAGAATATCCTTTGGCTATAGCATTTGCATTCAGCACCAGATCAGGGTGCGACTTGACAATACGGTTACCTTCAAGCCTTACTTTATCCATCCCGATGTGTTTTTTCAAAGCAGCTATCCGGTCTGCATCGGGGATAGTTTTTTCCTCTGAACTGAATCCCCATGCCCTGAACAATGGTTCGGCAGAGATATCGAAAGCTCCGCCTGTGTATTTGCTGATTTCTTTTGCCTTGTTGAAAACAGTGCTAAAATAATGATCTACCTCTACATCTTCATTCCTGTTGATACGGGAAATGATAGAATCATTATCGTACACCGACAGCGATTTTTCAAAATCAACTAATAAAGCGTCTATCTCATCCTGAACTAATGATTGCCGGTGTGAATGCGCAGCAAAACCACTAATAGCAGCATCCTGATAGACGATACTGTAGCTTGTACCCTCTGCTCCACCTTGTATGTGATAGTAGAAAGTACCGTTGTCAGCCATTATTGCATTCATTTCTTACAGGATAATAGAGGTGGAGAGTAAAACAGGCCTTTCTGCAAAGACCTGTTTACCATATTCTTTATTTACTATAACTTGCTTTTACCAGCGGGCAATTTTGCAGGTATTCCAAGCTTTTCTTTACACTTTCGGCAGGAGTAAAGTTATACTGCTCTACTTCTACTATCAGGTGTTTTACTCCGGCAGCATCGGTATTGTTGAAGATGGCATCGAAGCCTACCATACCACTTTGACCGAGTTCTTTGTTATCTTTGATATGAAGCAGGGTAAAACGGTTCTTGTACTTGTTGAAGTAGTCTACCGGACTGTTTTGTCCTCTTACTATCCAATATACGTCCATTTCAAAGAAAACATATTCGGGATTGGTATTCTCCAACATATAGTCGAGCATCACCTTGTCCTCTATCTTTTTCACAAGTTCAAAGTCATGGTTATGGTAACCGAACAGCATCCCGTTTTCCTTACATTTTTTACCTACCTCGTTGTAATATTCGCAATATGTTTGCAAGTCTGCCAGTGTTCCCGGCACAGGCATCCAAGGGGTAACGATATACTGCATTCCGGCGGCTTTATGGGCTTTGATAGCCTCATCCCACCACAACATATTTTCTGTAAAATCTTTCTTGGCAAGAGCTTCGTCCGACAAAGCCTTTCCTGTATGTGAAGAAAGCACCTTCATTCCGGCAGCTTCTACGTCAGCTTTAAACTCTTCCGGTGTTCTGCCATAGAATTTTCCGGCATCGTAGCCCGCAGCTTCAACTGCCGTATAGCCCATTTCTCCGACTTTTTTTATCACACCGGCATAGTCCGTTTTTATTTCATCCCTGAGGGAATATAACTGCAACGCAATATCTTTTGCTTCATTAGCGGTGTTTTTAGGCTCTACATTCGTATTATTGCATGATGCCATCAGAAAAAGCACCGTAGCTAAAATAAATATTATTCTCATTGTAGTTTAATATTAGATTCTCTGAATACCGAATCCATGAAGAGGATTTTTTCGCCTCTTCTCTGGATTCGATATAGTTATTCATTATATGAAAGAGAGAATTAGTCCATTACTTTCACTCTGATATTACGGAACCATACATCGTCGCCATGATCTTGCAGTCCGATAAATCCTTCTCTGTTAGGGCCGCCACAGTTGTTCAGCAATTCAAAAGCCAAAGGCCATGCTTTTTCACTGAATTTGCTAACTTGTAGCATATCTGTCCATTGCTGAGTCCACAGATGATATTCCAATACATTGGCATCGTTTTGTCCGTGTACGACAGTTCCTTTGTAAACCATGATCTTAGCCTTGTTCCACTCTCCGAACGGTTTAGCATTCTGAGGATCGGCAGCAATCATATCATACAATGAAGCCGATTTGCGGTTACCGTCTTTACCCAGTTTTGCATCAGGGTGGTTTTCATTGTCCAGCACCTGATATTCAGGAGCTGAAATATAGATCGGCTCAGTTTTTTCCTTGCCGTCTTTATCTGTAGATGTTACTTCCTGAGCCAGATAGAATATACCGGAATTGCCACCTTTCGACACTTTCCATTCCAATTCGAGTTCAAAGTTTTTGAACTTATGAGCAAAGATAAGGTCGCCGCCGTCGCCGTCCTGAGCTTCACCTCCGCCCGATCCGTTAAATTTGATCGCACCTTCATCGATCGTCCATTTTCCCGGAACTTTATCTTTTCCGTATCCGCGCCATCCGGTAAAGTCTTTACCGTTGAAGATTGTTATATAACCATCTTTATCAACTGCAAATTTAGCACTATCGGAGTCTGCTCCTTTAAGGGCTGTTGAGTAAGCCAATGTTACTTCACTAGTCGGTGCAGCAGCCGCTGTTGCGTCAGTCTGACCGTCTGTTTTTTTTGCTCCGCCGCCACAAGCCATAAATGCTCCTGCCATCATACAAAAACTTAGTCCGTAAATTAATTTCTTCATTTCTTTATTTTATTTTGATTAATAATATATTACTTAAGGCATAGCCGGAAGATTCCAACCATCGCGGTATTTGTGTCTGATCAGCTCGTTTGCAAACTCGATAGCATTCACAGGTTCTGTCATCGTTTTATCGAATGTAGGGTGCCCGTCTTTTATCTGGAAACCATCTTTTATCACCGTACGGATAGTTGCAGTAGGACTGATATTGGTAAACTTCATATTCACACCATCCCAATGCAACTCCTGATTCAACGCCTGCAATCTGATAGCAAGTACGCCCATAACAACCATTTCATTGAAAGGTCCTGCTTCGCTAAACGGAGAAGCAGTTTCTACGCGGTTTGCAGGAGATTCCTTACATGCGCGTACCCAGTCCATATAATGGTTGTCATTCGGAACCTCTCTCAACACTTTCGGTGCATTAGGTACGCGACCCGACATCAGCCAAGGATCTTTTCCGTAGCAACCGCAGATCAATGTATCTTTTGTTCCGTGGAAAATAACACCTCCTCCGTCATCGTTCATATCTTTACCCGCAGGGAAACCTTCAGGGCGCATTGGTTTCAGACCGCCATCGTACCAGATTACTTCTACCTCCGGCAATGCTACCTTCGCCATATTGTCGCGGGCAGGGAATGTAAGTTTCACCGTTTGGGCATTCGGAGCACAGTCTGTAAGCAATAGCGTAGAACTTCCCTGTACTTTAGACGGATAACCCAGCTTCAAACCTTTAAATACCGGATGCAGAATATGGCAAGCCATATCGCCAAGTGCTCCCGTACCGAAATCCCACCATCCACGCCAGTTCCAAGGGGTATAGATAGGATTATAATCGCGTTTCTTTGCTGGTCCTAAGAACAAATCCCAATTCAGTGTAGACGGTACTGTTTCCGCTACTTCGGGACGTGGCAGCCCCTGAGGCCAGATAGGGCGGTCGGTAAAGGCTTCTACCTTAGTCACCTCTCCTATTTCGCCGTTCCATATCCATTCGCATACTTTACGCACACCTACTCCCGACGATCCCTGATTACCCATCTGGGTAGCCAGCTTGTGTTTATCGGCAAGCCTTGTCAGCAGGCGCGATTCGTACACTGTGTGAGTCAATGGTTTTTCTACATATACATGTTTTCCCATTGTCATCGCATCTGCTGCTATAATGGCATGTGTATGGTCAGCCGTAGCTACCATAACGGCATCGGCTTGTTTGCCCAACTGCTCATACATTTTTCTGTAATCGTAGAATGTCTTTGCTTTAGGATATGCCTTAAATACATGGTCGCTGTATTTAAAATCCACATCGCAAAGCCCGATAATGTTCTGACTGGCCATGCCTTTAAGCACTCCGGCTCCGCGTCCGCCTACTCCGACTCCCAGAATATTGAGTTTGTCGCTTGGTGCTACATGTCCGAAGTTCTGGCCTAATACCGTACTTGGAATAATGGTCAAACCAATCGCAGCCTTAGCTCCGGTTGAAAGAAATTTCCTTCTCGAAATGTCTGATGCCATAATTTTTTTTGTTTTTTAGGTTAATAATATTCTTTTAGATTTAATGGTATATTTTAGTTACAAGTTACTTCGCCCTACGGGCAGTTACGAGTTACAAATTAATATTTCAATTAGCATATTAACTATTTCTATCAGCTCAGGTCGCCCCTCACTATCTCTTCTTTATCCTTGTCCCAATACATTGTACGCCCTTCCAGATAAGCGCGTGTACCCATATGTGCCGTAATAGCTTCTTCAAATGCTGCATCGATGCCGCAAGAGGGTTTCTTGTTTGTATCGCGTATACATTCGAGCCATTCCCTTATGTGCAGGAATGTAGTATCGTAACGCTTTCCGCCCAGATAGGAATACAATAGTCCGCGTTGGGCAAAATAAAGTTCGGTAGCCGAAGTTACGGCATCGACTTTACTCTTTCCTGGAACATAGGTATAGAATGGCACATCGGGTTTGATAATGCCTTTTTCTATTTTTTCCTTGTAACGGGTGGAGGCACTGTCGACTTTTACAGTTAATGTATCGCCTACTTCCATAGATGCGTCGTGCCCCATAATAACCTTGCCCCTGTTGCGATTGCTCGCCAGTGTTGCGCTGTATAGCATTGTCATATTCTTATCGGGGAACTCAAAGGTTGTCTGCAATACATCGGGTACAGTTCTGCCGTCTTTGAAGAAGTAAACACCTCCCGACGATGTAGCCGAGTGAGGGATACCTACTCCCATAAGCTGATTGATAGCATCATACTCATGTGTTAACAGGTCGCCACTGAGTCCGGTACTATAATCCCACCAGCAGCGCCAGCGGAAGAAACGTTCGAGGCTGAATTTGTCGCGGGTATCAGGGCCGACATATTTCTCGAGCTTATATTTGGTCATATAGTCCATATACTCTTTTACACGCTCTTCGTTTCCTTCAAACTGTTTCCAGTCTATGGTTTGCGGATTGGCTGTAGGATCTATGGCATATACCCACGCCCCGTTCGGGTCATTCCTGTTTGTACATACTTCTATAAGGCTTACAGGGCCAAGTAGTCCTTTATCGAGGATCTCTTTTGCCTTATGATAACTGTCTACCTGACGTCCCTGATGCCCCAGCTGGAATACTACACCTGTCTGCCGGATCACCTCGCGCACCATATAGGTTTCGGGTACTGTCCACGAAAGTGGTTTTTCTACATATACATGCTTTCCTGCCTTTGCGGCATCCATCGCCATCGTGCTGTGCCAATGGTCGGGTGTGGCAATGATAACAGCATCTATATCGTCGGCGGCAAGCATCTCCTGATAGTTGCGGTAACGTTTAGGAGCAGCGCCTGCAGTGCCTCCTGTACCTTCGCGGTTTACATTGGCTCCGGCGGCTATTCCCTGTTCGGCAAATGTATCGAAGATATCACAAACGCCTGTAAGCACTACATTGAGGTCTTCCTGTACCCTAAAGTCTTCGTAACGGGTATCTCTTTTGTCTGTTTTTGCAGCATCTATAAGGTCTTGCAACGACTGAGGGGTTGCAAATCCGGCTGCCCTGAGCAGCTGTTTCCCCCTGATACCACATCCTATTATCCCCAGACGGATTTGTTTGCCATTGGGTTGCAGATCGGCTATACCGGGTCTTTCGCTGCTCAGCTTGAATACATCGCTTACATCGTGCATGGTTTTGTCATGCTTCTGCTTAGCGTATACCCCGTATGCCAACGCACCCAATACGGGCACTGTGGCAAGAGCTTTTATCGTATTGCGCCTTCCCTGCGATTCAGGCAGTGCGCTATTCGGTTTCTTATTTTGATTGTTAGTTTTATCCTCCGGATTGAGTTTATCTTCGGGTGTCATAATAGTATATGGTCTTATTTACGGTTAAATACTTTAGAAATGTAGCGGTCAAGTCCTATAATCTGGGAAGTAGGGAAACAGAACAGCACTATCAGCGCTCCTATTTCGATCAGATTTTTATCTACCCACAGATAAGAGCCTTCGGTGGGCATCATATATTCGGCTCCGATAAAAGGCGGGTGAGACAGATAGAACAAGGCCAGAAAGGCAATACCCCCAACAGTGGCAATGCGTGAAAAACATCCTAAAATAAGTCCTAGCCCGACAAGCGTCAGTCCATAGACATTTATAAAATTAGATACTGAAAGTAAAGACGGATTTCCGGCGATACTATGAAAATACTCGGCAAAGAATCCCTGCGAATCCATCAGGTAAGGAAATGCTGTCCAGCTCGGATTCAGAATTTTAATTATACCTTCGTATAAGAAGTGCCAACCGATTAATAGTCTTAAGATTACCAGCCATAAGGTTTGGGCATGCGTGTACTTTAATTCTCCCTTCATGAATAATGTTGATAAAAGATTTATTTAGTTAAACTTAATACAAGTCTGATTATAATATACCTTTTACATCTAAAAGGTATATAAATCTACTACCAGCGATTTTTAAAAACCGCTAATTATAAAACCTTCTCATCAGTTTAATAATGAAACTGATGAATTTACAAATTCATGGGATTGTAGCTGAACAAATACGGGAATAAAGCTAGGAATATTTTAAATAAAGAACTATTTATTATTGTTAAAAAAAGTTGCACTGTGCTTTTGTAGGGTAGAGCTATCCTCCTTACTTCTCATCTGCCGGATAAATGATATTTAACTGCCTCCTTATTTCATCTACTATTTCCATAGTGACCAGTGAGTTCTCGTGGCTGTTGATATTCGACTCCTTTTTTTGCTGCTGTACAAGGTTGATAAACTCAGCTATTTCATAATAATATTCATGCAATTTATTCGGTTCGCTTATCAGGGTTTCTCCTCCGCTACGGCGCTTCAGCTTCACTTCGTTTATAATATTTATTCTGTCCGAAACGATCGTTCCCTCTTCGCCCTGTATCTCGGTCGGCAGAGCAGAATCGGCTATCTTGGAATAAAGCACTGTTGCATTCATACCTTCGTACTCGAAATTCACGGCTCCCTGTCCGTCTGCTCCGGTAGAAAGTTTCAGTCCGGTAGCGCTGACAGACTTCGGCCTGCCGAACAATACTACCATCGGGTATATAGTATATACTCCCAAGTCCATAGCCGCACCATTGGAAAGCGCAGGATCGAAAGCATTGAGCACGACTCCTTCTTTCAGCTTATCGTAACGCGACGAATACTGACAGTAGCACGAAAAATATCTGCGGACAGTTCCGATATTCTTAATGTTTTCTTTCAATGCGAGGAAGTTAGGGGTGAGTGTCGGTTTCATAGCCTCCATCAGCGTAACACCGTATTTCTGTGAAGCGGCTATCATTTCTTTTACTTCGCGCGCATTGGAGGCAAAAGGTTTTTCGCACAACACGTGCTTGCCATGCTGCATAAACAATATGCTTTGGGCTGAATGCAGAAAATTGGGGGAAGCTATGTAAACGGCATCGATAAGATCACTGCTCGCCATTTCTTCGAGTGAGATAAAGGTATGCGGTATATTATGTTTTGCAGCAAACAGATCGGCCTGCTCTTGTGTACGTGAATAAACAGCGGACAAAACAAAGCGTGGCTCCTGCTTTGCGGCTTCCAGTATTTTCTCTGTAATGTTGTTAGTACCTATTATTCCGAAACGAACCTGACCTGAAAGATTGTTTGATGCTGGCATAATGCAAATTTTTCTGTTTATACAAAAGTAGGGATAAACCGTTAATCCTGTATAACAATGGCTTGCTAAATTTTGTTTTGGGAAGTATGCGCGATAAAACCTTATATTTTTTGTTAAAAGCCTGCATAAAATTTTTATTGGTTTATCTATACATAAAAAGTATAAACCAAATTACGCAGCATTATGACAAAATACAGTGAAAAGTTAACCGAAACGATCGTAGACCTGATAACAGAAGAACTATTCTCGATCACAGAAATATGCAAAGGACTAAACATCAGCCGCAAGACATTCTACAGCTGGACGAAGACAAAACCCGAATTCAGGGAAGAAATAGACCAGGCAATAGAGCAGCGCGACGAAACCGTATTGGTAATGGCTCATTCCTCCCTGAAAGAACGCCTGAGCAATTACACCCTGACCGAAGAAAAAGACACCTATATCCCCGATGAAAGCGATCCGTCCATACTGGTACTGAAATCGAAAATTATCCGTAAAAAAGAATATCTGCCCGACCTCCGTACTATAAAGATGGTACTGGACAGAGCCGATAAGAAAAAAGCAAAACAAAGAAAACAGGAAGAAGAAAAAGCAGAACAGGCAGTGCCCGAAGCTATAACCAAAGAAAATATTGCACCCGATAATATAAATACAGTTTCCACAACAAAAGAAACCGTATCAGAAAACCAAACTACAGACACTCCAAAATCAGCAACCAATAACAAAACAGGAAAGGTAACAACCCGCCGTATCAGGAATAGTGTGA
>JBEBPN010000051.1:0-20778 GCA_040395895.1 Dysgonomonas hofstadii
ATATTCGTCCGGTGCAGATCGAAGATTTATTGGGACGTCCTGAGATCAATATCAGCTTTGATATAATAGCCGAAAAGGTAAAAAATAAGACAATTCTCGTAACCGGAGCAGCCGGATCTATCGGGAGTGAAATTGTAAAACAATTAGCCGAGTTTTCACCTCAGACTATCATTTGTCTCGATCAGGCAGAAACTCCTTTGAATGATCTGGATATAGAGTTGAAAAAGAAATATCCTAAACTCGACTATGCCACTATTGTCGGAGATATTCGGAATCAGACCAAGATAGCCCAAGTTATAAAGAAATACCGTCCCAATGTCATATATCATGCTGCTGCCTATAAGCATGTGCCCCTCATGGAGAAAGATCCGAGTGAGGCTATTATAACTAATGTTTTTGGTACAAAAATGCTGGTAGATCTGGCAATAGCCAATTCGGTGGAAATGTTCGTCATGGTATCTACTGATAAGGCTGTAAACCCTACGAACATAATGGGGGCAACAAAACGCATTGCTGAAATATATGTACAAAGCTGTGCGATGGATATGCGGAAAAATACATCTAATACTAAATTTATTACCACCCGCTTTGGTAATGTGTTGGGTAGTAACGGCTCTGTAATACCATTATTCAGAAAGCAGATAGAAAAGGGTGGTCCTGTGACAGTGACAGATCCTGAGATTACACGCTATTTTATGACTATTCCCGAAGCCTGCCGTTTGGTACTGGAAGCATCGGTGATAGGCAAATCCGGATATATATACGTATTTGATATGGGAGCTCCCGTAAAAATATATGACATGGCCAAGCGTATGATCGAGTTGGCCGGTTTGGTTCCCGGTAGAGATATTAAAATCGAATTTTCGGGATTACGTCCGGGAGAGAAACTGTATGAAGAACTGTTGAATAATTCAGAGATTACAGAACCGACTTCTCACAAGAAAATAATGATGGCTAAGGTACGCGAATATCATTTCTTTGAGATACTGCCGCAGATAGAGCAGATTATTACTTTTGCCAGAAGTGATAATAAATACAAGCTGGTTTCGAGTATGAAGAGCCTCGTGCCTGAGTTTATCAGCAAGAACTCAGAGTTTGAATCTTTAGATAAAGACAAGGTCGATTCCTCTATAGAACCTCAAATCTGGGTTTAAAAATACAAAGTTATTGCAACCGGTTATGATAATTTACTATCCGCTTTATTTTTATTATAAAGCGGATAAATATTTTTGTATATGCAACAAAAAGAAATCGTAAGAATAGTAAATGCATTTCCCCGTCTAGAACATCTGCGTTTCGGAGAGCCTGTAAACTGGCAGATAAAAGAAGGTGAGCATTGGGTGATAATAGGCTCTAATGGAGCTGGAAAAACGTTGCTGACCGATCTTCTACTCAGTAAATATGCACTCAAGGAAGGGGAGATAAGTTACCTGAAAGATGGAGTGCAGGAGTCGGTGTCTTCTGTTGTCAAAAGTGTTGCTTTCAGAGATATTTACAGTATAATAGATGCCCAGAACAGCTATTATCAGCAACGTTGGAACAAAGGTGATGAACAGGAAGTGCCTCTGGTGAAAGATCTCGTTGCAGAGGCAGACAAAGAATGGCTCGCTACTTTAGTAGAGTGGTTCGGTATAGCTGAACTCATGGAGAAGCAAGTTAATTTATTATCCAGTGGGGAACTTCGTAAGTTTCTGATAGTACGAAGCCTGTTGTCCAAGCCTCGTATATTGATTCTTGATAATCCGTTTATCGGATTAGATGCCGCTTCCCGCATTGTTTTGAATGATCTGTTCATGCGCTTGTCACAATTAGGTAATTTGCAAATTGTATTGGTGCTGTCCAATCCGCAGGACATTCCGGATATGATAACAAATGTATTGCCTGTCTATCAAAAGCGGTTGCTAAAGTCTTTATCAAGAAAAGAGTTCCTTGCAGATAATGATTTGATACAGCAATTATTTGGGTATGTAGAAACAGAATATAGTGATGTGGTGACAGTAGACACTGTAGACAACTCTCAATATGAATATGCAGCTTTGTTAAGAAATATACATATAAAATACGATAATCGTACAATTCTGGACAATCTGGACTGGCAGGTGAAGAGAGGTGAGAAGTGGGCATTGCTCGGTGCAAATGGTTCGGGAAAGTCTACATTGCTTAGTTTGATATGCGGAGACAACCCGCAGGCTTATGCTAATGATATTACATTATTCGACCGTAGGCGTGGAACAGGGGAAAGTATTTGGGATATAAAAAAACGTATCGGCTATATTTCGCCTGAAATGCACCTTTATTATTTGAAGAATGTGTGCTGCCTCGATGTTGTCGGCTCTGGGTTTTATGATACAATCGGATTGTATAAAAAATACGATGAAAATCAGAAAAAGATAGCATTGGAATGGATGGCTCTATTGGGTGTGAAACATCTGAGAGATGTGTCTTTTCTGAATATTTCATCCGGTGAACAACGTCTGGTATTGCTTGCCCGCGTCTTTGTGAAGAATCCGGATCTACTAATCCTCGATGAGCCGCTGCACGGGTTAGATGTAGCAAATAAAAAGCGGGTAAAAGCATTGATTGAACGTTTTTGCGGGAAAGATAAGTCACTAATATATGTCACACACTATCAGGAAGAAATACCTGATGTAGTCGATAAGCAACTGGTGTTAACAAAGAAAGCTATCCTCTGATACCAGAAAATAGCTTTCATTTCTATAAATACCGATGGTTAATTACTATGTCCCATCTTTAGAACAGCACTTTATAAGCTTAATTAGAAACGTACTCCGTATCCGATCATAAATGCAGCAAAATCCCAATCGTTGAATGTATATTTGAATTCAGCGTTCAAAAATCCATTGTCACTGATGTCGTAACCTGCACCAACTCCAAGATTAAAGCCAATGGAAGTATCCCCGAATGATGGAATTTTCTCATCATATACAGTAAAAGAAGATGTCCGGTTATTGATAACTGCAAGACCTGCTAAAGGATATACTGTCAGCTTATCCTGAACTTCAAATACATAATGTACATTAAGATTGATGTCTAATCCTGTTGTATGATTTTTAGGGAACTGGAATATTACATCTGGAGCTATGCGAAGGTTATCCAGAATAACATAACGTCCTTCAACACCTATTCCAAATCTTTTAAATTCTGTTTGATACCCTGCTTTTATTAAAGCTGATTTAGACCCTTTTTCAGTTTGTGCAGAAACTCCTATTGCAAAAATAGCAGCAAGTGTAATAAATAATAATTTTTTCATGTTTTGGTAATTTCTCTAATAATGTTTAAATAAAGCTTGAAATATGTTGCAAAAGTATAAAAAAATATATAATCCGCAGCATAATCGGTCTTTAATCAATATGCCATGGTGCTTTGCTATGATGCTTGTCTCATTGCATCTTATTGATTAATAAGATTGTAATTTGTGGTTTTGTTGGTCTGTTCACTTGTAATTTTATTGTTTTGTAGACAAACTGTAGACAATCGTATCTGCTCGTTTTTATAAAAACAGGTACTTCCATAATTGTCTTTTTAGCCAGATTGGCATCAATAGCTATAAATAAGCAGATGCAATATTTCACTTTATATAAAAAATTACTATTTTTGAACTACAAATAAAAGAACCAGTTTACAATGATATTTCGATTTTTACTCTTATCGGATGAAGTAGAAGACTTCAAACGTGAAATTCAGATAGATGCAGATGCTACTTTCTTCGATCTGCACAAAGCGATAATCAAATCCGTCGATTATAAAGAGGGAGAGATGACTTCGTTTTTCATTTGTAGCGACGATTGGGAGAAAGAGCAGGAAATAACCTTAGTAGAGATGGATACAAGCTCCGATGAAGACTCTTACACTATGGAAGCTTCTGTATTAGGTGATTTTCTGGAAGATGAGCGTCAGAAACTGATGTATGTGTTCGATTACATGACCGAGCGGGCTTTCTTTATGGAGCTACGTGAGATCATTACAGGAAAAGATCTGTCAGAACCGGTTTGTACCAAATCGGTAGGAAATCCACCTGCGCAGTTTGTCGATTTTGACACTGTTGCCGCTACTCCTGATACTATAGATACAGGGGAGAGTTTTTACGGGGATGAAGGCTACGATCTCGATGAACTCGATGCTGAAGGTTTTGACGGACTCGATAATGCCCCGCTGCCTAGCGACGAAGAGTATTGATGAAACAACTGATAGTACTGCTCGGCCCTACAGGAGTAGGCAAGACAGCACTCAGTATCGATCTTGCCGGATATTATAATTCACCTGTTATTTCGGCCGATTCGCGTCAGTTCTTCAAAGGCCTCGAAATAGGTACGGCTGCACCTACTCAGGAACAGCAATCGCGTGTGCCTCATTATCTGGTAGGAATGCTCAATGTTACTGACTATTATAGTGCCAGTGAGTTCGAGCAGGATGCATTAAATCTTATTATACAGGAACATAAGACTCACGACACAGTGATTGCGTCGGGAGGCTCCATGCTCTATATCGATGCCTTATGCAACGGGATCGATGATGTGCCTACTGTAGATGAGGATTTGCGTAGAGATGTATATAAACTCTATGAAGAAGAAGGACTGGAGCCTATTCGGGCACAGTTGAAAGCTCTCGACCCTGATTTCTATAATGAGGTAGACCTGAAAAATTACAAGCGGGTTATTCATGCACTCGAAGTATGTCTGATGACGGGAAAACCTTATTCGTCTTTTCGTACCAAAACGAAGAAGCCGCGCCCGTTCAATATTATAAAGATCGGTCTGATGCGCGAACGTGAAGAGCTTTATGCTCGCATCAACCAAAGGGTGGATGAGATGATGGAAGCGGGACTGTTACAAGAAGCTGAACGGTTCTATCCACAGCGCCATCTTAATTCGTTAAATACGGTCGGCTACAAAGAAATGTTCAAATATATGGATGGAGAATGGACTCTTGAATTTGCCATAGATAAGATAAAACAAAATTCACGTATTTATTCCCGTAAGCAAATGACATGGTTTAAGCGAGATGAGGAAATACACTGGATAAATCTGTCAGAGACAAATGACAAGGACGCATTAAACCAAATAATAGAAATTAAGTCAAATTTATATTAAATAATTAATTCATTGTTAAATCGAGAGATATTAGCTATTTTTGATTACATTTTAAAACTAAAAATTATGAAAACAAGGCTATGCAAGTTATTAATGGTGTCACTAGTAGCTGTTTTGGCACTGGGGACTACCGGGTGTACAAAAGAGTATTATACGGATGAGTATATAACAGAGGAGTATTATGTAGATGAAACTTATATTACTGGTTCGAGAGTTGTTACAATACCTTATGAGGTGAAAAAGGCTGAATGGATATGGAACGATACTTACCATCGTTATGAATGTACAAAAACTGTGAGTAAGATAGATGAGGCATTGTATGAGACTGGTACGGTCGTTGGTACAATATATATAATGGAAGACGATGGAACAGGTAATTTCTTTGAAGTACAGAAGACTATGCCGTTTGTACAGACATATAAAGATCTGGCTGTACCATATACTGAAATGATAAGCTTCGATATTTTTTATGGTACTACTTCAAGTGTAACATTCTATGTTCAGGCGTCAGATGGTTCAGATGTAACTCCGGTTCTACTGGATACATATTACTTCAAATTGGCTCTGATCTGGGATAGCAATGAATGAAAAATAAATTCAATATATAGAAAAACAGACATACTACCTATGTCTGTTTTTTTATTACCTTAGCTATATGAAACGCGGACACGCCGATTTACCACTTCATTATGGAACAGTACCCCCTTGGCTGGCTCAGCGTATGAGTTTGCTTGGCGGAGCCATTGTCGAGGCTATTGTGGCAGAATACGGACGTCTGGCGCTGTTGCAACGATTGAGCGATCCGTTCTGGTTTCAGTCGTTAGGCTGTGTGCTTGGCATGGATTGGCATTCGTCAGGCATTACTACCTCCGTAATGAATGCCTTGAAGAAAGCGATAAATAAACGATCGGGCGAGCTGGGCGTATATGTTTGTGGCGGACGCGGGAAGTCGTCGCGTCAGACTCCTGCCGAATTGCTGGAGATAGCCAATAAAACGGGGCTCGATGGCGAGGAGCTAGTAAGAAGTAGTAAGTTGTCTGCTAAAGTAGACAATACAGCTGTTCAGGATGGCTTTCAGCTTTATCTGCATTCGTTTGTCGTAACTATAGAAGGCGAATGGACAGTGATTCAGCAAGGCATGAATGGCGATAGCCGCATGGCAAGGCGTTATCACTGGTTGTCGTCTTCGTTGCGTTCCTTTATGGAAGAACCGCATACATCTGTTTGTGGGAAAAATCAGGGCCTGATACTTAACCTGACCGATATGGAGGCTGACCGCACAAAAAATGGGATATTGGAATTGACAAAAGAGATTCCGGATAAGCTGATGAAAGAGGTGTCTCTGATTCTGCCGAATCATCATGATGTGAGAGAAGAAGATGTAAATCACAAACGGCTGGGAGCTGCTCTGATACTGGCACATGAAACGAATGTGGGGGATATGGAATCTTTACTTTTGCTGGAAGGAGTAGGGCCTCGTACATTGCAGTCCCTGACCTTAGTGAGCGAAGTAATACATGGTACTCCTTCGCGGTTTTCCGATCCGGCACGTTTCTCATTTGCACATGGAGGAAAGGATGGACATCCGTTCCCTGTGCCTACGCGGGTGTATGACGAAACTATCGAGATATTTGACAAGGCTATACATCAGGCGAAATTGGGAGATAAAGATAAGTCGGATGCGTTGAAAAATCTTTCCAAAATATCACAGGATATGGAGAAAGGATATACGCCAAATAATTACTTTGACGACCTTGTACAACATGAACGCAATACTTCGTATAAATATGGGGGTAAGACTGTATTCGGTGATGCGAAGAAGCCGAAAGATAAAGGGACACAACTAAAACTCTGGGACTAATCCATAAATTATCTTAAAATATATATTCTTGTTTAATTAAATCTGAATATATTTACTTGTCACAACAAATAAAAATGATATATTTGTCGTAACAAGTAAATCGTATAAATATGGAAGCAAATGATTTGATCGTTAAGTTACATAAAGCATTTGGAGAACATGTCGAATTGCCTCTTGCATTCTGGTACTCGGACACTCCTGTAAATACTCCGCAACGAGTAAATGGCTGTTATTTTAAGGCGCTGAATGCTACGCGTCAGGGTACGCCTATAGCACTCGATCGCGACACGATCGGTTGTATAGGAGGTAAGTTCTATACAGGATTCTGTGAATTTCCTGAAAAAATGATTCCGTCGTTCGTTTCTTTAAAAGAAAAATATAAAAAGACACCCGATATGGTTGTCGACTTTGTGGAAAGTATCGGTTTTTCCCCTACAGAGAAGGCCTATCTGAATTTTGCACGTATCGATGATCTGGATACACTGGATCAGGCAGAAGGAATCATCTTCTTTGCTACACCTGATGTCCTTACGGGTCTTACGGCATGGGCAGTATTTGATTCTAATGAACGCGATGCTGTGTGCACTCCGTTCGGGTCGGGCTGTAGCTCTACTATTTCTCAGGTAGTTGCCGAAAATCAGAAGAACGGCAAACGGACTTTTCTAGGTTTGTTCGATCCGTCTGTGCGCCCGCATGTAGAGGCCAATATACTGAGTTTCTCCATTCCGATGTCGCGACTGAAAGAAATGTATAACACCTTTGATAAATGCTGTTTGGTAGATACCCACGCATGGGGCAAAGTAAAAGCACGGATAAATGAAGGAGCATAATCTGGACGAGAATATCAATCATCAGCTGGCAACAACAGCCAATACGCTTAAACGGTTAGCTTACAGGATGATTTCGGAAAAAGGATTGGATATAACTCCCGAACAGTGGGTTATACTCTACCATTTGTGGTCTGAAGACGGACTGCCTCTCGGAGAACTGTCCAAGAGATCGGAAAAAGACTTTGCAAATGTTACCCGTATTGTAGATAAACTAATAGCGAACGGATATGTGAAAAAGCAAAAGAATGAAGCGGATGGGCGTAGTTATAATATTTTCCTGCTTCCGCATGCCGATACGATAAAAGACAAGGTAATCGCTTGCTGGCAGGAAGGCACTACTATATTAACCAAAGGAATGGATGAGCGAGAAAAAGAAACTTTCCTCAGGCTGCTGAAGAAGGCAAAACGTAATCTGCAAGAGCCGGACTAAGTTACTCGCTCAGGCTTTTTAAATGATATTATCTATTACGCTATAATCTATATGCTATAGCGATTCCTATCTTGTAGGGAAGCCATTCGCCACTGCCGTTCCAGCCTACGTACATTTTGTCGGTATTCATATAGTAGCCTTTGTACTGGCTGTTTTGCCATCCTGCACCACCATAGACATCTAAGTTCCATCTGTTACTTATAGGAACTTGGTAACCAATAGAAAGGCCGAGAGCAAATCCCCTTCCTTTCTGATACTTTCCTGTGTTCCAGTAATTCCATTTCGTCATCTTGAAAACCTGAAATGCTGCATATCCGCCGACATAGAACCCTTTGAATGCTTCATTCGGGTAGAAGCGTACCTCAGGTATTATCTGCCCGAACAGAAAAGCATTATTCCTTATACTTTCCCATGGAGAGAATACAAGGTCGGAGTTGAATGTTAATTTATTGGAGAGGCGTGTTTCTATTGACACGTTAGTGATACCTACTGCCCAATAGGCCGCATTTCCTTTAAGATATGTCTGGGCTGAGCATAGGATCGATATTGAAATAAATGCCAGTATGGCAAAAGTCTTTTTCATTCTGATATTTTAGAGGGCATTTGGTACATGTGTGGCGAAAGTATAAAAAATGATTTTATTTCTTCTATATATGCAGGACTAATGCAGGGAATTAAACGATTTTTATGATAAATTTCATTATCTCCGAAAAACTTTATCTATAAAATATTAATGTGTCGATTGGCAAACAACGTTCACCGAAGTGAAGACGAGGTAAATATGCTAATGTGCCAATGAAAGAGGTCTTTGAATTGTCAATATAAAAAGTAATGAAAAGTAAAAACTGTGCAAATCCATTACTTTCGTTACATTTTAGTTAAAATCCGTGCCGGAAACTAAAAATAGAGAGTTCTCTATTTTGCAGAGATTACTGCTATAGGAAGAAAAGTTGAATAGAAAACTAAATGTATGTAACTCGCAACTAATAAAATGGCTATAAACTGAAAAAAGTATTACCTTTGCCTCGCCTTCGCTTTGGCGATCGCTGATTGCTACTTTTTACGGATAATACAACGTTTGAAGTATTTATAGCACAATTTACAAAGCATTTGATCGTTAATTATAAATAAATTGTACTTAATTTGCACATCGTTTCCGCTATCTTTTAGTGAATGAGGTTTAAAAATAGAATATTACTAATCCTGTTTTTGGTTTTCAACATCTGTTCTGTATATGGGCAATGGGATGCCCAGATAAGCCAGTACTGGAGGTTGAAGAACTTCTACAATCCTGCATTCATAGCCGAAACGAATAATATGGAAAGTGCTTTGCTACACCGCAGGCAATGGGTGGGATTTACTAATGCTCCGGTGACATCGGTGGTGTCGGTAAATATGCCTGTTAAGTTTCTGGGCAAAGATCATGGAGTAGGTGTTATAATGACAAACGAAAAGGTTGGGTTATTTTCCAATACATACATGACAGGGCAGTATGCTTACAAGTTTAAGTTTAAGAACAATAAATTTCTGCATGTAGCTCTTCAGGCAAGTTTTATGAATATAGACTTCGATGCTTCGGAGATACATATACCCGATAGTGAATATCACGATAAATCCGATCCGGCAATACCGCAGGGAAGTGGAGGTAAAACGCTCGACGCCGGTCTTGGGGTTGCATGGATCACTCCGAAGTATTACGTCGGTGTATCGGCGAGCCATCTTTGGGAACCAGGATTCGATATCGGAGACGACCGCTCAGCCTACGTTGCGCGCACTTATTATTTGATGGGAGGATACAATATAAAACTGAATAATCCGTTAATAGAATTGCAGCCCTCTGCCTTCTTTAAATCTGATGCTGTTACTTATCAGTTAGACGTTACGGCAAAAGTTGAATATAATAAGATGTTCAATGGCGGAATATCTTGGAGAAAAGGCGAAGGTTTTGTAT
The DNA here is from genome assembly GCA_040395895.1 of Dysgonomonas hofstadii. Taxonomy (GTDB): domain Bacteria; phylum Bacteroidota; class Bacteroidia; order Bacteroidales; family Dysgonomonadaceae; genus Dysgonomonas; species Dysgonomonas hofstadii_A. The sequence goes on from JBEBPN010000051.1 coordinate 10,184, forward strand.
TTTTGCTGGGCGTTAAAATAAAAAATATAGACGCGGGTTATTCGTATGATCTTGTAACATCATCGGCACTGTCGGGAGCAACCAGCGGTAGCCACGAATTATTTATACGATATAGCATCCCTCTGACTAAGAAAAGAGAGCCGGGTGCTAGTAAGAGTGTCAGAATATTGTAACATAAATACGGATAAATACAAAATTACATCAATCCGAAAACGTTAATAGCTAAAAGCTAATGAACATAAATATGAAACAGTTGTTTTTTGCGACTATAGCTTTACTTGCAATACTTACTTCCTGCGGAAAATCGTCCGGAAGCTCCAGTGTCGGCGGTGAAGTAATCGGAGAAAAAGGTTCGTCATGGGCTGAACCTTCACCCTATGGAATGGTATTGGTCTCTCGCGGATCTATAGAAATGGGACCGGCCGAAAGCGATTCCCTATGGGATATAAAAGCAAATCCGAAAGGAGTATCTGTCGATAATTTCTGGATGGACGAGACCGAAATCACAAACTCCAAGTATCGTCAATTTGTTTATTGGGTGCGCGATTCTATCATTCGCGAACGTCTGGCAGATCCGGCTTATGGTGGAGACGAAACGTTTAAAATTACCGAAGACCGCTATGGTGATCCGGTAAAACCACATCTGGACTGGACAAAACAGATCCCGAAAAGGCCACTTGAAGAAGAAGAACTGGCTATCAACAGTGTAACATTTATACATCCGATAACCGGACGTCGCAATCTGGATGCCCGACAGATGAACTACAAATATGAGTGGTTCGACTATACAGAGGCAGCAAAACGCAGAAACAGGTTGATTCCGCAAGAAAGAATACTCAATACTGATATAACTGTGAATCCTGATGATGTGGTAATGATATCGAAAGATACGGCTTATATCAATGAGGAAGGTCTTCCGGTGAACGAAACTATCGTACGTCCGTTGACTTCTCTTTTCGACTTTGTGCATACCAAGATAGTGAATATATACCCTGATACAACAGTCTGGGTGAATGACTTCAATAATGCTTATAACGAGCCATATATGCGTATGTATTTTTCACATGCGGGATATAACGATTATCCTGTCGTAGGGGTTAGCTGGGAACAGGCTACCGCTTTTTGTGAATGGCGTACAATGTTTTATCGTATGGGGCAACCGCGTAACGGTCGTCCGATCGAAGAATTCCGTTTACCGACCGAAGGTGAATGGGAGTTTGCAGCTCGTAACGGTCGCACCGAAAATAAATACCCTTGGGACAGAGAGGGCACAATGGATGAGAAGGCTTGCTTCATGGCCAACTTCAAACCGGGAGAAGGAAACTATACAAAAGACGGAAACCTTATTCCGGCGCGTGTAGCTTCTTATGTGCCAAATCGCTTTGGAATTTACGATCTGGCGGGTAACGTTTCGGAATGGACTTCTACTGCTTATACCGAATCGGGTACAGCTATGATGAACGATATGAATCCACAATACAGATACGATGTTGCCAAAGAAGACCCGTATTCTATAAAGAAGAAGGTTGTAAAAGGCGGTTCGTGGAAAGATATAGGACGTAATATCAGAGGTGATATGCGGGAAGGTGAATTTCAGAATCAACCCCGCTCGTATATCGGGTTCAGATGTGTAAGGACACAAATAGGCTTTGCAAAATCGAAGAAATAAGAAACAGGATGAATAAGATATTTCAAATAACAGCCTTATTAGCTTGCTGCCTGTGCTTCACAGTACTTGTTTCTGCACAGGAGCAGACCGGTTCGCTTCGCGACAGGCTGGCTAAAAAGCAACAACAGGAACAAGGCACTTCGCAGGATAATGGCCCGAAAGTGGGTAGGATGTCTGTACGTGCCGAGATGATGAATGCAAATCAGGGGCAAGACCTGACTAATGCTACATGGATACGTGAAGTATATCGTATTCTTGATCTTACAAAAGGAAATAATGCAGCATTGTATTATCCGGTACAGCCTATCGGCAATCAGATGAATTTCTTTACCATGATATTCAAGCTGATGGGAGACGGTAATCTGGTTGCATACGATTGGAATAACGGGCAAGACCAGTTTACGGATAATCTGAAAATCAACTTTGGCGATATTCTTGAAAAGCTGGAAATCCCTTACCAGAAGAACGGAAACGCATACATATATGACGAATTCAGTATTCCGAGTAATGAAGCGCTACGGTACTACATTAAAGAGGCTTGGTATTTCGATCAGTCTAATTCCGTAATGGGAATAAAAGTAATGGCTATATGTCCGGTACTGATGCGTCAGGAATATCTGGAAGGTATAGACTTTGAATATTCATCGGATCAGGGCATTCCGCAACCACAGTTCTGGATTCCTTACGATAATATCCGTCCTTATGCTGCCCGTATGCCTATCATGGCATCAAACCTGAATAATGTGATGACTAAAACAGTCGATGATTATTTCAGACTGAGACTATATGAAGGTGAGATATATAAGACCACTAATATGGAGAATAAACTGTTGCAACAGCAGTTCAAGACTCCCGAAACGTTGAAACTTGCTCAGGATAGTATAGAGAAACAACTAAGGCAATTCGATAAGGATCTTTGGGTGATAAACGATTCGATAAAAGCAGCGGACGGTGATGTCTCTAAAAAGTCGAACTCAAAGTCAAAGACGAAAGCACCTAAAGTAAAGAAATCGAAGTCATCAGGTGGTGGTAGTATAAATTCGGCGAGAGACAGAAGATAATATATTGCTTGTAATGATATAGTTATGATGGCAGCCTGAGGGTTGCCATTATTTTTTGTCACCAATAAAATAGTTAATAACTATTAAGTATAGTTTTATAACTTGATTTTATAGTTCGTGAACTAAAACATATAGTTATATTTGCTATGTAATACCATGAAAAAGGACTATTATGAAAAAACTGACACAAAAAGAAGAGGAAATCCTTAGTTGTTTTTGGGCGAACGGACCGATGTTCATAAAAGAGCTATTGGAAATGCAGGATGATCCTAAACCTCACTACAATACATTGTCTACGATTGTTCGCATATTGGAGGAGAAGGATTATATCGGTTACAAGGCTTATGGCAATACCTATCAGTATTATGCTTTGATTTCGGAAGATGAATACCGCAAATCGACATTGGATAATGTTGTGGATAAGTATTTTGGGAACTCATATACACGTGTTGTATCCTCCCTGATAGAAGAAGAAAAGCTATCGGTAGATGAACTGCAGGATTTGATACGCCAGATAAAGAATAAATCAAAATAGTGCAGCTATGGACGTCTTACTGATCTATATCTTCAAATCGGCTATATATCTTATTCTGTTATATATCTGTATGAGGGCATTCTTTTCGAAGGAAACATTTTTCCGTTTCAACCGTTGGGTGTTGTTATCGGGAACATTGATCTGTATGCTCCTGCCTCTCGTAAAAATTACAATAGAAGAGCCTTCTGTTATTCAACAACCCTTTGTTATGATAGAAGAGGCTATTGTCAGCCAAAATATTTCTATACCGGATCAATATACAGGTAGTACCCTGAATGCGGAATTGACGGATATGGAAGAGCCTGTAACTTCTCAGAACAATTTTATCTATACCGGGAAAGTATTAGTTATTATTTACCTGATTGGAGGATTTATAAATATGCTGATTCTTTTCAGATCTATTCTTGCAATGTGGGGTTTGATACGAAAGGGTAGAAAAGTAGATTATTCGGGCTATACACTTGTTTTGGTTTCCAATGATATTTCTCCGTTTAGTTGGGGACAGTATATTGTATTGTCGGAGGATGATTATAAGCATAATCCGGAAGAAATTCTTGTTCACGAAGTGGCGCATATCCGGCATCGTCACTCAGCCGACCTGATATTTCTGGAACTGGTGTTGCTTATTCAGTGGTTCAATCCCGCTATGTGGCTTCTCAAACGTGAAATGAAAGACATACACGAATATCAGGCCGATATGTGTGTATTGCAATCAGGCATCGATGCAACAAAATATCAACTATTATTAGTGAAAAAAGCCGTTGGCTCCAGCTCCTACACTCTTGCCAACAGCTTTAATCACAGTAAAATTAAAAAACGAATTACTATGATGTTAAAGGAAAAATCAAACAAATGGGCACGGTTGAAGCTATTGCTTCTGCTACCGGTCGCATCACTCACAGTGTATGCCTTTGCCCGCCCCGAAGTAAGTGAATCGTTAGATTCAATCACTCATTACGAAAGTACGAATAAATTTTCTTATTCGGCAGCAGAAACTCCTCTTTTTAGCTTTCCATTGCCTGCCAGTACTGCAGTTTCGACAAGATATGAAAGCAAAGGAACAGAGCGTCTTCCTGCCGGATATGACCTGAAAGGGCAAGGGAATGATAGTGTTTTTGCAACATTCGGGGGTACGGTGATAACGTCGGATATGGACAAAGTACTAGGGAATTATATAGTAATAGATCATGGCTTGGGAATAACGACATTGTATGCTCATAATTCAAAGAATCTGGTGACTGAGGATAATAAAGTAATTACTGCCGGAACGGTTATTGCCATAACAGGAAGTACCGGAGATGCAACGGAAGATCATTTGCATTTTGAGATCAGAAAAGACGGGGTGCCTGTTGATGCAGCACAGATTATTGATTTTGAAAAGAAAGCGCTGAAGCCTGATGTGGATTATGCTAAAGTTTTCTCGATAAACAAATCATCTGCAAAAGATTATAATTCGACATATAGTTACACTGCCGAAGACAGTAGCGGTAGAAAAAACCGGAAAAACGAAGATTTAGAGAAAAGCATAAAAGGACACTTTACAAAAGTGAATTATTCGACAAAAAAAGACAGGATTGGTGAACCTTCAGCCGGTAAATATAAATTAGTGCATTTTGGTAAGCTGTCTGAAGCTAAGGATAGTGGTGCTAATTCTTATAGGGAATTTTCCGAACTGACTGTTTTTCCTGTATCTTATAGTAAGAAGACCAATCCGAAGGATTCTGATTATTTGAATCTTTATTGGTATGTGGTGGATGGTAAAAAGCTTTCCCGAAGCAAGTTTTCTGAACGATTTTTTGGAGGAAAAACTTTCTTTGAGAAAGATACGATAAAGCCGGAAGACGGAGCTGTGACAGAACTGTATGGGATAACAACAGATGGAGCTAAGACTCCGGTATTTTATATGGTAATGCCTAAGAAGTAGATAAAGATAAGGCTGCTTTTGTTGAATGAAGCAGCCTTTACCTTATTTATATTTTCTCTACGAACTTCTTTTTCTGTTCTACCTTTATCAGTTTAAAGAGCTTGTCAGACGGGCGTATCTTCTCATTCACCTTAATGGAGAATTTCTCCCCTTTCACGGTTTCTTCTACCGGTTTCAGGTCTACGCGAATTTCGTCTATTGTCTGAAAGACCGCGCCTGTAGTGGGGCCGGTGATGAGTATTTCGTCACCTACTTTCAGGGTTTGTGTTTCCATCAGGAATTCGGCCACACCCAGATTGGAGAAGTATTTGATGCCTTTAGCTACATATAGTTTCTTCTTGGTAGAACCAGAACCGTAGTTACTCGACCATTCGCCAAGCCGCTGACCGAGATAATATCCGTCCCAGAATCCGCGATTGAATACTGTGGCAAGGCGTTCGTCCCATACAGCTATCTTGTCTTCGGAGAATGTACCGTCACAGTATGATTTCACAGCTTCCTTGTAACATTCCACGACTGTGCGGACATATTCGGGGCCGCGTGCGCGTCCTTCTATCTTGAATACCCGTACGCCTGCATCCATCATCTTATTCATAAAGTGGATTGTTTTCAGGTCTTTAGGCGACATGATGTATTCGTTGTCTATCTCGAGTTCTATCTCTGTGTCCTTGTCTTTCACGATATAGCCTCTGCGGCAAATCTGGTTGCATGCTCCGCGATTGGCGGACAGGTCTTTCTCGTGCAGGCTGAGGTAGCATTTACCCGATACGGCCATGCAGAGCGCACCGTGAGAGAACATCTCGATGCGGATAAGTTCTCCGTTAGGTCCTTTAATTTGTTGATCTACAATATCTTTATAGATGGCGGCTACCTGATCGAGGTTCAGTTCGCGAGCCAGTACGACCACATCCGCAAACTGTCCGTAAAATTTCAGTGCTTCAGTATTGGTTATGTTCAACTGTGTCGATAGGTGCACTTCTACGCCTATGCTGCGTGCATACATCATCACCGATACATCGGATGCGATGATGGCCGATAGTTCGGCTTCTTTAGCTGCATTTACGATCTGGTGCATCAGCGAAATATCATTGTCGTAGATAATAGTGTTTACGGTCAGATAGCTTTTCATCCCTTTCTCTTTACAGATAGATGCTATCTTTTTCAGGTCGTCTATGGTAAAGTTGTTGGACGATTTGGCGCGCATATTCAACCCCTCTATACCGAAGTAAATAGAGTCTGCACCACCTTGTATGGCTGCTGCAAGTGAGTCGTATGAACCCACAGGAGCCATTATTTCAAAGTCTGATATATTTTTATCCATTGTGTCCGATATGTTTAGAATGCCTAGTATAAAGCGGAGTGCAAAAGTATCGCTTTTATACGAAACAGGCAAATATATATAATCGATAGCAGATCTAGAGCCTGTTTAGATTTTACCAAAATATTTTATTATAGATTCTTTTTCGTTCATTTTCAGTCTTTTTTTGGCTATTTTTTTCATTCCCTCAGTTCAAATAGCCCGCTATTATCACTTCGCGGAAGAAAAACTATCTCAAAAATTGAACGAATAAAATTTAAACAGACTCTTATACCTGAGGATTTTCTATTCTCGTTTGCACGGCATTAATGCTTATTTCCACTTCTTTCTTCAGATCGGTATGGCCGTCGCCTTCGATGCTGTCGAGCGCCGATTGATAATCACTTAGGGCAGCCTGATAATCAGCTTGTTCGTAGTGAGTATTTCCTCTGTTATAGTAAGCAATAGGTGAACCTTCGAGTTCGATGGCTCTGGTAAAGTCTTCCAACGCTTCATCATAATGCTCCATCTTTTCGTGTACCAGTCCGCGATTGTTATATGCACTGGCATAGTCGGGCATTAGTTCTGTTGTGCGGTTCAGGTCTTGCAGGGCTTTCTCGTACATTCCCATATTGCTGTAGATAGACCCTCTGTTGTAAAACGACATACCATCGTTCGGGTCGAGTTCAATAATCTTTGAACATGTATTCAGTGTCTGCATTTCGTCTCCCATCTGATAGTAAGCGGTTGCCAGATGTCCGTATGTTTTGAGTAGCACTTTATCGCGCCACTGGGTATCTTTTTTGTACTTTTCATCATTGTTTATGCGCTCTATCAGGTTGTTAAGCATGTTTGCCTTTTGCTGTGGGGTACTTAGTTTGTTCAGCGCTATATACACATCGTTGTTGAACTTGACGAGGCTTTTTTCTCCCTGTTTTTTCCTTCTTGCTATCAGGAAGAACATGACGGCAAAGAGGATGAACATAAGAGCAAACAAGCCGATCACTCCTATGATACCGTAGCCTGCAATATTTGCACTGCTGCATGAGGTGAAAAAGATAAGCGGGGAAAGGATATAAATATATTTCATACGGATATGTTATTTGATTGCGATATATGTTGTGATAAAAGATCTTATCTGATCTATGTATTGAGGCTGTACCTTGCCCTTATTATATGCCAGATAAAGCGTATTGGTTGCCGGAGTATGTCCTTGCCACAAGATGCGCACCAAATTAGATTTGAGAGCCTTGCCTGCGATAAGGTCGGACGAGACGGCAAGTCCGTTACAGTTACCAACGGCGTTCAGTATGGCATCATTATCGGGTATAGTGGCATGTAGCTTAAGTATGGGGCGTTTCTTGAAGTTTTCGCGCCAGAATCTTCTGACTAGCGGCAGGTCGTTGCCGTATGCGTACCATTTTTGTTCTTTCAGCCATTTTTCGGCAGCAGTGTAATCGTTTTCGGCTATTAGTTTGTCAAAGACTGTTGTGTCCATAGCCGGATTGCATACGATCATAAACGATTCGGTAAACAAAGGTTCGTATGTCAGTGTATCATCCGATTTACTCTGGCGGGTGATGATGGCTATATCGAGATCGTTGCTTATCAGTTTCTCGGTAAGGCCATCGGCGAGTCCGTATTCGACGGTAAGATTCAGGTCGGGTTGCTGTCCGATATATTGCGACAGATAGTTGGTAAATATCTCGGAAGGAGTACCGAACCGGATAGTAGGAGCCTTGTTGAGTACGGTTCGTTTAAATTCGGCTTCTACACGTTCCAGATTGTCGATAGACTCGACTATTTGTGTATAGAGTTGTTTCCCGTATTCGGTAGGCATCATCTTTCGCGGCATTCTTACAAAAAGCGGTTTGCCGATATAGCTTTCGAGCGAAGCAAGCTGTATACTCATATTCGGCTGTGATATCATTAGCTCCTGAGCTGCCCGCGTGAGTGTTCCGTACTGATAGATTGCCTTAAAAGTTCTGTACCATTCCAGATTGACCATATATAATATTTCAAGATTTCACAAATTCAAGATTCTGACGAGGGGTAAAAGCTTACGTCTGTCAGTGTAATTATAAGATAGGACAAAGCTATAAATTTTTTTATACATAAACAGTAAAATATTAATTCATATATATTAAACAATTTTAAAGCGGTAGCGTTATATAAACAATATATGATAAATTAACATTTTAGTAACATAGTAAATTAACATTAGAGATTATGAAAAAGTATTTAATTGCATTATCAGTATTAGTATTCGCAGTATCGTGCAACAATGCAGCAAAAAATAAAGTAGAAGGAACAGATGCCCAAGCAGCGGCTGCCGGAGCAGGTGAAGAGCTTGTGGTAGATACTCAGGTATCTTCTATACAATGGAAAGGATCGAAAGTAGGTGGTTCGCATCATGGAACAATAGGTATTAAAGAAGGTAAGCTTGCCATAAACGGCGAAACTGTGGCTTCAGGTTCTTTTGTAATAGATATGAATGCTATTGTAGACGAAGACCTTACTCAGAAAGATATGAACGATATGCTGGTTAATCACCTTAAAAGTGCAGACTTTTTTGATGTAGCTACATATCCTTCAAGTACGTTCACTGTAACAAAAGTGGAAGCTGCTGCAACTCCGACCGATAGTGTAAACTATATGGTAAGTGGTAACCTGAAAATGAAAGATGTGGAAAAGAATATCACTTTCGGTGCTAAGGTTACAAAAGAAGGAGATACTTATAAGGCTGTGACAGTACCGTTCACTATCGACCGTACGCAGTGGAATGTGAAATATGGTTCAAAAACCCTTTTCGCTGATCTGAAAGAGAATATCGTAAACGATAATATAGAGCTGCAAATAACAATAGTAGCTAAAGCCGCTGTAAAACCCGAGTAATTGCTCATAATAAATTGTAAATAAGTTTTTTCGGCTCTGGTTTACGATCAGAGCCGATTTTTTATATACTAAACACTCAAATACAATGACATTGCAAAACTTACATAAACAGGCAATGACATTCAGGGATACACCTCTTATGCCTGTTGTCTTTGTCGGGCATGGCACACCTATGAATGCCATAGAAGATAATGAATTCGTACACGAATGGTCGAAACTGGGTTTGCAAATGCCGCACCCGCAGGCTATTCTTTGTATTTCGGCACACTGGGAAACCAGAGGCACATTTGTAACGGCGATGGAACAGCCGAAAACAATTCACGATTTTTACGGATTTCCGCGAGAACTGTTTGCACAACAATATCCGGCAAAGGGATCGGCCGAACTGGCTGACCTTGTACGCCGGCAGATAAAAGATGTAACAGTGGGCGAAGATTACGAGTGGGGGATAGATCATGGTAGCTGGAGCGTACTGAAACATATCTATCCGCATGCCGATGTGCCTGTGGTGCAAATGAGTATCGACCACTTTAAAGGGGCACAATACCATTACGATCTGGGTAAGGAACTCGCTTTCCTGCGCCGTAAAGGAGTGCTGATAGTAGGAAGTGGCAATATGATTCACAACCTGAGGATAATGAAAATAGAGGGTGACGATTTCAATGCAGAGTATGGCTATGACTGGGCTTTCGATCTGAATAACCTGTTCAAGAATAAGATAATGGACGGAGATCACACTTCGCTGATTGATTACAACCACATACACGCTTCGGCAGGATTGGCAATACCGACACCCGAGCATTATATCCCGCTGCTGTACACGTTGGCATTGCAGCAGAAGGATGAGAAAATCAGTATTTTCAATGATAAGGTTATTGCAGGTTCGCTGAGTATGACATCGCTGGTGATAGGTTAGTCTATCTTAGAATAATGTTTTTTATTCAACCTCTGATTAACATTACAAATTGAAGAAAGAAGATATCCCAAAAGTATTCATCTGCTTCATTGCTAGCTTCATCAGTCGCGGTCACATACTTTAGTATGCTCCCGTCCTTCCGGGAATCAGCGGCTTCGTATCTAAATGCTTTTTGAATACTTCGTGTTAAAATAGCAAAAGAGGCTGTCCTAAAAGTGGACAGCCTCTTTTGCTATTTTATTATCCCGTCCTAAAATAGGTTGACACAAAAAACTTATTTATGGATAATGATTTTAAT
>JBEBPN010000052.1:0-19887 GCA_040395895.1 Dysgonomonas hofstadii
TCCTGAAAGCAATTCCACTGACCACCATCCCATTGGTTAAAACCAAGACATAGTTCATCTTCATCACTCTCTTTCAGGTTGTAAACAACTAATCCTGTGTGTGCCGGCTTGGTCACCGTTTTGTAGTTAGTATCTGTTGTATCCCCTTGATAGAATGGAACCAGCTGATATTTATTTTCCAACTCTACACGAGGAAGTATCATTCCTCCGTTTTTGGCTGTAACACCGCCTACAGTGGCTGCCGTCTGATCTTTGACTTGCAGGATAGCATGTGTTTCCGGTGCTTCGGAATGCCCGATTGTTACTTGGGCTTTTGTACCGCCCAAACTACTTATTATCAAAAAAGCGTTCAATAATAAGACTGATAGTTTTGTCTTCATTTTTTTTACTAGTTTAGTTAAGTATTAAAATTCATATAGTTGTTAATTAAATCGTCTGTTAAAAAATTCAATGCACTGAAGTATCCGGCTTCGGTTTTCACAAACGGAAGACAGCATGATAAAGGGAAGACAAATATTGAAGACAATAAACAATACTTCGGTAATAAATAGAGTAATACACCCTCATCTCTCTTCAGGCATTGAATTTGTATTTTATGGATAGTACGTAGCCTCTTACGACATATCCGTTGATACATCTCAAGAATACCCCGATCTAATTTTTTTGATAAAAAAATTAAACGGTCTTTGTATATTTTGGAAATATTGGCTAAGCTTATGCGTGTATGTACGCAGCGGCGCATGCACATGAAGACGCGCACGGTATAGTATGTGAAAAGGAATGATCTTTTAGGATTGTTTTTGTATGTACGTGAAATTTTAACTCTTTCCGGTTTGGAAATTGTTAAGCTTATTAAAAGAAATATTAATTGTTGAAATTTGGGTAAAAAAGGTTGTTCTCGTTGCTTAGAACTTACTCTCTCTCTCTCTCTCTCTCTCTCTCTCTCTCTCTCTCTCTCTCTCTCTCTCTCTAGTAAAACGCAGTTAACTTCCAAATTTTCAGGCGAAAAAATGGAATCAAATATTGCTATATTTGTTGAAAAAATGAACATTATTTTGTCTTTCAATATCTATTACAGGCAGCAAAAGTACAAGCATTTTTTTTATTTAGCAAATTTTTAATAAAAACTTATTGTACTAAAAGGTTTGCTTTTCTAATTAAATATCTATATAATACTGTTTTTTAATTGTTTACAAAAAGGAGAAAACCAATTTGTTATTTAACAATCGGCCATCCTATATAACACATGAATAAAAATCCAAGACAACTGAATACACTATTAATTAACACACAAAATTCACCCGAATATCAAGATATTCCACCCGTATATAATATTATATACAACAATAATTCTTTACATTTACTACCTGATTTACTATATGTATGGATAACCTGAAGAAAATAAAGAGAACCGCACAGCTGGCCACTGTGCTTACCAAATACGGTTTTGAAGCATTGGTTACCGAAACCGATATAAAGAAGCTGATACCTGACAGCTATATAGAAAAGAGCGAGAAACGCAAGGAGATCTTCTCTATGAATATCTACGAGCGCATCAGGATGGTATTGGAGGAGCTGGGCCCTGCATATATAAAACTGGGACAACTGCTGAGCAATCGCGACGACCTGTTGCCCGAAGACCTCACTATAGAGCTACAGAAGCTGCAAGACAATGTTACCATAAGGGATATAAATATATATGAGACTATAGCCGACGAATTACTGATAGATACCGATACGGTTTTCGAGCATATAGATCCGGAACCTATAGCCGCAGCATCGCTCTCTCAGGTTTATACGGGTGTGTTGCGGACAGGGCAAAAAGTCATCATCAAAGTAAAGAAGAAAGGTATACGCGAGATATTCGAGGCAGATGTACTCATCATGAAAGATTTCGCCAGACTGCTCGAGAAATATTATGAGTTGGCACGCAAGGTGGGTCTGAGCCGTATTGTAAGCACCTTTGAGAAATCGGTAACAGCCGAATTGTCCTTCACACAAGAGTTGGCTAATATAGAGCGTTTCCGATCAAATTTTGAAGGAGACGACACCATATATATTCCCGTGACATATAAAGAACTATCCAACAGCAATATACTTTGCATGGAGTTCATAGACGGGATAAAGATATCTGACAAGGACAAGATACTGGAAGCCGGCCTCGATACGAAAGATATAGCATCATCTGTGGTAAACCTTTACCTCAAACAGATTATCGACTTCGGACTATTCCACGCCGATCCGCATTCCGGCAATATATTTGTATTGCCAACAGGGCAGATTGCATTCATCGACTATGGCTCAGTAGGTAAGATGTTGCCCCATGACAAGGAGAATCTCGGCGACTTCATCATCTACGGTCTGCGAAAAGACGTGAAGAGACTGGTACGCATCATCAAGAAGGTCGCCATAAAGTGTAATATATCTAATGAGGAACAGTTTCAGCGCGATCTGTACGACTTCCTCGACATACTGGAAAGCACATCCGTCAAAGAACTTGACTTGAATGACATAACAAAGAAGTTCAGTAGGATGCTGAACGAAAACGAGGTAGTCCTGCCCGACTATATCTACTTGCTGATAAGGGGTATAGTCCTGTTGGAAGGCACAGGCAGAGAACTGGGGTTGGAAGAGGATATAATAGAAAATATAAGGCCTTACGGAATAAAGCTAATAAAGAGCAGGCTAAACCCCAAACACCTGACAAATAAGGTCATAGACAAACTCTACAATCTGGGGGATAAGCTCGAAGAACTACCCGAAGATGCGCATTCCCTAATACAGAAAATCAATAATAATGAACTGGAGGTCAGTCACAATCTGAACGGCTTGCAGGACATCAGAAATACAATAAACCTTCTGGTCATAGCCCTTATCATTTCATCGCTGGCTATAGGGTCGTCCATTTTGGTTCTGGCCGATATGCCGCCCAAACTATGGGGAGTTTCAGTCTTCGGTTTTCTGGGTTTTACGATATCGGGTATCATGGCTATCATTATTATACTGATAATAATAAAAAACAAGATGATCGATTGACGATCTTAGTGTATTATCTTTTCGATTTTAAGACCTATTTTTTCAATTCCCGTCAAAGGTTCATCACGCATGCCGTGTCCTAACTTTATACGGTAGTTCCGTCTTTCTGTAAAGATAAGATTTTCATCGAGTGGAAACGATGCCTGAAACAACGTACCGAAACCCGAACCATTCCATTTGCCGAACTCATCTGCCAACTGGAACTCTTTCGATGACTTTATAAATATGGTATCATTCTTAAAGTTATCCTGCATGAAGAGCCAGATATTCTTGTAAGGATAATGTGCATTATTAGTAACCTCCACTGTCAACCTATATGGAGTATATAGCTCAAACAGAGTAGAATCCACATCAAAAACCATCGTGTCGCCCTGTGTCCACTGAGCATTTTTCAACTCGTGGAAACGGTAATATATCTCCTGTTTTTCACAGGAGATATTTACTATTGTCAATAGTGCAAAAAGCAATACAAATACAGCTTTATGCCTCAGGCTTTTTCTGATCGGGCTTTCCATTTCTGTCCGGTCTGTTTCTGTTGTTCCGGTTATTTCTATGATTATTATTTCTGTTCTGATTTTGGTTTTGATTAGAAACGGCCTCCCTGTTCTGATTCTGATTGTTATTCCCCTGCTGAGGCCTGTTGTTCTGATCGGATCTGTTATTTACAGGTTTATTATTTCCCTGATTATTTCCGTTTCCGCCCTGATCGTTATTCCCTTTATTCTTTACAAACTTCTTCTTTTTATTCCTGTTGTTGCTGCTATTATCGAAACGGTTGATATTTTCCTGTAATATATCATGTGATACAGGCTTATCGTTCTGCTCCTGAGTATCGATCGCCAGATGAGCAGGCCTGTCTCCACGCTTATTGATCCGCTGCACTTCGTACACACGTTCTTTAGGCAGAGTAACAAGATTTGCAGCAAAATTCCGATCGGTAGAATAAGTCATCATACCCGATAGTATATCAGTCTTGAAATGATAGTAAGTAGCATCTTTTGTCTCCAATGTAGCCTCGCGGGAAGGGAGCTTACGCTGTGCTTCCACATACGTGTCCACTTCAAAGTTGAGACAACATTTCAGCTTTCCACACTGTCCTGCCAGTTTCTGCGGATTCAGTGGAATATCCTGTAATCGCGCAGCTGAAGTAGACACAGACACAAAGTTAGACATGGAGCTGGAGCAGCACAATTCGCGCCCGCACGGGCCGATACCTCCTACTCTTCCGGCTTCTTGCCGTGCTCCGATCTGTTTCATTTCTATTTTTACACGAAACTCGGATGCGTAAACCTTAATAAGCTGACGAAAATCGACACGTTCGTCTGCTATATAATAAAATATAGCCTTGTTGCCGTCACCCTGAAACTCTACATCGCTTATCTTCATCGCCAGTTTCAGCTCTTCGGCTATCTCGCGTGCCCTGAGCATCGTTTTATGCTCTTTCTTCTTGGCCTCTTCCCATTTTTCTATATCGGTTTGTTTCGCTATGCGATATACCCGCTTGGTTTCACCCCTATAGTTATTTTTCAGCATTTGCAGCTGCACCAGTTTTCCGGTCAGGGTTACCTCGCCGATATCGTGTCCGGGAGTAGCTTCTACGGCAACAATATCGCCTCTGAACAACTCCAGTCCGTTACTGTTCAGATAATAGCCTTTACGTGTATTCTTAAACTGCACTTCCACCATCTGCGTCTCTCCCTCTACTTCGGGTAGGTCCTGCAGCCAGTTATAAACCTCCAGCTTGTTAGTACCACTGCAACAACTGCCGCCTTTGGAGCAACCGCCGCCGGATTTACATGAACAACCGCCACCCGACTTGCACGAGCAGCTTCCACCCGAACTACAGCCACCGCCCGAACCGCAACCACAAGACTTAGTTGTGGTTTCAGCCGAACCGGAAGACGGGTCTAACGCCTTTTTGTTTGCCCTGGCACATGTACACCCGATAGGTGTTTTGCATGTCCCCTGACAATCGTTCGGAATAAATGTATTTTGATTTAAACTCATTATGTATTGTATTTAATTAAGTAAAACAAAGCCCCTTTTACAGCTTTGTGGGTTTATATTTATTGTTTTATTAGCATTGTTATTTTCAGGCACAGGTCGAAAAATACCATCTTGGCATTTACATTCTGTTCGATGTGCCTTTCGGCCAAAGCCAGTTCGTCCATGAATCCGATAATATTGCGTTCGTTGATGAACGGGGCGAAACGTGTACCGAAGTTTGTTTCATCCTGTGCCAGATATACCATTTCGGGCTGACTCAGGTTACTTACAAAATATTCGCGTATCATCCGCTGGCTGTAGATAAGATAACTTTTCTGATTTTCGCGTCCTATGGCTCCCAGTTCGTTTCCTATAGCCTTTATTTCTTTTATGTTACGCGCATACGAAGCCCGCATCATTTGCACAAACAGATTGAAGAAGAACTTATGTTCTTCGTTCAGGCTGATTGTCTCTGTCGCTTTCAGATAGCTGCCCTTCGACAAATGGGCGACACTGGCAGCATCATCCGGTGTTATATTGTATTCCGATTCCAAAGCCTGCCTTATATCGGCTTCTTTTACGCCATGTATATTGATGCGCTGACAACGGGACTGTATCGTCGTAATAATGTTATCGGGCGTATCCGACACCAACAGGAAAACTGTATTATCGGTAGGCTCTTCAATGATTTTCAGCAACTTGTTAGCACACGATTCGTGCATCTTCTCGGGAAGCCAGATAACCATCACTTTATATTTAGCCTCATATATTCTCAGACTCAGTTTACGCAATATTTCTTCGCTTTCCTTTGCATAAATAAGCCCCTGTGAATTCTCGGCCTCTATATATTCGAGCCACTGATTGAGATTGAAATAGTAGCTACGTTGTTTTACAAAATCCCTCCATTCAGAAATATAATCGTCACAGACTTCTTTCTTTTTAGCTACCTTTTTTACGATCGGGAAAACAAAATGCAGGTCGGGGTGCGCCATATTGTTGTATTTGACACAGGACGGACACTTTCCACACGAATCGGTTTCCGACGGGTTTTCACAATTAAGATATTGGGCATAGGCTAGTGCCAGAGGGAATTTACCGATTCCTTCCGGTCCGCAAAAAAGTTGGGCATGGGGTATAAACCCCTCCCGCGCTGTTCTGGTCAGCCGCTCTTTTACTTCTCCTTGTCCTACAATATCTTTAAAAAGCATGTTTTTTAATTATGAATTATAAGTTATGAATTATGAATTAACAGAGCCAAATTGTATATAAATTTAACTCATAATTTATAATTCATAATTTATATTTAATATATCTCCTTAGCTACCCGCCTTACACTTTCGGTAGCCATCAACGAATAGAAATGAATGCTCGGCACTCCGTATGCAATCAGTTCTTTACTCTGCTTAATACTCCATTCCACACCTACTTCCTTAGCATCGTCGTCAGTTTTACACTTACGAAGTTCCGACGCCAGTTCTTCGGGTATGCTCGAACGGAATATACGAGGTAATACTTCCAGTTGATTCATCAATACAATCGGCTTAACTCCCGGAATGATCGGCTGCGTAATTCCTGCCTTACGACATTTTTCTACAAACGAAAAATATTTCCGGTTGTCGAAAAACATCTGTGTCACAAAATATTCGGCTCCGTTATCCGCCTTCTGTTTCATATATTGTATATCCGATTCGGGACTCAATGCACTTTCATGTACTTCGGGATAGCAAGCCATACCGTACGAAAACGGTGTAGCATTTCTTTCAAATTCTGTTCCGTCGGCAGAAATACCTGCATTAAAGTCGTTTACCTGCAACTGTAACTCTGTCGCATACTCGTTCCTGTTCGGAGACATTTGCTCCGGCATCAGTTTTTTGGAATCGCCCTGCAACAGTAACAGATTATGTACCCTGAGAAAATTCAGGTCGATCAGCGCGTATTCGGTTTCTTCACGTGAAAACCCTTTACAGATCATGTGAGGAATTGCCATTACACCATACTTGTGCTGTATGGCTGCCGCAATAGCTACCGATCCGGGACGCTTGCGCACGTTTATTCTCCTCATTGTGCCGTCGGGCATCTCCTTGTCTACAAACTCGCTGTGGTGCGTTGTAATGTTTATATACTTCGGATCGAACTCGATCAGCTTATCAATTATATTATATACCTTTTCGATATTATTACCTTTCATCGGAGGCAATATTTCAAACGAAAAAGCTGTTTTATCACTCTTGTTTATTAAATCTAATACAGTATCCATTTATATATTTATTCTGTCTGTTTCTATTTGAAAAGGAATCTTATCACATCGTTTCCGTTGGCTACAAGCAATAGTAACAACAAAAACAGCATACCTGCCATCTGTGCATATTCCATAAATTTCTCGTTCGGTGTACGCCTTGTAATCACTTCGTACAACAGGAACATAATATGTCCTCCGTCAAGTGCAGGGATAGGCAGAATATTCATAAACGCCAGTATGATAGACAAGAAAGCCGTCATCGACCAGAAAGAATGCCAGTCCCACGATGCAGGGAACAGGCTTCCGATAGCAGCAAACCCGCCAAGGCTCTGCACTCCTGTTTTAGTAAATACGAAACGTATCTGCGACACATAAGCTTTTAGCGTTTCCACTCCCATTTTAGCTCCTGCCGGAATAGCAGCGAAGAAGCCGTAAGTATTCTTTTCCCATTTAGACTGAGGTACTTTAACTTGTATTCCCATTTTACCCTTACCATCGATATGTATTTTACCCGAATAGATAACCCCATTACGGCTCACAACCAATGGCACCAGTTTATTCCAATTTTCCTCTTTTCCGGCTTCCATCACCACATCCATAAAAGATGCTACCTGTACACCATTCAGAGACAATATGCTGTCGCCGGGACGCACATCGGCAATCTTCGCCCACGAAAACACACTATCTACCTTGCAAGGCATCCACATATCGTAAGGCATCCGCTTTTCTTCCTTTATGGCTGCAGCAATTTTATTTCCGAAATCATCGGGCATATGTAACGTAACCAGTTCTCCGCCACGTTCCACTACTACCTCTTTTGCATCGAGAAATTGCATGAATGTATTGTTCCGCAACACACCGTTGCGTTCTGCCATATCCTTACCGTCTACACTGATTATAACATCTTTGTCCTGATAGCCGCCCAGAGCTTTAGCTGTCGGAGAAAACACAAATCCGGTCTTTATATTACGGGTAGGCAGAAAGTTGTCACCCCATGCAAACAATATCATACCATAGATGATGATAGCCAGTATAAAGTTGAAAAGCACACCTCCTACCATTACCAGCAAGCGTTGCCATGCGGGTTTTGAGCGAAATTCCCAAGGCTGGGCAGGCTGCGCCATTTGTTCTTTGTCCATCGACTCGTCTATCATTCCCGATATTTTTACATATCCTCCCAAAGGTAACCAGCCTATACCGTATTCGGTATCACTGTTTTTAGGTTTATACTTGAATAATGAAAAACCGGGATTGAAAAACAGATAGAACTTTTCAACTCTTATCTTGAAGAGCCGTGCAAATAGAAAATGCCCGAACTCATGAATGACAACCAGTATGGATAAACTCAGTATTAATTGTAATGCTTTGATTAAAAATGTTTCCATTAAAAGTTTTATATAGTTTTATTTTATAAACTCCATTGCTATATGACGAGCTTCCATGTCGGTGCTCACATAGTCTTCGTAAGACGGTGTAGCTACAAAGCTCGTTTTTTGCATTGTCTTTTCTACCACATCGCTCATTTCGAGGAATCCGACTTTATCCTGAAGGAATGCTGCAACTGCTATTTCATTTGCCGCATTCATTATGCAGGCCATATTTCCTTTGATACGCGCTGCCTCGAATGCAAACGAAAGATTACGGAAGCGATCCATATCGGGTTTCTCGAAAGTCATAGTCTTCAGTTTGAAGAAGTCCAGCCTCTCAAAGTTTGATTTCAATCGTGTAGGATAAGCCAGTGCGTACTGTATAGGCAGGTGCATATCGGGCAAACCAAGTTGTGCAATGATAGACGAATCCTCAAATTGTACCATCGAGTGTATAATAGACTGCGGATGCACCACTACTTCTATCTGGTCGGGAGTTACATCGAATAGCCACTTCGCTTCGATCATCTCCAGCCCTTTATTCATCAATGACGCAGAATCTATTGTTACTTTAGCCCCCATATCCCAGTTAGGATGCTTCAGTGCTTCAACTTTAGTTACCTTTGTCAACTGCTCTTTGGTATGATTGCGGAATGGCCCACCTGATGCAGTGAGTATGATTTTCTCGATAGGCGCACGCTCTCCTGTCAGGCACTGGAAAATAGCCGAATGCTCCGAATCCACCGGCAGTATCGGCACTTTATTTTCTACAGCCAGTGCTGTTATCAGTTCTCCGGCAACTACCAATGTCTCTTTATTAGCCAAAGCAATCGCTTTTCCGGCTTTTATAGCATTTATTGTAGGTTTCAATCCCGAATAACCAACCATAGCCGTCAGCACCATATCCACAGGGCTGCTCTCTACCACCTGCGCGATAGATTCACTTCCTGCCCATACTTTGACAGGTAAGTCTTTCAATGCTTCTTTTAACTGATCGTATTTTTTTTCGTTGGCGATAACGACAACTTCGGGCGAAAATTCTCTGGCTTGTTTTATCAGCAGGTCTACATTTTCATTAGCGGTAAGGGCATACACCTCAAAATTATCGGGATGCTCGCGTACAATATCGAGTGCCTGTGTCCCGATAGAACCAGTAGAACCTAAGATGATAATATTTCGTTTCATATACTATTCACTATTCTTTTTGCTGCAAACCTTCACTTTATCAGAAGGATATGTAATTTTCAGGATTCATGGCACTTCCTTTATACCACAATTCAAATTCAAACAAAGCTTCTTTCGTTGTTTCATCTGCCTCTACTGTGGCAATAGCCTCTCCGGTGCGCACCTTGTCCCCCATTTTTTTCAGGAGCATGGTATTATTCTTATACATAGATATGAACCCGTTCTTATGCTGTATCTGTATCGTATAACCTGTTTTCAGGTCATATCCGGCAAATATAACTACTCCCTCAAGGGTAGCCGAAACAGTCTCTTTACCCGGTATTTTTACTGTCACCCCGAAACTTTCGTCACTCGGATTAAACTTATTTACGATAGCACCTTTGACCGGTTTGAAGAACACCAGCCCTTCCATCGGATTTGTTGCAGTAGACGAAAGAACGGACAGATTATAGCGTTCCTCGTCTTCATATCGTTTTGTATATTCTCTTTCCAAATCTGACTTTTGGAGGGAAGGATCATTCTCAGACACGGATATTGTATCTATTATCTTTACGGAATCGAATTGACGTGTACCGGCAAAGATATCTCGCAGATTATCAATATATGCCTCCTGATATTTTAACTGTTGTTCGAGGGAATCGGTTTTTATAGCCGACCGTAAGGCTTTTTCCCGCACTTCAGAATCGAGATATCCCGGCAAATAGTAACGTATAGGGGTAGCTATAATGATGACCGATGTAATCGCTATCAAAAAAAAGGCGAAAACAAGCAGCAACATAGCACCGGAAAATATAGAAGCCTTTATCTTCCATATTTCCTCCAGTGTATTTTCATTCATTACAGAAAGCCTGTATTTGAAATGCAGACGTTTCCAGAAATTATGTTTGTTTTTTTTATTCTTTGCCATGTAACTCAAGCCACTATGTGGCTATCAAACTTTTACATATCTTGGTACACAAAACGACCAAGTCGCAAATTTAAGAAAAAAGCACTATACTTTGGAAGATGTATGACAAGAAAACATTAAAATATCCTTTTTTTAAATATTTATCCCAAAAGCTCTTCATTCTGGTTTTTTTTAGCTATTTTTGCATCCTGCAATTTGTAGGATACAGAAGTATCATGTGCAGTTATAATAATCAACATTTGTTGTAAATTGAATATGAGTTTATTAACTGATAAGTTATATCGGTACGATGCAGCAAGAAATACCCGTGCTGCCGGTATTTATCCATACTTTAGAGAAATCCAAAGCGATCAGGATACCGAAGTCGTTATCAACGGAAAAAAAGTGTTAATGTTCGGATCAAATGCCTATCTGGGATTAACCAATCACCCGAAAGTAAAAGAAGCTGCTGTCGATGCCATAAAAAAATATGGTACAGGTATGGCCGGTTCACGTTTTCTGAACGGTACGCTCGATATACATGTCGAGTTGGAGAAAAAACTGGCAAAGTTTGTAGGGAAAGAAGATGCGATCGTCTACTCTACCGGCTTTGGAGTTAATGAAGGTGTCTTATCGTGCATAACGGGGCGTGAAGATTACATCATTTGGGACGAGCTGGACCATGCTTCTATCATCGAAGGAGCGAGGGTTTCCTACTCTACCAAACTGAAATTCCGCCACAATGATATGGAATCTCTTGAAAAACAACTATTGAGATGTGAACCGGACAAGGTGAAACTCATTGTTGTAGACGGTGTATTCAGTATGGAAGGCGATGTAACAAACTTGCCAGAAATAGTAAAACTTGCAAAAAAATACAATGCCAGCGTTATGGTTGACGAAGCTCACAGCTTGGGAGTATTCGGAAAAGACTTTAACGGTAAAGGGCTTGTTAACCAATGCGGACTGGTAGACGATGTGGAACTGATAATGGGTACATTCAGCAAATCACTGGCTTCTATAGGCGGATTCATTGCCGGAAGCGAAACGATACTCGACTATCTGCGTCACAATTCACGTGCATATATTTTCACAGCCAGCGCTACACCTGCAGCTACTGCGGCAGCCAGTGCAGCTTTAGATATTATAAATGAAGAACCGGAACGAATCAAGGCTCTGTGGGATATTACCCACTACTCGCTCGATGGTTTCCGCCAAAGAGGATTTGAAATAGGACATACTTCTACTCCTATCATTCCTCTGTTTATCAGAGACAACGAAAAAACATTCATGATCACTAAAATGCTTTTCGAAGAAGGCGTTTTCGTAAATCCGGTTGTGTCTCCGGCAGTTGCTCCGGCAGATACGCTGATCCGTTTCTCTCTGATGGCAACGCATACAAAAGAGCAAGTTGATATTGCTCTGGAGAAAATAGAGAAAATATTCAAACAGGTAGGTGTCGTTCTGCATCCTAATGCTTAAACAGGATAGAGTGATATAATACTGTTTGCCACAAAATAAGATAGCCCTCTTTCCGTTAAAAGATAGAGGGTTTACTTTTTTAGAAAACATCATTTATGAAAAAATCGTTTCTTTTATTGTTGGTGCTAACTGCATATATCCACGCCTTTTCACAAAATGGAGGCATAGAAGCACATATAGAAGCCGAACTGGAAAGAAGAGATGCCCTGAATGAAAAGATAACCGAAACAGAAATCGAAGACAGAATATTTTCGGCACCCGCAGTTATTCACTTTTACGGAACTGGAGGTGAAGATGCAGTTTACTATACATGGTACATCTACCGAAAGAGTGATACCGACAATGCCATTGCACGTTATACCGACGAAAATATCTATTATACATTCGAGCAAAGCGGCGAATACATAGTTGTACTCGAAGTTGCCGACAAAGATCAGAATGTGGATGAAGCTCAATATTCATTCACCATCACAGAGTCGTTTCTCGATGTACCCAATTATTTTTCACCGGGCGATTCTCCGGGATCGAACGATGAATTCAGGGTTGCGTACAAGTCGATTGTCAAATTCCGGATGGCAATAGTCAACCGGTGGGGTGTAAAAATGTACGAATCTACTGATCCTGCAAAAGGCTGGGACGGACGCTATAAAGGCAAATATGTAAATACCGGAGTGTATTTTTATGTAATAGAAGCTCAGGGTTCTGACGGAGTAAAATACAGAAAACGAGGGGATATAAACATACTGCGAAGCCGGTAGATTATGAAACAATTTTTCATTGCACTACTCATTATCCTATGCTGCTTCTCCTGCAACAATAAGCAACAGTATAAACCGGACGAAAACGTTCAAACTTCCGAAAAAGATAGTACAACTAATCTTTCAGAATCCTTTTTACCTGATTCTACCTTACTGTCTATTACCGGAGACTGGAACGGAGATGGAATAGAAGAAAGGCTCACCGAATGCTATTTCAGCAAGAGGCTAAACAAATCTGTCATCGCACCCTGCTTTAGCGATACCATAGAAGATTTTATGGATATGGTAGGTGAAGCTGTAAAACTCGATCCGCGAGTTTATCTTATCTCCGAAAACAATAAACTGGACACCCTTATTGTATCCAATTACGAATACTATCAAACTTTTGGAATAGCTTACCTCAAGAACATGGGGGACATGGATGGAGACAGATGTGAAGAGCTCGGCTATGTCGAACATCTTGCGCAAATGAGTTCGTTGACAACATTCCATATTGCAAAGTATAAAAACAACAAATGGACAGAATTATTTTCATTTCCTACATGGAGTTGGGCTAATCTCGACTCGCTAGTAGTAAAGACAGGTAATATGAAATACGAAATAAACTACAGAGGGCAATATGCAGATGAAGAAAAAATGATTTTAGACTTTAAAGAAACCCCGCATCCAAAGTCGCTTCCATTCTTCATCGAAAATAAAGAAGATGAATAATTTATTCTAAATATTTGTTAATTCAAAAACTCATACTATCTTTGCTGCCGTAAAATGAGTATTAACCCTTTAAAAACAGAGAGAAAGGGTACAATTATGTTTGAACAAAAATAAAATCAAATCCGGGACTAAGTTGGCTTATCGAGACGAAAAGCCTTTACAACTTATATAGTCAAATGCCAAGAACTGCTGTTGGCAGACGTTGATTAGTCCTACAATCACAATTTATCGAAATTTTTACTGCTGATATATCGGCATTATGGCCTGTTGTGCCTTTTGTCGCGCTGTATCTGATAAACTAATTGTCATGGGCAATTTTGCGAATGAACAGGAACTCATTGTGCAAAATAACCTGCCGTCGCGACGTTGGAAAACAAGGCGTATCCACACCGCTAGGGATATAGAAATACTCCGGCTCAACAAAGAGTACAGATGTGTGGAAAGCCAGATAAGGGATCTGGGATATAAAGATCTGAATCCACCTATACAACGGGGCTACAAGAGGTTATTTGTACTGACTGAGGAAACTAAATACAGTAAACGCGCCGACTTTTATCAGGGAATACTGGATAAGATAAACACAGTATGGTATAGTCCGCACAAAACATTTAAACAAAAGAAAAGAAGAATCGGAAAATGGAAGTTCAGGGTTCGTAACGAACAGACATTGCAGGAGATAGACAGTTATGCATTTGACAAAGTAAAAAACTTTACGGAAGAGGAAAGAAGATATTTCTATCCTGTCGAATATTACGACTACCCCTGCAAAAGATACAGAACCAAATACATCTTTATCGAACAATGGCGTTTTGTATTGCAGACAAAGCCACACATGATAACCAAAGTTCAGATCAAAGATTCGGAACTGGAACAGTATCGTGACGAACTGGGCGACTACCTCGATAAGCATAAAAATCGGGGACGGTTGATTAAATTACAGGGCGGCAACACGTATTCATGGAAAAAAACAATAAACGAACGGGAAGACAGAAAAAAATACAGCTATAACTCGTTAAAAAATACGCCGTTGCACCAGATAACAGAAGAATATTTTTACGAAGAAACAAATTTATGACAATACGAACAAAAGAATTAAGTAAACTGGGATATATCGATAATGTGGCTCGCAGCCTCGCTATTAATATCATAAGCAAAAACTGCAAGCACGACAGCAAGGAAGAGATAACAAAACTTCTGTGTGACCTGTTGGCAAATCCAGAAAAGTATAAAGACAATGAGGTGTGGTGCAAACTTGCCGAACATTTCGCCCCTACCACATATGAAAAAAAATATACAGTGCATGACCTGCTCGAAGATCCGCTACCGTTCAAAACTTACGGCGGTAAATTTATAGAGAGCCTTGCCAAGCAACAGATGGAACTGGCTATGCGGTTACCCATCACGGTATCGGGTGCACTGATGCCCGATGCACATGCCGGATACGGTTTACCGATCGGCGGTGTACTGGCAGTAGATAATGCCGTGATACCTTACGCTGTGGGCGTAGATATTGGTTGCCGGATGAGCCTGACGGTATTCGATGCAAAGGCAGATTATCTGAAACGTTATTCGCACCAGATAAAAGAAGCATTGAAGGAATATACACATTTCGGAATGGAGGGAGGACTACCCTTTGCACAGGAGCACGAGATACTCGACAGAAACGAGTTCCAACTGACTCCATTGCTTAAAATACTTCATGGAAAAGTGGTACGGCAACTAGGAACATCGGGAGGAGGAAACCATTTCGTTGAATTCGGAGAAATAGAATTGACCGAAAACAATGTCCTGAATCTTCCTGCAGGAAACTATGTCGCCCTGCTCTCCCACTCCGGTTCGCGCGGCATGGGCGCAGCCATAGCAAGGCATTACAGCAACATCGCCCGCGAAGTGTGCAAACTCCCACGTCAGGCACAGCACTTTGCATGGCTAGGCTTAGACACCGAAGAGGGGCAGGAATACTGGCTGAGCATGAACCTTGCCGGAGACTTTGCGCAGGCATGTCACGAACGCATACACATCAACCTATCCAAAGCGTTGGGGTTAAAAGCACTGGCAAATGTGAACAATCATCACAACTTCGCCTGGCGGGAAGAGATTGCTGCCGGAAAGTATGCGATCGTACACCGGAAAGGTGCTACTCCCGCCGGAAAAGGCGTTGCCGGATTTATACCGGGCAGTATGGCTACAGCCGGATATCTTGTTTGCGGAAAAGGTGTCAGTGAATCATTGAACTCTGCCTCACATGGAGCAGGTCGTGCCATGTCGCGCCAAAAGGCAAAAGAGCAGTTCACCCAATCGGCACTGAAAAAGCTGTTAAGTCAACAGGGGGTAACGCTCATCGGCGGCAGTGTGGAAGAGATGCCTCTGGCATATAAAGACATAGACAGAGTGATGCCGGCACAGGAAGCGTTAGTGGATATTCACGGACGATTTATGCCGAAAATAGTAAGAATGAATAAAGAGTAACTAAAACGATGAAAACTAAAATATACATACAAATAACCTCTGGGCGAGGGCCTGCCGAATGTTGTCGGGTAGTAGCTCTGGTATTAGAGAAAATACTCAAACAAGCGAAAGAGAAAGGTCTGAAAGCCGATGTTTTAGACAGGGAAGAGGGTGAAATAAACCGCACCCTCCTGTCTGCAACATTATCAGTAGAAGGAGAAAAGCCAGATGAGTTTATCAAAGAATGGGAAGGAACAGTATTGTGGATATCGAAGAGCCCTTACAGGATTTACCATAAGCGAAAAAACTGGTTTATCGGCGTACGGACATTCACCATTACAGAAAATATGCAGGCGAATGAAAAAGAAATCCGATACGAAACACTACGTGCATCGGGACCCGGCGGACAGCATGTAAACAAGACAGAATCAGCTGTAAGGGCTGTTCATATTCTTACAGGATTATCGGTTACCGCTTCGGATCAGCGGTCGCAACTACAAAACAAAAAGCTGGCTACCGAACGTTTGTTGATAAAGCTTGCTGCATGGAATGTAGAACAGGCAATGCGCATAACACAAAGCTACTGGAACAATCATAACAGCCTCGAACGGGGTAATCCGGTGAAGGTAATAGAAGCGTTTTTGGCATAAATATAGAAATACTCAGAGGATAAATTTTAACTTTTTGTCGATCAGATTATCCTCTTTGTCGATCAATCTTGTCGGGCTGATCAGCGATTATTAATTTTGAATAAACAATTTAAAAAC
The DNA here is from genome assembly GCA_040395895.1 of Dysgonomonas hofstadii. GTDB lineage: Bacteria > Bacteroidota > Bacteroidia > Bacteroidales > Dysgonomonadaceae > Dysgonomonas > Dysgonomonas hofstadii_A. The sequence continues at coordinate 16,866 of JBEBPN010000052.1, forward strand.
ACAGCGTTATGAAAAAGATAATAATAGCAATAAGCCTATTCTTTGCAACAGGACTTATCAGTCTGGCTCCGGCACAGAATATAAATATTAATATCAATCTGGACAAGCAACCTTCATGGGGACCTACAGGATATGATTATGCAGGGTATTACTATATACCGGAAATCAATGTTTATTATGACATTGCCAGTTCACTATTTTATTACCTATCGGGAAGCAACTGGATATCGAACCAATACCTGCCTGATAAATATAGAAAATATGATTTGTACAGCATGTACAAGGTGGTAATAAACGACCAGCAACCATGGTCACAGAACAAAACCCATAAGAAATCATACTCACAGTATAAGGGCGACAGGACACAGGAGCCTATACGTTATAGCAATAACAGCAAGTATGATACAAGCAAGAGCAATAACCGTAGCTGGGTAAATACAAACCGTAACAATACGACCAATAATTCGGCTGTACAATACTCTAATAGTAATAATAGCAATAACAACAGAAATAATAGTAGTGACAGAAACTCTAGTAATAGCAACACTAACAAGAATAATACACGAAACAATCAGACTAACAATAGTAACAGAAGATAATAGTAAATGTGAGTTAAATGAGATCAGAGGCGGGATAGTTCCCGCCTTTTTTCATTTTTGATATCTCTAATTTTGACATAAAGAAAGAACTGAGTACATTTAACAAATTTTGTAAACATCAACTTAATCTTACAGAATATGGGAAAAGCGATATTTTACACATTAAGCTTATTTTTTATTATGTCATGTACTACAAATAATAAAGGAGGATTTGAGCAGGCCACACCTCCGATAGCCGAAAAGAAAGAGCATCTTCGCGTTATTCACGGAGATAGTGTACCGGATGTTTATTACTGGATGTACGACTATTTCGGTAAAGGGCCTGACAGCACACTGGTAGTGGATTACCTGACTGCCGAAAATGCTTATACGGATTCTGTAATGAGTAGAACAACTGCATTTCAGAAGGCTTTATTCGCTGAAATGAAAGGAAGAATCAAGGAAAAAGACGAGAGTGTCCCTGTCCTTAATAATGGATATTATTACTACAGACGTACCGAAGAAGGTAAAGAATATTACAAATATTGCCGCAGAAAAGGCAATATGGAGGCTCCGGAGGAAATATTACTGGATGTAGATAAGATGGCCGAAGGACATGCCTATTATGCTGTAGGAGGCATCTCTATCAGTGAAGATAATAGACTCATGGCATACGGAGTAGACGAAGTAAGCCGCAGGCAATATACGATCTATTTCAAGAATCTCGAAACGGATGAAATCTATAAAGAAACGATACCCAACACCGGAAGCGGTGGTTGGGCTACATGGGCAAGTGACAACAAGACTGTATTCTATACAGCAAATAATCCGGCTACCCTGTTATCTGAAAAGATTAAAAAGCATGTACTCGGAACTAATGCTTCTGATGACGTAACTGTATATGAAGAGAAAGATAAAAGTAACTATATAGGGGCAGGTAAATCAAAAAACAAAAAATATATCTTCATTCAATCTGGTGCAACACTTTCTTCCGAGTCATTTTTTATAGAAGCCGACAAACCGAATTCGGCTTTCAGATCATTCCAGCCAAGAATAAAAGACGTATTGTACGATGTAATAGCATTGGAAGATAAATTCCTTATACACACCAATAAAGATGCGAAAAATTTCCGTATAATGGAATGTCCATTGGATAAAACAGGTGTAGAAAACTGGACAGAATACATTCCACATCGTGAAGATGTTTTATTGGAAGGAGTAGATAGTTTTAAAGATTTCATTGTAATAGAGGAACGTAAGAATGGCCTGGTACAATTACGTATCCGTCAGCTAAGTGATGGTAAAGAACATTATATTGATTTCGGTGAACCGGCTTATACAGCCTATACATCAGGAAATCCTGAATATAATACTAATATTGTCCGCTATGGTTACACATCAATGACAACACCGAGCTCTGTATTCGATTACAATATGAATACACAAGAGAAGAAGTTGATGAAGCAACAGGAAATTATCGGAGGATACAATAAGGATGATTACCAGACTGAACGATTATATGCAACAGCTAAAGACGGAACAAAAATACCGATCTCATTAGTATACAAAAAGGGTATAAAGAAAGATGGAACAGCGCCATTGTTGCTCTATGGATATGGAAGTTACGGCTATAGTATGGATGCTTCATTCAGCAGCAATCGTCTGAGCCTACTCAACAGAGGATTTGTATATGCAATCGCCCACATACGCGGAGGACAGGAAATGGGGCGCCAGTGGTACGAAGATGGTAAATTACAAAAGAAGATCAATACTTTTACTGATTTTATTGACTGCGGAGAATACCTTATCACTGAGAAATATACTGGAAAAGGGCATCTGTATGCGCAGGGCGGAAGTGCGGGAGGTCTTCTTGTAGGTGCTGTTATCAACATGCATCCCGACCTGTGGAACGGAGTTATAGCCGATGTGCCTTTTGTAGATGTAGTGAACACAATGCTGGATGAAAGCATTCCTCTCACAACCAATGAGTTTGACGAATGGGGAAATCCTAAAGATAAAGAAGCCTACTTCTATATGAAAAGCTACAGCCCTTATGAGAATATTGAAAGAAAAGATTATCCGAATATGCTGGTTACAACCGGACTACACGACAGTCAGGTACAATACTTCGAGCCTGCCAAGTGGGTAGCCAAACTCAGAGACATGAAAACGGATAACAATGTATTATTGCTTAAAACAAATATGGACTTCGGACACGGTGGTGCCAGTGGACGGTTCGATTATCTGAATGATGTAGCACTGGAATATGCTTTCTTATTCACTTTGGAAGGTATTGATAAATAAAGTTTAGTTACAATTCTAATAGAAAAAGGATTGCCTCTTTAATAGAGGCAATCCTTTCTTTATTGTATTGTATCGTATAGAGAGATTGAATAGAAAACTTTTTCTATTTATTTCTGTATCGTAAGTTTTATTCTATTATC
>JBEBPN010000053.1:0-19277 GCA_040395895.1 Dysgonomonas hofstadii
AAATAACAAATAACTATCTTTGCACCCTGAGACATTTTAGTGTCGGTCTTACCTCAATAGTTTTTCCCTCACAATTTGTATTTAATAAACTAAAACAAGACTGCTGATATAGCAGCCGGATTTCTATTTAATGACATTTAAAGAACTAAAGATAATAGAGCCCATATTGAAGGCTCTTGAAGAAAAAGGATATAAAAACCCTACCCCGATACAAGAGCAAGCCATTACACCGGTTTTGAACAACAATGATTTACTAGGTCTGGCACAGACGGGAACAGGAAAAACCGCAGCATTTGCCATCCCTATTATTCAACAATTATATCAGAATAAACCAGTTGGACAGAAACGCGAAATAAAGGCATTGGTACTTACCCCGACACGGGAATTAGCTATCCAGATCGATGAATGTTTCAGCGATTATGCCAAATATACGAACCTACGCCATGCGGTAATATTCGGAGGCGTGAATCAAAAGCCTCAGGTAGACAAGCTGAAACAAGGAGTGGATATACTGATAGCAACACCGGGACGCCTATTAGACCTGATCGCCCAAAAGCATGTACAACTCAGCCAGATCCGGCATTTTGTACTCGACGAAGCCGATCGCATGCTCGATATGGGTTTTATACATGATATTAAACGTTTACTGCCGCTGTTGCCCAAGAGGAAGCAAACATTGTTTTTCTCGGCTACCATGCCCGATGCAATATCTAAGCTGTCGAAAACAATATTGTATAAACCCGTAAGAGTAGAAGTTGCTCCCGTATCGTCTGTTGTAGACATTATAGAACAGCGATTATATTTTGTAGAAAAACCGCAAAAGAGCGAATTGCTTATCGATATTCTGGGAAGAGAAAAAGAAAAAGCCGTTCTGGTCTTCTCCCGCACAAAACACGGGGCGGATAAGATAGCGCGGGTATTAAATAAAAAGGGGATCGGATGCGAAGCTATTCATGGCAATAAAAGCCAGAATGCAAGACAACGGGCGCTTACCAACTTCAAGTCGGGTAAAACGCGTGTAATCATTGCGACGGATATTGCGGCAAGGGGTATAGATATTGCCAATCTGGAACTGGTTATCAACTACGATTTGCCTGATGTACCGGAAACTTATGTTCATCGCATCGGCCGTACCGGACGTGCAGGGCATAGCGGAACGGCACTCACATTCTGTTCCAGTGAAGAATATCCGATGGTAAAAGATATCCAGAAGTTGACAGGAAAGAAACTGGATGCGGTTTCCGCATAACTAAATTTACAAATTTTAAAACTAAAAAAAATATAACAGTGCCTATGGCTATATCATTTAACAAAAGAGAATTAGAAAAGAAAAAAGAACAGAAAAGACAAGAAAAGCAAAAGCGTAAAGAAGAACGCAAGGCGAATGGCGGCGCATCCTTTGAGGATATGATCGCTTATGTGGACGAGAACGGTGTAATAACAGATACGCCGCCGGATCAGACAAATAAACAAAAAATAGACATAGAAGATATTGCTATATCTACTCCGAAAAAGGAAGATATAGAAGACCCGGTTTTGAATGGCCGTGTAGAATATTTTAACTCCGAGAAGGGGTATGGCTTTATTAAACATACTGGAAGCATAGACAAATACTTTTTTCATGTCAGCAGTGCTCCGGCTTCCATAACAGAAGGAAATATGGTGACATTTGAATTGGAACGTGGTCAGAAAGGCATGAACGCCGTAAAGATTGCGCTTGTCAATAAGAATGTGCTGTAATCAATAATAATTAATAACAAGACGAATGAACATTTATGTATCAGGACTAAACTTTAGCACAACAAGCGAAAGTTTACAAGAATTATTTGCAGAATACGGAGAAGTAGATTCTGCTAAAATCATTACCGACAGAGAAACCGGAAGATCACGTGGTTTCGCTTTTGTAGAAATGCCCAATGACGCCGAAGGCCAGAAAGCTATCGATGAACTAAGCGGCACCGACTTTGAAGGTAAAACCATTACTGTAAACGTTGCACGCCCTAGAACAGAGAGAAGCAACGGCGGCGGTTATGGCAATCGTGGCGGAAATGGCGGCGGATACAACAGAAATCGCTATTAATCAGATAATCTAAATTTTAAACGGATAAGTTTTTTAACTTATCCGTTTTTTTATTGGTCTAATCTTAACTGTAAGTTATTTTTTCCGTTCATCTTTATCTATAAGAAGAATCAGTTAACAGTAATCAGCCAACAGCTAACAATGAAGAGCGATCTTTGTAAGGAATGTAAGGTTTTAGTTAAAAAGATATTTTGTAGGGGCGAATTGTAAAATCGACGGAGTCAAATATCTTACGCCCGATGGTCTTATGCGGGCGAATAATTATTCGCCCCTACAAGTCGAAAACTTGTTATTTTTGTCAGGTTTTAGTTAAAATATCTGGGTTTGTTGTAGGGGCGGATTATCATCCGCCCGAATACGAGAACAATGCGTCTAAAAACGGGCGGATAATAATCCACTCCTACATATCGGGAACTTGTAATTTTACATACGTTTCGCTCCTGTGACCGTTGGTTGTCAGGTTTTAGTTAAAAACTAGTGTGCTAGATTATAGAGTTAGCTACACTTTGTTCCGCTGAACGTTGTTTCTAGTATACTAGAGAAAGGAAAATTTAGAACTAGCAGGCTAAGACTAATGGCTAGTAGACTTGTAACTAATGTTAGTTTTGTCAAGTTTTAACAAAAAGCAATGATCTGACTTAGAAAAAGGTCATAGTTATTATGTATTCAATATTTTTTGTACTAAATTTGCACACTTATAATAGTTATGTGCATTTTTGAAAATGTATGGCCATAAACAAGACCCGAAATATATTGATTGACGTTGCCCGCCAGTTATTTGCTAAACTGGGTGTGGAGAATACGACTATGAACGATATTGCAGTTGCTTCGCACAAGGGACGCCGTACGTTATATACATACTTCAATAATAAAAACGAAGTCTATCAGGCGGTGCTGGAAACCGAACTCGACCAGATGTACCACGCCTTACAGACTGTAGCCAGCAAAAAACTTCCGGCTGACGAAAAACTTCTCCTTTTCTTTTATACACGATTCGATGCGGTAAAAAACGTAGTCGCCCGAAACGGTACGCTGAAAGCCGACTTTTTCCGCGATATATGGAGAGTGCAGAATGTAAGGAAATCGTTCGACCTGAAAGAGATACAGGTATTGAAAGACATCCTCAACAAAGGCGTGGAAGAGGGAACATTCGAAATGCCCGATACGCAGGCAACAGCCGAAATACTACATCATGCCCTGAAAGGACTGGAAGTACCCTACATACGAGGACAGATAAGAGCTGAAAGCCTGCAAACTGAATCGCAGCGGGAGAATATCGCCTACCTCATATTTGAAGGCATTAAAAAGAAGAAATAAAGATCAAAAATTATATCAATATTAATTTATAACAATTATGAAATTACTAGAAGGTAAAACCGCTATTATTACAGGTGCAGCTCGTGGTATTGGTAAAGCCATTGCCCTAAAATATGCAGAACAGGGAGCTAACATTGCCTTTACTGATCTGGCTATCGACGATAATGCAAAAGCCACCGAAACCGAAATTGCTAAATTCGGTGTAAAAGTAAAAGGTTACGCATCGAATGCTGCCGATTTTGACGATACGCACAAGGTAGTGGAAGAAATAGCTAAAGATTTCGGACAAATAGACATTCTTATCAACAATGCCGGTATCACCCGTGACGGGCTGATGATGCGCATGACCGAACAGCAATGGGACATGGTGATAAATGTAAACCTGAAATCTGCATTTAACTTTATCCATGCCGTTACTCCTATCATGATCAAACAAAAAAGCGGAAACATCATCAACATGAGTTCTGTGGTTGGTCTGTCAGGAAATGCTGGGCAAACAAACTATTCTGCATCTAAGGCCGGTATGATAGGCTTGGCTAAGTCGATAGCTAAAGAGCTGGGATCGAGGAATATACGCGCAAACTGCATTTGTCCGGGATTCATTATTACAGAAATGACAGGCGTATTATCCGAAGAAGTGAAAAAGAAATGGGCTGAGCAAATTCCGCTTCGTCGCGGAGGAACTCCGGAAGATGTGGCTAACGTTGCCGTATTCTTAGGATCGGAACTTTCTGCTTATGTGAGCGGACAGGCTATTCCTGTTTGCGGCGGAATGAACGCATAATATACCGAAAAACAATAATAAGGCAATAGCAGCAGGATGTATTTCCTGCTGCTATTTTTATGTCTAATATTATTTTTTAACAGTACTTTTACGAACTTTTCATATAGAATTCAGGTTATAAACGCATATTTATTATTTCACAAAAAGGAAAGGAAACTACATGAAACTCAAAAGAATAAATATGCAGGAGACTGCGCCGGGTGCATATAAAGCACTGCTGAGTATGGAAAGATATATGAGCACCACTTCACTATCGCCCACCGAGAAAGAACTTATAAAAATACGCGCCTCACAGATCAATCGTTGTGCATACTGCCTGAACATGCACACACGAGATGCGCGTAAACTGAGAGAAACGGAACAACGTATCTATTTATTAAGCGCATGGCAGGAAACAGATCTGTTTACCGAAACCGAAAGGATCATACTGCAACTGACAGAAGAGATTACACTGATAGCCAAAGGCGGTGTTTCCGATGAAACTTACGGGGAAGCAGAGTCGTTACTCGGTAAAGAAAAGCTTGCAGAAGTCATTATGGCTATAATAACAATAAACGCATGGAACCGTATTGCTATAAGCACGTTAAAGCCATTAGATTAATTTTTGCATAAGCTATAAAAGGCAAAGCGGATCGTGCATCACTGCAAAATCCGCCTCTAATTTCAACATCAATTATCTATACTTAAAAGAACTTATGCTTTAATTAGCGTCCGCCTCCGGGACTACCTGATGATGTGCCCACCTGTGTTACCATAGAACTTGTGGTGAATGTGGTTGCAGATGTGCCACCGCTATATGTTCCACCACTATAGAATCCATGAAACTCTGTTGCTCCGGAAATCGTTCCGCCCTTATATATCGTATAACTTGTATTTGCTGCCAGATCAGAGCTACTAAACAGTAGAGTCATCTGATTGTATGTACGCGGGGTTTTGTAAGTCATTACAGTCTTGCCGTCAGCCGATGTTATATTTATCAGTTGTCCTGTAGTACCTGTAGTACCGTAAATCACCGAGCGCTGGGTTGAGACACTCGAGGTAGGATTGCTTGTTGCACCTCCTGTACCGATCAGTATTCCACCTGTTATTTTAAATGTATTGTTATCGCAGTCGAAGCCTTCTTCCGGCGAGGTTGTACCCGAGGAGATAACAACGCCTCCCGATATCGTAAGTGTCCCGTTAGAGTCTATGCCGTCGTTCGTCTGGCTATAGCAATATATATTTCCTCCTGTTATTTCTATATGATTCGATGCATTGATGCAGTCGTCATAGGCTTCTATCTCTATTGTACCACTGTTTATAGTCAGTGTCTTCTTGCTTTCCAGTCCTTCGGCTTCTTCGGCAGATGTTTTAATTACGATATTCCCGTCATTTACAGTAAGGTTGCCGTCACTCTTGATAGCCTTTGCTGCCGTATCGTCCGAGCCATATTGATACAATCCTCCGCTGGTAGTCACATCTATTGTTCCACTATTGATTATCAGATCTCCATCTACACTTATACCTTTACCTCCTGCACCTGAACTGTTGATCGTCAGAGTAGCTTTATCTATTGTCAGATTACCATCGCATTTAATACCCGCAGCTGAAGAAATATCCTGATCATCGGTGTCATAGAAAGCACCTCCGGTAGTAGTCAATGTCAGGTTACCTCCTGTGATCGACATATCGCTTCCTGTCTTCAAAGCTTTAGAGGCTATTCCTGTCGTTTTTATATCTATTGTACCGCCGGATATGGCAAGAGTACTCATATCACTCTTTATTCCCATAGCTTTCTGTCCGGTAGTGGCAATGTTGATCGTACCACCCGATATGGTTATGTATGGAGTCACTGACGTATCCGTATCTTCGTACGAGGCAACAATACCGTCATCCGCACTATTTATTGTGATATTGCCTGCATCTATGCGAATATAGCCCTCATCGCATTCGATACCGTCACTGGATGCCTTAATTTCAACGTTTCCGCCATCCATTCTGAAGTAGTCTTTTGCATGAATCCCATCGCTGACTGCTGTCTTCACCAGAATAGTTCCGCTTTTAACACGGATATAATCGTCGCTTGCTATTGCATGTTTATACATACCATATACAGTAAGGCTTCCACTGCCTTCAAAATTCAACTGTCCTTCGCTGAACAATGCAGCTTTCATATCTTCATCTCCATACGGAGTATATGTACCGCTATCTATAAGACGGTTAGATGTACCTCCCACTTGGGTTATAGTCACTTTTTTACCCGACTGTATATTAATTGCCGACCCGTCTGTGCTTGTAATATCTACTCCGTTCAATCCCAGTCCGAATTTGTAATCGCTGTATATTTTGAACGAACCGTCCTGCGTTTGTCCCGAAAGTACATAGTTTATTTCTGTAGTTGTATTTGTAGAAGTAACAACTACATCCCCATTGCTTTCAGTAATGGCAACACCATCATTTTCATACGGATTGGTTATCGTTACTACATCTACCGAAAAGTCGATCATAACAGCATTCACAAACACAGTGTCTTTTGTATTTGTCTTGAAGTCTTCATCTATAATAACCTCTTCGTCTGCATCCTCATCTCCATCCGTAATAGTATCGGCATCGTCGCTGCTACAGGCAACAACGAAGAGAGATGCAAAAAAGAAAAATCCTAGAAATAACTGTCTTATCTTCATACAAAATATTTTTTGTGTAATCGAGAGTTCAATATTACTACATCCCGCAAAATAAGACAAACCGAGTCGACAAAAAGGGGATTTCTATCGACAAAAAGGGTTATTTATTCTAAGTTAGATTTATTCGTGGTGATAGGGCTCGTTATTCAGTATTGTCATTGCCCTGTAAAGCTGTTCCACAAAGATAAGGCGCACCATTTGATGCGAAAAGGTCATACGTGATAATGTCAGCTTTTCACTGGCTTTTTCATATACTGCCGGCGAAAATCCGTATGGCCCACCAACAACAAACACCAGACGTTTGGCTACTGTATGTGTCTTCTTTTCTATATAGGAGGCAAACTGCACAGATGTATATTCCTTTCCCTTATCGTCGAGCAGAACAAGGTAATCGCCTGCCTGCAACGATTTGAGGATAAGCTCGCCTTCTTTTTCTTTCTGCTGAATGTCAGTAAGATTCTTCGTGTTCTTAATATCCGGAATTACCTGCAACTCGAAAGGAATATAGTGTTCGAGCCTTTTACGGTATTCGTCCACCGCGTCCACAAAGTAGCCCGCGTCAGTTTTGCCAATGACCAGAAGAGTTATCTTCATATAACTTATTTTAAGGTACAAAAATAAGCTTTTCTCTCTGTTATAAAGTTAATCTGTTATATCTTTGTCTATAATCACTAAAAATATAGAGCCATGAGAGTAATACCAGATTCGGAACTTATCATCAACGGAGATGGCAGCGTATTTCATCTTCACGTTAAACCGGAACAGTTATCAGATAAAATAATCATGATGGGCGACCCTGACAGGGTAAACCTCACCGCCTCGTTTTTCGACACTATAGAATGCGATATACAAAGCCGTGAGTTCCATACCATAACAGGCACATACAAGGGCAAACGCATCACGGCTCTTTCGCATGGTATAGGTCCCGATAATATGGATATCGTTATTACCGAACTGGATGCTTTGGCTAATGTAGATTTTAAGACACGTGAGGTAAAGAAAGACTTCAAACAACTGACGATGGTACGCGTGGGTACTTCGGGCGGATTACAACCTTATTGCCCGATAGGCTCTTATGTGGTTGCAGCCAAGTCGATCGGTTTTGACGGAGTGCTGAATTACTATGCCGGACGCGACTCTGTTTCTCTGCTTGATTTTGAGAATGAATTCAAAAAGCATGTAGGCTGGAATCCGCAACATTGCGACCCTTATGTCGTAAAAGCCGACGAAGAACTGGTGGAGCGCATCGGACACGATATGATAAAAGGCGCTACTATCTCTGCAATCGGGTTTTATGGGCCTCAGGGCAGATATGTGCGTATGCCGCTCGCTAATCCTGATCTCAACAGCAGGATAGAAACATTCAAATATAAGGACGACATGATCACCAACTATGAGATGGAAAGTGCTCCGTTGGCAGGGTTAGGCCGATTGATGGGACATAAAGCCATGACCGTATGTACAATCATTGCAAATCGCCTGGCAGGCGAATCAAATTCTAATTATAAAGGATCGATAGAAGATCTGATAAAGAAGGTACTGGAACGCATTTGATGAAAGCCGGAACGAAGAAAACCCTAAAACGGATTATGTATGTAATTCTGGCCGGAATAGTGCTTTTAGTTGCTGTAATAGCGTTTGCCAACTGGAAAATACCACACGACTCTAAAGCTTTCATTTATTCGGATGCCGATAGTATCCCCGCACAAAAGGCCGCTTTGGTACTGGGTGCAGCAAAAAATATCGGAGGCAGGCAGAACTTCTATTTCACCTATCGTATGCAGGCTGCAAAAGAGCTTTACGATGCAGGCAAAGTAAAAGTCTTTGTGGTTAGCGGAGATAACAGATGGAAAGATTACAACGAAGCTGACGATATGCGCAATTCGCTGATAGAACTCGGTGTGCCCGACAGCATTATTCATTGTGACTACGCCGGACTGCGTACATTGGACTCGGTGGTAAGAATGAATAAGATATTCGGACAGGAGTCCTTTATTATCGTCTCGCAGGAATTCCATAACGAACGTGCCATATTTATAGCACAGCAGGAAGGGCTGACTGCTTACGGTTACAATGCAAAAGATTTACGTCTAAACCGTTCTTCGTACAGGACAAAGATAAGGGAGGTACTCGCACGGGTAAACGTATTTAAAGATATACTAACAAATAAACAGCCCCGACATCTGGGCGAGCGAATAGAAATATGAGAAAAGGCTTCCAATAGGAAGCCTTTTCTATTTATTTGCCGCGCATGTCTTCGCGCATATTTATCTCTTCACCTTCGGTACGTATTATCCATGTGGTATTCTTATCAAAGAAATCACGGTCATTAATCATTTCAAAAGTCGGTGCATCTGCTCCTTCTAAAATGGCATAATTCTTATTGCCTGTAGATTTCTTATGTTCCGATTTCAGATTGTAGGTCAAATAATACACATTATTTTTGTCTTTGGCTACCGCCCATGCCAGTATCTCGAAAGAAGCCCTGTCGATTTCAGGGCAAGGCTGTAACTCATCCCATTGGTTAAAATACACTTTATCCTTATCGGCATACCAGGAACTGTTCAACAATTCGAAGGAGGCAATATCCAGCCCTGCTACTTCTACTTTCTTGAGCGGACTCTTATTTCCATCTCCTACAATCTGTATATCTATATGATACAGGTTGTTCTTATCTTTGAAGAAAAGAGAAGAATATTCCCCTAGCATCCTGAATGTCGCTTTATCATATTCCCCTTCGAGAGGTACAATCTTGTTCTTTACAAAATAGTTGGATGTTTCGTAATACACTCCGTTCTTATCCATATAGAAAGGCTCGCGCATACACTTGAAGGTTTCGCGGTCTGCCCATTCCAGAATCTGATCTTTATAGTATATATGGGAAGAATCTTTTAGTACATGATAGCTCAGAGTTCTTGATTCTTCCGGCTTCACGCCTACAAGTTCAGTACTACCAAAATATATCTTTCCGTCTTTATTATCGTAAAAAGCTTTCGGGTTGACAAAGAACGGAATAAACATAAGTCCTGTAGCTAAAAAGAAAATGCCGACAACAACAGCCGAAAGCTTCTTCTTAGATGATCCCTGTGCCTGACGAAGTTCCTGAATAGCCTGCGGACGAGACTGAGCTATATTCTTATTTATATATTCTGTATAAGCATTGTTGAAGCGGTCGTTTTGTATATGCTGTACAAATTCTATATGGTTATGCAGTTCGTTTATAATATCCATTACAGCCTTATTCTGGTTGACGGTATCGAATTTCATCAGTACTTTCTTTTCTCCGGTAGTGTAAATAGTGAGTTCGTCCACATTAACGTTGCTCCTGAGTTTGAGCATTGCAATCTGGTCGAGATAGGAAGCGGCCTTTAATATTCCTTTCTGAGATATTTGTATCTCTTTTTCAGAAATAGCAATTATATATTTCTTCGCTAGTATCTTCCTGAACAGCACACTACCACCTACTAACACTACTCCTATAGCGATGACACCATAGCCGCCATATCCGTTGCGTATAAACCATGGGCCATAGTTCATAGCTACAAGTAAAATAATAACAGCTATTATCAAAAGGATGATTATAAAAGCCTTCTTATTCTGGCTTTTCAATTCAAATGTTTTCATATCCAGGGTTATTCGGGATTATTGTAATAAAAATATGTTGTAGAAAAATATATACTCTTTATAATCTTATCTTCCTCCATTTTCAGAAGCTGTGGCTTAGTGTAAACGGTCTGCTCTTCTGCATAATTCTCCGGTTCGTCTATACGTCCGGCATCCTTGTTGGTAGATAGCATATTTTCGCGCACATATACAGAGTCTCCGCCTACAGAATCTACATACATACACGTCTTTTTCCCGTCCGGCAGTTCATATACTATAACATTGCCTTCTTTGAGGTCTGCAATATCATTTTTCAACGCATCCTTTTTCTCGATAGAGCCCCATATCATCATGGAAGCCATAAAAGCAACAAAAGCGAGAATAAGAAATGTACCTATGAAATGATAGAAACGGCGTCTTGTGTTCCTCTGTAGTTCATCAGCTTCATTCCATGAATCGGGGAAAGCATCGAGTATATACTTATTTCCGCAGATATTACACTTCACCAATACCTTCGGAGTACCCGACCATGAAGGGATAAACATGTAATGACTGATTTTACTCACCACCTCGAGTTGCATACAGTTGGCAGCACCGCATCCCGGACAGGTTTCACCGACTGCAGGTTTTGTTTTTAGTGTTTTGTGATAGTATCCGTATACCATAATATAGTTTGTACAGTTTGAGTCTTTGAACCCACTAGTTATTAGAAGATGTATTTCATACAAAAATAAATACTATTTATCATCTTTTTCAGCAGAATCCTTACCAGACATATCTTTGTCCTAAAAAACATATCTATAAGAAAAACAACAGGCAAGCTATCAACAATTTGCAGAAATGGACTGCCTCAAAAAATCGTTCAAATATAAAGACTAATTATTGGATAAATATGTAGGTCATGGTTTAGAAAATACGAAATGCGCTTATTATCGACAAGTTTGGTATAATTGTAAAAAAAGAATACTTTTGTCCGTCTATTCTAAAATCCATTTTAACTCAAAAATGAAAAAAACAATTTTCGCCCTTCTATTTTGTATAGTCTCTACTATGGGCTATGCACAAGACTCAAACAATGAACTATTAAAGAAACTTGTAGAAAAAAAAATATTGACACAGAGCGAAGCCGACTCACTCCGGACAGAACCGTCTGCGAAACAGAAGAGCTCTTTCGACCAGACTGTGGAAAAGGTAAGGGATGCTTTCAATACTCCTTACATGCGCTTTGGCGGATACGGGCTGATGATGTACAAATACAGCGATGTGAGTAATGTGAAACACAATCTGGACGCAAGGGTAGCATTCCTGCATATGCAAGGACAGATATTCAACAACTTCAAATACATGGTGATGATGGAATTTGTGAATCCCACATTGACCGAATTTTATGTAGACTGGACACCGTCGAACAACTTCAATGTACGGGTAGGACAGGCAAAGACACCATTCTCACTCGAAAATCAGCATTCGCTGACTACCTTAGAGTCTATTACCAATACCCGATCAGTATCGGCTTTGGCAGGGATGGGCGATGATGTTCTGAGACAGCAAAACGGCAAAAACAACAGTGGCCGCGATATGGGTGTACAGGTATATGGAAATCTGGTAAAAATGGAGAACCACGACCTTATTGAATACGGACTGGGAATATATCAGGGTACGGGACTGATAACCAGCGAAACAAATAACTCGAAAGACTTTGTAGGAAATATTATGCTACAACCTGTTAAAGGCTTCCGTATAGGTGGAGGTGCATATTTTGGAGAAGCAACTTACATAAAAGAAACAGACACAGAAGAAGCCGACCATGTACGCAACCGCTGGATAGTGAGCTCGGACTACAAAGCCGGCAGATTGTATGCCCGTGCCGAATGGATCAAAGCCAATGATGGCGGCGTCAGCAAAGAGGGACTTCACGGTATGGGGCAGTGGTATTTCATTCCCGAAAAACTGAATGCTTTTGTAAAAGCCGACTATCTGAATACGGATAAGAATATAAATACGGAAGTAATGGATTACACTGTAGGGGTAAATTATTACTTTTACAAATCGTGCCGTTTTCAGGTAAATTATACCTATTCGGATTATTCAAAGAAATGGGGCGCACCCGATTCAAATACCGTACTGGGACAAATGCAAATTGTATTCTAAAATATGCAGGCAAGAGAGATTATAGGAAAAACTATCACGGATATTTATATCAGGTTTGAATATGAACCGGACGGATTAGACCGGGCAGCATGTTACCTCGAAATAGATAATAGTTTCTTTGTAACTATTCCTTACTCGGATGAAGACGAGATTCTCATAGAAAAACCTGATAACGATACAGAAAGCCTTTTTCAGGATAAATACCTTCTTGAAACAACATACCATGTTAACAAAGAAAAGAAAAGTATAGAGGAAATAGCAGATAAGAAGAGAGAAGAAAAACGGGCTTTTTTCCGCCAGATAGGAAAGCATCTTGGAACGATGATCGGTCACGAACCATTGCCTAAAGAATACAGACCACATAAGACCGAAACAGTCAGAAGTAAAGTATGGGAAGTGAAAGGAGCGAAAATAACAGACTTTATATGGGAGCCGAACGAAGACCCATATATTAAAGGGCTTTTCCTGCTAAGCAACGGATTCCTCATTACTGAAACAACTATTGCACCCAGTGGTACTGGAATGGCCGGACTGAACTATTTTGAAAACATAGAAACACTTGCAACCTCCGGCAGATACGATTATGCCGAGCTGAAGAGAATTACATATAGCATATCTTAGCGACAATCATTTTTCATATATTTGTGGTTTACTAAATCATAAGGTTATGAAAAAGTATATTTCATATTTTACAGTTACCCTAATTGCCCTTTCCATTCTTTCCTGTTCTGCCCGCGACAATACATCCCCAATAAAAAGTGAGAAAAATATAAAGACAATAAAGGCGGACGAAATCAGAAAGAGTTACGGAGATTATCTGAAAAGCAAAATGCAAGTATCCGACTCAGTGTTGGAAGCTGAGTTGAGAAGAATAAAATATGATGTTGTATTTACAAAAGTCACTTATGAGGCTGTCGATCCGTTCGGTGAGACCAAAACTCTATCGGGACTTATCGGTTATCCTGTGATTCCGGCAGGGGAAAAAGATAAACAATTAAGCATTGTATCTATCCAACATGGTACTTTATCATACGAATCGGAAGCCCCATCGCTTAACAAATTTAAAGATGTAGGCTCGTTGGGCAACGCTCTCAGCCTGATCCCTCCCACCCTTACCGAAGGATATATAGTAGTAGTACCGGATTACTTCGGGTATGGGGCTGATGAAAAAAATATCCATTATTACGAAGTAAGACCATCTCTCGCCGAAGCTACCAGAAAACTGATAGAGGCCATACCTGCTTTTGCTAAAGAGAAATCGTTGAATACAAGTCCTGACAAGCTCTATCTCTTCGGATATTCGGAAGGTGGATTTGCAACAATGTCCACATTGAAATCTTTCAGCGAAAATTCCGGAGGATTTACCAATATTACGACTGTGGCCGGAGCCGGAGCTTATGACAAGGTAGCTACCGCGACACACGTCATACAGCAAACCTCAGGTGAAGCTCCACATTTTACAGCGTCGTACCTATGGGTATTGACTACATATAATAATGTTTATGGTATCAACAGAGATTTAAACCTGTTAGTACAGCCAGGAATCGAACCTGTAGCTAAAGAATATATAGGTACAGATAAAATCATGCAATCAAATAAAATACCATCTGCTCCGTCACAGGCTTTTAATCCTGCATTTGTAGAAGGCATTGTAAAACAGACAGATAAAGCATATATGAATGCACTGAATGACAATAATGTAAGCGACTTCAATGCTATCGGTTCTGTAGAACTCGTACATGGCACAAATGACACGTGGGTACCGACATTCAATACCGATTCGGCTTTTATCAGACTACAACATAAAGGAGTAAATGTAAATAAATATCTCTATGAAGGGGGCACACATTCAAGCACTTATCCTGTCTTTGTATTAAGGGCTTTAAGGAAACTGTAATTCTTACAATGGATTTTTCTGATATAACATATTTGCTTTCCGGTAACGAAAGGCAACGGCGGGCTTATACTCTATTGGTCGAAACTGATATTTTTCGCATCCTGAACAAGTATAATCCTATCCTTGTGGGCACATTCCCCATTGGTATAGATATCGCAGGCAGCGATCTTGACATTATCTGTCAGGCTCAGGATCTGATTTCGTTCCAGAAGCTTGTGCAGAAACATTATGGTGATTATCCTCTGTTTTCCGATCATTTAAAAAAAGATACATACGTTGCCGGTTTTGAATATTCCAGTATGCCGTTTGAGATATATGCAACCTCTGAACCGTCTTTACAGCAATACGGATACAGACACATGGTTATTGAATATCGTATTATGAATATCGCAAGAGAAGGGTTTAGAGAAAAGATTATCGGACTGAAAAAGAACGGCTATAAAACAGAGCCTGCTTTCGGAAAATTACTGGATATGTCCGAGCCTTATTCTGAGCTTTTGCTACTCGAAAACTTATCCGATGAAACTTTAAAAGAATTTATAACTGAAAGAATTTCCTGAAATAATCGTTATTATATCTGGATAGGTTTATCTATAAGAATGAATTAGTTAACAGAAAAGGATCTTTGAATTAAGTGAATAATTAATAGAAAAAGTAATAAAGTATAAAAACAATACAAATTCATTACATTCGTTACTTTTTAGTTAAAATCCGTATTAGCAGAAAATAGGAAAGGTAAAAAGTAATGAAAGAACAAAACAATGTAAATCCGCTACTTTCGTTACATTTTAGTTAAAATCCCATCCACATCTGCTGTTGACTGTTAACTGAATTAGATGTAACTTTGGAATGTAATAATTACGAATATATAATATGCAGGAGAATAATATCATAGCCGCTATATCGACACCTCCGGGTATTGGAGGGATTGCAATAATACGTTTATCCGGGAACGGATCTATAGAATTGACCGATATGGTGTTTAAGTCCGCAAACGGTAAAAAACTGACGGAACAAAAGGCCAATACAATTCATTTCGGCTTTATAATGGAGAATGATTCTGTTATGGATGAAGTACTGGTAAGTATCTTCAAAGCTCCGCATTCCTTTACAGGAGAAGATGTTATTGAAATATCCTGTCACGGATCACTGTATATTCAACAGAATATATTACGCCTGCTTATATTTAAAGGAGCTACACTAGCTCAACCCGGTGAGTTTACGCAGCGGGCCTTCCTAAATGGGAAAATGGACTTATCACAAGCCGAATCGGTTGCTGACCTTATAGCATCGTCTTCTGCCGCTACGCATCGTCTGGCAATGAATCAGATGCGTGGAGGATTCAGCAATAAGTTGATGGAACTTCGTACTGAGTTACTGAATTTCACATCGTTAATCGAGCTGGAACTCGACTTTTCAGAGGAAGATGTCGAATTCGCCAACAGAGAACGATTAATGGAAACTGCTTACGACATAGCACAACATATCGAAAAACTAGCAGAATCGTTCAGTGTGGGTAATGCGGTAAAGAACGGAATACCTGTAGCTATTATAGGGGAAACGAATGCGGGTAAATCGACTTTGCTGAACCTGCTTTTGCATGAAGAAAAAGCTATTGTCTCTGACATACACGGAACAACCCGCGATGTAATAGAAGACACGATAAATATACAGGGGCTGACCTTCCGCCTGATAGACACAGCGGGTATAAGAGACACTACAGACGAGATAGAAAGTATCGGAATTGAACGCACCTTCCAGAAAATAGAACAAGCCAGCATCGTTTTGTGGATTATCGACTCTGCAACAGATGAAGCACATATAAATGAACTTGCAGAAAAAATACTTCCTCGTATTGCAAGTCATCAAAAGCTGATCGCTGTATTTAATAAAGTGGATATTGTTGGCTGCGGTGTCGTGATGGATAAGAAACGTACAGTATTACAGAATGAAATACCTGATCGCATATTTATATCTGCAAAGTATGAAGAAGGCATAGCCGACTTGCAAAACAGGCTGATTGAAGCCGCAAATGTCCCTGAGATAAGCGAACAGGATATTATTGTTACTAACATGCGCCATTATGAAGCATTAGAAAAAGCATTATCTGCTATACGCCGTGTATCGGACGGTCTCGACCTGCAGATATCAGGAGACTTCCTGTCTCAGGATATACGTGAATGCATGCATTATCTGGGCGAAATAACAGGACAGATTTCTACTGATGAGATATTGGGAAATATTTTCGGTAAGTTTTGTATCGGAAAGTAATCTTGCAAAACAATAACAAACAAAAATCAAATAAACGTACTGAAATACAGATGATTATATATACAATTTAGATTTTTCAAAAACCTTATTTTCTTAATTTACCGTAAATATTTGCTGCAATATTACAACAAATGATTATATTTGCCGTAAATAAATGTAAAGATATTACAGCTATGGAAATCAAGTTAATCAAACGTAAGTCAAAAACCACAAATCGGATTTCTCTTTCGTTAGAGTATTACATGGGTTATACCAAAACAGAAGAGGGAAAGATCAAGCACAACCGAAAGTATGAAACGCTGGAGTATTATTTGATCGATCCGGCACGTACCAAAGCTGAGAAAGAACACAATAAGACTAACCTTGAAATGGCTGAGGCTGTAAAAGCAAAACGCCTACTTGCTTCACAGAATAAACAATACGGCTTTACGGTAGAATATAAAATTAGGACAAACTTAGTTGAGTATATAAAAGGACTTATAGACCAACGCAAAAACTCTCCCGGTAACTATGGAAATTGGGATAGTTCACTGAAACACCTGATTGCTTATGCAGGGCATGATACTACTTTTGAGAGAGTAGACAAAGCTTTTGTTGAAGGATTCAAAAATTATTTGGCTAAAGAAGCCAAAACGAAAAGCGATAAAAATCTTTCAGCTAACAGTCAAAGCAGTTACTTCTTAAAGTTAAAGGCTACTTTGAATCAAGCTATCGAAGACGGAATTATACCTCATAATCCTGCTCAGATGGTAAAACCTGCCAAAACCGAAGATACACATAGAGAATATCTTACATTGGAAGAATTGCAAAGGTTGGTAAAAGAAGAATGTAAATTTCCTGTGCTAAAACAAGCTTTTCTATTTTCCTGTTTGACTGGTATGAGATGGAGCGATATTCAAAAGCTAACTTGGAGTGAAGTTCAAGAGTTGGACGGACATATCCGAATCGTCTTTCGCCAAAAGAAAACCAAAGGATTTGAATACTTGGATATATCAGATCAGGCAACTCGCTATTTGGGAGAAAGAGGTAATCCCGAAGATCGAGTTTTTATGGGATTAAAATATTCGGCATGGCACAATCAGGCATTAGAAAAATGGTGCATGAAAGCTGGCATTTTGAAGGACATTACATTTCATTGCGGGCGACACACATTTGCAGTTATGCAGCTAAACTTGGGTACAGAAATATATACAGTATCGAAGTTATTGGGGCACAAAGAGCTAAAGACGACTCAAATCTATGCTCGAATCTTGGATGAGAAAAAGAGAGAGGCTGTTAATAAAATACCTGATATAGAGTAGATGCTGATAATATGTAGAAAAAAGAATACTGTGTTAAAAAATATTGTAAATTTGGGATATAGAGACAATCAAGACTTTTAAGTAATTGATTTTAAATAGATGCTGAAATCAGATTATGACATAGCTTTACAATTGAAGGTTGATTACGACAATGATAGCAGATTGTCAATGGAACAAGCTTTGTCTAAGTTGAGAAAGTCTGATCTTATTGAACGGTTAACATCCGATTTGCAAGAAAAGCCATTATTTTACATTTGGCGAATAATTGCACTTAGTGAAATTCCATATGCTATTCATTTAAGCTACACTCAAAATCTGATAGATAGAATATACGACAAACTATCAACACCATTTGGTTTTTCTTTAGGTGGAGATGAAAAATCTTTTCTACCATGTTACAATGCGATGCTAGTATCAGCATTGAGCCGTTTAGGTAGGGCTAATGATAATGAAGTCCATCAAGCAGTAGAATGGATAGGTCAATATCAGCCAATGGAGAGAGGCATTGTAGTTCAACTTCCGAAATTCAACTTTTCCCGTCATGGAGGGTGTTTTAATAAGACCCCATGCTATATTAATGTAGCAAAATCAGTTATGGCATTGCTTGAATATCAAAAGGCTACAGGATGTCATGACTTTGACAATAAAAAAGAACAAGGAATAGAATACATCTTGGCTCATCATTTATATAAACGATTAC
This sequence comes from Dysgonomonas hofstadii, assembly GCA_040395895.1. GTDB lineage: Bacteria > Bacteroidota > Bacteroidia > Bacteroidales > Dysgonomonadaceae > Dysgonomonas > Dysgonomonas hofstadii_A. Next base: position 18,768 of record JBEBPN010000053.1, read on the forward strand.
ATGCAGACAAACCTATAACGAGTCATATTCTTGATATATCGTTTCCGGAATCTTACCATCTTAATATCGTAGAGTTGTTACGTATTGCTTCATTATCTCAAAAGATGTATGATGCCAGAGTTGATGATGCTATAAAATATCTTCTGTCGATAAAACACTCGGAAGGATGGAAAGTTTCATATAGATACAGGGCAGATGGTTATGTCGTATTTGATAAGGGAGCTAAAGCAGGGGCTTGGGTTTCGTATATATTGAATCAAGCTTTAGGAATAAAACAATGAATAACAATATCCAAAAAGCCGCAATATCCGATCTGCCGGATATATTAGAGTTGCAAAAGAGAGCATTTCGCCCTGTTGCAAACTTATTAGGTGATGATGAGATTCAACCAATGGTTCAGACTTATGATGAATTATTGCAGGAATTTAATGAAGGCGTCATTCTAAAGCATATACAAGACTATGAAATTATCGGTTCAGTGAGGGCTTATATTGATAATGAAAATGTGTG
>JBEBPN010000054.1:0-15640 GCA_040395895.1 Dysgonomonas hofstadii
TTTTCTTCTGTCCGGCTTTCCGCTATCATCAGCGTAAGGGCTACCAATGTGTTGTTTTCTATTAGTCTTGTCCCGTCAGATTTATACAAGATTCCATTATTCTCTAAGAACCATAGAAATAAAAACGCTGCAATACGTTTATTACCATCACTAAAGGAATGATTCTTAATAACTAAATACAATAGCATTGCTGCTTTTTCTTCCACGCTCCGGTATAGATCCTTACCATCAAACGTTTGATAAATAGTATTTATAGAACTCTTGAATGACTGGTCTTTTTCGTTGCCGAATAGCCCCCCGCTACCAAATTTTTCACGAAGTGTGTCAATAGCCTCCATTGCGCTTTCGTAGGTAGCTATAAAAAGCTCCTTTCCTGTTATATTGTCTATCTCCAAAGATTGGTAATCATACTTATCCAGTGTATCCAAAGCATAAGTGTAATCTTTGATCACTTGTAATATATCTACAGCCTGATCTCCGGTTACATCCTGCCTTGTTGCAATGCCTGTCAGTATTTTTATAGAGTCCAAAGCTTCTTGCAATTGTTTGACTTTTGCCTGTTGATTTACAACGAAGCCTTTGACAAGGTATTCTTTCAGTATTTTATTCGCCCAAACACGGAATTGAGTTCCCTGATTCGATTTCACCCTATATCCCACAGAGATAACCATATCAAGATTGTAATATTCAACCTGATAAGTTTTACCATCAGTGGCAGTTGTCGCAAATTTTGCGACAACTGGAACATTATCCAACTCCTCTTTTAGTGCATTGTTGATGTGTTTACCAATGGTTTTAACATCCCGGTCAAACAATTCTGACATCTGCTGACGGTTTATCCAAACATTCTCGCTATCTAATTTAACTGCAAGCTGGGTATTTCCATCAGGTGTTTGATATATTATGATTTGGCTATCGCCGTTTTTCAATTCCCCTTTGTTCATATATATAATATTTTTAAAGTTTTATTTCCGGCAATGAATTTACAGCTTTTTCTTTTAGTGAATCCACCGCACGTGTGTATTTCTCCGTATGTTTCAATCCGCTATGACCTAAGAGGGATGCCACAGTTTTAATGTCCGTGTTGTATTCACCCAGTAAATTAACGGCAAAGGAATGACGGGCGCAATGCCATGTGATATGCTTGTCTATTCCGGCTCGTTTCACCCATATACGAAGCGCTTTCAAACATCCAGTATGGCTCGGCAGCTTGAATATATAATCATCTTTCTCCGGCTTTTCCCCGATAAGGCTTAACAATGTTTGGCTAAGAGGAATAATAACAATAGAATTTTTGGAATGTCCTTTTGTTTTCGCCTGTTCGAATTTTATTCTTTTACCCGAATAATCGACATTCCCATATCTCAAATCTACCACATCACAATATCGCAATCCTGCATACAGGCAAAAGAGAAATGCTCTTTTTATATCCATATTTTGGTACGGTGTTTTCGCAAGCTGCTGTATTTCATCTATTGTTAGCACATCTTTTGTAAGGGCTGTGTCATCTACAACACAACTAACTCCATTACATGGATTTTTCAGGAATATATCTTTCTCTGTGGCATATTTGACAACTTTCTTAAAACGTTGAAAATAGCCTCTTGCACCTTCCCCAATAGAACGGTTTTGAAGGTATTCAACAAAACTGATCATCATTTCCTTATCTATTTGTTCGGGTTTGACATAGTTCTTTATAGCCGGATATGATTCGACTAGAAAATCCCTGAAACGTTGCAGGCTGCCTTGCATCATCCTCAAATCTTTCTTTGTGTATGTGTCCACATAGTTTTGATAAAACTCAAGGAAATTAATCTTCTTTTTTACAGGGCTGACTAATCCAAAAGCAGAATGATTTAACTCACTTTCACGTGCTGTTCTTATTTCTTCCGCTAACTGCAAAGTTTCTTTGTTTTGCTGTCTCTCTATTGTGTCTTTCGGTTTATTTACAATATACAGCTTCAGGTATTCTTTTACCCTCACGCCGTCCCTGTAAATATCCAAATAAAGGGATATATTGCCATTAGACAAAGGTTTTTCCCTTAATGTGACATTGTTCTTTTTTGTCCCTTTTCTCATATTCTTTATTTTTATTGTGTTTTTCTACGTTTTGTATAACTCATTACTATCTGATTACAAATATAATAAAATAATTAAAGCAAGGGACAAAATAGGGACAAAAAGTTGAGAATAATAAGAAAATAGGTATGATTAGCTTAAATATCAATAAATATAAGTTATTGATATAATGATATTTATTTGTTTTTAGTTTGCTTTATTTGATAGGTTGTGTATCGGCTCTGGGTACTAAAAAATGAGAAAGTTTTTAACTTTCTCATTTTTCATTTTCATACATCATAATTGACCGATCTGTATATAATTAGGACTCCCTGTTTTATAAAAAACTGTTTATCTGCCATTTTGAATATGGGGTAACAACTTTTTTATTTGATCAATAGGCCGATCCCACCATTTCATCTCTAATAATTTTGATATAGTCTCTTCATCAAAACGCTTTCTGATTTCTTTTGCAGGAACACCTCCGACTATGGCATATGGTGGAACATCTTTTGTTACGACAGCCCGCGTTGCGATAATAGCTCCATCTCCAATATGCACCCTTGACATTATTACTGCATCATATCCAATCCACACATCATTGCCGATAACAATATCCCCTTTATTATCCCATGCTGAAGTTAAATTATTTTTATCTAATTCCCATTCATCATAAAACAAAGGAAAAGAGTAAGTTGAAAATGATTTTAGAGTATGATTGGCACTATTGAAAATAAATTTAGCACCACAAGCTATAGAACAGAACTTCCCAATTATTAAAGAATCATTATTGATAGGATAGTGATATAATACATTGTTCTTTTCAAATAGAGAAGGATCGTTTACAAAATCGTTATAGACTGTATAATCACCAACTATAATATTGGGATTATTAATAACTGTATTCAGATATATAGTCTGAGAATCATTCGTTCTCGGATATCTTTTTATATTCATTGTAAATAAATTTATCAATTAGAAATTATTAATTTAGATGCGACACATAAGGTCACAATAAATCGGGAATGACAAAATTGCCACTCCTTTCCTACATCAATAAACTCATATACAACGCTGCCACTTCATATAATAACTTAATTCAGTTATTCAGATACAAAAATAAGACATATTATTTTGAGTTAGAATCGGAGTGATTAGAAATATTATGATTCTCAGATATCCGCTCCTCCAACTTATAAACCACATCTAAAAAAGACTCTTACAATCATCATTACTCTCAGCTCAATTCTATTTCAAAATAGCAAACATCTGCATTCTGATAATGCGAAGGCAGCCCCTTTGAATCTTGTAGCTTTTTTATGCCTAAAAACCGGAATCCACACTTTTCATAATGATGGATTAATTTCAGATTCCTTCCACAAGTATCCATTCTGATGTACCTTCTGTTTTTATCTTTCGCCAAAGCTGTAGCCCAATCAACAATTATTTTCACAAAGTCGTTTCCTCTAAAGTCCGGATTTGTAGCTATCCGATGAATATAGATAGATGAAAGGGCATCATCATTCTCCCAAATTACGGGATCACTGTATGTTATTGCCCAAACACAAGCTATATGATTGTCAATTAATAATTTAAATTGCCTATTTTCGAGAACTTCTGTAAGGATTAGCTCTTTATCAAATTCTGGCCATTGATTTTCAGGGAACCTCATTTTCTGAAAATCAGTAGCCAATTTGTAAAGCCTGAAGATTTCTGTAATATCTTCCTTATTACTATTAGTTATCATTATTCCGATGCTTTTATAGAGCAAGATTGTTATCTGTTTATTGGCGACAATGAATTTAGAGTTTTTTCTTCAGCAATGGAATAATTGATCGAACATTTATTGCTTCAAGACTTATTTATCTATTCATACAGCACTGTATTTAATAATATTTAAACATTTAGAATCCTCACAAGGTGATTTTTACAGAATCTTTCCAACTAATAAATAAGTATAGAGGATAAATAACAACAGAAGTCTTCTAAAAATAAGTTTTTGCGTATATTTGTAGGCTTTAGCAAATTATAAACAATCAAGCAACATGAATATAGCACTTATAGGGTATGGAAAGATGGGACATGAGATCGAAAAAATCGCTATTTCCAGAGGACATACCATCGTATCGATAATAGATGTAAGCAATGCTGCCGACTTCGACTCGCCTGCATTCAAAAGCGCTGACGTAGCCATCGAGTTCTCTACACCCGAGAGCGCAATCAGCAACTATCGTAAATGCTTTGCTGCACATGTGCCTGTAGTAGCCGGCACAACAGGATGGCTCGAGCACATGGATGAGGTGAAAAAAGCGTGTAGCGACGATAATCAGACATTCTTTTACGCCTCTAACTACAGTCTGGGTGTAAATATCTTCTTCGTACTGAATAAATATCTGGCGAAGATAATGAACCAATATTCCGACTACGAGGTGAAGATGGAAGAAATACACCACATTCACAAACTGGATGCTCCTAGCGGAACAGCCATTACACTGGCAGAAGGTATTATCGAAAATGTGGACCGTAAAGAACGCTGGAATCTGGAAACAGAAGAAACACCGTCCGACGTAGCGATACACTGCATACGTGAAGGTGAGGTTCCCGGCATACACGAGATCATATACGAGTCGGAGGCCGATATAATCAGCATCAAGCACGACGCCAAAAGCCGTAAAGGGTTTGCACTGGGAGCAGTTGTTGCCGCCGAATTCACATACGGCAAAAAAGGCTTTCTGGGAATGAACGATATGCTTAAATTTTAAACAAAATATGGAAAAGAATATTTCTAACAATAAGGAGCAAACACAGGGGAAACGCAAACCCGGCATCAGACAATGGATATATGGCATACTGGCCTGTATACTTGTAGTCCTGTTTGTCATCTGGACAGGCTACTGGGCTGTACTTATCCTTATCCCTGTCTTCATCGATATCTACATTACTAAATTTATTCCTTGGGGAGCATGGCGCAATGCCAAGAATCCTGCCGCACGGAAAATACTCGACTGGGTAGATGCCATTGTTTTTGCACTGGTAGGTGTATGGATTATCAATACATTCTTTTTCCAGAATTATCAGATACCTTCATCGTCACTCGAAAAATCGCTATTGGTGGGAGACTTCCTCTGTGTAAGCAAAGTAAGTTATGGAGCACGCTCTCCAATGACACCATTCTCGTTGCCACTGATGCAACATACTTTTCCTTTCTTCGGATTCAAGTCATATCTCGATAAACCGCAGTTGGATTACAAACGCTTTACAGGAACCGGACATATCGAACGCAACGACATTGTAGTATTCAACTATCCGTCGGGTGATACTGTAGCGCTTAATTACCAGAATGCCGATTATTATGCAATATGCAAACGCGATGGCAGAAATGTTGTATGGGGTAATAAGTCTGAGTATGGTGACATCGTTTACCGACCTGTAGACAGACGCGAAAACTATGTAAAACGTTGTATAGGTCTGCCGGGAGATAATCTCGAAATCAGAAACGACACTGTTTTCATCAATGATCAGGCCATTCCGAGTCCCGAAAACAAACAGCAAATGTATTTTGTACAAACCGACGGTACGGCAATCACTCCTGTCATATTCGACGAATTAGGCATCAGCAACGACGATATAACAAATCCACTTTCGCTGAATGTACAAAATGCTTCTGACAGTCTGGCTCGCATAAATTTAGGTTTTAGAGCAAAAGACGGTAGTTTTGGCCTCGTATATCCATTACCCCTCACAAAGGCTATGATAAACGAACTGGAGAAGAAATCGTTCATACTCTCTGTCGTTTCATACAACCAGTATTATAAAAAGCTGAACATGAAGAGACTGGACGTAAATCCGGCAGACTTTACTTATCCTATTACTTATACTCAGGACGCATATCCGGGAGACTATCCTAAAATATGGATACCGAAACGTGGCGAGACTATCAAATTCGATACCGATGTCGACTACAAAGTAGCTGCATACATACGCTGTATAAAGAACTATGAGCATAACGACTTCGACTATCGCGATGGTAAAGTGTATATCAACGGACAACAGGCGGATTCATACACCTTCAAATTCGACTATTACTTTATGATGGGTGACAACCGCGACAATTCGGCCGACTCCCGTGCATGGGGCTTCGTACCCGAAGACCATATTGTAGGTAAACCGTTGTTTGTATGGCTATCACTGGATAAAGACAAAAGCTGGTTTGGCGGAAAAATCCGCTGGAGCAGACTCTTCACTTCGGGTAATAAGAAATGACAAGAAACAAATCTGATTGAGGGATGAAATAATGTCTTCAAACAAGAAAAACATATTCATTTATCTGGGCAAAGTAATCTTGGTTACTTTGCTCATTGTTTTATTTGTGCGGTGTTTCTTATTTGAATCTTATTCCGTTTCATCATCACAGATGGAAACATCTCTGCAGAAAGGAGACAAAATACTGATAAATAAAACCGCTTATGGCATACGCATGCCTATAACCCTGCTTAGTGTACCTTTCGCTTTCGAGACTTATTCCACCGCATTACAGGCTCCATACAAGAGACTATTCTCCAGTGAGATTTCGCAAAATGATATAGTCTTGTTCAACAACCCTGCCGAGACGGATAAACCATTGGATAAACGCAGCCTCATACTATGCAGGTGTGCTGCCCTGCCGGGCGATACTATTCAGGTAACAGACGGAGTATTCACAGTAAACAACAACACATATACAGCATCTCCCAATACAGTATATAAGTATCGGGTAACAGCACCTGCCGGAAACGAAAACATAGAAGGCATCATAGACAAGTCAGGCATCCAAGCCGACGGCATAGACCGTATAGGCGACACTCTCTTTATGGAAATGAGCCGATATGAAGCTTATCTGCTCAACAAGAATCTGCCCGATAGTACGAAGCTACAGAATTACAGTACCGATACGCTTACCAGTTACAAGTTTGCTATTCCGCGCGAAGGACAGACGATAGAATTGGATGAAAACAATCTTATTATTTACAGGCAAATAATCACTCAGGAGCAAGAGGGTGAAGATGTATTTATTGGCAACGGAAAATTAACGATAAACGGCATCAAGCAAGGGCGATATACTTTTCGCGACAGCTATTACTGGATGCTATCAGATAATACCGAAAGCGCTTTGGATTCGCGCACACTGGGCTTTATTCCGTTCAAAAGTATTATAGGCAAAGCACAGTTTGTATGGTATAGCCCCAACAAAGAACGCCGCATGTCGGTTGTAGAATAAACTTTTCAACGCATGAATATCTATCTATCCTCAGCATATCTGGCTCCCGTGCAGTATTATACAAAATTCCTCTCTGCCGAAACTGTCTATATAGAGCAATGGGATAATTATATAAAGCAGACTTATCGCAACCGATGTACCATTGTGTCGGCAAACGGGGAAATCTCCCTGTCTATACCTGTTGTGCATTCATCGAAAGAGAAAACCCTGATGAAAGATATACGCATTGCCGATCACGACAACTGGCAGCACATGCACTGGAATGCCATCGTATCGGCATACAATTCTACGCCGTTTTTTGAATATTACAAAGACGATTTTTATCCTTTCTTCCATCAGAAACAGACTTTTCTGTTCGACTTCAACGAAGGGTTGCACCACCTGATACTGGAACTGCTCAATATAGATATACCTGCAATAATCGGTACACAAAATTATAAAACAGCATTTGCCGATAATGAGCTCGATATGCGGGAAATTATACATCCTAAGAAGGATTGGAAAGCTCTCGATACTGATTTTACACCCCAGCCTTATTATCAGGTATTCGGGCAGAAATTCGGTTTTATACCTAATATGAGTATCATCGACCTGCTGTTCAATATGGGGAATGAAAGCCAGATCGTACTCGAAAAATCAGTCGGAAAAGTCTTCAATTAAGCTATTTTATGGACTTCACGGCATATATATGTTTAAAACATTGTATTTTTGCGTTAAAATAAAATAACCGGATGGTACAGTTTTTTAAGAATAACATTCTTTTATCGGTAATTCTGATTCTGGTTGCCGTTATAGCTACAGCATGTGCAAATATGGCTACTCCTACCGGAGGGGCTTATGACCTCGATCCGCCGAAGGTGGTGAAGAGTTCGCCCAATTTCAATGCCACGAACGTAACCAAAGGCAAGGTAGTGATAGAGTTTGATGAAAATGTAACTATAGAGAAACCGTCCGAAAACGTTATCATCACCCCGCCACAGAAATCATTCCCGATAATCAACACGGTAAACAAACGCGTGACTGTGGAACTGAGAGACACCCTGCTCCCGAACACAACGTATACCATCGACTTTACGAACTCGATAGTAGATAACAATGAGAAAAACCCTGTAGAAAACTTCTCATTCTCGTTCTCCACCGGAGATGTTGTCGATTCATTGGCAATATCAGGTAAGGTATTGAATGCCGAAAATCTGGAACCTGTGAAAGGTATTTATGTCGGACTGCACTCTAATATGAACGATACGGCATTTACAAAGACAAAATTTGAACGTATATCGCGTACAAATGATGCAGGTGCATTTACGATAAGAGGTGTGGCACATGGCAATTACAGGTTGTTTGCACTAGACGATACCAATCGCGACTATATGTATGACAATCCGGGCGAGGCTATCGCTTTTCTGGATGAGATACTGGAGCCTACATCGACAAGAGCTACACGATACGACACATTGTATGTAGACACTTCAAAAAAGGTTATAGACACCATCAAAGCAATAGAATATACGCGTTTCTTACCCGACAATATTGTACTGAGGTCATTCAAATCGAGTTTTCAACGACAGTATCTGCAAAAGTATGAACGGACACCTAATAAGCTGACTATCTTCTTCGGTGCGCCTACCGAAATGCCCGAACTGGAACCGCTGAGTTTCGACGGTAGTGTCGACTGGGCTATTTTGGAAAGATCGGCAAAAAACGACACGCTCACATACTGGCTTAAGGACAAGGATGTGATCGCGATGGATACGATAAATATGCGCATTACCTATACGAGAACAGACACACTGAACCAGTCTGTTCCATTTACCGATACACTGCGATTTGTAGACCGTACAAGGAAGAAATCGGAGAAAGAGAAAGAAAAAGAGGAGAAAAAGAAGAGAAAGGAGGGTGAGGAGCCCGAAATAGTTTTCCTAAATATAGCTAACAACCTGACAACCGCGTGGGATACGTATAAGAATATCACACTTGAGTTTGACCAGCCGATATTAGATCCCGATAGCTTATCTTCAAAAATTATCTTTCAGCAGCTGAAAGACTCTGTATATCACGATGTGCCGCTGCAACTGGAAACCGATCCGCTGAATCCGAGAAAATATGTGATAAAACACAGGTGGGCATACGAAAACGAGTTTCGCCTGCAAATAGACTCGGCGGCTATACATGGTATATACGGACTGTGGAATAATAAGCTGGATCAGAAATTTAAAGTGAAGGCCGAAGATCAGTATGGGCAGCTGGCTATAAGGGTTGGCAGGGTAGATACCATACCTTCTTTTATAGAACTTTTAGATAAGTCGGATAAACCAATTCGGAAAGCGCGAGTCAAAGATAATGCGGCCGTATTCCGTGACCTTAATCCGGGAACGTATTATGCCCGCATTATATTGGATGCAAACAACAACGGTATCTGGGATACAGGAGACTACGAAAAGAATCTTCAACCCGAGATGGTTTGTTATTCGCCCAAAGTGTTTGAGATAAAAGCATTCTTCGAGTATGATGAAGCTGATGTATGGATGATAGATCCGACAACGCTCACCGATCAGAAACCTTTGGAAATAACAAAACAAAAACCTCAGGAAAAAGAATCGAGACGGAAGCAACTGGAAGAGATGGAGCAGAAAAATAACGAACAAAACAGAAGAAGGAATAGAGATACGGACTCCAACAACCAGCTACAGGGACAAGGAAACAATAATTATAACAACCAGTCTAACAGCAATCAATATCAATACTAAAGGCGGTTGAACAATAAAAGAACAAACTATGATTAAGAAAGTAACAGTAATAGCATTAATTCTTTTAGCATCGGTAAATCTGAGTGCACAGACTCAATGTAAAGTAGATAATAAGTACTTTCAGGCGGGCGAAGAGCTTACGTATGACTTATACTTCAAATGGGGACTGGTGAATACGAAAGCAGGAACGTCGACATTGAAAACAACATCGCAAAAATATAAAGGAGCCGATGCTTATAAAATGACACTGACAGCTAAATCGGCGGGTATGGTGAATAAGATGTTCAGCATCAACGATACGTTGACGGCACATACAAGCAAAGAACTCGTTCCGTTGGCATTTTACAAGAATGCGGAAGAGGGTAAAAACCATACGATAGAAAACATGAGCTATACCTACAATGGTTCCGGAGTAAGCATTCACACGAAAAGGGTAAGGGATGGCGAACAGAAATTCGACGAAACCATTACAGCCAAGTCGTGCACATACGATATGGTAAGTGTTGTGTTCTATGCGCGGACACTGGACTATTCCAAAATGAAAAAAGGGGATGAAACAAGGGTTGACTTCATATCGGGTAAAAAGAAAGGCTATATGCTCATCGAATATCAGGGTGTAGAGAATGTAAAAGCCAATGACGATAAAACATACAGTTGCGTTAAGCTCGTACTAAGCGTACTGAATGGAAATCCTGATGCCTTTGAAGATAAGGAAGAAGCGATGAAAGTTTACCTTACCAACGACAACAACCGTATGCCTGTAAGGCTCGACTCGAAACTAAATGTCGGTTCTACCCGCGCTATGCTGAAAAGCTACAAGGGCAACAAATATGCTGTGTCTACAAAGTAACAGTCTATCATAACACATTTTATACGGGATGGAGGAGAGTAATGCTTTCCTCCATTTCTTTTATATCTGGAGGGATGTGAAGATAATCGGGGAAGTTTATCTATATGTAAGAGGAATTATAAATTATGAGTTATAAATTATTTATTGGGTAAAAGCGATCTTTGAATTGATAAATCGGCGAAGCCAAAACAATGCGAATTTTGTAAGGTTTGTAAGATTTTAGTTAAAATAAATTGTTAGATTTACATACGTTACGCTCCTGTAATTAATAATTGTTTAGTTAGCTTGTACTAGCGCATGATTGTATTGTGTGATAATATGACCAGAAAGTTATAAATCAAAAGAAGATGATAATGGATAAGAAAGTGATAAAAAAAAATATTATATGTATATATTTTATTGTCATTAATAATGTTTACATATACGATCGGAGAACTATTATCAAAACATACTCGATTAAAATACGGAGTTGATGAATCGAATCTTTTAGGGGAAGATCCATATTACATTTTAAGATTGCAAGTAGCTGGCATGATCGACTACATATATATAGTAAGTATTTATATTTTGGTGGGTATTATTATAGGAGTATATATATTAACAAGGTTAAAAAAAAGACAAGTAATACTAACGTTCAGAGACACTTACACGAAATCTAATATTTTAAGTATTTTCAATCCACAACAAAATAAAGTTGTAAATAATTCAAAAATGAAAACAGTCTATTACCAGTTATATCACATATATGAAAGTGAAGATCCAGAAGATGATGAAATCACTAAATTTATTGGAGTATTTTCTTCCGCAAAGAAAGCTAAAGAAGCCATTGAATATTTAAGAAAAAAACAAGGATTTAAAGATTTTCCTAAAAAGAATTTCATGATATATAAAGCGAATATTAATATATATGGTTGGCAGGAAGGATTCTGTTCTTGGAATGATGCTTATGAATATCAAAAAAGAAATGAATAACATATTATCAAAACAATTAACAGAAATAGGGCAATCGAAGTTTTGAAGATTCTAAATAACCAAAGTATGCAAAAAAAATATTATTTATTAGATCATGAATATGAGGAGTTAGAAGGCTCTGAATACAATGATTTTACAAAGTTCATTGGCGTTTTTTCTTCTGCTAAGAAAGCTAAAGAGGCTATTGAATACTTAAGAAGCAAACCAGGATTTAATAATTATCCTAAGAAGTCATTTACGTATGGAGAAATAAAAATAAATCAATATGAATGGAAACAAGGTTTTATTTCGTGGAAAGATGCACTTATAGATGATTAATACACTATAGTTATGATATTATATAGATTAGAACACCATCACAAAACAGATGGGTATGACCAAGTATTATATCTTGGGTTATTTGACTCAGTATCAAAGGTGAATGAAGCGATCGACAAACTAATAAAAGAAGTCGGGTTTAAATCTCATCCGAGAAGTGCTTTCAAGATAATGGAGGTAAATCTGGATCAGATTTATTGGGAAGAGGGTTTTAATAGAGTTGGAGATGAAGATGTTGAAATATGATTTTTTTGTCAGGTTTGTTAGGTTTTAGTTAAAATCAGCATTATGAAAAAAGATAAATCTATAATTAAGCTTATTGAAAATTTGAAAGGTGTTATTGACTTTACACATCTGGAGATTGTTGACCATTGGGAAGCTGATCTCTGCGCTATAGGCTTAAGAAGAAAAAATAAATTAGTTTATATTTCGACCTTTAATTATGTCGGGAGTAAGGCAATCACCTATGACTTTGACATGGAAATTATAAATGAAAATAAAGAACAAAGATTAGAGATTGTTCAGTCCGGACAAAATGTTTCAGAAACAGAACTTATAAATGAAGTGAGAGTATTTTTAAACGTTTGAGGCTAGATGATGTAAACCATATATTCAAGAACTTCAAATTACAAGTATGGTTGTGTAAATTAGATAAGTTTATCTATATATCAATTAACGACAAAAAGCGATCTTTGACAACAATGCAAAATCTGTAAGCTTTGTCAGCTTTTAGTTAAATTATCATCACTGATAGACTAAGAGGAGGGCTATACCCTCCCCCAGTTATTAGATTTTAATGTCCGAGCAAGTGTGAAGCGTCCAGTATTATCTTTAGCAGGAACAACACGGCAATCACATAAACCGTTACCGACACATCTTTCGATTTGCCTGAGAAGACCTTAATAAATGCAAAGCTAAGCATACCGAAAACGATACCCTCTGCAATGCTGTATGTAAACGGCATAAACACAATAGTAAGGAATGCAGGTAAGCCTTCGCTCATATCATTGAAGTTGATCTTGGCTACAGACGATATCATAAACAACCCGACGATAACTAGAGCCGGAGCTGTTGCGGCAGCCGGAACCATCAGGAACAAAGGTGCGAAAAACAGTGCCAGCACGAACATCATGGCTGTACTTACTGCTGTCAGACCTGTCCGTCCACCCGAAGCTACACCCGAGGCACTCTCTACATATGACGTGATCGTACTTGTTCCTAATACGGCGCCTATCGTAGTACCCAGTGCATCAGCAAACAGGGCTTTTTTCATTTGCGGGAAGTTGCCATCTTCGTCAGCAAGTCCAGCCTTGGAGACTACACCGATTAGCGTGCCTATAGTATCGAACAGATTCACAAACAAGAATGTGAATACAACGATCAACATATCGAAGGTGAATATATGGTTCCACTCGAATTGGGCAAAGATAGGTGCAATAGATGGCGGCATGCTTACCACTGCTCCTTCGGGAAGCTTTACGTCTCCCAGTATGATACCGAACAGGGTAGCTACTACGATACCGATAAGGATAGAGCCATTCACATTGCGCACAAACAGCACCGCTGTTATCAACAACCCGAGTAATGCAATCCATACACTGTGCTGTGAGAAGTCACCTATCGTTAGCAAGGTGTTTTCGTTTGCCACAACTATACCTGCGCCTTTCAGTCCTATCAGCGTGATAAAGAGACCAATTCCTACAGGGATAGCATCCTTAAGCACCTTAGGGATACTCTTTACGATCAGTTCGCGTATATTGAAGAACGTAAGCAGGATGAATATAATACCCTCGATGAATACGGCCGTCAGAGCGAATTGCCAAGAGTAACCCATACCCAGCACTACTGAGAATGCAAAGAAGCTGTTAAGCCCCATTCCCGGAGCCTGTGCGATTGGCAGTTTAGCAAGAAATGCCATCAACAGTGTAGCAAAAATAGTGGCCAGAGCTGTCGTTGTAAACAGAGCGTCCTTATCCATTCCTGTAGCCGACAGGATGCTTGGATTCACGATCAAGATATAAGACATGGTAAGGAAGGTGATCAGACCAGCCAGAAGCTCTTTACGTATCGTGGTCTTATTCTCTGATAACTTAAATGTGCGTTCAAGAAGATTTTTCATTGTTGTTCAAGCTTAAAAGTTCCATTTAGCCGCAATGGTCGGGTTCACATACGTACGGTTCTTCTCTGCAGTCAGGAAGTTATTGCTTATTTCTATCTCCGTACCGAACGAAAGGTTCTCATTCACATTATACCAGAACTGAGGTTCAGTAAGCAGGATAACCTTTTTGCCGCTTTTGCCTTCTCCATGTGTTGTATTCTTGTTTTGAGTCCACAGGTCGAGGAATCCGGATAGTGTGACTTTATTGTTGAAGAGGTTTGTACCCCATATGATAGTCCATTGTACATCGTTGCTCACCTTCTCGAAGGCATTGTACTTATATACAAGGTAAGTGCTCAGATTTACACCTTTTATATTTGTAGCATACGAGGGCCCTACCATGTAGGCATTGGCAATGGAGAACCCGAAGTTCTCGGATTTTCCTACTCCTCCATTGAACTCGATGTGAGCCATGATGGGTGATTTAGCAATCTTTATGTCGCGCGCTATTTCCAGATACATTGTGCCGATATTTCCTCTGCTCTGATTAAAGTCGAGATCGACAAACATGAAAGTGGAGCCCCATTTATCCGGCTTGAACATTTCAAATGTGGCTGTGAAGTAATTCTTTTGCGAAAGCTGATCACCATGCAACGCATGTCGAGGATCGAAGTGTAACTGCAAATTCTGTGAGTACATCGCAAGAGAAGCAATGAACAGAATGATTGTGAAGAATGCTTTTTTTATCATACGTACAAGATTTTTTTGTTTAAGCTGCAAAAATAGATAAAATTTAATATTGTTTGCTTACTTATTCATCATTAACTAGATAAAGTTATTAACAGAAGAACAAACCATTATCAGAATCCTTTACTGGAAACAAATAAGCTATAAGTAGTATAATTTTCCCTTATTTTATTTTGTATTAATAAAAGAATATAATATCTTTGCACCGCATTAGGCAAATACGGGATGTAGCGCAGTCCGGTTAGCGCACCTGCTTTGGGAGCAGGGGGTCCCAGGTTCGAATCCTGGTATCCCGACGATTGAAAATGAAAGAGTTAGATGATAAATCTAGCTCTTTTTATTTTTATACGTACACACAATTTGCACACAACTCTCAAAATATAAAGTAATCATAGATATACTATTGAAAGACAAATCCACCCCACTTCAAATAAGTATTTTCATATTATTTCTTCTTTTTACATCTGATATACACCTCACATAAAGAAAGAATAAACAAAGCAAGACTTATGAGAGAAATACTCTTTGCTGAAGGCAAAGGAAGGCCTTATGTTTGTAATTGCTAAGGCTTATAGTTTTGTATAAAACATAAG
>JBEBPN010000055.1:0-15565 GCA_040395895.1 Dysgonomonas hofstadii
TTGAAGCTATTGTCGCTGCTTCGGCAAATGACATAAAGGATAGGGTGGTGTTTAAATTAAACTAAAATCAGAATCCGATTATATCAGAGGGTGACACGTTCATGTGTCGCCCTCTTTTGTTTCTTGTCTAATTTTTGACTAATAGGGTAGGGACGTAAAATTTTACGCCCGTTGATTGTTGCGGGCGAAAGATTTTTCGACCTTATATCCTCTATAACTTGCCTGTGAGTTTTGATTCGTTTATCCTATATTTTCCGTTATCCGGTATGAATTCTTTTAATAATTATCTATTTTTGTATAGAGTATAAACAAGTGATATGCTTTTATGGTTATATCTGACAAGGATTCCTTTAGAAGGGCAATATATGATATTGTAAAGTATATTCCGGCAGGGCGTGCGACCTCTTACGGCGCCATAGCCAAAGCAGCAGGTTATCCAAATCTGTCGCGGATGGTAGGGGCTATGATGGGAGGCTGTACCGAAAAAGGAGTTCCGGCGCATAGGGTTGTCAACAGTCAGGGATACCTGAGTGGCAAATTAGCCTTTGAGACTCCGACAAAAATGCAGGAACTACTCGAATCTGAGGGTGTTATCGTTGTAAATGATAAGATCAGTAACTGGAAAAGGGTGTACTGGGATCCGCTGGAAGAGATACAGCTGGAATGATTTTTTTGATCCGAAAAGGACAGATATATCAGAATATAACTTATATTTAGGGTATTAACACTAATTTAATCGTATTTGAATGGGAATACATTTCCGACATAGTATAGAACACAAACTTTCATTTTTCTGTATTCTTTTTCTGCTCATCTCTCCTGCGATGGCAGTTGCACAAAGCGATGCAGATTCGATTCCGCTGACATTAGGTGCAAATATTCAGAAACCGATTTATACCGAAAGTCCGAAAAAGCACGGCGGTTTTTACCATTGGGCATGGGGAAAGCATTACAGCGAACTCTACTATCAGCCTGTGACAGCACGCACAGTCTCATTGAACTCTTTATTTGGGGGGCTTTCTATAAAAGAGCAGCTGCCGAAACTGCATGCTCTGATACTGGAAGACAAGCGAAACCATTTGTATAT
Organism: Dysgonomonas hofstadii; assembly: GCA_040395895.1. GTDB lineage: Bacteria > Bacteroidota > Bacteroidia > Bacteroidales > Dysgonomonadaceae > Dysgonomonas > Dysgonomonas hofstadii_A. The sequence goes on from JBEBPN010000055.1 coordinate 1,088, forward strand.
GCTGAAACCATTGGGAGGCTCGTCGAGTTTTCTCGAATCCAAGTTTTTTCAGAGTGTGTATAAGCAGGAGGATTTTAAGGATACCTATCTGAATGACTTTATTCAGGAAGCCTATACGGTTGTTCATCCTTATATGTTTGTTGTTTCCGAAAATCTGGCTGAATCAGCTCAGGTTGGTTCTTCGGGTTCATCTATACTCTATGTGGTGGGAGGAAATGGCTGTGACACTATATCGGATGGCAGTGCCGTCGAAAACAAGTTATCCAGTATATCGCACTTGCCTGATTTGAGAGATAAAACTGTGCTCAATGAGGTAGAAGCACTGATAGATAAACTGCATGAAGATAACTTTGCAAAAGTAGACCAGAAGACATATATAAGGGCGCGCCTGTTCGATATGCTGATCGGCGACTGGAATAAGATATCGGAAAACTGGTACTGGATTCCTACTTCGGCAGGAGATTCTACTGTATATATTCCGCAGACATTAGACCGCAGCCATGCTTTCTCGAGAGTGGACGGTGTGTTTTTCAAGGAACTGCTGAATATGCTCGGTGTGGGTTTCATCACTAATTATGAGGGCGAACTAAAGAATCTGAAAAAATTCAACAAGCTTTCTTATGCTCTGGATATTGCCCTTACCCAGAACTGTACTGCTGTAGCGTGGCAGGAACAGGCGAAGCTGCTGAAAACACAACTGACAGATGCTGCTATAAATGAAGCATTCTCTAAATTGCCAAAGGAAATGCAGAATGCAGAGGCTGACGAACTGAAAAAGAATCTCATACAGCGTAGGAATCATCTGGAGGAGACAGCTATGAAATATTATGTCTACACCCAGAAGACTCCGGTGGTTACGGGTTCCAATAAGAGCGAACGCTTTGTAATAGATCAGGATGATAACAAAGACCTGAATATACGGATATACGACAAGGCTACCGACCGGCTGATACTGAATAAGAAATACCTGCGGAAATATACGAAAGAAATTTGGCTCTACGGATTAGGAGGAGACGATGAGTTCGAGGTGGATAAGAAAAAGCGGAATATTTCCCTGTTGCTGATAGGTGGTGAAGGTAAGAATGATTACAAAATACATCGTGGCAAGAATGTTTCGGTGTATGAATATAAAACGGAGAAGGAAAGGCTCAAAGATATTAAAACTGCGAATGTGATCATCCCGAATGACGAAAGCGCACTGGATTATGATTATCAGCGGCTGAAATATTCTACTATATCTTTTACCCCTATCGGTATTTATGACTCCGATCTGGGGCTGAATCTGGGTACTTCCGTTGCTTATACGATATATGGTTTCAGGCGTGCGCCTTATACGCGCCGTCATCAGATAAGTTATGATTATACCAACGGATTTACTTATCAGGGGATATTTCCGAGCTACGACCATAAGAAGAGCTTGCACGTAGCTGCATACTTCGGCAGCCCCGCCTATTTCTCCAACTTCTTCGGCTTCGGTAACGATACACGCGGCTATAAGGACGAAAAGAAAAACTATAACCGTGTAAATATCACTAAATATATGCTTGCCCCTGCCTTGTATTACAATATGACTAAGGAGCAAACTTTCAATGTGTTTTCTTCATTCGAGGTATACAAGGTGAAGAATCCGAAAGATCGCGACCGCTTTATCAATACCGTTTACGAAGATGGCAGCCGTATGTTCTCGTCTCAGTATTACATGAATCTGGGAGGTACTTACGACCTGAATAAAAAAATGAATGGCTTTGTATCTTCTGTCTCGTTTTCGGGTACATTGGGCTGGAATATAAACATGGGCGATCCGAAGCGCAACTATGCTTATATGAAAGGTAAGATAGGAATAAATCTCAAAATTACAGACCGCATCACTTTTGCTACTCAGGTAAAAGGTACTGCACTGTTCTCCGACAAATATGAATTCTATCAGGCGGCAACTACCGAACTGAGGGGATTCCGCGAAAATCGCTTTATAGGTAAACAGTCGTTGTATCAGTATTCCGATATCCGTCTCGATATGGGTAAGTTGCAAAATCCGCTGACTCCGCTCAAATACGGTGTATTCGCCGGTATAGATCACGGGCGGGTATGGTATGAGGGTGAGACTTCTGATAAATGGCATTCGTCTTATGGCGGCGGTTTCTGGCTGACTATTCTCCGTAAATTTACAGGTAAGTTCTCGTACTTTGGTTCGAGTGACGGCAGCCGCTTTATGTTCCAGTTGGGAATGGGATTCTGATACGAATGACGGTTATATAAAAAAGTTTTGCGAAGTAACGGTCACAAAGAGCCTTAGTTACGAAGTAACTCTCTGCTACGACATTCGCAAAACTTCCAAAATGTTACAGTTCTATCTTTTCTATCTCACTTAGTGCATTGCCACCGTTGTCGATAGCTGCTATGATGTCGAATATTTTATCCGACCAGCCTGCTATCAGGTATACATCTTTTCGGCTAGTATCCAACGGAGAGCTTCCGTGTCCTGCAAGGTCGAACAGATATAGCTTACTGCTTGGCGATATTTTTTTGTAATCGTTCCATACATCTGCTATTTTTTTATCGTTCTTGCTGTTCCATAGCTGCATATCAGTAAACATCATCACCTTGTCTACCTGTTCTTTGCGTTTCAGCAAATCTTCTATTACAAGGTAGCCGTTAGTAGAATATCCAACTTCGCCGTTTCGTTTATAGAAAGCGTCTACATTAGACAATATACCTTTGGTAGGTACATTTATCACTTTCCATATATCACCGAACATACCGGTTATTGCATTGGCACAACGCGATTTCAGTAACATGGCAAGCATCAGACCAATGTCGTATGCCATTATCGTGCTTCTTGGCGATACTGCTGTGTACATAGAGCCCGATACGTCGCAGGCTATAGCTACACTGGTATCTTCATCGAAACCTTTTATGTTTTCGGCGGATATGCTTGCAGCCTGTTCAAGGGCTTCCATCACACGTCCTGCATAGCCCGATTTTACTTTCGATATTTCACGATAGGCGGCAAGGAAACGGAATGGCAACTGTTTTGAACGACGCACAGCATCGGCAGACGACAGGGTATCACATACTTTTATGATATGCTCTTTCGATACTTTTGCCTCCAATATGTTGCGCAGATTACGCATCAATGCCATATAGCCAACTTTACCGCTGTCTATCAGTTCTTCCCATTTAGTGCGGAAAGCCAGTTCCTTTTCATCATCGGTCTGGTATTTGTTCTGTCCCAGAGCCGAGAGTTCTGTCTCCCAAGTGTATGGAGTTTCCAGTTCATCGTTTACTATTTTGTTGAACAATGCCTGTTGGTCTTCATCCTTCGCTTTCGGGTGAACAAGGAACAATGCATCGCGCAGTTTTATTTCCGTATCGCGGTTGTATTTGGCAAACTGGTATTCGTCGAAACGGTTGAAAGCATCCTGCAAACCGGCTTGTAGCTGTTTCGACAGGCGATTTAGTTTCTTTGTATCCTTTCTGCTGTTTGCCAACTGGTAGTAAGCCAGCAATTCGGTGATTTCGTCGGCACGTTGTACGACTTTCGATACCATTTTGCTTACAGTGGCGTCTCCTCTATGTACTTTTGCCAGTTCTACGGTCAATACCAATGGTATGGAACGCATATTCATCTTCTGGCGGGTATATACTGCCAGCTGGGCAACAAATACAGGATCGCATTGTACGATCAGCTTACGCAGGGTTTCTATTCTGGCTTCTGCGCTTTCGTAAAACTTGTCACTCAACGAAGAGGTAACCGCAGCAGTATATAGTTGCCACTCTGGTGACATACGGTAAGCTTCAGCTCCCTCATAGTTTACTACTTTGTTTTTTCCTTTGTTTAAGAAATTGAATTTCATCTTAGTAATTTTTAAATGTTAAGGTCTTAACGACACTCTTTTATTGTTTGACATTACAAAGATGCGCATATAGGTGCGCAGCTTTTTTGCGCAGATGAAATTATTTTCATAGAAATTGCTTTTTTAACTAAAAAATCCGGTTATCTTGATTGATACCGGACTCTCTGTATATAAATAAATCGTTTTTATATCATTGTTTTTCGGTCATAATCTTACTGTAGTCGACTATTCCCTTATTCATTGCCAGATAATTTCCATTACTGTCGTATTGATAAGTGGTTATTTCCGATTTTTTCTCCCAATTCTCTCTTTTTCTGCTCCATTTAGTATATACGATGGATTCGAGCCGTCCTCCGTCGAAAGTATAATCGTATTTATGTATTGCGCTCCAACCGGATATACCATTCCATTTGTAAACAGTGACATTTTTCTTATTATTATCAGTATCATACTCATAAATATATTTAAGCATAGGGTCGTATCCTTCATACTGAACTAAGTATTCTTTTACAAGACCAGTTTCTGTAATCTCTGTATTAACATATTTTTTTCGTTTTGGTGTTTTTGCAGATACTGTTGTTATTGTTGCCGATAGGAATAATGCTGTTACGAATAGTATTATAGTTTTCATAATTGTAATTCTTTAATAGATTGATAATAAAATTTTCAGTAATTGTTCTAAGCGCTTTCTAAACATATGACGGGACTACTTTGAGAAAGGTTACAGTTTTGGTGAAAGAAATTCAGGTTATTTGTGTAAACTACTGATAATTACTGATTAAGGTTTATTTTGTGGTATGGGGTCAATATTCTCTGCTGTCATGTTGAACGATAGTGGAACATCTCTTTTCTCAAAAGAGATCCTTCCTTTCAGTCGGGATGACATAGAGGTAGAAAAATTATCAGATGTTTAATAGAGAAAAATAGAAAAGAAAACAAAACAAGTAAGGCTACAGGCGAAAAGAGACTTTGCCGTACGGCTACGAACGTTCTTACCCCTAAGGGCAGTGAACCGACATTCGACATCTCAGGGAGACTTGCGCATAGTGCTTTGCCCTGCCGGATTTCAACCCGGCTTCGCGGAATCGGTTGCCCGAGTCTAAGCTACCTTAGGTTCGTTATCGAAGTAACTCTTATCTACGGCACTTACTTGCAGGGACAAAGGTAATCTTTTATATAATAAGTTACATGCTCTTTTACAAAAAGAGCGTATATTTGATATCCAAGAAACATAAAAAGATATGACAGAAAATAAAGATCTGATGCTGGCGGTACTTATAGATGCCGATAATGTACCCTATGCTAATATAAAGGGAATGCTGGATGAAATTGCAAAGTTTGGGAATCCCACTATCAAGCGAATATATGGAGACTGGACGAAACCTACTGTATCGGGGTGGAAGCAACCCCTGCTGGAGCATGCCATCACTCCCGTACAGCAATACAGCTACACCACAGGAAAGAATGCGACCGATTCGGCAATGATCATAGATGCTATGGATATATTGCATAGCGACAAGGTCGATGGTTTTTGTCTTGTATCCAGCGACAGCGATTTTACACGTCTGGCTGTAAGGTTGCGCGAATCGGGAATGTTCGTGATAGGTCTGGGAGAGAAGAAGACACCTAGTCCGTTCATTGTTGCCTGCGATAAGTTTATCTATATAGAGATATTAGATAATTCGGATACCCAGTCCGATGCGGCAGCAAAAGATTCTCCTGCTCCTAAGAAAGCCAATATAGAGCCTGTGAACAAGAAATTGTTACAGCTATTGAAATCTACAATCCGCGACGTGGCCGATGATGATGGCTGGGCATATCTGGGTGAAGTGGGTAACCTGATTATCAAGAAACGTCCCGACTTCGACCCGCGTAACTATGGTTTCCCGAAACTAACACCACTGATCAAGTCGCAAAAGAAAGTATTTGAGATAGACGAGCGCGATGTGGATAAGAAAGGACATACGAAGCTGATCTATGTAAAGGTGAAAGACTAGGGAGAGATAAGAGGTATATATGGAGGATAAGATGGATCTAAAGAAAGACGTTGTTTACGACAAGGCAAAATGGCATTTTGAATATTTTGAACAGAATGGAAAACCCATTGATGGAGCTTATATACATATAGCAATGTTGTTGAATTGGGCGATCGAAAGAGGTCTCTTTTCGGGAAGTTTGTTGTCAGATGAGGCGCAACAGGCATTGAATAATGTCAGGAAAAAGAAAACCAAAGCAAGTGTGTTTTTGAAAAAATATTGTGACGGTTGCCTGCTAAGTGGAGATTTTACTGATGAAGCAAATGAATTTCTACAGGCATATTACGAGAAATATTATTTTCACGACCTGATGGATGACTGTGCATATGAAATCAGGGACACGTGGGAAAACTATGCGTGGATAGCTGAACTGCTTGATAGCCGCTTTTCAGAATGGAAGGAGTCAAAATCTTTCAAGCCTGATCCGAAATTGAAAACTCCAAAACTTGTTGGTCTGGGAAAACCTACCAAGACAAAACTTCTCCTTTTTTTTGCTATTGTTGTTCTTCTTTTATTTTTGTGTTATTGGGTAGCAAAAGTGATGTACAGTTTGTAAATAAGTGATTGTAAATCATCTGCAACGAAACAATACTAAATTTGTTATGCTGGTTCTTTTCCATAAAATAAACCCTAAAAGTTAAATAAAAAAAACTTTTAGGGTTCACTTTATGTTCTGTATCGCTTATTCGGAATTATCCAAATAGATTTACATTTAAACCAAATGAAGTCATTTTATCGTTAAAGCCATATGGTTTTAAACTTGGAATATTAATATTTCGTTGGCTACTTGTTGCGATGAATGTTAAGGTTTTCCCTCTATAATTGTCATGCTCGTACATTACCAACACTGCTCTATAGTTGCTAGGACCGTTGTATTGTAACTTAAAAGCTGAGCATTTATCATTAAACTTGTATGGACTATTTTTCAACTGGTGATAACTAACACTGTATAATGGGCCAGGAGATGTGACGAATGTAAAACTTCTATCCTTATAGTTAGTGTCATCCCAGAATGTTACGGCGGCCATTCCATCATTCAATGTAGCCTTTAATATTGATTCATTTCCGGCTTCTTCCGTTTCTTGTGAAAACTCAATTTCATAGTTTGAGGCAAGTTCTTCATAAGAATTATAGTATTCTATTGTGCCATCTTCGAGGACGCAAACAGCCATAGTTGGAGAATTAGAAATCTCATTCTCGTATAAATTAATAAAATCTTCATTATTCATATAGATTAATGAGTCATTGACCATTTTATATTGAACCAGATAGCTCTCTCCTTTATATTTGACTTGACGGTCAAATACTTCATCAGTATCAGGGGCATCTGCCGTAAAATTGTCATCATTACTACATGCAAATGCAAAGAATGCACAAAACATAAATAAAACTAATTTCTTCATAAGATAAAATTTGGTTAAATACTTGGTAATTAATTTCATTATTGAAACTTTTATAAAAATAGAAGTATTTACAGTAGTATTCGATTAAGTATATTGTTGATATGTATTATAAATAAAACTAAATGCTTATATAAGTATAATTATCAATATTTTAAAATCAATCTTTTGGCAAAGTGCATGACTTTTTTACGGTTGTTGCATAGTAGAAAGTAGAGGATTATAATCTGCTGAGACGAAAGTGTCAGTTATTATTCTTTGTCGATTAATTCATATTCTTTAAGGGCATCTATCCAAATATTGTCCTTGTTTAATCTAATTAGCTCTAACACTATGTCTGTTATCTTTTCTTGATTAATATTGTCTTTTTTGATTTCTTTTAAAAATTCCTTTGACAACTTGTGATCCAAGCAAGTGGCATTATTTACAATGCTACAACATCCATATCTGTCGAAAGAAATTCTGCGTAGATAAATCAGATTTTCATTTGAGCAGTTGAAGTCAATGAATACTGAACCATCAAGACATCCTAAATAGAAGTCGGCTTTTCTGGTTTCTGGCATAGTTGTCCTGAAAAAATCAAAATTCTGTTTCATTATTGTCCTTTTTCTATTTTTCTTTCTATTTCTATCAATAATCCGAATAAAGCGGTGAATAAAACTATTCTACCGCTTTAATATTCATAATCGGTCTTACCGAATCTATTATTGTTGCAGTGTCTTTTATAGCTTCTATAATCACATTTTTGTCTTTGTAGGCCATTGGTGATTCGTCAAGCGTTTTCTGGCAAACCGAAGTCGAGTAAATTCCTTCCATCTTTTTCGTGAATTCGGCCATATCGAGTGTTTTCAGTGCCTTATTACGGGCTAAAACACGTCCTGCACCATGCGGAGCAGAGCAGTTCCAATCGGTATTGCTCTTACCCTCGCAGATAAGGATGCCGTCCTGCATATTGAATGGTATCACCATTTTTTCACCTGCGTACGATCTGATAGCACCCTTTCTGATAATCCAGTCGGTGGTATCGATAAAGTTGTGCATAGAGTAAACCGAATCTACCGCCTCGAAATCTTCTCCCAGATCTTTGAATATCGCTTTCGACATTGCTTTATGGTTGAATTGCGCGTAAGTCTGTGCGATCACCATATCTAAGAGATAATTATACATATCATCGCCTTCCAACGGGTATTCTTTCTTATCAGTCTTATACTTTTTGCTCAGGTCTTTCAGCTTCTGAGGGATATCACTTGTAGGCTGCGTATGTTTGGTTATATGCTCAAACTCGTCGTAATATGCTGTCGGCAGGTTGTTTGTTGCTGCCATTTTCTTTGCATGGTAGTTACATATTTTCAGCCCGAAGTTTCGCGAACCGGAGTGAATAGTCAGATAGTGAGAACCGTCATTCGCCGACTCGCCGATTTCGATGAAGTGGTTACCTCCTCCTAGTGTTCCCACCGAGAAGTAGAACGAATTTTCATTAGTTCCGATCCTTTTACACAGTTGGCTTATATAATCTTTATCCACTATTACGGGCAATTTTGTCTCTCCGAAACGCTTTGCCCATTCCTGCTGAAAGGCGGTGATATTTGTATTCACAGTCTCCAGATACGGCGCTACCCACCAGTTGTCGAAGTTTTTCTCATTACGGATATTCATACCCATTGGCACAGAACGTCTGATAGCATGATCGAGCGTAGGCAGGCGATCGGCATCGATTCGTTTGTTCAGTTTATGTGTAGTCACCGAGCAACCTATATCCACACCAATATAGTTTGGATTGATTATTTTGGTCATCGGCATAGTGAATCCGATAACGATACCTTTACCGACATGCGTATCGGGCATGATACGTACCTGTACACCTTCTGATATTTCTTCATTCAGTATATTCTTTACCATCTCGATGGCCTCAGGCTCTATATCGTCGATAAATATTTTGCAGTCCTTGTTGTATTTTCCTTCTAAATTAATCATAGTATTATTCTGTTTTTGTTATTCTGCTACAAAGATAAAAGCATCGTTGCGCAGCTTTTCTGCGTAATGAAAATTATTTTGCGAAATAAACGGATGAAATCATAAAAACCGTTAACGTAACGGGGATGGAATGTTATTATACTATAAAACTTTTTATCATGAAAGCCTGCAAACCCTCATTCTGACACATTTTTTGTACTTTGTAGGAAATAAGCCCGATATCAACTGGAAATTTACTGGAATTTATTAATAAATAACTATGAGCAAGCAGATAAAAACGTATGCTTTGCACAACTATCTGACAATTCCTCAAATGGAGTCTCTGTCTGAAGAGATAAAAAAGGATATAGAAGTGGTCGGCAGGGTATTACCATTCAAGACAAACAATTATGTAGTAGATGAACTGATAAACTGGGACGATGTAGAACATGATCCTATTTTTACACTAAACTTTCCCCGCATGGGAATGTTGGAAAAGAAGCACTATTCGGCTGTGGAAAAGCTATTGGATCAGCAGGCCGATAAAGAAACCATAGACCGCAAGGTGCGTGAAATACGCCTTGCGCTGAATCCTAATCCGGCAGGGCAGGAGCATAATGTGCCTTATCTGGGGGAGATAAAGCTAAAAGGCATACAACACAAGTACCCTGAGACCGTATTGTTCTTTCCCAGTCAGGGGCAGACATGCCATGCTTTTTGTACCTTTTGTTTCCGGTGGCCGCAGTTTTCGGGAATGAGCGAACTGAAGTTTGCCATGAAAGAGGCAGACTTACTGCTGAAGTACCTGCGTGTGCACAAGGAAGTAAGCGACATACTATTTACAGGTGGTGACCCGATGGTAATGAATGCGGCTACTTTACATGCATATATCCGTCCGTTGCTGACACCCGAGTTCAGCCATATACATTCTATCCGCATAGGAACCAAATCGCTGGCATACTGGCCATACCGTTATCTGACCGATGCAGACAGTGACGATGTTATCAGCCTGTTTGAAGAAGTGGTGGCTGCGGGTAAGAATCTTTCGGTACAGGCGCATTTCAATCATCCGCGCGAATTGTCGACCGATGCTGTGAAACAGGCTATCAAGCGGATTCTTTCTACAGGAGCGCAGATTCGTACGCAGTCGCCTTTGCTGCGCAATATCAATGACAAGCCGGAGCTATGGGCGGAGATGTGGCGTAAGCAGGTAGATCTGGGGTGTATTCCTTACTATATGTTCATTGCGCGCGACACGGGTGCCAAGCATTATTTTGAATTGCCGCTCGATCGTTGCTGGCAGATTTTCCGCAGGGCATACAGGCAGGTAAGCGGACTTTGCCGTACAGTGCGTGGACCTAGTATGAGCGACAATGCGGGCAAGATACAAGTGCTGGGTGTACAGGAGATAAGAGGTGAGAAAATATTTGTGCTTCGTTTTATTCAGGGGCGAAATCCGAAGTGGGTAGACGTGCCGTTCTTTGCGGAGTATAATCCGAAAGCGACATGGTTCGATCAGTTGAAACCTGCATTCGGGGACGAACGGTTCTTTTTTGAAGAACAATTATCGAAGCTAAAGGCGGCTAAGCCGTTTTTGTTTGAATAGATATTCAAATATCTTCTGCGCGCAATTAAAATTGCTTGCATTCCTTTTGCCCAAAGCCGCAAAAGGAATCAAAAACGCTTTAGCGCCACGCTCCATAGGACGACCCGTTAAAGGACTCAAAGGCTAAACAAAAAAACTCGCTCTGTAACTTTGTGAGATTTGAATCTATAGATAAGCTCAAACACGTTTTTGTTTTACGCCTTTCTCACCCTACGGGTACCCCGTCCATAAAGCTAACGGCGCAGGCTGACGCACGATAAGGAGCAAAGCGAATAACAAAGGAAGAAACATGTTGAATATGTTGTTATTTCCCCTTTTTTTCGTCTTCCTGTTCCTTTTTATAGGTTTGTGACAGGATAACAGAACTATAGAGAGTAAGGACGGCGGCAATAAGCAGCGTTACTACCCATGCACTCATTTCTTTGAACATGAGGAATGCGGAGACCACCATGAGCAGCACGGCCAGTATCTGTATGTTGAACAGGCGTTTTCCTCTCAGGCTTTTTCCGGGATAGGGTGAGGTAAAAGTAACGGCGGCAAATCCGGCAACTCCTGCTATCATAACATATTTGGCCACAAGCGGACTAATGTAATACGCTACGGCTGCGACTAGTATAAGGATTGCCGATACCTGAAAAAATATCGTTTTGGTTTTGGGGCTTATATTCATATAATGGTTTATTCTACGATGAAAACATCTTCATTTTCTCTTTTCATCAGATAGTTTTCACGGGCGAACTTTTCGATGCGGTCTTTGTCCGACTCCAGCTCTTGCAGCTTTTGCTTATCTTCTACCGTCTTTTCGCGGTAATATTCTATTTGTCCGTTCAGTTCGCGTATCTTGTTGTCGTACCCTATGCGGGCAAAAATATTACTTTCGCTGATGAAGAATGCAAATACGATGATGGCGAGCATTATCAGTAACTGCACTTTTGTGTATCGTGTGGTAAGATACCTGAATACGGATTTCAAGAAATTCATAATCGAAAGTAATTAAACAAATGGTAATCAATCGGACTATCTTTGCAAAGATATATATTTGCAGTTATATTTACATGTTAAATGGACGGAAAAGAAAATATAATAAAGAAGTATAGGAACTATTTGTTGCTTGAAAAGTCGCTGTCTCCCAATTCGATAGATGCCTATATGACCGATCTGGCAAAATTGTCGGGTTTTCTGAGCAATGAAGGGAGAAAGGCTGAAGAAGTAACGCTTGATGATCTGCAACAGTTTGTAGCACAACTGTACGATATAGGCATCAATGCACGTTCGGTTGCCCGCATTATTTCGGGGATAAAGTCTTTTTATAACTTCATGGTACTGGATGGCTATTTGCAGGCAGACCCTACCGAATTGCTTGAAACACCGAAGATCGGACTAAAACTGCCTACTGTGCTTTCACTCGAAGAAATAGAAGATCTGATGCGGGTGATAGACCTTTCTACCAAAGAGGGGCAGCGAAACAGGGCAATACTGGAAACCCTGTATAGTTGTGGTTTGCGCATATCCGAACTGACGAAGCTGAAATTTTCCGACCTGTTTTTCGATGAAGGTTTTATCAAAGTCGAGGGTAAAGGCAGTAAACAGCGCCTTGTACCCATTTCCCATACAGCTATCAATGAGATACAGAAATATCTGCATTACCGTAGGGAAATGAAGATAAAAAAGGGTTCGGAAGACGTTTTGTTCCTGAGCAACAGGGGAACGGCTATTTCGCGTATCATGGTATTTCACTTTATAAAGGAATATGCCGTAGAGGCGGGAATAAAGAAGGCGATAAGTCCGCATACTTTCCGGCATTCGTTTGCCACGCACCTGCTCGAAGGCGGTGCGAATATCAGGGCGATACAGCTAATGCTGGGACACGAAAAGATCACTACCACTGAGATATATACGCACATGGACAGGGAGTATCTCCGTCAGGAAATAATAGAACATCACCCCCGAAATAAAAGATAGAATGTTCAGTTCATAATTTATAGTATTTTCGGGATAGCTGTAGGAGCGAAAAATCTTTCGCCCGAAACGTAGAATAATATCGCCCGAAATGTTTTTTGCCCCTATAAACGTTTTGAATAACTTCTCTGAAATTTAATATATTTGCCCTAATAAAAGATAGAATATTTGAAATCTTCATCTATTTTTATTTTATCTTTGTTCAGAGATTGAAACTTTATTATTATTCACAAACGTACATTTTTTAATACATAATTCTTATGAAGAGAAGATTTGTTTCAGTAGCAGCTGTTGCTCTTGCGGGTACGCTGATGTTTAGCTCGTGTATAGGTTCTTTCAGCTTGTTTAACAAAGTATTGGCATGGAACCAGACTATCGACAATAAGTTTGTAAACGAGGTTGTGTTTTTTGCTATGTGGATTGTTCCGGTATATGAAATTTCATTTCTTGCCGACATTCTTGTTATTAACTCTATCGAATTCTGGAGCGGAGAGAATCCGGTGCAGGCAGGTATCGTGAAAAAGGTACAGGGCGAAAACGGTGTTTACACAGTTGAAACACTGGAAAACGGATATAATATCCAGAATGAAGCTGGTCAGCAGGTCGATCTTGTTTACGACAAAGACACCAAAACATGGAGTGCTGTAGCAAACGGAGAGTCTACCAAGCTTATCAAGTTTGAAGACGAAAAGAATGCTATCGTTTATCTTCCTGACGGTAAGGAAAAAAGTGTGGAATTGTCTAACGCGGGCGTACTTGCTTTGCGTCAGTCTGTAGAAAGCACAATGTTCTATGCTGCTAAGTAATTAGATAAGAAACAGAATTCTTATAATAAAGGAAGCCGCTTTTATCTGTGATAAAGGCGGCTTTTTTGTTTGAGTTATATACGATTTTTATTAATTTTTTTAATTGCCTCCATTTTTAAGCGGGGGATAAGATAATATTATTAATGAAAGGCTTTAGCCAAAAGTAATTTGACTAAAGTCGCCTTTACTTAAACTGTTATCCACGCCTAAAAAGGCGTGGCAACTGACTTTGTGCCAGCGAGCGGTCTATCTGCCTCCAAGTACGAATTTTAGCATCAGGTAATTCCCTTTTAACGCCAGATCGTGACTGTTTTTTAAGTTGTAACTACTAACACAATATTGTAATTTGAGCTGAAGAGAAACCCTTTCTTTGATAATATATCTGGTATTAATGCCGGGAGCAAAGATGAATGTCTTTTTCCCTTTGTCTTTATCCTGCCCGGAATCTGTATAAATCATTTCTCCATATCCTATTTCAGCAATAGCCCCTATGCTGTAGTCTCCGAATTTCAGCAATCTTCGCGAATAATCGAATGTTATCTGCATACTTGAGCATTTATCAATGTTTAATGCCGGATCGGTACCATAGGCTACCGGTTGCTTCATTTTGTGTGGCATGATTAGGTTTGCATTTATACCAAAAGCATCTTTATTTGATAGAAACTCAACATTCAGCCCTAACATTAAAGCATTCTTCATCGCGCTCGATCCGGATGCTGGATGCCATAATCCGGATGTCAACCCCCCAAAAAATATATGTTTCGTCTGCGGCACTATCTTGTCCGTAAGCATTGGGGAAGAATAAGAGTAAGGCCTTATGTTTGTAATTGCTAAGGCTTATAGTTTTGTATAAAACATAAGCCA
>JBEBPN010000056.1:0-14323 GCA_040395895.1 Dysgonomonas hofstadii
TCAATGTTTTAGGGGTTCATGTTTTCTGGTATAGATAAACTCGTTTGAAAATCATAAAAGGGTTTTAACATTGTGTTTTGCAGGGGCGAATCTATTACAATTTATTCTATAAAATTATATAACAAAATACATATCTCCATTCACAAAATATAACGTTCAACTTACTGTTAAATTAATTACCTTTGCACCCGCGTTGGTTATTGATTTCACAAATGAAAATAGACAGATCTTACACGGTTTCCCTTATTGTAGCTATTGCATTCTTTATGCAGGGTCTCGATACCACTGCTGTCAATACGGCTGTGCCTACTATGGCGCGCTCATTCGGAACCGATGTAGTACACCTCAGTGCGGGGGTAACTTCGTACCTGATAGCTCTGGCTATATTCATACCTGTCAGCGGCTGGATTGCCGATCGTTACGGCACACGTAAGGTATTCTGTACATCCATCATCCTGTTTGTGTTGGCATCGGCACTATGTGGCACTGCGCAGACGTTGACGCAGTTTGTACTGTTCCGGATATTTCAGGGAATGGCAGGAGCCATGATGACGCCTGTAGGACGACTTGCCGTGCTGAAAGCTACGCCGAAAGAGAATCTGGTAACGGCTATGGCTTATATCACATGGCCTGCACTGGTAGCTCCTATCCTGGGACCTCTGGTAGGCGGATATCTGACTACATACTGGACATGGCGCTGGATATTTTACCTCAACATACCTATCAGTATAATATGTGTGAGCCTTGCATGGCATTTCATCCGTGAAGAGAAAGACGACGGACAGCCCAAGCGGCGTTTCGATGCAGTGGGCTTTGTACTGAGCGGGCTTGCTCTCGCGGGATTTATGTACGGGGTAGAATTGCTCAGCCGTGCAGAAGTTCCTTATTATGTGTCACTGATAGTGATTCTGGTCAGTCTGGGACTGCTTACCTTCAACGTACTCTACTCACGGCATATATCGAATCCACTGATTGACTATTCGATCATAAAAATACCGACTTATAAGATCACCATATTCACAGGCTCGCTCTCGCGTATGGTTATCGGGGTAGCCCCTTATCTGGTTCCGTTGATGTTTCAGGAAGGATTCGGGCTGAATCCGTTTCAGTCGGGAATGCTGTTTCTGGCAACAATGGCAGGAAATCTGACGATGAAACCGGCTACTATCTGGATAATGCGTCACTACAATTTCCGCACGGTACTGGTTGCCAACGGATTTATGGTGGCATTGTTTACATTCTTCACCTCACTGCTGTTGCCTACTACTCCTGTGATACTTATTGTTGTGGTTATGTTCCTGTCGGGAATGTTCCGCTCCATGCAGTTCAGCGCAATTACGACACTGGCTTTTGCCGAAATACCTCAACAGCGTATGACGGCCGCCAATACATTATACAGCACCGTGCAACAGATGTCGACCGGTATGGGTATCGCGATGGGTGCTGTCTTTCTGCGTTTCTCCAATATGATAAACGGAGGAGCAGAGCAGCATTATTCGGTTGCCGATTTCAGACTGGCATTTATATTTGTGGCTATACTGGGCGTTGTTTCGCTCTATGGTTTTACCAAACTCACACCCAACGCAGGCGATGCGGTACGGGTAACAAAGAGAGACAGGAACGGATAATCGTTAATTTATCGGTGTAAGCCTTGTTCCGCCTTTTACTATTTCTACGATATATGGTTTCAGTATATCATAGCTGATATAAGAATCAGACGAAATACCACCCGAATAACGTACTGAATCTTTTGAAACTACAATATGGTATCTTCCTTTAGTCTTGTCCGTATCGGAAGGTGTGTATTCCAAAAAGACGGTCGATTCGATGTTTCCGTCATTATCAGATACATAAAATATATTTTTTACCAACGGATTGCCTGTCGGCTCCTCATAGCGTTCGTATGCCGAAACAGTTTTCGTATCAACAGTAAAATTATCGATACAGAACATATCCGACAGGCTGGTAGTTGCCAGTAAACCTCTACTATGCGCATCATACATACGCTCTTTATATGCTTTGGCTTTGGCATAATCGCCTAAGGCATTACTGCATTGCACCAGTTTTTCGTATGAATAATAATCGTCGGGGAAGTATTCGGTGAGTTCCTTATACATCTCTTGTGCTTTACTATAATTGCCATTATTATATTCAAGGCTGCCGATATTATAAAGTACGGTAACATATAATTCTTTGTCTTTTACAATCTTGGATTTCGCCGCGTAAAAGGCATCCAGAGCTTCCTGTGTTTTATCCATACTGGAATAAGATGCACCGATCATGTAATAGCCTTTTTCGGCAGGAGCAGCCATACTTACCGCTTTATTATAATTCTCCAATGCCTGATCGAATTTTTCCTGAGCATAGTAAATATCGCCTACAGCTACATGGTATGCGGCATCGTCGGGCGACAGGGTTATAGCTGTCTGCATATTATCCAAAGCCTGTGAATAGTCTCCTATTGTGCTATTGATCATACTTTCCACATAATAAGCCGGAGCGTATTTCGGATCTTTCTTTTCTGCCATTTCGGTAAAAATAGTAGCATTTTCCAGATCTTCGGTATGAAAATAAGACATGGCTACATATGTAAGCTCACTGGCCGAAAGGGTGCGGGGTTTCCCCGAAAAACGGGCTATGATCTCATTGTATTGTTCGTTTTCAAACATTGTTTTTATATCATCCGATGGCTGTACCACCTGCATATCGTTTGGCAATAAAGTGTTGCCGAAAACATAAGATACACCTGCACAGTGAAGAACCAGCAAAAAAAGTATGATCTTTCTCATGATATTTAATTTTTTAGGTCCAAAGTAGCATTATCGTTCGATACCCTGCATAATTGCTACTTTGTTTTATTTTGTGAATGAATTATTCAGAACCATTTCTGCTTCCTTATCCAAAGATAAGAAAGACCGGCTACCAATGCAAGGACAGCCCATGAACCGATGTATCCGTATTCCCAGTTGAGTTCGGGCATAAACTTAAAGTTCATACCCCACACACCTACCATAAATGTAAGCGGAATGAATATCGTGGAGACAATCGTCAACCGTTTGATGATCTCGTTCATCCGCATATTATTATTGTTATAATAAAGATCGGACACCGATGTCAGCGTCTCATAAAAAGACGCCAGATCGCCAAGCGTGGTGCGCATACGGTCGTCGAAGTCGTTGAAATACACAAGATTTTCGGTCAGAATCAGCTCATTCGAGTTGTGCTGCAAATTATTGAATTCTTCGCGCATCGAGACCACCGAGCGTTTTATGTGCATATAATTTACCCTGCATATATGCAGCAGTTTCAGCGTATCCACCGAGTTATTATCACTTATCAGAGATTCCTCCATATCGGCCAGATGATCTTCCATTAGCATCACGGTATTGATATTGGAGAGGTTTACGGCATTCAAGAGGATATAAAGCAGGAAATCGGCTCCTTTTTGCCTTATCAGGACATTATTTTCTTCTATCTCTTTCTTCACATCGTCGAATATAGGGATCAGCGCTTCCTGAAAACTGATGATAAAGCCGGGCCCCAGTATAAAAGCCACCTGCATATCGTCGATCTTTGCCGTCTCATCGTCCTGATAGAAAGACGACATAAGTGCATAGGTCGCCTTGTCGTAGACTACGGCCTTCACCACCTGCTGATCGGCCAGCAGGTCTTTGACATCGAATCCGTGCAGCCCTGCTTCGCGGCAGATACGGTTTACAACGGCAGCATCGGATATACCGGTCACCTTGAACCAGTTAACTCTCGCCTTGTCCACATAGTCCTTGAATGCCGATTGCAAAGGGATATCTTTCACATCCAGATGTCGGGCATCGTATTGAATCAGTTCGATAGACATCGGAACATTCTTATCTCCAAAATAGGCGGGCTTCGATAAAAGATAATTATTCCGGGCTAATCTATGTTTACTATTTTTTGTTCCTTTCGCTGTTTTTCCGCTCATACTACCTAAAGATAATAGACTGTATCAAAAGTAAGAATAAAATACTATATTTGCACACTTAGCCGGCGTATTTATGCAAATGCAGTCCGGCACAGTAATCACAAATGAACACTGATCGTTGATGAAGGAAGTTCTGAATATACTGAAACAAAAGAAACTTCAATTCTTTTTTCTATTCTATATTTTACTGCTGGTTCCTATTTTGTGCCCTCTTGCCCAAAATCTGAATTTCTTTGATAAAATCGCCATTTTCGCCGTATGCGGGCTATTATTTGCCGCCATATCGGTGCTGTCGCTTTTCATAGATTCCAAAGCTGAAAAGACCATATATGCCATTCTGCTGGCGATATCCATTATTCCGGGTTCCATCTATCTGGCGTACCTGCTTTTTGCAGGCGTACTATTAGAGCAGAACAGTGTTACCAGCCTGTTCGAGACCAATCCGGAAGAGAGTCGCGAATTCGTTGCGCACTACCTCAGCCTGTGGGTGATAGCGGGAGTTCTTGTTTATGCGGCGATACCCATTATTATGATCTGCCTGATGAAGCCTTTTGAGCGGCTGAGCAAAAGAAAACATACATTACTGTTTATATCGAGCATCGTTGTTATTCTGGCTGTAATAAGTATCAACCAGTTGTCACGCTCGGTATATTTCATCAATATATATAAGACATTCATCAGTTACAAGATCCGCACAACAAATGAAATAAAAACAATACGGGAACGACAGTCCGAAACATACGAAGTTACTGCTATCAATCAGGACAATGTTCCGCAAACAATAGTCGTAGTCATCGGCGAATCGTTGAATAAACATCATATGTCGCTATACGGTTACGGACGCGAGACCAATCCCCTGTTATCGGCATACGGCGACAGCCTCATTGTGTACAACGATGTAGTTTCGCCGCAGGTACATACCATTCCTGTGATGCGGTCGTTATTGTCGATGACCGAACGGAAAAACACAGATTATTTTACAACGAAACCTTCGCTATACGAACTATTCAATCGTGCAGGATACAATACATACCTTATCAGCAATCAGGAATTCAGCGAAGAATGCAAATCGAGTTACGACATTCTGCTCACACTGGCTAAAAAGAAATACAATCTGGCGCCGTACAGGCAACACGACGATATAGTGCTGCCCGTTCTGGATTCGGTACTGAATATGAATAACGGAAACAATATAAATAAGCTGATACTTATACACCTCATAGGTAACCACATGGCGTATGAATTCCGCTACCCGAAGGAATTTATTGTGTTCAACAATAAGAAAGACAGCTTTGTTGTACAGAAACCCTATATGGACATCAATGATGTGAGAACTATCGATAAATACGATAATTCGGTACTCTATAACGATTACCTTATACACAGTATCATCCGTTCGCTGCAAAACCATCATGTAGAGAATACAGCTATGATATACTTTTCCGACCATGCCGAAGAGCTGTACGATTACCGTAAGTTTGCAGGCCATGCCTACGAGAAGGTATCTCCAGCTATGTGCGAAATTCCTTTTATGGTATGGATGTCTCCTTCGTACAGGCAAAAACGCAAAGATCTGGTATTCGATGCAAACCGCCCGTATTCAACGGCTGATTTTATCTATTCCATATCGGATATTGCCGGTCTCGGATATAAAGATTATGACGACAGCCGCAGTCTGTTCTCTAAAAAGTTTGTAGAAAGAGAACGTCTTGTAGGTAGTAAGAAATATGAGGAGATAAAGGAAAAATTCAACAACAAATAAAAATGCAATTATAACCTAAACAAAACGACTATGAAATTCAGCAATGTAAGATTATTAGTAAAAGATTTTAAGAAGTGTTTCAAGTTTTACACCGAACAACTTGGTTTAGAGCCTGTATGGGGAGATGAAAACGACTGTTATGCAAGTTTCAAGGTTGCAGACGGTATCGAAGGTTTCGCATTGTTTCTTTCCGATTATATGGCTCCGGCAGTCGGCAATGTCGATAAAGACCAGCCCGTCGGATACAGGGAAAAGATGATGGTCTGTTTTGAAGTGGAAAATGTAGACAAAACTTATCAGTCACTTTTGAGCAAAGGTCTCGTTTTCATCAGTGAACCTACCGATATGCCCGATTGGGGGATGCGCACCGTTTATTTACGCGATCCCGAAGAAAATCTGATTGAGCTGTTTACGCCTTTGGCGATGGAATAAAATTTATAAAAAAATGAGCTACAAGCCTCAGCTTATAACTCATAATTTATAATTTATAATTATAATCTACCTGTCCAGTTTCAACCGGTCGGCCATTGCCTTACCCAGCGAGATACACGCATCGTAAGTATCGAGGCGCATAGCCTGTCTCATTTCTACCGGATCGCCTACCACTTCAAACTTGGTATCGATGGCAAATTGTGCCAGACGCTTCACTGCCGCGCCTGCCCATGTAAACGAGCCGAAGTAGCCGAAATAACGATGCTTCATATCACGTCCCTCAACCTTCGACAACAGATATTCCACTTCAGGGAACAGCTTGTTGTTATATGTAGGAGAACCTACGATAAGCCCTTTATATTTGAATATGTCGCGAATGATATAAGAATGCGATCGTTTCGATACATTATGTAGTATCACTTCACGGATTCCCTGCTGTGCAAGCTCATAAGCAACCGTTTCGGCCATTTGCTCGGTATGACCGTACATACTGCCGTAAGCGATAACGACACCCTCATCGCCTTCGTAGCGGCTGAGTTTATCGTATATACCTATCACTTTCTTTATCTGGTCGTCCATTGTCCATACAGGGCCGTGTGTAGAACAGATGTATTTAATATCCAGCGTACCCAGTTTTTCCAATGCCTTTTGTACAGGGGAACCGAATTTACCTACTACGTTGGAATAGTAGCGGATCATTTCGTCATAATAGCGTTCAGGGTGCAACTGCGTATCGGTAATACCACCGTCGAGCGTACCGAATGTACCGAAAGCATCACCCGAAAATACTATCTTATGCGTGGTATCATAGGTCATCATAGTCTCAGGCCAGTGTACCATAGGAGTAAGATGGAAAACCAGATTGTGCTTACCCAGCGACAATTCGTCCAGATCGTCTATTACCATTACACCATCGGTTATTCCAAAAAAGCCCTGTACCATATCGGCAGTACGTTTATTTCCTACTACCTGCACATTGGGGAAACGGCTTCTCAGCAATCCGAGAGAGCCCGAATGATCGGGTTCCATGTGGTTGATGATCACATAATCGAGCTGCCTTCCGTCCAGCGCTATCTCAAGCTTGTGAAAGAATATATCGGAATAACACACATCTACTGTATCGAACAAAGCAGTCTTTTCATCGACAATAAGATATGAATTATACGAAACACCTTTCGGTAAAGGCCATAAATTTTCAAAAAGATGTTTTGTACGGTCGTTCACACCTATATAAAACAAATCATCTTTTATGGGAATCGGTTTTAACATACTAGTTTAGATTTTCTTCTATTTCTTTTTATTTATAGTTTCCGTAGTTTCCGGTGCTCTCTTCAATGCACCCCATACCAGCCATATACCCCAGATAACGAACGGCAGGCTAAGCAACTGCCCCATATTTATACCTATAGTATCTATCATTTGTATCTCGAATGGCTCTTGTATGTTCTTAATAAATTCTATCAGAAAGCGGGAAAAGAAAATACCGATAAGCGATATTCCCAAAATAAGCCCTGTTCTGTTTTTAGCCGTTGTCTTATAGAAAAGGTATAAGCCCAAACCGAACAAAAACAGGTAAACCAAAGCTTCGTATATTTGTGTAGGATGGCAGGGCAATTCGCCCGCTCCACCCTGTGCCTGTGTCCAGTGCCATTTTGCGTCTCTCACAAAATTAAATCCCCAAGGTAGTTCGGTAGCGCCGCCATATATTTCAGAGTTCATAAGGTTACCCAAACGGATGGATGTAGCACCGATAGCGACACCGATAACCAATCTGTCCAGTGTTTTTATCGACATTTCACGCGTTGTGTACACCAACGACACACACACGCCTATAAAGAATCCCATAAAGGTAAACTGATACAACAACAGATCGAGTGAAGATTCAGCTCCCGTTATCAGCCTGTATATATAATAACATGCAGCACCGAGTACAAGCCCTATAACCGAGGAAATACCGAGATGTTTCCAGTTAATCTTTTTACCCGTTATTTTTAATGAATAAAGGCAGACTCCGATAGTCATTCCGATAGCACCTCCATGGCTGGCAAGCCCTCCTTCCCACACTTTCAGCAGGTCGAGCGGATGCGATAGATAAGCCACAGGATCATAAAACAGGCAATGCCCCAGACGCGCGCCTATAATCAGCCCTGTCAGGACATATATAAACAACGAATCGAACCATTTGTCCGGTAATTTCTCATATTTATACATTCTTTGCACCACCATCGTAGTACAAAGGACTCCGGCCGCCCACAGAATACCATACCAGCGTATTTCGCGTCCAAATAAAGATAAAGCTTCCGGATTTACATCCCATGTTATAAATGAAAGCATATATTTTACTTATTTCAATTTTGTATATATAACTTTATTTTCAGGACTACAAAGATATAAAAATACTAAACATTAGTGCGTCACCAGCCAATAAGTTATAGCCACAAATACGCCTAAGCACCTAATAAGAGTATAATTTACAATTATTTAACGGAAAGATAAAAGAGTTTTCATTAACTAAAATAATTCTAAATAAGGTTTGTGAGTAGCTGGATTGATGCTTAACGAAAACGTAATTTTTATCTCTGCGCGTAACTTTTATCTGAGTTAAAGCTCATTACTAACGCGCAATCCTGTGCTTGTTTTTACGATACCCCGACTGCGGAACTAATGCACGAAGCTGCAATGCGGCGACAAGACAGAATTGTTGTTGCTTAATCGTGCGTCAGCCCGCGCCGTTAGCTTTATGGACGGGGTACCCGTAGGGTGAGAAAGGCGAAAAACAAAAACGTGTTTGAGCTTATCTGTAGATTCGTATTATACAAAGTACAGAGCGAGTTTTTTTGTTTAGCCTTTAAGCCCTTTTACGGGTCGTCCTATGAAGCGTGGCGCAAAAGATTTTTTGGTTCCTTTTGCAGCTTTAGGCAAAAGGAACGCAAGTAATCTGTGATTACGCGCAGGAATAAAAGGAACATTTAATCTAAATACTAATCTGCCTTAAATAATAATAACTAGCGTTATAGCCTATTCAAATTTGCTGCTATGTTCATAAACATTTTTAAAAAAGAAACAAATCTTTAACATTTTTACTATCTTTAAAAACGGATATATCGAACAAATATATCCTTTTGTTTATTATTGTATTAATATAAACCGAATTAACTTATCTGTAACCATGGGTCATAATAAGACTAATACATATCTGAAATTCGACAAAAGCCGTATGGTTAACCTCGAATATTCCCTCAAAAGAGAAATATTAAGGACTAACCGGCGTGGCGCTTATCACTGCACTACACTTGTAGAATGTAATACGCGTAAACAGCACGGACTACTTGTCATGCCCGTTCCCAAACTCGACAACTCCAACCATGTACTGCTTTCGTCATTTGATGAAACCGTTATACAGCACGGAGCTGAGTTCAATCTGGGAATACACAAGTATGATGGGAACAACTTCAGTCCGATGGGGCACAAATATATACGCGAATTCGATTGCGATTCGCTGCCCCGCACCATCTACCGTGTAGGAGGAGTTATTCTGTCAAAAGAGAAAATGTTTTCGCTCGAAGACAATACCATCTTCATCCGTTATACATTGCTCGATGCGCATTCGCCGACAACCATACGCTTCAAACCGTTCTTAGCTTTCCGCGAGATCAACCAGCTCACACAGGAAAATTCAGTTGCCGAGCACGGCTACAAAGAGGTGGAGAATGGCATCAGTATGCAGATGTATAGCGGTTATCCCGAACTGTTCATGCAATTCAACAAAAAGGTAGACTTTATATTTGAACCAAGCTGGTACAAAGGCATAGAATACGAGAGAGACAAGGAAGAAGGACTGTCCTATCAGGAAGACCTGTATGTACCGGGTTACTTCGAACTGCCTATCACTAAAGGCGAATCCATCATTTTCTCGGCCAGTGATGTACAAGCTGATACAGGGCGGCTTATCGCCCTTTTCGAAGAAGGTATAAAAGACAGGACTCCCCGCTCCTCTTTCTTCAACTGCCTGAAAAACTCTGCCCATCAATTTTATTTCCGCCCGTCGAAAGACGAATTATATCTGCTCAACGGGTACCCTTGGGGAAGGGTGGCGGCACGCGAACAATTCATAGCCTTGCCCGGACTGACTCTAAGTACAGGAAAGCCCGAAGCTTTTGAACAAGTTGTAGATACAGCTGTTCCAATAATAGAAGACTTTATGAAAGGAAAGCCTATTCATGGTTTTCTCAATGATATAGGTAACGCTGATGTGCTGTTATGGCTGATTCGTTCACTGAAAAAATTTTCAGCTGAAGATCCCGCTCGTTTTCATCTCAAATACGCCGATCTGGTAAACCGGATGGTCACATTTATACAAGAGGGGAAACATCCGAACCTGAAACCTTTGACAAACGGATTGCTCAGTGTAGACAATCGTTCCAACTATCCTAGCTGGATGCACAGTACGATAGCGGACGATAGCGTAAGATCGGGGCGTACAGGATGCTTGGTAGAGGTAAATGCCTTCTGGTATAATGCACTGATGTTCAATCAGGAGATAGCCAGACATAACGAGAACGACAAGCTGGATAAAAAAATGGGGCTGCTCGCCGAATTGGTAAAAACTTCGTTCCTCGAAGTCTTCCTCAACGATGGCGGTTATCTCTACGACTATGTAGTAGGCAACTATGTAGATTGGAGCGTAAGGCCTAACATGCTTCTGGCTATAGCGTCAGACTATCCGCTGCTAGACAAACGTCAGAGCAAGTCTATACTGGATATAATTACCAAAGAGTTGCTGACTCCGAAGGGAATACGTTCGCTCAGTCCTAAGAGTATCGGGTTCAGACCGCGTAGCGAAGGCTCGTTAAACGACAGAATGTACAGCGCCTACAACGGAGCTGCATGGCCTTGGTTGCTGGGGCCGTATCTCGAAGCCTATCTGAAAATATTCCAGCGAAGCGGAATATCATTCCTCGAACGGCTTCTGATCGGCATTGAAGATGAAATGTCGAACGACTGCATCGGTTCCCTGTCTGCCATATATGACGGCAGCATACCTTATTTCGGGCACGGACCGATATCGTACGCCACCAATGTGGCTGGCGTATTAAGGGCTTTGGAAATACAAAAGTCCTTTGCTGATGAATATTAACCGCATAAAAGATATAAATGAAACAAGGAAATTCATTGATTGTGATACATTCTTATCTGTTAATGCTTAAAAACCGCAAGAATATATGAAAGCATTAATGTTTGGATGGGAGTTTCCGCCCCATATATTGGGGGGACTCGGCACTGCCAGCTATGGGTTGACCAGAGGCATGGCAATGCAGCCCGATATGGATATTACATTTGTGATTCCCAAGCCTTGGGGTGATGAGGATCAAAGTTTCTTGAAAATAATAGGTGCATGCAACACACCCGTTGTATGGCAAGATGTCCATTGGGATTATGTTAGCGAAAGGCTTTCCAAGTATATGGATCCGCAGGAATATTATAACCTGAGAGATCATATCTATGCAGATTTCAGATACCTGCATACGAACGATCTGGGATGTATCGAATTTTCGGGAAAATACCCCGATAACCTGCTCGAGGAAATTAACAACTACTCCATTGTAGCCGGAGTCATAGCCCGCACAGAGGGATACGATATCATACACTCGCACGACTGGCTTACCTATCCGGCAGGGATACATGCCAAGAATGTATTGGGAAAACCATTAGTCATACATGTGCACGCCACCGATTTCGACCGTAGTCGGGGCAATGTCAATCCACAAGTCTATCAGATGGAGAAGAACGGAATGGACTATGCCGATCATATAATCTGCGTAAGCGACCTGACGCGCAAGACTGTAATCGAAAAATACTTTCAGGATCCGGCAAAGGTAACAACCGTACACAATGCCGTAGAACCTCTTAGCGCCGAAATACTTGCCATCAATCCCGAAAAAGGGACAAAGGACAAGGTAGTCACATTCTTAGGGCGTATCACAATGCAGAAAGGTCCCGAATACTTTGTAGAAGCAGCAGCGCGGGTACTGGAAAAAGCCAAGCACGTTCGTTTCGTTATGGCGGGCAGTGGCGATATGATGGAGCGTATGATATACCTCGCTGCCGAAAAAGGAATTTCCGACCGTTTCCATTTCACCGGATTCCTTAAAGGGAAACAAGTGTACGAAATGCTGAAAAGAAGTGATGTGTACGTTATGCCATCCGTTTCCGAGCCTTTCGGAATCTCTCCGCTCGAAGCCATGCAATGCAGTATACCGACCATTATATCCAAACAGTCGGGTTGCGCCGAAATACTCGACAAAGCCGTTAAAGTAGACTATTGGGACGTAGACGGAATGGCAGATGCTATCTACTCTATATGTACCTACGATGCAATGTCCGATTTTCTCAGTAAAGAAGGAAAGATAGAAGTGGACAACATCAAGTGGGAATATGCAGGGCAAAAAGTAAGAGATATCTACAACAATTTATGCAAATAATACAATTTACAATATGAAAAATATTTGTTTCTATTTCCAGATACATCAACCGCACCGCCTCAAACGCTACAGGTTTTTCAATATTGGCGGCGACCACTATTATTATGACGACTTCGCCAACGAAGATTTCATACAGCAGGTAGCGGAAGTTTCCTTTGTTCCGGCCAACAGAGTCATACTGGACATGATAAAGGAATATAAGGGAAAGTTTAAAGCCGCATTCTCCATATCGGGCGTAGCGCTCGACCAGTTAGAAATATATGCACCTGAGGTTATAGACGGATTCAGGGAACTGGCCGAAACGGGCTGTGTAGAATTTCTGGCCGAAACGCAAGGGCACTCACTAGCCTCACTTATCGACCCCGAAGGATTCAAGAAGCAGGTCAAAGATCATAGCGACAAGATAGAAAGCCTTTTCGGGCAAAAACCAAAGGTATTCAGAAATACGGAGCTAATATTTTCCGATGAAATCGCGGAACTTGTCCACGAGATGGGATTCATTGGCATGCTCACTCCGGGCGCAAAAAGAACGCTGGGATGGAAAAGCCCCAACTATGTGTATCAGTCGGCTGCTCAGCCTAAACTGAAACTACTGATGCGCAACCCGAAGTTCAGCGACGATATAGCAACACGTTTCTCGAACTATAGCTGGAGCGAATATCCGCTTACGGCAGACAAGTTTATCAACTGGATAGCTGCAACGCCAAAAGAAGAGCAGGTAATCAATCTCTTTATGAATTATGAGGCATTGGGAAACTTCCAGAAGAGAAGCTCGGGTATTTTCGATTTCATGAAAGCCCTGCCGCGCTTTGCCGCCGAAAAGAATATCGGATTTGCCACACCGACCGAAGTGCTGAGTACATTGAAGCCTGTCGGCAGCATCTCATCTATGCACCCGATATCGTGGGTAGGTGAAGAAAGAGATGTATCGCCATGGCTGGGAAACACATTGCAGCAGGAAGCATTTCATAAACTATATGAAATAGCAGAACGGGTAAGCCTCAGTCAGTCGAGACGATTGATACAGGACTGGATATACCTGCAATCGAGCGATCATTTCTACTACATGGGTACAAAGAACGAACTGCCGTTCAGCCCCTTCCCTTCGCCTTACGAAGCATTCAACACCTATATGAATGTACTGAGCGACTTTAAAGAAAGGGTAGAAGCCGAATTTCCTAGTTCGATAGAAACAGAAGAGTTGAATGCATTGCTGACCACTATCCATAATCAGGCCGATGAAATTGACCGTTTGGAGGAAACAATAAAGAAATTCGGTACTACAGATAATAAGCCTGCGCCAGCAGCTAAAGAAAGCAAGCCCACCCCAAAACCGAAAGCAGCAAGTAAGCCAAAGGCTAAACCGGTTGCTGAAAAGAAGGTGGAGGTTAAACCAAAAGCAGCAGAGGCAAAGCCGAAAACTACAACAATAGCTAAACCTAAAACAACTGCACCTGCTAAAGCCAAGCCCGCTGCGAAACCAACTGCGACCGCAAAAGCGAAACCTGGGACAAAAGCAGTAGCTAAACCTAAGAGTGAGGTGAAGCCGAAAACGGCAAAGAAGTAATTTGATATTATAGTATAAAATAAAAAGCATCGCTATCTGTAGCGATGCTTTTTTATTTAGTGTCATGTCCCGTCCTAAAATAGGTTGACAGGATTTATACTAAGATATCATAAGAACCG
>JBEBPN010000057.1:0-13950 GCA_040395895.1 Dysgonomonas hofstadii
CGGGGACACAAGGATTTTCAGTCCTTTGCTCTACCAACTGAGCTATGGCACCAATACCGTAGTTTTGTATACTTGTTTGTGTTTGCGTGTGCAAAGATAGGACAATTTTTATACTATCCAAAAATATCAGAAAAATATTTTATCTTACGAACCACAGGGAAGTGTTGAATAGCTATAAAGAATTACTTCATCAGCAGTAATCTTACAATATCTTCCATCGTTCGCTCCATATTTTGCTCAGCCGTATCCATTGCTCCCTCCAAAGGCATGCCTTCCGGCGTGATGCTAAAAACAGCATCAAAACCAAGATCTGAAAAGCGATCGATGTTCCCTGATACACGACCGGCAACAGCTACCACCTTCTTGTTTTCCATCTTTGCAATACGGACTACACCATAAGGTGTTTTTCCATAACGAGTCTGAGAATCTATAGATCCTTCGCCCGTAAATACAATATCAGCCTGCTTTATAGCTTCATGCAAACCTGTATAACGGGCAACCAGACCGACACCTCCTTCAAGACGGGAACTAGTAAACGCCAGCAATCCGGCACCCAGACCTCCTGCTGCCCCCGCTCCGGGAATATTTCTTACATCTTTACCCAACTGCTCTTTTATTACTTGTGAATAATGGTAAAGCGCCTCATCCAATATTTTCACTTCGCCGTCTGTGGCTCCTTTCTGAGGACCAAAAACAAATGAAGCACCCTCTTCGCCACAAAGCAGATTAGTGACATCACAGGCAACCTCTATAGCTGTTTCTGAGAGCCTTTCATCGACTGATGAAACATCTATTCTACATAAATTAGCCAAAGCAGCCCCGCCAAAAGGTAATTCTGCCCCTTCTTTATCCTGAAACTTTATTCCTAATGCCTGAGCAAAGCCTGCCCCACCATCATTCGTGGCACTCCCTCCTATTCCGAGTATTATTTTACGGACGCCTTTATCCAAACAGACTTTAACAAGTTGTCCCGTACCATAGGTAGTAGCAATAAGCGGATTGCGTGTATTATTATCAGTTAAATGTATCCCGCTGGCCGAAGCCATTTCTATAACAGCAGTATTACCATCTCCTAAAATTCCATATTGCGCCAGTACAGGTACACCAAGAGGCCCAATAACTTCCAATTCGTATATTTGTCCGCCCGTAGCATCCACCAGCGATTGCATAGTACCCTCTCCCCCATCGGCCATCGGGATTTTTATACATTCGGCCATTGGCAGCACTTTCCGTATACCACGTTCCATTGCCTCACATGCCTGTTTAGCTGTCATCGATCCTTTAAAAGAATCGGGAGCCAATACAAATACAGGATTTTTCATAAGATATTGTATAATAAATAACTATAGCAAAATCGAATATTCTATTTTAACTAAAAAGTAACGAATGTAACGAAACAACGTTCGATAGAGCGAAGCGCAGTTAATTTGGATTGTTTTGATTTTCGTTACTTTAAAAAAAATCTTTAATAATCTGTTATCCTAAATCTTATAGATAAAGTTAACCGAAAATCTTATACAGATGGTTTTTCAATAAACCTCTACCTTCAAATTTAAACCCGACAAAGGAAAAGAAGATAATTCCCTCCTGTTATTAGCACTATACACGTTTTCTTTATCCAAAAGAAGGACTTCATTAACAAATCTGAGTGATGGGAAATCTTTTACTTCTACCATCCAGCCGTCATCTTCTCCCTTACCGTATAGCAATCGGGGATCTTCACAACTAAAAATTACTTTCCTGTCAGTATAGAAATAACTGTAATCGTGTATATTATCCGGTTTGAAAACGGCAAGATTGTTATAATCCAGTTTCTTGGTATTAGTCAGCATCCTGTTATCTTTCTGATAAAGTGCGCCTTTATAGCTATATATATCCCGCGCATCTTTCAGATAACGGTATTGGGTATGATCCATTTCCTCGAAATCTTTAATAGCATCATAATAAATAAAAACCTTTTCAGGACTGCTGATTTTAATATTATCAATTCCCTTTTTACCATCAATAAAAATATAACGACCTTCTTTGGTCAACAAAAGCGTACCCCAGACATTTTCTCCCTTTACTTTCGAGCCATAAAAATAAAGATTACCGGAATTATCTTTAGTAAATTCAGCTTGATGTCCTGATAGTTGTCTTATCGTATCTATCCCCGCTAATTCAGGTAAAAATTTATGATAATAATAAGTATTCGTTCCATCTGTGATAAAAAAATTATCGAAAGAACGAGTATTTTCCGCATTCAGATCGAGTTTTTTGGTATACCACAAGCTATTTTCTCTGGTATACACATACTTTCCGTAAGTAATAAATCTCGATTCTGCACGGGTAACAATATTATCTTCGCCGTCGCTACTTTCCAGTTTACGAATTGTACCGTCTTCATATTCACTATTCTCGAAATACTGACGGTAATACCCTATCCAGTAAAGCCCATTTTTATCTGTGAAAAAGCAATCTGCAAGATGCTTCAATGTAGGCACATCGAGCTCCACACCTTTTATCTCATCCAGTTTCAACAAATTATAATTATCTATATCTACCGAAAGTGCATAGATTTTTCCTTCTTCATCCTGATACAAATATTTACCTAAAGGTTTAAGAGAAGCGGGTATGCTTTGCGAATGAATACCATTACCCCATTGAGAAGAACCTGTCCGATAAAAATTATTCTTATCCCTGTATACAGAATAACCGTTCAATCTGCCTTGTATATTATCATATACAATCTCAAACGTAGCCCAGTCTATCTGCGGCAAATATTCTGTAAATGTATATTGCTTGCCGATAAATACAAGTGTCGTACTATCGTACTTTACCCGTTTATCGGGAAAATATCCGTAGCCATCCCAAGTGACACCGCCATACATTTGTCCTACAGCTACTATTCTTTCCTCCGGATAGAAACGGACATGGCCTATTTGATAAAAGTTATCGCCTCTTAATGGCATCGATTTTTCTTTAGGCAATATTATCCCTTCTAAATCCTCCATTTCTACTTCTTGTGCCGGTAAAGAAGCAGGTATAGCCAACAGTAAAGAGCCGCAAAAGGCATATACGCCGAATAGTATGTTTTTCATAGTGTATGTATTGTTGTTTGTGTATCTGCTAAAGCTATTCTTCCTGTCCCAGCGAATTCCAGCCCTGTGCCTTCAATTCGATCTCACTGCCATCACGGGTTTCGAGCAATAATCCATAATCAGCTTTCGTAATATGCCCTATAACACGCACCCCTTTTATTTTCGATACTTTGTCGTGCTGATAAAGCGGTACGGTGAATAACAGCTCATAATCTTCACCACCGTTCAGGGCAACAGTAGTCACATTCATATTAAATTGCTCAGCCATCATAGCCGTCTGATAATCGATAGGGATACGTTCTTCAAACACACGGCACCCTACCCCACTTTGCTTACAGATGTGTTTCAGTTCGGAAGATAAACCGTCTGAAATATCGATCATAGATGTGGGAACAATTCCTTCCTCAGCAAGAAAGCGGACAATATCTTTCCGCGCTTCCGGTTTCAACTGGCGTTCGAGCAAATATTCTTTTCCTGTAAAATCGGGCTGAAAATCTGTCTTACCATCATATACAGCCTTCTCTCGTTCCAATAGTTGAAGCCCCATAAAAGCAGCGCCCAGATCGCCCGAAACACAGATCAGATCGGTATCTTTCGCTCCGTTGCGATACACTATTTTCCCTTCTTCTCCTTCGCCTATACAGGTAACGCTGATAGTAAGTCCTGTAAGCGAAGCGGATGTATCACCACCCACTACATCTACACCATATTCTTCACAGGCCAAATATACACCTTCATAAAACAGGTCGAGATCTTCTACTGAAAACCGTTTGGAGATACCCAGCGAAACGGTTATCTGACGGGGTTGCCCATTCATGGCATAAATATCCGAGATATTAACTACTGCCGATTTATATCCCAGATGTTTGAGTGGGACATACATCAGATCGAAATGT
Organism: Dysgonomonas hofstadii; assembly: GCA_040395895.1. Classification (GTDB taxonomy): domain Bacteria; phylum Bacteroidota; class Bacteroidia; order Bacteroidales; family Dysgonomonadaceae; genus Dysgonomonas; species Dysgonomonas hofstadii_A. The sequence continues at coordinate 3,977 of JBEBPN010000057.1, forward strand.
ATACCTTCGAGTAGCAAATCGGTGGTTATCAATGTCTTTTTCTTTTCATAAGAAAGAACAGCAGCGTCGTCCCCTACCCCTTTCTCAGAACTTTTATTCTTTAATTCTATATTTTTTGTGAGGTGATCTATCAATCCGAATTCACCCAGTTGAGCTATTTCCGTACGTTTCATTTGCAGTAATTATTAATAGAACACAAAGTTAACCTTTTGTTCAAATAGCCTGTGTATTATTATACATTCAAACTGCAATTTTCCTTAAAAAAGTCTATTATTTATTAATATCCTGCTCTTTTTCTATAAACAATATGAAAGAAAATGTTAAATTTGAAACTGCTTATCAACAATTTTTTACATTGAAGAACTATCTAACATCATTATCATGAAAAAAATGCCTTTCATTTTATGCTTATTAGTAAGCATGATCGCTCTTAACAGTTGCAGCGATGACGACGACAAACAACCAAAACTGGAAGCTAAAGACCTGCCCGCATCTTCTCAGGAGTTCTTAACCCAATACTTTCCTGATAATAAGATTATTGCTGTTAGTTTTGAAGCCCCCATATTTTCAGATATGAAATCGACAGGAACCGGTACCTCCCAAGAGGTTACATATATATACGCTCTTTTAGAAGGAAATATTTTTGTTGCTTTTTCCTATAATAATGGCGACTGGGCTCAGGTATTAGCACCGGATGGAATACCAACGTCAGCAACTAAAATACTGAATGAATATGTTTATCAAAGACTAACAGAGAAAGAGCCTCAGGCTAAAATAGCTTCACTCTATCCTTTTTACGACCATAGTATAATGATCGCCCTGAATAATGGTAACAGTTATGCCCAGACCGAACTGCTCGGATATAGCGGTAAAACATTAGCAGAAGCAAATGTCCCTGATGATAACATTACAACTAAAATTACAGATTTTTTGAAACGTAACAGTATGCCACTGGAAGGTAATCCATATGGACGCATATTGAAAATAACAGAAACGGAAGGAACAGCTTACCGCCTGTTTATGGGAAATATAGTGGTTATCAGTTTCGACGAAAATGGAGACTGGATACATGCCGAAATAAGTGATTATGTATACGATCCCAACATTAAAAATGCCGAAACACTATTAGCTAAAATAGCTGTAAATGAGATGCCGGCAAGTATATCGGACGCTATCTCCGGACAAAGCGATCTGGGAGGAATACGAATTATGGCGTCTTACGGAAACGGGGATTATGGTCTGCGCTTCAGAAATAAAGACTTACTGGTAAACGAAAATACCGGAATCGTTCCTCCTCCTGTCGGTGTAGCGGACAAGCTGGTAACTGAATATTACGATATAGCATCATATAAACATGTATATCCTGACGGACTAACTCTTGTAGGAGCATACGGATATAATTCTACATTCGTGTATGAAGGCAAAGACAATAATATTATTATTGAAGTGAATATGCAAGGTGACTGGATCTCGATTAGGGCATCTTATGTAGAAAATGGTAAAGTAGTATATATAAGCCTGCCACCGGAAATAGTTAAAGAGCTTCCTGCTGCAATAGCAGATTATCTGAATGCGAACTATAAGGACAAAGAGATTTACTCCCTTATACACAAAGATAATGTCTATACAGTATATGTAGACAAGAAATATATGCTCTATTTCAATGAAGACGGCAGTTACAAAACAATGTTAGAGCTGGTAGAACCACTATAATTTGTAATATGAACATAAAAATAACAGAGGGCGGAATATTTTTCCGCCCTCTGTGTTTACAGTCAGAAAAAATATTTTTACCTTGCCAAAAGACAATCTTGTAACAGTTTCCTTTTTTGTACGTCATCTATTTATAGATAGATGAAAGAATTATAAACAACCTTTTTATACTATGAAAACAACAAGTATTATCATTTCAGCACTGTGTCTGCTATGCCTGATTTCCTGTACACCAAAAGCATCGAAAGACGAAATAAGAATTGTAAAAGCGACTTCCGATACCGTAGATATACGGGATGGAAACTTTTTCAGGGAAAAGGCATGGACTATAATGCCCGACATAAAGCCTGATGTCTACACATCGGTAGGAGGTGGTAAGAAAGTCACCTTTTATACCGACATCGACTCTATATCTTTCGATGTGGAAGAAAACCAGACGTATGACTTTGTTATTCTGCGCAACGGAACAGATTCGGCATGGACGCAGATAAAAGTGGAAATGTCGTACCTTACTAAATTAAAAAATGCAAAGGAATATGATTATTCCGACCAACGCCCGATACCCGAATGGAGTTACATGTCTGCGGATAACCCTGACCTGAAACAACTAAAGAAAGAATATAAACTGGATTCGATAGCCGGAAACGGTGACGAAATCTCAAAAATAATGAATCTGATGTACTGGCTTCACGACCTTGTACCTCACGATGGAAACAGCTCGAACCCGTCGCCGCGAAACGCTATGAACATCATAAAGGTATGCAAGGAGCAAAATCGCGGTGTCAACTGCCGTATGCTTGCTACAGTGCTCAACGAATGTTATCTGGCTATGGGAATCAGGTCGCGCTTTATTACCTGTATGCCAAAGGAACTGGAATTTGACGACTGCCATGTAATCAACGCAGTGTACTCAAACGATCTGGGTAAATGGATATGGATAGATCCGAGCTTTGCTGCATACGTGAAAGACGAAAACGGCGTATTGCTTGGCATACAGGAAGTACGTGAACGCCTGATAGACGGCAGGCCGCTGGTACTGAACGAAGATGCAAACTGGAACCATAAAGAGAAGCAGACAAAGGAATATTATCTGGATACGTATATGGCTAAAAACCTTTACAGGCTGGAATGCTCTCCGGAAAGTAAATACAATATGGAAACAAGGACAGGCAGTACCGAAGCCGTATATGTACAGCTTCTTCCGCTGGATGCCCTGAATCAGTCACCACAAAAAGACGTTAAGAAGCAAGGTGAAACTACATGGATCAATTATAAGACAAATAATCCCGATCTGTTTTGGGTAAAACCTAAGTAGAGTTTTTATAAATAGGATATTCTCTTACTTAAATAACTTTTTATTTATATTTGCAGAAAGTCAGTATTAAATAAAAATATATGAATTCGGATGTATAGATTAATATCCTTTTTAATTTTCATTCTATGTCCTATGGTTTTTCTAAAATCGCAGACAGAATTTAAAGGAATAGTTGTCGATAGTAATAGTAATTCTCCAGTAGAGTTTGTCAACATTGGCTTTCCCCAGAAAGGGGTTGGAACAGTAAGTTCTCAAAAAGGGGAATTTTTGCTAATGATCCCCGACTCTCTAAAATTTGATTCAATCGTCTTTAGCCATGTTAGTTTTGAAACAAAAAGTTTTAAATTCAATACTAGTCTGTCCAGAATCCTTTTAACAGAGGCAAAAAAGGAACTATCAGAGGTTGTGGTTTTACCTACAAAAATTAAATCGAAATGGATTGATAAAGGATTCGGAATTCCTGCTTCTTCTATGTTGAGTAACTTAGGTGAGGAAGTAGGTATTCCTCTTTATATTAAAGGCGAAGCTTTACTTCGTCAGGCAAAAGTTAAAGTTAAAACCTGTACTTATGACAGTGTGATTGTCAGAGTTAATCTTTACAGTTTAAAAGATGATAGTGTAGGGGAATTAATCTCAACCAGACCTCTTTATGCCACAATAAAACAAAATAACAAAAGCCAAGACTATATTATAGATTTTGAAGAACCATTGAAAATTAATAACACATCGGTACTGTTGAGTATGGAGTGTGTCGCTTATCATGGAGAAGAGGATAGCAAGATTGTATTTCCTACCAATGCAGGTACAGGCTATTCAAGAAGTATTAGTTTAGGGGAATTTGAAAAAATTCCATTTAATACGGCACTATCATTGAGGGTTACTTATTTATAATAAAAAAAGGTGAATCACTATTCTGAAACACCCTATAAAATATATCCTTGATATCAGCTAATTCTTTTTTAGATCACCGAATTTAATCATTTCTATACTGGCGGGGAGAAACATCTGTGTGATGCTTGAAATACCGGCAAAAATGTGAGGGTGTTGCAAAATTCAATTCGTAACTGATTTGTTGAATAGTCATGTAAGTTGATTTTAGCATTGCCTTAGCTTCCAATATTGTGTATTCGTCTATCCACTCTTTCGCATGCTTACCGGTCTGCTTGAATATCAATAATGAAAAGTATTTGGGAGTCAAACAGGCTTTATCAGCATAAAATATTATGGTTCGTTCTTTTTGGTAATGAGTTTCAACATCCTTCAGGAACTTTTTAAATATCATCTCATTGGGATTCGACTTCTTATTTTTGTTATTCTCTTTTTCTAACAACAGCAGGTTAGATATTTCATAAAACAACGTTATGAGGATATTGTAAACTATTTGCTTGCGGTATATATTGTTGTTATCCTGCAATACATCCTTCATATAGTCGAGAAAGGACAGGAACAATACCATCTTTTCCGGAGATAGAGGCTGACAGGGGTATTCCCTCAACAGATTCTGAACTTCAAAGCTGTACTGGTCGTTTCCAAATTCAAAAAAGCCCGGTTTCAGGCAAATAATTTTAGCTTTGAAGTCTTCACTGATCTCTGTTATCTGAAAAACTCTGGAATCGAGTATAAGTATAAAATCGTTCTTACATACAGTATAATTATTGTGACCAATTTTAATATCCAGACTACCTCCTTCACAAAGTATGGCTGTGGTTATATCCAATCTGACAGGATAGTCTGTAACTTTCAAACGGTTAAATCCTCCGACATCTTTAGAATCACTATCGAAAATAAAGAATTTATCTGAAAGAGTATTTGCTGAAGAGAAATCCCGGATAGTATTTGATTTTATGTTTTGAATGTTATCCATAGCGGTAACGACTTTTAATACATCAAAGATATTACATTCTTCTTATTTTTCATATTTATCCGACCTTTTGGATATAATACAAATCCTTTATGACAGATTCGCAGCTAAATTAGTCGGAACTTTGCAGCAAGAATTAAGAAAAGGTATTATTAAATTAAAATCATTTTATGCGAAAAGGAATAATTGTATTGGCATTAGTTTTCGGGGCAGGTTTGGTTCAGGTAAATGCACAAGGGCTGATAAGTGCAATCAAAGAAAGGGTAACATTAGGAATAAAAGGCGAAGCGAACTATTCAAATTTCATTCTGTCCGATATGCCGGGATATAAAAGTGAAATGGGTGTCGGTGCAAATTTAGGACCTACTATCCGATTCAATATTTCAAAACATTTTGCGATTCAGGAAGATATCTTGTTTACATACTCTTCCTCAGAGTTTACACAGAATGGAATTAAAGACACATATCAATATTTCGGTACAGAGGTTCCCATCTATCTTACAGGACAGTGGGGTACTCTTTCAGGAGGACGTATTTATGGTGGTATCGGTCCGTATTTCGGTATGGGATTCAGCGCTAAATTGAAAGACAGTGATGTGAATCTTTATAAGAAAGTGGATGGCGAAACATTTATGAAACGTATGTCTTACGGAGCAGCAGCATATATTGGCTATGAATTTAGATTCGGATTACAGGTAAATGCAAGTTACAAGATAGGAGCGAATGTTTTAGATGCAGATAAGGACAATTCAAAAATGAATCCTCAATCTATATCGTTAGGGCTAGGTTATAGCTTTTAGAGATAGAAAGGCCGTAAAAACAGAAAAAGATGCATTTGATGCATCTTTTTCTGTTTACCACTTCCTGCATGCAAAAGAATTACCTCTTCGATTTCTTATTCTCAAAAACGCCAACATATTTTTTTAATTCTGTCAGTTCCGCTTCAGAGATTACACCTTCTTGAAAGAAAGGAATCAATCGAGATATTCTACATCAATATCCCAGTTCCATTGGTCGAAATAGATATTTCCCCCACGCCATTCCAACTCGCCTCGCTGAAAGTCGACTGTTTCGCTACGCGGATAAGTTTTTGCAGGGAATAAAGGCTGTGAATAGTCATCATTCACTATCCAACGGTAAGCATCTATGCCATTTGCATAGAAATAGCGTACATCTTCACCTATATTTAAGTCTCTCCGCCCGAAAGATTGGTCTACAGGTACCCAGCCCACACCCTCAAAATAAACTTCAGCCCAATCATGCAAATTTAATCCCTCGGGGTGCATCATAAAACCACTTTGCCATTTGGCAGGTATACCGTTGTAACGTGCCAGTGTGATAAATAGTAAAGCCACTTGTCCGCAATCGCCATGCTTATGTTCGAGTACATATTCCGGAATATTGTACAGAGTAGAGTACTCGCGTGCACCCGCCCAGGGAAACATATTTATCCACATGAATATTTTCTTCACCTTTTCGTACGGGTCTGTTTCATTTCCTATAATCTGCGCAGAAACTTCTTTTATCTTATCTGTAAAAATAATGTGGCTTTCGCGTTCGGCCGTATATTCTTTATATAAAGAACTGACAGTATCGTATGGCTTTATATCCTTATTTTCAAGATCGAACCATTCAGCAGCCGAAGCGTATGAAAACTCTAAGGAAAAAGTAAGAGGTTTACCTTTTTCTGTAACTTTCTCCACGTAGATAGTACGGTGAGCATAATCCTTCGGAGATATTATATAGTTGTTATCATTAACTGACAATAATCTCACATCGGTTTGCCGGCGATTATCTTCACGCGGATAAGGCAACCAACACCTTACTATTTCTCCGTCGGGTACAACATCAGGTTTCAGGGTTACTTCATATTTTACTTTCATTCTCACAGACTTTGTCTGTGTTTTCGGTGTACCTTTCAGTTCATTTATTACAGCCGGAAGGTGTTTTTCCAATACTTTTTCTACAGCATCTTTTTCTGTTCCGTCTAACTCTTCTTTCTTCTTTTTTGCTTCCTCAGCTATCCTGAAAAGATTGGGCGCCGCACGGCTAAGGTATCGCTTCTCTCCATCGATAACCATCATTTCCAGAGATTTATTGGCTTCCCATCGGGATAGCATATTATCATCTACATCAGGATAGTATTTTTTTATAAACCCTTTTACATCATCTTTTTTCTTTGAAAAATCAACTCCTATCCTATCCATTATATCTTTTCTGAAATTCAGATCGTATATTTCTTTCTCCGAAAGGTCATTCTGGGCAATATATAGGTCTATTAGTTTCTGTGCTTTACTAAAATTTCCGGCTTGTTCCTCCGCATCTATCCGGACAAGAGTTACCTCCTCCTGTTTTGAAGAACAAGCTGAAATAAATAATATTACTAAAATATAGATGATGTGTGTGTTCATAACGAGCATATTTTTAAACAAAAGAGGATACAGAAAAACCTGTATCCTCTTTTTTATCAGTTCAGGTTATAGAAACCTACTAATTTATTCTTTTTATCACTTCCTGCATGATGAATGCCATTTTCGGTTGCGCTATTTTAGCGGCTTCCTGCACATCTTCGTGCGTTACCTCCACGATCTTGCCAATAACGCCTATATCGGTAATAATAGAGAATGCCATCACTTTCATTCCGGCATGATTGGCAACTATCACCTCAGGTACTGTAGACATACCCACAGCATCGCCGCCAATAATACGGAACCAGTTGTATTCGGCAGGTGTCTCGAAAGTAGGGCCTTGCGTACCTACATATACACCGTGCTGAAGTTTAATATTATTTTCGCTGGCTATTTCTTTCGCCATTTTCTGAAGATCTCTGTCATAGGCGTTACTCATATCAGGAAAACGGGTGCCCAGCTCTTTGTAATTTTTACCACGAAGCGGATGCTCAGGGAAAGTATTGATATGGTCGTCGATAAGCATAATGTCGCCTATATCGAAGCTGCCGTTCATACCTCCTGCTGCGTTCGACACAAACAGGTATTTGATACCCAGAGCCTGAAATACACGTACAGGGAATGTTACTTCCTGCATAGTATAGCCTTCGTAATAGTGGAAACGTCCCTGCATGGCAAGTACATCTTTACCTCCCAGTTTTCCGAAGATAAGTTTCCCACTGTGTCCCTCTACTGTCGAAAGCGGAAAATTAGGAATGCTTTCGTACGGAATTTCTTTTTTGTCGCTTATTTCATGCACAAGCTCTCCCAGTCCTGTACCCAATATAATAGCAATGTTGGGAACTACTGCTACTTTACCTTTTATAAAGGTGGCGGTTTCTTGAATTCTCTCTAACATATATATTCTTTTTATAAGATCATTGACTTCCACTTTTCACTCCTGTACCAACGATATTTGGCATTATCTATACGCCATGTACCGTTTTTACGTACGACTATAAACAGATATTCTGCTTCAAAATTATTCTCTGTCCTGAAATATACTTCAGCCCGATTCTTATTCTTCAACTCTACATTTCTTTCGACTGAACTTTCAATACCATCGAATTCTGACGGAAAACCGTAAGAACTCGCCTGACCTCCGTAAACTCTTTTCTTGTCGGAACAGAACGCATTGAAAACCGGCAAATATCTTTGTTTAAATTCAGGAAAATAATCTACTTCTCCATCAACTTCCGATTTCTTGTAAATATCACTTTCTATCTCATTCATCAATGTAGCGTAAACAAGTGGAAGCTGAATCAAATAATTTTTCAATGTTTGTTCGCTTTCAAATTCCGATATATTTAAATCAATCAAATTATCGAAGTTTGGATCTGTTCTCTCTAACATGTTTAAATATTTTTTCTTTAAATTCAGTTTCTTTATCCATAAAGGCGACTTCGATAGGCAAATAGTACAGATATTCTTTTATATCCTCGTCTATATCGTTTCTCAGCACCAGCCGCGCGGCATCTTTCTCAGTTACCAGAATAATTTTATCGTCTGCATTTATGCTTCTGAAACGTTCGGAAATATGCTTTATATCTTTTACCCTGAAATTATGATGATCGGGATAGGTTAGTGTATCTATTTCGGTAGTATATTCCGAAAGCTTGTTTATCATCATTTTAGGTGAGGCAATTCCCGTAGCCAGCAAGATATGTTTGCCTCTGAGGCTATTCAAAGTCAGTTTTTTATCTCCGCCTCCAAATACGGGTTCAAGATTCTTGTATGTAAACGATGTAAAATAAAGTCCCTGATAAGGATAAGCATTTATATCGTGCGAGATGATGCGGAAGTCGATAGGCTGCAGGTCTTCCGGGCACTTGGTCACTATGATTATACTGGCATTTTCGAGGCTTGAAGCAGGTTCTCTGAGCCTGCCGGCAGGAAGCAGCGTATCGTCGTACACAGGGCGGTTGAAATCTGACAATATGATAGTATATGACGGTTTCACATAGCGGTGCTGAAAGGCATCATCGAGCAATATTATTTCGGGCGGATTATCGAGCGATAGCATTTCTTTTATTCCTCTTCGCCTGTTACCATCCACAGCAACAATGGTATCGGGGTATTTTTGTTTTATCTGAAACGATTCGTCCCCTATTTCGAGACTGGTAGAGTCGGGTGTGGCGAGCACAAAGCCTTTCGACTTGCGTTTATATCCTCTGCTGAGCACTCCTACTCTGTATTTTTCCTGCAACAGTTTCACCAGATATTCGGTATGAGGAGTTTTGCCTGTACCGCCTACAGTAATGTTACCGATGCAAATAACAGGGACATCGAACTCCTCATGTTTGAGTATTCCCCAGTCGAAGAATTTGTTACGTATATATACACCAAACCCGTACAGCCACGAAAAAGGCAGCAACCATTTATTGATATGCACGGGTGGAATTTTAATCATCCGATAAATATAGTTATTTTATTTCAGAAATATCATTTTGATAGAATAAGTTAGATACAAATCACTCTGTATATATCTAAAATCTGCATTTTAGAGTAATGAAGAAAAATAAGATAATAAGATTTTTAAGTTTTGCTCATCACTAACGCGCACTCCCGTGCTTGTTTTCACTTTTGCCATTGCCGCAAAAGTAAACAAAAGGTCTAGTGCTTCGCTCCTCAGCGACCT
>JBEBPN010000058.1:0-13778 GCA_040395895.1 Dysgonomonas hofstadii
AGATTACACGTTTAGAGAATTTCTTCTATTATCCGGATAGTGCTTATGTTGTGGATAATATCCGTAAAAGAGTGATCGACTATGAACACCGTGTGGAAGAACAAGCCAGAAAACAGGAGCAAAAGAAACAAAATGAAGAGAATATTAAACGGCTGGATAAAGAAATTCAAAAATTGAATGTGAAATAGGCTATATAAGTAATTAATACTATTTATTGACGCATTTAATGCGATGCAAACAGCTAATAATAAGCAATATAAAAAATATGAAACACGACATTAATTAACTGACATTACTTATAAAGAATGAGTTTATAAAAAAACTCATTCTTTATTGTACTTTTTTACGTCTTTTTAATAAGGTGAGTATAGATTTTTGTTTATTTTTACTCTAATAAGAGATCATTTTTAGAGTAAAAATATGAGAATTACATTTTAGAAAAAAAATGCCAAACTATAATCAGACATTCACAATTTCAGAAATCGCCCATATTTTGGAAGTTGACCGACAGCAAATTAAAAATTGGTCTTCTTATTTTTCTGAATATTTGAGCCTTTTAGCCAATCCTTCAAAAGGGTGTATTCGGATTTATAATTTGAATGATATGCGTGTTTTTGCCTATATTTTTATGTATTGGGAAGATAATCCAGATATTGAAAATATAAAATGCGGACTTGATGATAAAAATCATTATGATAATTCTCTAATTGACAATTTAATAACTAAACACGCCTCGCTCTTTAGAAATATCACAGATGAAGAAATAAATCAAGGTTGGAGCTCTGGTGTTTTAATAGGGGGGCTTATTCAGCTTGAAAGTACATTTGAACTTGCAGAATCATACAGAGTTGCAGGAGACAAACTCGTTGATCAAGCTCTGATCGAAGAGATCGAATATGAACTTATATGTCCGATAATCTATACATATAGACATTCGACTGAACTCTATCTAAAATCAGTTTTGGAGAAAAATAAGAAAATTGAACACCATGATCTGAAAAAGCTATATAATAGATTTAAAATATATATAAAAAAAGAATTTGGGGAAGTACCACCTACTTGGTTCGAAGATATTATTCTAGTTTTTCATGATTTTGATGGAAATGGAACAACTTTCAGATATGGAGATGAAGTAAAGATAGAGGAGATTATTGTCGATTTACGACATGTAAAAACAAAAATGAATCAACTTGCGAGGGTTTTTCAAAGAATTGATCACTATAAAAAGGGGATAAGCAGCTTTTAAATAATATATATGTCCCTCTTCTTGTGAAAGAATAAGCCACAGCAGGCTATTTCAGAATGACCGAAAATGTACAATATGATGATGTCTGGGAATATTTTCAGGATGATACATTTCATATGAACAGGATATTCAGTACTTCTGACAGTATTAATAAGGCTGACATATTAAAAAAGCTAACTCTTGACCACGAGCAAAAGCAAAAGAGCGTATGGAGAAACTAGGAATAGATTGAAAGGAATAACGAAGTAAATAAAACATTTTAGAAGAACTACATGTTACACAATATGAATTTGACTATATTGTTAGGAATACGGCTTATTTTCCTATTTTTGTATTGTAATAAAATTAATAGCTGATATAAATATGATAAATGTAGAGAGAATACCTCACTTAATTAAATACATGGGATCTAAAAGGGAAATATTGGAGTACATAAATACTTCTATTGAGAACTTAAATATTGATTCTGAATGGTTTTGTGATTTATTTTCGGGGACTTCTGTTGTAGCAGGCGCATTGAAAGACGATTATAATATACACGCAAATGATATACAAGAATATTCTTCAATATTTTCCAATACTTACTTTTCTAATTTTAAAAAGACGATTAATTTAAATATATTAGACGAGATATATCATAAATCTCTTTTGCTAGTCAACGAGTTTGAAGAGAAATATCCTGATTTAAGATTTGATTATTCAGATGTTAAGTACTTTTCAGAATTAAAAGAAATAGAAGCAGAACAACAAAGTTTAATCAACAGGCGTTTTGATATTGGATTTAACTTATTTACAAAATACTATTCAGGAACATACTGGTCGTTTGATCAATGTGTCTGGATTGATTCAATTAGGGCTGTCGCAGAGGATTATAAGGGTTTTCCTGAATATTACGCAATTCTATCATCACTTATTTTTGCTATGTCTTATGCATCTCAAAGTACTGGTCATTTTGCTCAATATAGAGATGTTACAGAGTCTAACATGAATGACATTATGATGTATCGTAATAAGGAAATTTGGACTTTGTTCTCCAAAAAATTTGAAGAACTGTTGAATTTGTTAGATTCAGATATAAATAAAGAGCGAAAAATTACTTCTTTGGATTATGTGGACTGCTTACGAATAGTTGAAAAAAACTCGATCATATATGCTGACCCTCCGTATAGTGCAGTTCATTATTCTAGATTTTATCATGCTATTGAAACCTTAGTCAGATATGATCATCCTATAATAAAGTATAAAGGGCGTTATCGAGATGACAGACATCAATCCCCATTTGATAAAAAAACAGAGGTCAAAGATGCTTTTACCCTTTTGTTTAAAGGTGTGAAAAACAGAAAATCTCATCTTATATTGAGTTATAGTGATAATGGGATGATTTCACAAGAAGATATATTATCAATTGGAAAATCTGTATTTGGTAAAGATTATACGAGTGATGTGAAATCAAAAGAATATATGCATAGTAAAATGGGAAGATCTGATGAACACCAAATGGATGTTAATGAATTAATTATATCTTATAAAAGAAAATAATTATGTTTTTAGAAGTTGATTTTACAAAAATGACTACGTCTTGGACGAAATACGATATCGTACAAGCCTTAGATGTAGTATATAGTGTAGAAACAATTCAAAAATACAAGAATAAAGAAGCTAAAATAAATGAAGCTATTTTAAGATCCTTCTTAGGGATAAAATCTCTTGAAGATCCAATCCCTAGTTATTGGATTGAAATTCAGAAATACCCTAATGAAAAGAAAATATTTGCGTTATTAGCTCTAATTTTCACGCATGGTGGGGTTGTTAATGATTTTGCTACTAAATATTCTACAGGTAATATGAAAGGAATATTTAAAGTTAATGAGCCGAGTAAGCAACTTACAAATATTCGTAGTGCTTTGGTTGTCTCAGAAGCTAGTGATCCAATATACAGACGAAAGGAAGAAGTACCCTACGACTTTTCTGTAGTATTTTATAATCCAAATGTTGGAAAATTATTCAAGAAAGTTCTAGAGGAAAGAATTTCTAGATTGGTGACTACCTCTTTTTCTGACGAGGATTTTTACAATGTTTGTTATAATAATAAATTTGATAAGGCGTTAAGTCTCACTCATGAACAGTTTAAATCTTGGCTTGAAGGAGACTCTTTTGAAGCTAGTTATATCAAGAGTCTAAAGCTCAATAATTTTTTCTCTATTAAAGAGCCTATCGTTTTAGATTTTGAAGATTCTAAAGAGGTGTATTTTCTAGGAGAGAATGGAGATGGTAAAACTCTCCTACTCATGGCTCTATATTTAGCATTCAATGGGAACTTTATCAAAGGAAAAACAACAAAAGAGAAAACGGGTAGAGCAATTGATATTCTTGAGGGCAATCGTGACTTGGAAGGAATTGATGAATCAGATATGATCCATACATTGCAAAATGCAATATATTTAAATAATCTTTATGCCTACGGAACTCATCGGGGAAGATATGCATCAGACACATCAGACAAATTCGAAGAATATGGATTTATGTCTCTTTTTGACAATAACCAAACAATGAAAGATCCTATTCAATGGTTAAAGGACTTAAAACTCAATGAAGAAAATAATATTACAACTATAGCAACAACAACTCTCAAAGAAATATTTTTTGATTTATTGGAAAAGAACGTTGAGATTGTAATAGAAGGTAGTAATGTATATTTCATCGAAAAAGGATATAAACTAAACTTAGATGAGCTTTCAGAGGGGTATAGGAGCATAATAATATTTGTATGTGATCTCTTATATAGATTAACTGACAATAATAAAGATGAAGGAGAGAATATCTTAGATATTAAGGGAGTTGTCCTTATTGATGAAATAGACCTCCATTTACATCCAAAATGGCAGAAAGTTATAGTAACTAGACTTAGGCATATTTTTCCCAATATCCAATTTTTCTTTACAACCCATAGTCCAACAATAATACAAGGAGCATCGGAAGATGCTATTATTTATAAAGTATATAGAGAGGGTGGGATAACTAAAGTGAGTGCCCCATATTACAGAAAAGATTTAGATCATTTAATGATGAATACACTTGTTACATCTTCTCTCTTTGGATTAGATAATTCAAGAATGGATTCTAAAAATGATTTGTCAACAACAGATGACTCCTATCTGCTATATCGAATTAACCTAAAATTAGAATCAGAGATATTAAAACAAAAAGAAGCAGGTAAGACTTTTATAAGTGATCTAGAAATTGATAACCTTATAGAAGATATTCTTAAAGAGGAATTAGATAATGATAAAGATCAATAAAGATATTAATAGCATTCCAGAATCATTAATTCCTGCAACTAATGATAACTTTCCAAATGGAAGAATCCCAATCATCTGTCAAACAACTCATTTAAGGAGAATCGAGGTTATTAATAATGGAGAATATATTGATGAAAATATATATAACAGCCGATATAAGTATAAAGATATTAAAAAGAAGTTAACCGAAGAGATTTATAATCATAAATGTGCTTTTTGTGAACAAAGGGCAGAGCAACTAGAAGTAGAACATTATAGACCTAAAAAGGGGGAACATCCATATTATTGGTTAGCATATAGTTGGGACAATCTGTTATTAGCCTGCACTACGTGTAATAAAAACAAAGGAACTAATTTCGAGATTGTTGGATCTAGGGTTACTTTTGATAATACCGAAAATAATATCAAAAATATAAACTGTCTTTCATCAGCCTATAATCAATTGGAGTTACCACTTATGGCTAATCCTGAAATTGATGATCCTAAAGGATTTATATCTTTTTCTAAGAATGGTAGAATATTTTCAGATAACGCTAGATTTAAATATACCGTGGAAAAGTGCAAACTTGATAGAACAGACTTAAATGACCAAAGAAGAAAACTATTAGAAGACCTAAAGAACGATATTCGAGCGGAACTTGTAGAACATAACGGAAGTATTGACGAGCAAAAAAAGGCTATTTCAGTTTTAGTGCGAAAATTTAAAAGAGGATCTGAAGATAAAGAAAAACAGTTTCTTGCTTTTAGAATATATGCATTAGATAATGATTGGCTTAATGATTTAATTAAAGAAGTTGTAAATAATTAATTTCCATCATTCTTTGTCCCTATTTTGCCCCTCTCTAAAATATAAAACCCTGATTTTCAGTCAAAAATCAGGGTTTTAAAGTACCCAGAGCCGGGATCGAACCGGCATGGAAGTGAATCCACTGGTGTTTGAGACCAGCGCGTCTACCAATTCCGCCATCTGGGCTTGTGAGGTGCAAAAGTACATATATTTTTTAGAAATCAAAACCCAACAGCCCTTTTTTTAAGAAAAGCCTTAGATATTTTTTACAGCTATTGTTATTCTTTTGTTTTGTTTGTATTTTAGGAAGATGTAACTTTGCGTAAATTCTAAATAACATGGATAATAAAAACAACTACTGTGTAATAATGAGTGGCGGCATAGGCAGCCGTTTCTGGCCTTTCAGCCGCGAAGCACGTCCCAAACAGTTTCTCGATTTCTTCGGAACAGGACGATCTCTTTTGCAAATGACAGTTGACCGGTTTAGGAAGATACTTCCCGTTGAGAATATATATATAGTTACAAATCAGGAATACGCCCAAATGGTAATGGACGAGCTTCCCGAATTGAAGCCCAACCAGATATTACTCGAACCCATGCGTAGGAATACAGCTCCCTGTATAGCCTTCGCTACATATCATATCAATTCGTTCAATCCCGAAGCAAATATAGTTGTAGCTCCATCGGATCACCTGATACTGAAAGAAGATGAGTTCCTTTCCATCATACAAAAGGCCTATGCCTTTGTGGAGAAACACAATACCCTTCTCACACTCGGTATCCGTCCGAGCCGTCCCGAAACAGGATACGGCTATATTCAAATGGGAGAGGATGAACTCGACGGTGTGACCAAAGTAAAAGTGTTCACCGAGAAGCCTAACTTAGAGCTGGCAAAGGTATTCTTCGAGAGTGGTGAATTCCTGTGGAATTCAGGTATATTCATCTGGAACAATAAGACTATACTCGATGCTTTCCATCAGTATCTTCCAGAGATCACCAATCGCTTCGATCAGGGTGCTGGTCTATTCGGTACAGAGAGAGAGAAAGCGTTCATCGACGAGAACTTCCCGTTCTGTCCTAATATATCCATCGACTATGGAGTGATGGAAAAAGCCGCTAATGTATATGTACAGGCAGCCGACTTCGGATGGTCGGATCTCGGCACATGGGGTTCGCTCTATGAAATCTCGGACAAAGACGAGGACGCAAACGCAGCGCTCATAGCCAATACCATGTTCTTCGACAGTTCGGAGAATGTAGTTACATTACCCTCCGGCAAACTCGCCGTAATACAGGGACTCGATGGATATATCGTTGCAGAGGCCGACAATGTGCTGCTTATCTGCAAGAAAGAAGAAGAACAGCGTATCAAGCAGTTTGTAGCCGATGTAAAGCTAAAATACGGAGATAAATACATCTAAATAACAATATCATATAATGTCAAAACAACTTGTACCAAATCTGCCTTATCTGGTAGCTGATATCAGCCTCGCCGACTTTGGCAGAAAAGAAATAGAGATAGCCGAGCACGAAATGCCCGGCCTAATGGCACTTCGCAAGAAATACGGAGCAGAAAAGCCCCTCAAGGGTGCCCGCATCATGGGATCATTGCATATGACCGTGCAGACTGCCGTACTGATAGAAACACTCAAAGAACTGGGTGCAGATATCCGTTGGGTGAGCTGTAATATCTTCTCTACCCAAGACCATGCTGCTGCCGCTATTGCCGCTGCCGGAATACCCGTATTCGCATGGAAAGGTGAAACTCTCGAAGAATACTGGTGGTGTACCGAACAGGCACTCAGCTTTCCCGGAGGCAAAGGACCTAACCTCATAGTAGACGATGGAGGAGACGCAACACTGCTGATCCACTGGGGATATAAAGCCGAAGAGAATCCTGAATTCCTGAACCGTACAGCTTCGAGCCACGAAGAGCAGGTGATTCTGGATACTATCTCACGCATACTCAAAGAAGACAACAACCGTTGGCATCGTACAGTAGCCGAATGGAAAGGCGTTTCGGAAGAAACCACAACAGGTGTGCACCGTCTGTATCAGATGATGGAGCGCGGCGAACTGCTCGTACCTGCCATCAACGTAAACGACTCGGTTACTAAGTCTAAGTTCGATAACCTTTATGGCTGTCGCGAATCGCTGGCAGATGGTATCAAGCGTGCGACCGATGTGATGATTGCCGGAAAGGTGGTTGTCGTAGCCGGATACGGAGACGTAGGTAAAGGCTGTGCCCACTCTATGCGCTCGTACGGAGCTCGCGTAGTCGTTACCGAAATAGACCCTATCTGCGCCCTGCAGGCTGCAATGGAAGGCTTTGAGGTGGCTACAATGGAGGAAGCCGTAAAAGAAGGCAATATCTTTGTTACCACTACCGGAAATAAGGACATCATTACCATCGAGCACATGGCGCGTATGAAAGATCAGGCTATTGTCTGCAATATCGGTCACTTCGACAATGAGATACAGGTTGACAAACTGAAAACATATCCGAGCATTAAGCATGTCAATATCAAGCCACAGGTGGACAAATACATCTTCCCTGACGGACATGCTATCTTCCTGTTGGCAGAAGGCCGTCTGGTAAATCTCGGCTGTGCAACAGGACATCCGTCTTTTGTAATGAGTAACTCGTTTACCAACCAGACACTGGCACAGATAGAGTTATGGATACGCGATTATGAGATAAACGTATACCGTTTGCCGAAACACCTTGACGAAGAGGTTGCACGCCTGCACCTTGAGCAAATCGGTGTGAAGCTGACTAAACTGAGTCAGACACAGGCCGACTATCTGGGAGTACCTGTAGACGGACCTTACAAACCGGATCATTACAGATATTAATCTGCATATTTATAGATAGAAAAGGATGGATAGAAATACCCGTCCTTTTCTGTTGTTATAGCTTCACCTTAACTATCGTCTTTCCATCATCCTTTATCTCGATAATTTTCGATTCCACATTCTTACCTGTATATCTATAGGTTCTGGTTTCGTAAGTGTTTTCCGAACTTGTATAGTAACCCATCCCGTCATAAAAATCGATCCGTCCCGTCTGTGCCCTGTATGCACCCGTTCCTTTATAGTCTACAACAGCCTCCAGATAGTATTTTCCCGGCTTCATATTCGTAAAGGTAAACTTACCGTCTGCATCAGTTTTAGCTTCTTTCCTGTAATAAAATGCCTCATCACTCATGACTACTATTACATTCTTCTTTTTCCCATCCTTCTTTTTCACTTTTTGCCACTCATAAAAATAGTCTGTACACGGGAGGAGGAGTACAACAGTACCCTCTTTGGCTTTCTGACTCCTTCTGAGCGGATCTTTAAACTTGATTCCGTAAACCGAAGCCCTCTCTTTGGTAGATGCAACACCCTCTATGGTTATGTTTCCGGCCCCGAGCATTTCGGCAGCTTCCACCGGATTGAATTGTGCCATAGGATAAGAGTATGTTTTTTTATTTTGCGAATACGCAAAAAGCATTCCGAATACCAATCCTATCGATAGTAATTTAAGTCTATTCATAATGATGTTTTTTAAAGTTGCTGTTCACCCCAAAGGTAAAAACTGTAGTAGATTTGTAGAGAAAACAAATGTCTACAATGTGTCTACATGATGCAATGTTTTCTGCAAAAAATCGGACAGCCTTGTAGGGGCATCCCTTGTGGGTGCCCGAAGATATCGCAGACTAACGGGCAGGGACAAGCCGCTGCCTCTACATCTTTTCTTCCCCTTTGCACCTTCGTGTCTTTGCGTGAAACCATTTTAACTAAAACCTGACAAAGCTGACATTATTCATCACTGTTTTCATGGTTGAGCGTTAAATGCGGTCGGGTCTTCTTTGTCTTTGTTCGACCACACGCCTGTGGCATATTTTTCGTCTATCATCTTCTGGCGTTGTTCCCAGTAACCGGGTGAGCGCATGGCGAGGATGCCGTCGGCGGTCTTCTGGTCGGGCACATTTATGATCAATGGTCTTCGGCTTGGGCTGTTGTCTTTTTCGCGGCGTTTGTCGTTGCGGTCGAGGACGTACTTGATGGCCTGCATATCGGGTTGGCATTGTCTTTTGCGGACGGTGCGTGTTTTGAGTATCTGGTAGCTTGAGTTGCTGCGTGCGGGTTCGTATACGCAGCGTTCTTCTTCGAGGACACAGCCTTCGAGTTTTTGTTTGAGGGATCGGCGGGCTATAACGACTAGTGCATCGTCGCGGCGGTCGATGGCGTCGTCTATCTGACGGCGGAAGTCGGGTTTGGTGTTACGCCATTCATAATAAGTATGGCGACTGATCTTTAATGCTTCGCATATTTCGGTGATGGTGTAGGTGTCTTCTTCTATGAGTTTGATCATTTTTTCTACAAGTCTTTCTGTAAATTTCATAACGTTATCGTTTTAATGGTTTATATTTTTCCATATAGATAAAGTTGTTGGAATTTGATAAAAGCTTATTCTAAAAACAGATATGAAACAACCATTTGTCATAAGTAAATGGTCTTTTGTCAAATAATATTTAGGTGATATTATTTAGATATGTATTTTTGAAATAAGAAAGTAAGGGGAATAGAGCAATTATATTAAACATATTGTCAAACATCGACTAACATTAATGAATAAACAATAAAACACTATGAGAAAAACATTGGTATTTGCCTTAATGGGGCTATTCGTATTAGTATCTTGTAAAAAGACTGCATCAGGACAGAATAGTCCGACCGCATCGGCTCAACAGGAAGAAGTAGTAAAGAAACCTATTCCTCCAAAATCGGAAGGACCTGTTCGGGTCTTATTTGTAGGAAACAGCCATACGGAATACTATGTAAGTTTTCCTGAGATATTAAAGGCATTGGTAAAAGAAAACAATAAATCTGTAGAAGTAGAAACCTTATTGGAAATGGGAGTAAGCATCGATAAAATCTTATCTTCAAATAAAACAAAAGCTGATAAGTTGTTTTCACAAGAAGACCAGGACGGTAACTATTATGATTATATTATTCTGCAAGAATCGACACCTGTTGCCGCTCAAAGTTTGAAACAGTATAAAAGTGACTGTAAGACCATGTATGACTTGGTGTCTAAACAGAGTCCTGATGTCGCAGTATATATTTATGAACTAATGTCTCCTTTCAGTACTTCAGACCTTAATTTTCAACCGGTGCAGAAAATATTGATAAGTAATGCTTCGGATGTGGCGAAGTCACTGCCTAATGCGGGAGTATTGAAATTTGCTTCTGTCCTACGCACTGCCTATAGAGGAGAAGAAGGATATTCTGCAAAGAAAAACGGTATAGATCAACTGCGTTCTACAGACAATTCATATCATATACTAAATGATGGGGCTTTCCTGAACTCTATCTTTTTATATAAAACATTGTTTAATGAAGATCCTAAAATTCCTCAAAAGTTGCCACTCGCTACAGGTATAGGCGATAACGATACCATAGAGCTATTGGAGGTAAGTGAGGTTATATCGAACCCTAAAGCTTTAGAGAAAATAGCATTGTCGTATAAATAGATGCTGCCTCTTTTTGAGCAAAATAATATAGACGGGGCTGTGTGAGAATTACTTTCTACACAGCCCTTTTTCCTTATTTTTCCGGAGGCGTCAGCGCGCGCAAATATCTTTTATTTATCCAACCTCCGATTTGTACCAATATTTATTATATTTAAACTATCTAAGAAAATATGACGATGGAGAAAGAAAAAGAATTTGATGAACTGATACAGGATAGTTCCGCCTCGAATGTGCTTCAAATGGTGATGGCACTTATCGTTATGTCCGGACTGGCTGTGTTCTTTATCTATTGGGGGATCAGGACAGGAGAAGAGCCCGTCCTTTTCCTTATAGGTATCGGAATAATCATCGGGCTGATTTTTCTTTTCATACAACGAAAAGGAGAATTTAATGAAGGCAATTTCTGGCTCGGTATCATCAAAGAGAACCCCGATAATATTGTTTGGATAGACCCGATCGTTACCAAAGAAAAAGTAGCTTATATAATAACCGTTCACGAATCGTTGCGATTCCATATTCGCACGAAAGATGGACTCAAAACATTTATAAAATGCAATTCGGCCGAGCAAAAGGCTGTCTTTTGGGAAGGCATTAAAACCTATCTGCCCCATGTCCATATAGGCTATTCATCCGAAGTCAACGATATATACAATCAGAACCCGCAACAGTTTATTGAAATACTGAAAGAAAAAGAACTATACACCCCCGTTAGCTATTTCGGACTCTGAAACATATAAAAGAAGTTGAGCCCTTGCTCGCGCAAAAACAACGTTCGAGGAGCGGATGCGACTCAATTCCAGTCTGTGTGTTGCATCGTAAAAAAAATAGATTGTTTTTGTAATAAGACACGGAAGGTTTTTGAGCGAAGCCAGAATATGGTTCCACGATATTCTGCGTACAGACGGCACTCCATACAGTAAGGATGAGATAAATACAATTAAAAAACTGACGGGAGCAGGTAAGTAAATATTTTTTTTCTTTATTGATAACTAACCTGCTGATGATATATTGGCGGGGGATGGTTTTTGTGGGGATGAGTGATTCTAATGAGGAGATATAAAGACTATTATGATAAAGTGAAATTAATATTATGGTATTGCTATAAAAATAGTTTCTATATTTATACAAACTTTTATTTTATAGTAATGAAAGATTATGATTGGGCAATGTTCTTTGATGAATATGCAAGTGATTTACATACTACTTTCAAGCGAGAAATAAGTAATCAACTTCTTGAAAAGATCGCTATTAAAACAGGTCTCAAACAGTTTGGAGAATATAATTTCCAGCTGATAATTGGGATGAATAATTTATACAAGCAGGCTATTAATAATAAAATGTATGCTCAAATAGATATAATAACCCCAACATCTATGCGTTTACCGGCTTGGATATATTGGTATTCTGATTCATTTGATAACTTAGAGGAACTTCATAAGCAAGACATAACAAATATTCCTGTTGTAATAGATTGGAATGTTGATTTTCCCTTAGATGAGGTGCTATCTTATACCCGTCCTCGTAGAATTGACAAAAAAGAGAAGACAGAATATAATTTTAATATTGAATACTATCATTATTCTTTTCCTGATGTTTCCATCGAATTTCATTTTTCGAGAAATCTAAACAAAGAAGAGATAGAAAGTCTGAACATTTTTTTTAAAGAGTTCCATCAAGAGTGGAATAAAGAACAAGAGGATAAGGCTATCAATTTTTATTATATAAATGAACAAGAAATAACAGATAATGGCTCTATAGTGTGTATTATGTTCGATTTCGGATTAAAAAACAGTAGTAAAACAATAACAAAGCTGCTTCAACAATATTCTGAAAGGCAAAAGAAATTTCCAACTATAAAAGTTTGTATAAAATAAATTTGCTCCATGAAAAGTATACCTTAAAAAGATTAACATCCCACATATAGTGGCACATAAAAGTAGTTGAACAATGAAAGTAAAAGATATTTTTTTCGATTCACAAACAAAGGTTTTTGTCGTTACTGATCAGGACGATGAAAACGAACTAAATTGGATCATTGAACCAACAGAGTTTGAATTGCTTCCCGAAGAAGAGAACCTTTATTTTGTCAAAGCTTACCGGATTTTTCCGGATCATATAGCAGATTGTTATCTGGGTATAGTAACACCTGAGAGAATAGCCGAAATTGTTGTAATAAAAACAAGTGACGAGCAAATTGAAATAGAGAATATTTATGATGCGGAATATTCAGTAATACCTGCAGTTGCTTCCGAGTGTTTCGGTAATTATGAATTGTTTTACTCAAAAGAAAATCCGAAGGTAGGCATTGATGTTTTAAGAGACGGATTAACTAAAGCAAAGAATAAAAATATTGTAGCCGAAGATCTTGGATATATTTTACGGGATGAAGGATGTTTCACAGATGCTGTCGAAGCATTTAAAATCAGTGAGGCAAATGGCTCATCCTCTCATTACATTTACTTGGAACTATCGAATTTATACAAGCAGTTGGGACAGATGGAAGATAGTTTAAAATATGAAGAAAAATTTAAAGAGGGAGAATTGCGATGAAACTGTTAGATTTTTTAAGGAGGGACATGTTCGTGCAGACTTATAGTTTGTGTATTGCGTAGCAAAATTATATTGAGAGGCTCTTATATCCCATATCTGGTATATATGAGATTTTGTAGTTTCTTGATATCTCCAAATTTTTCTTGACTAACAAATATATCGTTTTCATCAGAGAATCTAAATATTGCGATGGTTAGGATAAAACCAAAAACCTATCTCTCCCATTCCACCGCCGGCTCTGCTTTCAAATATCGAACAAAAAGACATTTTATCATCAACCTAAATCACTCCTTGAAAAACTCCTTAATACTTACCCTCCCTTGTTAAATAATGCAAAGGACTGAGTACAACCGCTAGGTATAAGTTGTCTTGTC
>JBEBPN010000059.1:0-13184 GCA_040395895.1 Dysgonomonas hofstadii
TTCTGGTATAGATAAACTCGTTTGAAAATCATGAAAGGGTTTTAACATTGTGTTTTGCAGGGATGTAATATCTTACGGACGAAGAGAAATAAAGGTATGAATTGGCTTTGAAAACTTAGTGAATAGACATCTGTAACGATATATAGAATTTCTAAATTTATTATTCTCCTTTTTATTTCTTATTTTTGTTTTTCAATAATTTCAACACAAAATTAGAAAACAACTATGAAAAGCCTACTTTTAAAATTTAGCCCAGTTCTTCTTTCATTATCTTTATTATTTTCAGCCTGCTCAAATGATGATGATAATAAAGAAAATCCAGATCCTTCAATAAAATTGATAGCATCAAAAACCAATATAGTTCCTTTCGAAGATATAAAAATAAGCATAGATGTAGATATAAATTTACTCTATGATACTTATGACAGCATAACATGGAAAGCAAATGGAACAGTATATGGCTCCTTTTTTATCTTTTCCGGAGAAAACGATGAAAGAGATATAAGAATTACCGATTATCGTATTGGAAACAATAAGGCTTATGCACTAGGATATAAAGACGGTAAGGTTATCAGTATCGATTCTGTTGCCTATACAGTAGAAAAGCCTAAAGGAGATTTTTTCAGTATAAAATGGAATACTAAGACTAAAAACGAATATTTACACTATACAACAGGGCTTACACCTAACAACTATTTGCCGACTCATGAAGGATGGACAAAAATTGGAGGGGTGAGTTTAGACCTAAGTTATATCATTGAAGATAAAGAGAAAGAGTATGCTGAGATGCTTTTAACACCTTGGACATTCGAATCTAATCTAAAAAGTACAAAAGCAATATCGGTACCCGATATAAATGATTTTAACTGGGAGGTAGACGATTATGATAGAGAAGCTTTGGAAACCAAATACAAAATGGAGTATGATTTTCTTAGTTCATATATAACAGAATTATATGGTCCGTCAAAGTATATTTATGAAGGTGAAGACATCACCCAAACAACACTGTGGGATAAGTATAATGAATTATTTAAGAATAATCATCGGGATTTTCCTCCTGCCGAAATATGGGTCACACCTACTACTGCTATCTGTTTAGTACAGGCAAATAACTGGTCTGGAGGAAAAAATCAACGGGGTATTTGTGCCGTTATTGCAGAACCTTTACAATAGTACAGTTACCTTACAATAAATATTAATAGCTATACTCAAAATAAGAATATAGCTATTTTATTTTTTCCCCATATCAGCCGCTGCCGTAAACAAGATATCGGTAGATGAATTTAGTGCTGTTTCCATCGAATCCTGTATTACGCTGATAGTCATTCCCACACCTACCACAAGCATAGCCGTATCCATAGGAATATTGAAAAGGCTGCACGCCACAGGAATAAGGAGTAACGAACCTCCCGGAACACCCGATGCACCACATGCTCCTAAAGCCGCAACAATACTAAGCAATACAGCTGTAAGCAGATCGACCTGAATACCTAAAGTATGCACTGCAGCAAGTGTAAGAACGGTAATAGTAATAGCTGCTCCCTCCATATTAATGGTAGCTCCTAATGGTATAGACACAGAATAAGTATCTTCATGCAGTTTCAGTTTTTTGGCAAGCGCCATATTTACAGGAATATTAGCCGCCGAACTACGGGTAAAAAATGCCGTTATGCCGCTTTCTTTCAGGCAAAGGAAAACAAGAGGGTAGGGATTCTTCCTTATTTTCCAATAGACAATAATAGGATTAACTACCAGTGCTATAAATAACATAGTGCCTGCTAATACCAACACTATATGAAGATATTCTGCTAAAGTCTTTAAACCTGTAACTGCAATAGTAGAGGCTACAAGTCCAAAAATACCGATGGATGCAAAACGGATAATAACCCTTACTATAGCCACAACGGCATCGGAAAGATCGGTAAATATCTGCTTGGTATTATCGGATGCTTTCCGCATAAAAATACCTATCCCTATCGACCATGCCAGTATTCCTATAAAATTCATATTTAATACGGCATTTACGGGATTATCCACAATCTTGAAAAGAATGTCTTTTAATACCGCCAAAATCCCCGATGGTGGCAAAAGATCTGTTTCTACAACTTCTTTGAAAGTGATGGTCGAAGGAAACAGAAAACTTGCTATTACAGCTACTATTGCCGACAAGAAAGTACCGAGTAAATAAAAAGCGATTCACTACTCGTGCTTAGAGAGTAGGGAATATGCAGAACTCGGAGAATAACTCCCTGTAATGGCGTTTTTCATATATTACTCTTTTTTATCTAGCTAAGCTATATAAAATCAGTGGATTGCTGCTATATTTAGCTGTTTTTTCTAGTATGGTGTATTTGTATTATAATAAATTTAGAGGGAGTTTGAAGGGATATAATAATATCAAAAGGATCAAACTCTTTAATATTTTAAGCTTAAAGGCCTGGAGAATCGTATAAACTTTATCGGGGAATTAAAAAATATAAGTGAAATCCTGATATGAATGAGCCAGGCATGAATGAACAAAAATAACCACCCGCTTGTTAACAGATAAAATATTTAATTAATACGGCCTGACGAACCATATAAACTATGAATTCACCTCACGGAGAAATACTTACAGATTACTATCAAAACCATATTGTTACACAAGCGGATTCAAAGATGAAAAACCAGACAAATTTCCAACTGATTACAACATTAATAATTTTGATTTTCATTACCAATGTCAATCAAATATACGGACAAGTTACCATTGGTTCAGGAATAGAACCTATACAAGGCGCCCTGCTGGACTTAAAAGAAGTCCAGCAGAATGACGGATCAGCCAATTCAACCAAAGGGCTGATGTTGCCGAGGGTAGAACTTACCGACCTGAATAATCTTTACCCGATGTTTGCGGCCGGGTATGACGCGCTGGAGAATGCCAAGCATACAGGCCTGATCGTTTATAATATACACGAAGACGCCTGTGCCGGAATACCTAAAGGTGTTTTTGTCTGGAATGGGAGCCAGTGGCAGGCCTTAGGCAATGGTTCGGACGGTTCAGGATCACCGACAAGGGTGATTTCATTGACCGATACCAGAGACGGGAATCAATATTTGGCAGGTAAATTCGGCGATGCTGGCTGGTGGTTTCTCGAAAGCCTCCGGTATATGCCCACAGACGGAAGCGTAGCGCTAAGTACAACATCCGATACTTATACGACCAAAAGCTTCTATTACCCGGATGGTAAGCCTGAAAACACATATGGCAATCCCCCGGTTTCCTGGGAACCACGTCAGGGATTGTTATACAGTTGGACTGCGGCTACAAACGGGCAGAACCTGTCTGAAGTCAATCAGGGACAAGTGCCGGGAACTGTTCCGGGGCCGGAAGAAGTGGAAACACTATACGAATCCGCAGCCGGGGCAAAAAACGGGAAGATACAGGGGCTTTGCCCTGTGGGCTGGCATGTGCCGAGCGACAGGGATTGGAATCAGCTGGAGAAAGAAATATACCAACATGCGGAAGAATACAGTCACTATACTTTAGCTGAACGTGAAACGTTCAATAATGCGATACCATGGGATAGTATATGGGAAACCAGGCCGGCGGCCCTCTATCCTCATATGAGGCCAGAATATCCGCCTAGCGGCGATGGCCAGGGCCGTGCAATAAGGAGTCAGGATCAGCTTCCCGGGGGTAATATTCCGGATGGCCTGAGTCTGCCGGCAGCGGATGGCGGCTTCGACGCATTACTGACCGCTTCAGCTAACCTGCCGGACAGGGGTGAATCTGCTGTGCAATGGGGAGCTAAATTCCAGGCATGGAGCAGTAGCCGTCAAAGCACAGACTACCAAAACAATCCTGTAAATGTCAGGTGGTTCAGGGAGATAGAGGCGACAGGTGGCGGGGTTACGCGTGATGTAGCTTCACCCCGGTGGCTCTTTTCCGTTCGTTGTAAGAGAGATTGTCAATAGATGGAATCTATGTAATTAGACAAACCTATTATCAATATATATGCAAATAAAAAGAGGCTGTCCCAATTATGAGACACCTCCTTTATTAGTCTCTTATATCACTTCTTCTCAAAATATACCAGTCTATCCAACGGTACATCCATTGTTATGGTTTGCCCGCCTTTGTATGTTTTACCCAGATCGTCTTTCCACTTGCCTTTCGGCAGTTTTACGGTTCTCTTATTATCAGCTGTGATTACAGGTGCTACCATATACTTATCGCCCAGCATAAACTGGTCTCTGCATTCGGCAAATCCTTCGTTCGGGAAGACATATTCCATATGTCTTATGATCGGTTCGCCTGTACGTGAAGATTCGCGTGCAAATTCTATTATGTAAGTTCCAAACTTTTCATGCAGATGTGCCATATCGCGCACCATCGACAAACGTTCTTTGTCGAGTACACGCCAAGGGGCTACCGAAAACTGCATCATCGGCATCAGGGTATGTACCTGTGCCGAACGAACTATCAGATCCTGATTGAAATCCTTAACATTCAGATCGGTAAATGAAGATATTTGTCCGCCGCCTATCATATCGGGGCAAGCATAGGCATAACCGAACAATCCGGCGGCAAGCATTTCGGGTATCAGCGATTGCAGCGCACCATACGAATAATGTTTATCACCCAAACGTTGTACAAGTGCCTGTCCGCCCATCTGCCAGCCTGCACGGTATTCGTTGAACGGAAATTCGAGCCCTATCTTAGCCCATGCCAGTGTATGATCGGTAGAGGTAGCATCTTTCTTATAGCTGTCTATATATTTCGGATTATAGAAAGAATTATCTCCCGCATCGAATTTAAATCCGTCTATGCCGTAATCCATCTGCATTTTTTTCAAGACTGATACAAAATAAGCGGAAGCTTCAGGATTGGTAAAATCATAACAGGCACTCTGACCGTTCCACCAGTTGATAATAGCCGGAGCCCACGAACCTTTTTTCTTTATCAGATAACCTTTCTTCATCAGATAACGGTATTCCTGACTATCAGCACTTACAAACGGGCATATCCACAACATTACTTTGAAGCCCATAGCATGCAGTTTATCTACCATTGCTTTAGGATCGGAGAACTTTTCGGGACGGAACTCAAAGTTACCGTAGTATTTTTGCCAGTTATCGTCTATCATCAGCACTCCTCGCGGAAAACCGTTGTCTATGATAGCTTGGGCGTATTTCATTATGTCTTCCTCATTCTGATTGTACATCAGTTCTATCCATGTATTGTACTGCGGCATGGTAAAAAACAGCTGATCGGGCAATACACCGCTCGGAGGAAAATATTTTGTACTGGCAGCCAGATAAGCGTCTTTAAGTGTATTGCCGGCTTTGACTACATTTATAGTTTCGTAGTCGGACTTTATGATTATAGATCTGTCCTTTATCTCGAACCTGAAAGCCTGATCGCTCCAGATATACCTTCCTTTATTGGACAGGAACAGGGGTACTACCTGATTGTTATTATTCTGGAGAGCAAGATTGAATTCTTCCACAGGTTTTATATACGGCATCTGCGATCCGTAGGCTACTACGCCTCCCCACCAGTATTCGTTTTCATCGAACGGGATAGTGCTTACCTTTTCTGTCTGTGCATACAATCCTACCGAAAAAAAGGACATAATGATCAGAAAAAGGATACTTGCTTTTTTCATCATTTAAAATAGATTTAAGGTTAACAGAATTATTATATATTATTTAATTACTTCATCTATTACGGCTTTTGCTGTTTTTTCCATTACATCATATCCTGCTTCGGTAGGATGCACACCATCGTATCCGTAGCTGCTTATCAGTGCCCTGTTTTCGTCGTGCATCACAGCAAAATAATCTATATATGCAAAACCCTTTTCGTCGGCATACTTTTTTATTGCGGCATTCAACGACTCTATTTTGTCGGGAACATTTTTAATCTCCTTTCTCCAGCGGTATTCTCCTGCAGGAGTAACTGAAGACAATATCACTTTTATACCGTTTGCATCGGCAAGTTCAGCCATCGACTTTATGTTTCCGAGCGTGAAAGCGGCGTCATACACTCCGGTATTTTCTGCTATATCGTTCGTACCTGTATTTATAACTACAGCTACGGGCTTGAGATCTATCACATCCTGACGGAAACGCAACAAGAGTTGTGGGCTTGTTTGTCCGCCGATACCACGTCCGATATAATTATTGGAACTAAAGAAATCCGGATACTTGTCTGCCCAGACTTGTGTAATGGAATTACCTATAAATACTACTCTTTTTTCGCCTTCCACAGGTGCAGGTAGTTCTGCATTGGCTTTTTCGTACCTCTGTAAACCGGCCTGTTCATTGAAGTTCTGTGCCTGTGACGAAAGTCCCAGAAAAGAAAGTATAGACATAATCAGTATTATTCTTTTCATACTTATCAGAACCTGAATGTATAACCTACACTGTAAAATATATTGTCTCCGTAAGGCGAATTTTTATCCTGTACCACATCGTACTGTATCATGGCTATCATACCCTGAAAACGAAGACCTACCCCTACAAGGAATGAAGGCACAAACTTACTTTCGCTTTGCTTATAACCATCGTTCCATTTTACAGTCTGCCACATACGGCTGATTTCCGGCTGAATACCCAGTACTATGTATTCGATAGGATAAACGCGGCCAAACAGGTCGAAGCTCAGATAACTGGCATTCCATTTGTAATCGTAATATTTATCTTTATAGTAAGTATAACCCAATCCTGCACCGGCAGTAAAATACTTATTGAAATCGTACCCTACCTGCGGAGAAATACCTACAACTGTATAATCACCGAACTGCAGGCTGAGGTTACCTCCGAAAGTCAGTTTAGACGCATCGAATTTGGAACCGGAAGAGTAGTTTGATTTATTTACTACGGTTTTATTCGTAGTAGTTGTAGAAGTTGTTTGTCTCTGATCATACACATTTCCCTGATTGTCTACATATATCTGTGAATGACAGGCTATGCTTGCACTCAACAAAATAGAAATTACTAAAATAAACTTTTTCATACTATATCCATTTTTTGATTCGATTCATTTATCAGCAGGCAAAAGAATCCATCGTTATAGAAACCAATTTTACCAGCTCGTTATACTCAGCAAAGGAAGATAATAACAATAAAACTCTGTAATCTTCGTACCAATCGGGTGAACTAATGATGAAATCGGGCTTACCATCTCCATCCAGATCACCTATAAAAACCACTTCGGTACGGGTATCCGAAAATTTCTTCATTTCAGTTATACACTGTGTTTTATCACCATCGGTAAGGATAAGTTTATATTCTATCAGACTATCCCACGATGTACTTGCTATATTGCGGTGAGCTCTGCCTTCGCCTTTCAATTTGTATGATACATTGTTGAATGTAAAATTTCTTTCTTCACCTGGAAACAGAGAAAATCTTGCAGCAACAGTATCTAAAATCTCTTTTTCACTATACTTCTTCAACCCTCTAAAAAGATAACGGCAATCGCCTTTCGTATCCAGAGTAGGTTCAAGCATATCACCTCCGTAACATTCGTTTTCGTACGTATTCACCTTTTCTATACGACAAGGCTTAAGTATATATCTATCTCTTTCTTTGAACAAACCAACGATTGTATCCATGATGTGGAAAAGCTGTTTATTAAAGTCCGTTTCGTTATACGTCATCGGCTGAAAAACTTTTATGCCTTCGTACGAGAAATTTTTGAAATACGTTTCGTAAAAGGCAGCATATTCCTCCTGTTCTTTGGCAGACAAAGTATCTGTAACTTCTTCGTTAACGAACCTTTCTACTTTTTCGTACTGATCGTTTTCAGGTTGCTGTTGTTTTCTATTGCAAGAAGATAAAACAACAAAAGTAATAACAATGAATAATAAAATATTCCTCATGCTCTTATACAATTTAATCTTTCCTCGATATTTTATGTACAGAATGAATTAAAGAACCACCGGAAGTAATACCTTCTATAACAACCGAGTATGTAGTAGAAGCATCTGATGTATAAAAATTAATATCAGCTTTACCGGATTCATTAGTCTTAATATCAGGATTCCAATAAACAGTTGTTCTTAAATCAGGATCGGCAGCTGCTCTTTGTTCTTTAGTTGCGTATTGTGGCGAATAAAATTCTTTTGTCACCTGATAACCGAGTGGAGTTATTGATTTTATGTTAAACTTATCATTCTTTTTAAAATTTATTTCTCCTCTTTTGGTAGTGATCATTATTACACCATTGCCTCCTCTCATACCGAAAATAGCAGCTGTACCGTCTTTTATAATTTCCACTTCGTCTATATCACTTATAGGTATATCAGATAACATATCTATTTCGTATTGCATATCATCAACCAGTATCAAAGGTTGCTTACCTCCGCGTATAGATATATTATTACCCGATACTTGTACTCCGGCAAAATTTCTGAGTATATGAAATATATCTGGCGGATTGGATTTTTCAAATTCTTCATGTGATATACGCGGATTCATATTAGATGAGTATACCGATCTTTTTTTATTATCATCCGCATTTTTCCTACCTAATATCTCTACTTCTTTCAGATAAATCATCCGCATACCGTTAGCCAGTATAAAATTTTCATCCGCTTTTTTCATGTATTTTTCAAACAACGAGCGGTTTTCGACAGGACTAAACGGCAATGAGAATTTATTTTCGGGAAAGATTTCTTCATCTACTAATAACTCTACTCCACCTTTACCTTTTTTGGTAAGTCCCTGTATTATAAAAGTTGTACTGTCAGGTGCTTCAAAACCCTGAAAATGAAACCTGCCTTCTTTATTTGTCGATGTATCTTTAAATATATTATTACGCAGCGAAATCAAAGTGACAGGATACCCTTCCGATTTCTTATTCATAAAAAATCCGCCCTTAACAGTACCTGATAAATACTGTCCTAGTTCAAGATAGCCTTTTGGTTTTTCAAGATCACCTTTAAGTATCCTGCCTACATCATATCTGCTCCAACCCTGTGTCATCATCAATAAATCAGCATATACAGGTTTATCTTTTACATCATCCGAAAAATAATAGGCAGGTGATTCTATATAACCTTTCAGTTCAGATGTAAGTAATAAGGATGACAATATATTTACGCAGGTATCTATTTTTACATCTTTATCATCGGTTACGGAAACCGATAGACCGGCTATTTGTCCGTTATTTTCAAACCCTTTCAATTTTATAGAACCTTTCACCTGTTCCCTACCTGCATAATTACTCTTATTGGTGATGAATTCAGTATCAGTCAGATCTGCTTTGTTTACATTGAAGACAAGCCTCTCGCTCACAGGATTCATATTGCTATCCACCAGTAAAATCTGAATTACACCCGAAGGCAGACCTTTTTTTGATATGGTTGCAAAAGACTTCTCTTTATTCCACTTAAATATATTCAGTACATGTCCTCTACACTGTATTACTACGTGATAACTATTATTTAAAGGCTCTTCATTTGGTATACGCAACGATAACATAAACCTGTCACTCAGGCTGCTTATGCTTAAAGCTACTTGTTTGTCTGTAGCTGCCGGAATCTGATACTTTTTCTCCAAACCTTTCTTATTTCTGCAAATAGCATAAAGTATACTGTCTGCCTGAGAATTTAAAATCAACATACCCATACCAAGATGTGTAGATCTGAAACTATTTAAAGTATCGCCTTTTTCATTTATTAAAATTCCTTCGATATCTTCACCCAATCCATCGGAATTTAATGCCTTAAAGGCAATCCTATTCACTGTTCCGGCAATATTATGCCCGCCTTCGGGTAAAAAAGATACTTCAAAGTCGGGATTGGACGGTATTGTAATATATTCTTTATGGAATTTTCCTTTATAATCGTATTTTACAAATAATACTTTCTTTTTAGCAGATGCTTTCAGCGAGAAATCAATGGTGTAATCATCCTTTACTTTTACCAGTCTTAAATTACCATTATCATCCATTATTTCTACCTTATCCGGCTTTATAAAAGTATTCTCCTTTATATCGGTTATACGTAGCTTTACCCTTATTCTTTTCCCGTCTTCATACGAAAACTCCAGTTCGGTTCTGTAAAGAGCAGTCAACGGATCACCTATGCGAACTAATCGCTTAAAGAAATAGTTATCTCCCAGACTTTCCATGAGCCGGGTATAGAAACGTAACTGATATTCGCCTTCGGCCAGATCTTCGGGCAGGCTTATATAACCATGATATGCTCCGTGTACAGGTCTTACTTTTACCCTGCTGATAACCGAATCCATAGGATCAGTAAGTTCAGCATAGACATAGCGACTGATGGAATCGGGGATATTTGTACTGGCATCGGTAAGGTATGTACGAAACCATATATTTTCTCCTGCAACACAGTAAGGCTTGTCTATTTGTGTATAAAGTTTTTCCTGAGGATAGAGCCTTAGCTGTTTTGCAAAATTTTCAGTTATTTTTGCTATAACGGAATCGGAAACACCACTAGTCTGGCTTTGTACCTTTCCCGATATAAAACTTATAAATATGAAAACAAGATAATATTTCTTCAAACAAGAGTTATTAAACATCATATTTATATATATTCTTTTTATTTAAAACTTTAAAAAAACTCATGTTGATGATTATAGGCTGTTAATTGTGTTTATTCTTTTCTGTCGTAAAATTTGGTTATTATGTTATTAAATATTCATTGTGCCTGTAATCAGAGTTATTAAAAGAAACAAATTTACTCAATTTATTTATATAAAGGTGTTTGTGAACTTTATTAAAAAGATGTTGATAACTATCATTGTTTAAAACTAGGTATTTTATTTTATGCACAATTAATGTTCATAAGATTTTGAAATATCATTTATAATTTCTTTGTGATTTTTAATTGTTTCTTGCGACTTATTTATATATGGAACTAAAATCCGAAAGACAATAAAGATTGTTTAAAAAATATATCAACAGTTTTCAACAGGTTATGCACAAGTTGTTATAACCTTGACGGTATAGCTTCTTTTTGTAATTTAAGTAGCATATTACCAGATAAATATATAATTTTGTTATTCAATTAATATAAAAAATTATCAGATGAAAGATTTTTTTAAGAGTTTATTAGCCTCTATATTAGGATGCTTTATAGTATTGGGGCTGTTGTGTCTGATCATGTTTATTTCTCTTGCGGCTATGATGTCTTTCAGTTCGGAAGAAAAATATACATTGAAGGACAACACCATACTTACATTGAAGCTCGAAGGAGTTTTGTATGAAAGAGTAGAAGATAGTTCTATATTAGATGCCCTTATGGGACGTAACGAACCTCCGAAGCTGGGATTGGACGATATACTGTCTTCTATAAAGAAAGCGAAAGAAAACGATAAGATAAAAGGTATTTATATCAATGCCGGAGCTTTCTCCGCATCGGGCGCATCGCTGAAAGAAATAAGAGACCGGCTGGCCGACTTTAAGGAGAGCGGTAAGTTCGTAGTTTCTTACGGTGATGTTTACACACAGGGCTGTTACTATCTGTCGTCTGTTTCGGATAAGGTAATACTCAATCCTCGCGGTAATCTCGACCTGCACGGTTATGCAGCTGTTCCTACCTTCTACAAAGGCTTACTGGATAAAATAGGAGTAGAGATGCAGATATTTAAAGTAGGTACGTTCAAGTCTGCCGTAGAGCCGTTTATGCTCGACAAGATGAGCGATGCCAACAGAGAGCAGGTATCATCTTACATGAACGATATGTGGTCGACTGTTACAGGCGAGATTTCTGATTCGCGTAAACTATCGGTAGCCAAACTGAACGAACTGACCGACTCACTGGCTACATTCAAAGATGCAAAAGTTATTCTCAATGACGGACTTGTAGACACATTGATGTACGAAACAGGAATAAAAGAATATCTGAAAACGCTGTTGAAAGTAGAAGATGTGAAAGACGTGCGTCTGGCCTCTGTGAAGGATATTACTACAGTTCCATATGTTAATAAGAAATCGTCTGACGATATAATAGCTGTTCTTTATGCCGAAGGAAGTATTTCTGACGGAACAGGTAGGGAAGGTATCACAAGCAAACGCTACGTGAAGGAAATAGAGAAGTTGAGAGATAACGATAAGGTAAAAGCTGTTGTTTTCCGTGTAAACTCTCCGGGTGGTAGCGCTTATGCTTCGGAAGAAATATGGGAAGCTATAGGCTTGCTGAAAGAGAAGAAACCGATAGTGGTATCTATGGGTGACTATGCAGCATCGGGAGGCTATTATATATCATGTAATGCTTCTAAAATTATAGCACAACCGAATACACTGACAGGATCTATCGGTATTTTCGGTATGTTCCCGAATGTAGAAGGACTGACAAAGAAAATAGGCGTTAGCTTTGATGCAGTGAAAACAAACCAGTACTCCGATTTCGGTAATATGACCCGTCCGATGAGAGATGACGAAAAAGCCATTCTCCAGAACTATATCGAGCGCGGATACGATCTGTTTCTTACCCGTTGTTCCGACGGTCGCGGTATAGCTAAAGATTCACTCGATCATATTGCACAGGG
Organism: Dysgonomonas hofstadii; assembly: GCA_040395895.1. Lineage (GTDB taxonomy): Bacteria > Bacteroidota > Bacteroidia > Bacteroidales > Dysgonomonadaceae > Dysgonomonas > Dysgonomonas hofstadii_A. Next base: position 12,511 of record JBEBPN010000059.1, read on the forward strand.
ACGTGTGTGGACAGGCAATCAGGCTCTCAAAATAGGTCTTGTTGATGCTTTGGGTGATATAGATACAGCTATAGAAGAAGCTGCTAAACTGGCCAGCCTCGAAGATTATTCGCTACGTAGTTTCCCTAAAAAGATCGACGTATTTGAAAGCCTGCTTATGAATCAGAAAGAAGAACTGGCTACAAAAGTTATGAGAGAATATCTGGGTGCAGACTACGAATATTTCAAAACACTGAAAGAGATTAAAGAACAGGATTTTGTACAGGCACGCATGCCGTATGATATTGTTGTGAAGTAAACATACCTAAATTATATAAGAACAGCCAAAAGTATTATCTTTTGGCTGTTTTATTTATAATATGTGAATTAGTAGTTGGGTTTAATCGTTCTATTTCATTAGTCGTTTTCGCGTGACTCGGCAGAACTTGAAATAAATTCAGTTCTGCTCTCGCTACTTAAAACGTTCTATTTTCCTGCGCGTAATCACAGATTACTTGCATTCCTTTTTTCCAAAGCCAAAAAAGGAATCAAAAAGTCTTTAGCGCCCCGTTTCATAGGACGACCCGTAAAAGGGCTCATAGGCTTATATAATAGGAATCTGTCGATAAGCTCAAACACATTTTTGTTTTACGCCTTTCTCACCCTACGGGTACCCCGTCCATAAAGCTAACGGC
>JBEBPN010000060.1:0-12379 GCA_040395895.1 Dysgonomonas hofstadii
GGTGCAATTCCCATATATTAGGTATATCTATCTTGTAAACATTATTAGCCGAAACGACCATAATACCATTGTCTCCTGAGCAGAAAAGAGAATTATCGTATGATATCATAGACCATATCTGACCTTCAGAGTTCGGTATTAATTTATAATCTCCGTCCGGATTCAATTTATATAGTCCCTGATTGGTTCCCAGATAAAGTTCATTGTTGTAGGTTGCCGAACAATAACCTGTCCCTATAGGCGACACCGTAGCAAAGAGATATAGCATCGGAGTATTCAGGTCGATAAGGCTCAACCCTTTGTCTAAGCCAAGCCACAGATTTTGCTCCTTATCAAAAAATGAACTCAACACGGTATTGTTACTCAAACCTTTATCGAGATTATACGACTCTTTATATGATGGATTTTTCAGATCAAACATAAAGACACCGTTCTGCACCGAACCTAATGCAACCACTGAGCCGAGCATAGATGTGCTGAATAGCTGATTCTTTAAAATAAATTCATCTGCCGCTGAACTCACTTTTTCTATATTGTTATCATCCAATATATATAAACCGAATTGTGCTGTTGTCACAAATAATTTCTCCTCATAAGGTAAGATACTGACCATTTTGCGAGACATCAGTGAAGAGGAAGAGGCCAGAAATTGTATACTTTTACCTTTCGACAGATAAAATATACCATCGGGAGTGCCTAAATACAACCTTCCGCCGATAATATTAGAGCAATCAATTTTTCTATCCACATTTATAGTCTGTATATCTTCACCACCGTTATAAATGTGGATATGTTTATCGCTTATAAAATATATATTCTGCTCTCCGATCAGTATTTTCCAGACTTCACCTACCCAATTCTGGACTTTGCCCGACAACGATTTATAAACCAGAAAACCCATATTGTCCGGAGCAAAATAACCAAACTCGGAACTTCCTCCTACAAAAATCTTATTATCATATATCTTCAATGAGCGTAATATCCGGTTCCTGATAGGATACAGAGACCAGTTTACCCCGTCAAACTCGAGGAGTCCGTTATTATTTGCACAATAAATCCATCCGTTTTCAGCCTGGTCGATCATCCAATTCTGGGGACCCGCTTCATACTGGTTTCGTTCATAATTAACTACTTTTCGCTGCCAGATAGGAGAGGAATATCCCGACACGGATAAAGACAATAGTACAATAAGTATAGATAAATGCTTTTTATATTGCATAAGCCTGTATTAGATATAGCTATGAGGCGCTTATATTAACACCTTTTATGGATTCTCTTTTTTGTCGCAATTCAAATATACAATATTTCATTGAGGAAAAATACCATGACATACATATTATTTCACAAAATACTATTTATCAACATATTAAAAATACTATGTAGTAGTGATGTAGTATTCATAATGCAAATAATTTGAGTTTTTGATGTATTAAATTTCTTTAAAAAATGGAAATAACCCTGTAGGTTTGCATCGGAATCTTCACAAAGATCTAACTATAAATTAAAAAATTTAATCAACCTTAAATTTAACAATCATGAAGAGAGAACCCTTCTTTTGGAAAGTGTTATTTATCATTCTTCCTTTATTTCTTTTTTCTTCCCTGACTGTATTCGGACAAACGACCGATGTAAAAGGAGTTGTCACTGATGCAGAAACAGGAGAAACGTTAATTGGAGTGTCAGTTGCCCAGAAAGGGACTACTAACGGAACAATGACCGATGTGGATGGTCAGTATTCCATTAAAGTACCTGAAGGAGCAACTCTAGTTTTCACCTATGTAGGCTACGACTCACAAGAACATAGGGCAACTGGATCTACATTAGATGTAGGAATGAGAACATCACAACAAATGCTTGATGAAGTAGTTGTGGTAGGTTATGGTGTGCAAAAGAAAAGTGTGGTTACAGCAGCCATTAGTAAAGTTACTGCTGAGGAACTGAACGCTGCTAAACCTTCCCGTGTAGAAGATGCACTGAAAGGTAAAGTGTCAGGAGTTCAGATCACACAAAGTTCGGGACAACCCGGAGCCGAATCGAAAGTTCGTATTCGTGGTATCGGAACTGTAAACAACAGTGACCCGCTTTACATTGTAGACGGTATGCCTGTTGATGGAGGTATCAGTTATCTGAATCCTGTAGACATACAGTCTGTGGAAATCCTTAAAGACGCTGCTTCTGCCGCAATCTACGGAGCGCGTGCTGCTAACGGGGTTATCCTTGTGACTACAAAAAGTGGTTCTAAAGGGAAAACTATTGTTAGCTACGATTTCAGTTATGGATGGCAAAATCCATGGAAAAAAAGAGCTGTTCTGGATGCAAAGGAGTATATGATCATTATGAATGAATCTCAGATCAACGATGGCAATGCCCCTCGTTATACAAATGAACAAATAGCCGGAGCCGGAAAAGGCACAGACTGGCAGGACGAAACATTTAACTACAATGCTCCTATACAAAATCATCAGGTAAGTATCAGTGGAGGTAGCGACAATGTTCAATATTTCCTCTCTCTAGGCTACTTTGGTCAAGAAGGGATTATCGGCGGTAACTACGGACAATCAAATTATGACCGCTGGAGCATAAGATCTAATACCACTTATACGGCATACGAAACAAAGGAACGCTCATTCCTTAATAAAGTAAGGGTAGGCGCGAATATTTCGTACGCCAGAGGAAAATCAATAAGTATAGATGCGAACTCAGAATATGGCTCGGTTTTAGGTAGTGCTTTAGCTTTTAACCCTACCATTCCTGTATATGCAACAGATCCTGATGCAGTACTTGCAGAACGTCCGGCAGCTGTAACAGACAAAGATGGAAACGTATTTTCTTTACCCCCTTCGGGCTTTCAGGAAATAGCCAATCCTGTTGCTATGCTCAACCGACCTAGAAAAGAAAAAAACAATGAAGACAAATTTGTCGGAACCTTCTGGGCTGAAATAGATGTTCTGCCTATGATTAAATTCAGAAGTAGTTATGGATTTGACCTTGCTTTCTGGGGTATTGATGGCTATGAGTTCCCTCACTTCCTTGCCAGTCAGGGAAAAGATATTAAACAAAGTTCTGTATGGAGTGAAATGAATCGCGGCTACAGATGGCAAATAGAAAACTATGCTACATATAATCAATCGTTCAATGAGAAACATAACTTAACTGTAGTCTTGGGACAATCGGCCCAGAAATACAAACGCCGTCAACTTGGTGGTAGTGACTACGACTTACTCGAAACTATACCGGGCAAAGCAAATATCAACTCTGCTACTGCCGACAGAGATAAGGAAAGAGTATTTGGGGGAACAGATCAAGGAATGAATTTCCACTCTCTTGCTTCTTATTTCGGACGTATTGACTATAACTATGATGAACGTTATATGGTTCAGGCAACTGTTCGCCGTGACGGATCATCAAATTTTGGATCAAATAACAAATGGGCTACATTTCCGGCTGTTTCACTGGGATGGAATGTTCTGAATGAACCATACCTGAATAATATCCCGACCTGGTTTAACGCATTCAAAGTCCGCTTTAGCTGGGGTAAGAATGGTAATGAGAGAATAGGGCCTTTCCTTTATACTTCACTGATGGATGGTGGTCAGAACTACTATTATGGCGGAGGTTATAGTGTAACAGACAAAGGTAAAAACGGAACTATGCAATATGGTGTATCCCCATCTCGGATCGCTAATCCTGATATCAAATGGGAAGAATCTGAACAAATTGATTTGGGATTCGATGCCCGCTTCTTAGGCAGTGCCTTGAGTTTCAGTTTCGATTATTACAAAAAGAAAACAAATGGCATGTTAATGTATATGCCGATACCAAACTATGCAGGACACGATGCCGCTCCTATGTCAAATCTTGGAGATATGGATAACTCCGGTATCGAACTTGAAATTGGTTGGAAACACGAAATCAGAGATTTCAATTATCATATCTCGGCGAATGCTTCGTATATGAAAAATAAACTAGTAAAACTCGGAAATGCAAACGGTGAAGCTATATATGAAAGTGCCGGAGCATCGGGTGTAGGTAGTTTTATAAAAGGACAGAACGGAGAAGTATGGCCATTCTTCTACGGATACAAGACAAATGGATTGTTCCAAAATGAAGCTGAAGTAAATGCATATAAAAACGGCAAAGGTGAGTTGATGCAACCGAAAGCACAACCCGGTGATGTTCGCTTCGTAGATGTCAACGGAGATGGCGTTATTGACGACAATGATAAAACAAGAATAGGCAAAGGTATGCCGGACTGGTCATTCGGATTCACTCTGGGAGCAGACTATAAAGGTTTCGACCTGAACCTCTTCTTCCAGGGAACAGCAGGAAACGATATCTTCGACTTCTCGCAACGCGGCGATATTCCGGCAATGAACCGTCCAAGTTGGACTCTGGATCGCTGGATAGGAGAAGGTACATCTAACAAAATACCTCGTATGACAAGCGCTAACCCGAACGAAAACTGGAGATCATCCGACCTCTATGTGAAAAATGGTTCTTATCTGCGCTTGAAAACTGCTCAGATAGGTTACACACTTCCGGGCAAAATAACAAGAAAAGCCTCCATACAAAAGCTAAGAGTATATGTTTCGGCAGAGAATCTTCTTACTTTCACAGGATATGACGGTTTCGACCCGGAAGTTGCAACTGGCGACTATAACAGAATTGGTGTAGACCGTGGTATTTATCCACAATCTAGGACTATATCTATTGGAGCTAATATTTCTTTTTAATCCTCAAATTACAATACAGACATGAAAAAATATAGTTTTTTATCAATACTGATTATTCTTGTAGGAATGTTTTCCTTTACCTCATGTGGAGAAGACTTTCTGACTTCCTCTCCCACAGAGAAACAAGAAGCAGGCACACCGGTGACTGAGTTTGCCCTGTTGGCCAATTTGGCAGCAGCCTATCAGATACTCATGTTCGACAGCTATGCCGATAATAATTACAATGCCGTACTACTAATGTCGGATCTGCGTTCTGACGATCTTTACAAAGGAGGTGGTGATGCCGGAGACCAAGGCTCTTTATATAAACTCTCTCAATTTACTTCTACTGCTGCAGAAACAACTTCCGGATTATGGAATATCTATTTCACAGGATTGAGCCGTTGCAATAATGCCATCAACCAGGCTGAGCTAGCAACTGGAATCAAAGAGGAAAAACTTGAACAATATAAAGCAGAAGCACATTTTCTACGCGCATACTATGTTCATTTATTATGGAAATTCTGGGGTAATATACCATATTACGAAAAACAACTTGTTGATCCGCCTCATATGGCTAAACAACTAACAGCCGATGAGATTTATGAAAAGATTATAGCTGATATAGATTTCGCTTGTGAAGGGGATAGACTTCCTATGAAAGTTGCAGATGCAGACCGAGGCCGGGCTTCTAAAGCAGCAGCGTTGATGTTGAAGACACGTGTTGTCCTTTATCAAAAAGACGCATCACGTTATGCAGAAATTACAAAAGATATGGCCGACATAATCCAGAGTACAAAGTACAATCTACTCGAAGATTTCGATGCTATGTGGGAAGACAAAAATGAGTTTTGTATAGAGTCAATCTTTGAAAGCAACCAGTTGCCTGAAGGAAAAACATGGGCTAGCGGCTGGCAAGGATTCGGAACAAATCTACCGGCATTTATCTCTCCAAATGAATTGAAAGATCCGGATGAAATATTTAAAGGAGGTTGGGGATTTGCTCCTGTACGCCGTGCTGCTTACAACATTTATGAAAGTGGAGACACTCGTCGTGACGGATCAATAAATGACTGGTCAGGGGTATCTTACACAAAACGATTCCAAGACACAGGTCTATTTCAACGTAAATATGCAGCACGCGTAGGATATAATGATTTACCTGGTGACCAAGACCTCAACTTTGCAAATAATCTACGTATATTCCGTTTTGCTGAGACTCTTCTCAACTATGTGGAACTGGTAAAAATGCACGGACAAGCCGAGCAAGGTGTATCTGCACAAGATTGTTTTGATAAAATACGTTACCGCGCATTTGGTACAGATAATTCAATACCAGCAACAGCAGCTAACATCAAATTGGAACGTCGTCGCGAATTTCTTGGAGAAGGTATGCGTTTCTGGGATTTAGTACGCTGGGGAGATGCAATTACAGTATTGACTGAGAGCGATGCAGCCAATAATTCTGTACGTACATTCGAAGAGTGGATGAAATATCTACCTATCCCTCAGGCAGATATAGAAAGCACAAAGAACACCGAATTTGAATTGAAGCAAAACGGTCAGTGGAAATAACCAATAAAAGCATACAATAATGAAAAATATATTAAAATACGGAATTTTTGCATTGATGTCGGTTTTTATTCTGACATCCTGTGATCCTCAGGACGGAGATGATTATAAGTTGGGTTCTGATCCCAATCCATCCGAATTGGAATTTAAGATAACCCCTACCTCAACGAAGAATGTATACACATTGGAAGACATATCACCCAGAGCAGGCGTAGCCGTTTGGGATATGGGTAATTACAGTAAAGATAAAGGAGTAAATGTAACAGCTCAATACCCGTTCAAAGGTGAATATACAATTACGATGACCCTGTATACTACAGGAGGCTCTACCAGCATCTCCAAGAAACTGATCATAGAAGATGACAACTTTGATTTATTGGATACCCCTATGTATAATACCCTAACCGGAGGATTCGATAACGCGGAGGGAAAAACGTGGGTTTTTGACAGAGCAAACGACGGACATTTTGGAGTAGGTCCGGCAACCGACAGCAAGCCTTCATGGTGGAGTTGTCCGGCAGAAGGAAAAGCCGGATGCAGTCTGTACGAACAGGAATTCACATTCTCAATGTCAAAAGAAACGGGTCTTAAGCTGGTATGGGCTAATAAAGGTAAAATATATACCAATGCTGCCGGAAAAGACGACCTGGCTAAAAAAGGATATCCTAATGCAAGTGAACCTCCTGCCGGAGATTGGGATGTAGAATATACTCCATTGGCTTCATATGGCTACCTTATGAATGAAGCTGCAATGTCACTGGAAATACTCGATGGTGGATTTATGGGGCATTACACAGGAAGTTCTTCATACTCCATTCTAAACGAGATGGATGAAGAAAATGAAGTATTATACCTAAAAAATGTCAGTGCTGTAGAGTCCGGTAACGGATGGTGGTACCGTTTCGTTCCCAAGAAATAATTGACTAAGATCACATTTCACTAACTACATATTCAGGCTGCCTGCGCAAGGCTTTTCTTACCGGGCAGCCTGTATTATCTCTAATAACCAACACCATGAAACTCATATATTCCCTTCTTATACCTTTGTTTTTATGTGCTGCTTGCGCACAAACCAACAAGGAAAATACACCGGAACCGGAAAAAAGTTATATCCCCGAGGGCTATACACTTGTATGGCAAGACGAGTTCAACGACTCACCTAAGGATGGAGTATTGCCTCTCCCTAACGAAGAATGGTCGTTCGAGACAGGAAATCACGGATGGGGAAATCATGAACTTCAAAACTATGTTGACCGTGTGCATGAGAACGATACTGTCGCCAAAATAGAAAACGGTTCTCTTATCATAACAGCACATAAACTAGCTGTACCATACCAAGGCTCGGATGTTATATCCGCCCGTATGAATACAAAAAAATCATGGAAATACGGATATTTCGAGATGTGCGCCAAAGTTCCCGGAGGAAAGGGTACATGGGCTGCATTCTGGATGCTTCCCGAAAATTTCCAGCACTGGCCGCTCGACGGCGAAATAGACATCATGGAATATGTCGGTTACAGACCCGATGTTACACAATCATCTGTACATACAAAAACATATAACCATGCCATTAAAACAGAAAAAACAGCAACTCTGAATATAAAGAATGCCGAAACAGAATTTCATGTTTACGGATTGGAATGGACAGAGGACTATATAAAAGGATATGTGGACGGTAACAATTATTTCACATTCGAAAACGATAAGAAAAACGATAAAAACACATGGCCGTTCGATACTCCTTTCTACCTTAAACTCAATCTTGCCATAGGCGGAGACTGGGGTGGACTGCAAGGAGTAGATCCCGCCATATTCCCGGCGCGTTACGAAATAGACTATGTAAGAGTATATCAAAAATAAGCTATAAAGATTATGTGAACTCAGGCATGCAGGTTTCCATATATCTAGTAAAAACAAAATTGTCGTATGAAAATTAAAAAATTAGGATTATTAGGCATACTGGCTCTTTCCGGATTATTCTCGGTGGGCTATGCACAAAATGATGTAGAGAAGCGGGTCGAGGATCTGTTATCGAAAATGACACTGGAGGAAAAGATCGGCCAGATGAACCAGATAAGCTTCTTTGCAGTAGACGATAAAGCCATCGCACAATATAGCGATGATGACATGAATACCTTCCTTGTCAGAATGGGTATTGCTGGTAGTCAGGGACAGAAAAATCCTTCTGAAATGACCAAAGATGAGAAAATAAAACTCATCAGACAGGAAGCCGAAAAAATGCTGGACAAGAACTTTACCCAGCCTATCAAGGATGGTAAAATCGGTTCGTTACTGAATATTTCCGATCCCGAAATGGTAAACAAGATGCAAAAGGCTGCTTTAGAAAATAGCCGTCTTGGAATTCCACTTATCATAGGACGCGATGTTATTCACGGATTTAAAACCATATTCCCTATTCCATTAGGACAAGCGGCATCATTCAGTCCGCAACTAGTGGAAGACGGTGCCCGTATTGCAGCAGTAGAAGCCCGTTCGACCGGTATCACATGGACTTTTGCCCCGATGCTCGACATTTCGCGTGATGCACGTTGGGGACGTATTGCCGAAAGTCTGGGTGAAGATTCATATCTGGGCGGACAACTCGGCGCAGCTATGGTTCGCGGATTTCAGGGTAACGGAAATCTGGCAGATCCTGGATCAATCGCAGCCTGTGTAAAACACTTCATCGGTTATGGAGCAGCAGAAGGCGGACGTGACTATAACAGCACAAACATACCTCCGATACAGATGCGCAATGTTTACCTGCCGCCTTTCCACGAAGCGATAAAAGCAGGTGCAGCGACGCTGATGACTTCATTTAATGATAATGACGGGATACCGGCATCAGGGAATGAATATATATTGAAAAACATTTTACGTGACGAATGGAAATTTGACGGATTTGTAGTTTCAGACTGGAATTCGGTAGGTGAAATGATACCACACGGATTTGTAAAGGATGACAAACAAGCCGCAGAAGTTTCAGCTAATGCCGGACTGGATATGGAAATGGTAACAGGTTCTTATATCAAGTATCTGCCTGAGCTAATCAAAGAAGGTAAAGTATCGATGAAGACTATAGACGATGCTGTTCGCAATATTCTTCGCATAAAGTTCAGAATGGGATTGTTTGAAAATCCGTATGTAGATACTAAGAAAGCATCAGTATTGTATGCTGCCGATCACTTGAAAGCAGCAAGACAGGCTGTTATAGAATCTGCCATTCTACTGAAAAACGACAACAGGACATTGCCATTGAGCGAAAACACAAAAATTGCAGTTATCGGGCCTATGGCCGATGCTCCGCACGACCAGATGGGAACATGGGTATTCGACGGAGACAAGAAATATACAGTAACACCTGTAGGTGCACTGAAAAACGATTACAAGCATATCAATTATGTATACGAACCTGCCCTTAAATATTCGCGGGACAAAAACACAGGCGATTTTGAGAAAGCGAAACAAGCCGCTGCGTCAGCAGATGTTGCAGTAGTATTCTTAGGAGAAGAAGCTATCCTCTCCGGAGAAGCACATTCACTATCCAACATCAATCTGATAGGTGTTCAGTCTGAACTGCTGAAAGCGGTAAAAAGTGCAGGCAAACCGGTTGTTTTGGTTATCATGGCAGGTCGCCCTTTAACGATCGAACGCGATCTGCCATATGCCGACGCTGTACTGTTCAATTTTCATCCGGGAACAATGGGAGGACCTGCTATACTAGACCTTCTTTTCGGAAAGGCAAATCCTAGTGGAAAACTTCCTGCAACTTTCGTTCGCGAAGTAGGACAAATACCAATGTATTACAACTACAACAATACCGGACGTCCTGCTCCTGAAAAAGTAATGACATTGGATCAAATAGAACTGGAGGCCGGACAGACATCGCTCGGAAACACATCTTTCTATCTCGACTCGGGGAGAAACCCGCTGTTCCCATTCGGATACGGTCTGTCGTACAGTACATTTGAATATTCTAACCTCAACTTGTCTTCGGCATCAATACCGATGAACGGAACACTGACAGTAAAGGTTACTCTAAAAAACACAAGTAATATAGACGGTACGGAGGTTGCCCAACTCTATATTCAAGATAAAGTTGGCTCTGTTGTGCGTCCTGTGAAAGAACTAAAAGGATTCCAACGTGTAGCACTCAAAGCGGGTGAAACTAAAACAGTTGAATTTAAGTTAACAACAGAAGACTTAGCTTTTTATGGTCGCGATTTGATTAAAAAGGCTGAAACAGGTGATTTTAATGTTTGGGTTGGCGGTAATAGTAACGCCACTTTAAAAAGTGCTTTTTCTGTGACAGAATAAAGGACAGAACGAAAAGGCACAGGGTTAAACACATATCAGATTTTCATAGTCCCTGTGCCTTTTATTATTACAGTGTAGCTTCAATCTATTTATAGCTGATATCAGCAAAGATATAGTGCCATGAAAAAATTTATTTACTTTCTTATACTTCCCCTTATACTATTCGGTTGCAAGACGGAGAATCAGCAACAACCGGATGCCGACCGTTTCCTTAAAGTTGAAGGACCTGATCTGATAAAACCAAACGGTGAGAAATTCCTTATTCAGGGAATCAATCTGGGCAACTGGCTCAATCCTGAAGGATATATGTTCTTCTTCGGAGCCGAAGCCAGCTCGTTCAGACTTATCAATGAGGCTTTCTGTGAAATGGCGGGACCTGATTTCACACGGGAATTCTGGAAAGAGTTCAAAAAGAACTATATCACTGAAGACGATATCAAATATATCAGGCAAACAGGAATGAACTCGGTGAGGATACCGTTCCATTACAAATTGTTTACAAACGAAGACTACATGGGGCTCGATGCCTCGCACGATGGATTTGAACTCATAGATCAGGTAGTAGAATGGTGTCGTCAGCAAAATCTGTATGTCATACTGGATATGCACGATGCTCCCGGTGGGCAAACCGGCGATAATATAGACGACAGCTACGGGTACCCATGGCTGATGGATAGCGAAGCCAGCAAAAAACAATTCTGTGAAATATGGAAAGATGTAGCTGCGCACTATGCAAATGACACTATCATTCTGGGATACGACCTGCTGAATGAACCTATCGCACACTATTTTTTGGAAAATGACGCACATCTCAACGACTCACTGGAACCGCTGTACAAAAGGTGTGTAGATTCTATTCGCACTATTGACAAAAATCACATCGTACTGTTGGGCGGAGCACAATGGAATGGAAATTTCAAAGTATTTAAAGATTCAAAGTTCGATGATAAGCTGATGTACACCTGCCATCGCTACTGGTGCGACACATTGCAAAACAATATACAGGACTTCGTGAACTTCAGAGATAGTGTAAACCTGCCTATCTATATGGGAGAAACGGGAGAGAATACAAATGAGTGGATTGCTGCATGGACACGCCTGATGGAGCGAAACAACATCGGATGGCACTACTGGCCATATAAGAAAATGGTACCGAATAGTTGCATGATGACCATCCCCAAACCCGAAAATTGGGATCTGATTGTAGAATATACAAAGAAGGACAGGGGCACTCTCGAGAAAGTACGTAATGCAAGACCCGATCAGACAATAGTGAGAAAAGCAATGACAGATTTACTCGAAAATATGAAATTCGGTAATTGTGTAAAAAACGATGGATACATCAAAGCTATGGGTATGAAACCCTAGCAAACAAATACGGTTAAATCTCTTCGCCTTAGCGATAAGGCTTTTTGTTAAATAGAGGTTGGAAAAAGGGCTGTTATACATGGGAGACGGCCCTTTTGTTTTATACCCACCTATTTTTAACCTTTATATAGATTCATAGTCATTTTTTTTATTTACATAAAATAATTAATTAGACATTACACAGATAGCCCAGTAATTTAATTTCCAAGAAGTTTTCATTAAAACTTGCTAAATTAAAAAATTGCTTGTACTTTTACCGCCAATATAGGTAATACAAGACAAATAATGTTCATTTTTTCATCAGATACAACAACGATTGTATCCATTTTTTCGTCTGAAAATTTGGATGTTAGGGCTATTTTGTTAGAGAGAGAGAGAGAGAGAGAGAGAGAGAGAGAGAGAGAGAGAGA
>JBEBPN010000061.1:0-11436 GCA_040395895.1 Dysgonomonas hofstadii
CGAAGTTTTGATTGACCATAAAGACGTTCTTTATGAAGAATAAGATTTCAATACTGTAATTGTTATCCTAGCTCTATTGCCTAATTTATAATAAGAAAGAATCATGAAGTACCCATTCCTAATATACTTGAAAAATAAAACATCCCCAAATTTTGAATACAGAAGAGATGTTTCAACTGTAGTCCGTACTGACAATGGATATCTCATCACATTTAGTAATGGAAGAAGCTATAGTTACGGAGCTGATAAGGTTAAGTACTATCCGTTTATTTCAACATGCGAAAATGTTCGCATATACGAGAATGGAAAATTGAATGATACATATGATACCGTTGATGATTATGATTGTTATTTGATTCTTCGCAATGGAGACAAATGTTCTTATCCTATTGAAAAAAGTTCTGACATTGAAATTTGTAGTATAAAAAAAGACACAGATCAAGCGAAATCGATTATCGATTATTTTAAAGAAATACTGAAAAGGTCAGGAGGAGTATCATTTGACATACCGGCAGAGGAAACCGAAAACAAAAATCCAAATCAAATAAGTTCCGAAATATTGCTCAAGGCTCTTGAGAGTATAGATTTATTAGAATCAAGATCGGCATTATCCAAATATATATATAAGAAGAACCCTGCTCCTAGTCCTTTTAAAGAACCACTAATCTATCCATTCGGATGTAATGAAAGCCAGAAACTGGCAGTTGAGACAACTCTAAGAAATAGCATAAGTATTGTGGAAGGTCCTCCGGGAACAGGAAAAACACAAACAATTTTAAATATCATAGCCAATCTTATTGTACAGAATAAAACTGTTGCAATTGTTTCTAACAACAACTCTGCGGTCTTCAATGTGCGGGAGAAGTTAGAGAAATATGGCTATGGGATGGTTGTTGCATCACTTGGGAACAAAGAGAATAAAACTTCATTCTTTGACAGTATTGAAGAACAAACAATCAATCCGAATTTTAAAATTTCGGAAGAGCGATTAAAAAGAGCAAAGAATGAGATTGAGGAATTAGACTCCATATTAACTAAATGTTTTCAGTACCGAAATAAATTAGCCACTTTAAAAACGGAGCTATCAGATGCTGAAATAGAATTCGAACATATAAAAGCAGAGCAGCCACTCGATCTGGAGGTAAAAACTATGCTTGACAAGAAATTCCGTCGTAAATGGAATTATAGCAAAATTTTGAGTTTAAAAGATTTGTTATCGTGCATAGAGCTTAAAGGAAGGCTGTCTATCAGAAATACGTTGCGATTATTTTTTCATTATGGCTTATTTGACCTTAAGAGTATAAGTCTTTATGGTGAAGAATTGCCCATCTATGCAAATCATAAATTCTATGAACTATATATAACAAAAATAGAAAACGAAATACTGGACGTTGAAAACTGGTTAGCTTCTAATAATGAAAAATCTAACCTTAAACATTTTATTGGTATATCAAAAGAAGTATTCAATGGGGAGTTATTCAAGAAGTATAATTGTTCAGATAGAGCCGAATTTAATGCAAAAGATTATCGTAAGCAGTTTAAGGATTTTGCAAAACGTTATCCAGTGATACTAAGTTCTACGCTCTCTCTGCACACAAGTATCCCTAACGGATATCTTTTCGACTATCTGATTATAGACGAATCTTCACAGGTAGATATAATAAAAGCTGCCGTATGTTTTTCGTGTTGTCGAAATGTGATTGTTGTCGGAGATAGTCTGCAACTAACTCATATTGTAGATAAACAGAGCCAAGAGGCTGCAGAGCAATTTCAAGTGGAGTACAATATTTCTCCTGCATATGATTATGTAAAACAGAATATTCTGAATTCATTGAAAAGTTTGTATGGGAATAGCGTAAAATCGGTTTTACTAAAAGAACACTATAGATGCCATCCTACTATTATTGGATTTTGCAATAAGAAATACTACAATAATAATTTAGTTGTTATGACTGATGGAAGTAATCATCCGTTCAAAATCATAGAAACAAATATATCCGGAGAAAGAGATAATTATAATCAAAGACAGATAGATGAAACGGATTCTTATATACGAGAACACCTTTCAATGAATTATACGGAAGTCGGAGTTATTGCTCCCTATAGAAAGCATGCCGATATGCTGCAGAAGCGACTGCCCGATGGTGCGGAAGCCGACACGATACATAAATTCCAGGGGCGTGAGAAAGATGTGATTATATTCAATACGGTCAGAAGCAAAATCGGGGAATTTATAGATAATCCGAACCTTATTAACGTAGCTGTATCAAGAGCTGTTAAAGAATTTATTGTTGTAAAACCTGTATCAATGGAACTTCCTCACGGAACAAATATCGGTGATATGATACGCTATATATGTTATACCACCGACCCCAATGAAACGATTGTTAAAGGTCGTATCTGTTCCGTTTTTGACCTTCTATATAAAGAATACAATAAGGCCTTCACTTCGTTTCTTTCATCCAACAAGAAAATAAAAGGGTCTGCTGCAGAAATTATTATTGATAAGCTATTGAATGAAGATATACTTAAAAACAACGTCCAATTTTCGTCAATTGATATGGTTCGAGAATATCGGCTTAGAGACCTTGTTCGAGATTTTCAATCATTTTCTGAAGATGAAATCCAGTTCATAAAGAACAATTCAAGAATCGATTTTCTACTGTATAACAAAATGGATAAAACCCCTGTTTTAGCTATTGAGGTAGACGGTGTTTCATTCCATGATAATAAGTTACAACAGGAAAGAGACAGTAAGAAAGATCACATTTTAGAAATTATCGGACTTCCATTGCTCAGATTGTCAACTGATGGACATAATGAGGAAGCAAGAATTACTGAAAGCTTAAGCACTGCAATGGGATTATGTAAACCTTGAGGCCCTGTATAGTTATATAGCTAGCAGAGCTTATTTCAAGTGATATCTAATCGCTATCACTCTTTAAGAAAGGAAAATAAGTGTTAATAATAAGTCATTTAGATAGAAAAATAGCGATTAGTTTCGTCTCAATTTATAAAAGTACTCTTAACACCTAAGCTCTGTATATTTTTCATTCTGAAAATATTAAAAAACACCGTTAATTACTTCTTTAAACTTTATACATACAATTAAAATATATTATTTTTGTAAAGAGTAATTAATGTACAGACAAGAGTATCTATAATTAAGACAAAATGTGATATTTTGAAATTTCCTAAAGTGTTCACCTTTGCAAAATAAAGTGAAACAAATGTTTGATATGCAGCTATTTAACTAGAAAATAATGGATTCCGTCCATACCGCCAAGTAATAAGCTAATAATCTTTAATACAGATTGTTAGCTTTTTTTGTTTTTGCATTTTGCACCACATTTGCATAACATCGTCTATTTTTGAATATACATTTAAACCTAACTCTTTTGTTATAAGTTCTTCTTCGGATGTGGAGCTATAGCCCTTATGAAGAGTATGATATAAATAATTGCTATACACTTTGAGTAAATATAACTCCATAATTGTCTTATTCTAAAAATATTACTTAATTTAGTTGTATAGAAAGAACGATAAAATCTTATTCAAAGCTTTTTGATAATATCTTCCCAACGGAATACCCGTTCGTAGCTGTTATCATGTACATAAACATTGTGAGGCTGAGTAAACAATATCCGCTTTCCTTCAAAAAAAGAAAGATTCTTCGGGTGGTCGTCGATCATAATGTCTCCGGGAATATTCTCTTTGCTGCCGCAAAATATCATTTGTTTCCACGATATGAAAGGATAGTATTCCATCAGCCATTCACACTTATCAGTCAGGCTACTCGGAAACTCTGTAGCTGAAGAAACAATCAATACCTCATGCTTTTCATTCAAATATTTCAATCCGTCTACACTTCCTTCTATTAAAGGAACGGTACGGAAAAAGCCGGGACTATTGACGTGTTTTTGGAAAGATGGAAAAGCTCTTTCTTCCAGTCTTCCATACAGGTCTTTCATTTCCAGCATTATTCCGGATTCTTTATATTCTAAGGCAGTAAATTGCGCATACACATCCGCTAAGACTCCGTCCATGTCTACCAAAATTCTCTTTTTCATCTTGTGTGTAATTTGATTGTTATACTTTAATTGTTTTCAATGTGTTTTATTACCTTGCATGGATTGCCAACAGCGACACAATCGGCAGGTACAGAGCGGGTAACTACACTGCCGGTACCTATTACAGAGTTTTTCCCGATGGTGACATTCGGCAGTATAATAGATCCGCCACCGATCCATACATTATCTTCGATTCTTACAGGTTGGGCAAATGTGTTGCAGAACGATCTTCCTGAATTTTCGTCCCAATCCTGCACTATTCTTTCCTTTACTATGGTGGAATGGGTAGACGTGTATATTTGTACATTGGAAGCTATCAGTACATTATCTCCTATTTCTATCCGGTTATTATCTACAAAGGTGCAGTTCATATTAATGATGACCTTGTTGCCTACAAATATATTTTTGCCATACTCACAGTGAAAGTCGATATCTACACGCACATTGTTTCCCATACGTCCGAATATTTCATGTAGAATCTCTTCTTTTTGCTTTGTATCTGCAAAATCCGTAGCATTAAGTTTTACCAGTAATCGCTTGGTTCGTATTGTCATTTCTGCCAGTTTTTTGTCTTTCCCGTTGAAAGGCTCTCCGTTCATACATTTTTCATACTCTGTTTTCATCTGCTCTATATTTTATAATTGTTAAACTTTCTTTATTTTGAAGAAATGATAGGAAGCTATCTTTTTCTTTTCATGCGGTTTTTTTATCCGAATTATCATTACTAGATATAATTTAAATAAATACCGCATATATTTGCATTATTAATTGTTTATCTGCATATTTTTCTTTGTATTCTTAATAAATATATGTAATATTGCGGTATTGTGCAATATTACATAAGCGGAATTATGCTGAAAGAAGAACGACAGGAGTATATTCTTAGTAGGATCAGTACAGATAACAAAATATATATTACTACCCTTAGTAATGAGTTGGGGATTTCTGATGATACGTTGAGGAGAGATTTGGCTGAGCTTGATAAAAAAGGCTTGCTGACCAAGGTTCATGGAGGTGCGATTGCAAGATCGGGGATATCGATACAATTCACAGAAAGGATGAATACCTCTACTTGTATAAAACAACAGATGGCATCTAAATTGATCCCGCTATTTAAGGATGGAGACATCATACTGATGGATGGTGGTACGACGAATCTGGAAGTAGCCCGTTTGATACCTAAAGATTTAAATTTGACGATATATACAAATTGTTTTCCTATTGCTAATGAGCTTTTCAATCATCCTAAAATTGATCTGATTTTTTTGGGAGGTAAAGTTTTTTCTTCTTCGCAAGTGACAGTAGGTGTATCGGTTTATCAGATGTTACAGACAATCCGTTCTGATTGGTCTATCATAGGCGTTAGTGATCTTCATCCACAAGAGGGTTTAACTACATCTGACCGCGAAGAGGCTATTATAAAGCGTACTATGGTAGAACAAGGGATAAAACGGGTGGTAATCGCTGACGGCAACAAACTGGATACGGCAAGAAATTTTCATGTAGCATCGTTAAGAGAAATAGATTATATTGTAACTGAGGATAGTAAAGTTGACTATATTAAGCAAAACTGGCCTAGATATTCGTATGAGGTTATATGATCTGCTTTTATTTATAAATAGAGTCAATATATCCGGAAAAATATTACTATGGAAGTAATAGGAGAGAAATGGAAAACGGTGTACTGGAAGGCTTGGACATGAATTATTTGAACCAGATAGAAAATAAGTTTTGGTTCTTCTGCATTTACTTCGTATCTTCAAAATTATTATATAATTGAATATGGAATATCGTAAAATTGGAAATACAGGTATGTCTGCCAGTGTGATCGGACTTGGAGCCGAACATTTGGATGGTAAACCTTATGCTATGGTTGAAGAAACCATCCATGCAGCACACGATCATGGTATAAATATTATGGATGTATTTATGCCCGGTGATGAGATACGAAAGAATATTGGTAAAGCATTAGGCAACAGGCGGAAAGATTTTATTATACAAGGGCATATCGGCTCGGTAGATTTAAGTCAGCAATATGATATAAGCCGCGATTTACCAACTTGTAAGAGGTATTTTGAAAATCTGTTGGATAATCTCGGAACAGATTATATCGATATCGGCATGCTGTTCTTTATGGATTCAGAGGAGGCATTTGAGCAGATTTATTCCAATGGAATTGTAGATTATGCTTTGGAGCTGAAAGAAAAAGGAATTATCAGAAATATAGGAACCAGTTCTCACAATCCAACAGTTGTACGGAAGCTTCTTGAAACAGGAATTGTAGATTTGATGATGTTCAGTATCAATCCTGCATTTGATATGACACCAGCCGAGGCTCATGTTTTAAATACATTCGATGATAAACAGTTTTCAGAACAACAGTATGTAACCATTGATCCTGTACGGGCTGAACTTTATAAATATTGCGAGCAAAAAGAAATAGCCATCACAGTGATGAAAACACTAGGAGGTGGAAGGCTATTGTCAGCAGAGCATTCCCCGTTCAAAAAAGCGATGAGTGTAACGCAGTGTATTCATTATGCACTTACCCGTCCGGGAGTAGTTAGTGCACTGATCGGTTGCCAGTCTGCCAAGCAGGTGGAAGAAGCAGTCAGTTATCTGAATACTACAGATGAACAACGCGATTATATGGATATTATAAGCAGCTACAAAGGAGAACTAAGTGGGAAGTGTGTGTATTGCAATCATTGCCAGCCTTGTCCTGTGGATATTGACATTGCTATGGTAAATAAATATCTTGATATTGCATTGCTGGACACATCCAAAATTCCACCAAGCATAGCACAGCACTACAGTTCATTATCAGCAAGCGGAGCTGATTGTATTGCTTGCGGAAGCTGCGAAGATAAATGTCCGTTCTCTGTTCCGATAATTGAGAATATGGAACTGGCATCAGATTTGTTTGGAAGATAGAACAGCCGGATATACTAGATAAATGTCGTAAAATGTGTTACGGTTATAAATTATAAAAGGGAGAACTAACGATTCTCCCTTTATTCATATTTGCTGTTTTAGTTATGTTTATTCTTTAACTATTCTCATCAGATAGAATGACCGATACACAAATACCAGTGCTATAACGAGAAATATAATTCCTGCGATCCATTTATAATATCCTGGTATCTCTATGGCTATTTCTACAGCCAGTAATCCAAACAGGGTAGAGAATTTAATGATCGGATTCAGCGAAACAGACGAGGTGTCTTTGTACGGATCGCCTACAGTATCACCTACAACTGTTGCGGCATGCAGGTCTGTATTCCGTTCTTTCAGTTCCACTTCCACAATTTTTTTTGCATTATCCCATGCACCACCTGCATTAGCCATATAAATAGCCTGAAACAGCCCGAATACAGCAATAGAGATCAGGTATGCCACAAAGAAGTTAGGATCGATAAACGCAAAAGCCAGCGTGATGAAAAGTAGTGCGAGGAAAATATTCCACATACCCACCTGAGCATATTTCGTACATATTTTCACCACGGCTTTTGAGTCTTCAATATCTGCTTCCTCCTTGTTGAGATTGATATGTTTCTTTATGTATTCGACAGCACGATAAGCGCCTGTAGTCACTGCCTGCATAGATGCACCCGAGAACCAGTAAATGACCGATCCGCCACAGATGAATCCAAGCAGTACAGGGGCGGCTATAAGGTCTATGTTGAGTATGCCCAGTTTCTCCAGTACCAGAATAATAGAGAATATCATGGTAGTGGCTCCGATAACAGCTGTACCTATTAGTACAGGTTTTGCTGTAGCCTTAAATGTATTTCCTGCTGAATCGTTTTCTTCCAGATATTCTTTACCTTTCTCAAAGTCAGGCTCGAATCCGAATTCTTTTTCTATTTCGGCAGATATATTCGGTAAATGTTCGATACGTGAAAGCTCAAACACCGATTGCGCATTGTCCGTTACCGGTCCGTAGCTGTCTACGGCAATAGTTACCGGCCCCATACCCAATAGTCCGAATGCTACCAGTCCGAATGCGAAAATAGACGGGTGCAACATAATATCGCCCAGCTCCTGCATAGAGATGAAATAGGCCACAGCCATCAGCAAAGCAATAGTAAGACCTTTCCAGAATGCACTGAAATTACCGGCTACCATCCCCGACAAGATATTCAGTGACGGGCCTCCTTCGCGTGATGCAGTCACTACCTCTTTTACATGGCGCGATGATGAGCTTGTAAATGCTTTTGTCAGTTCCGGTATTACAGCGGCGGCAAGAGTTCCGCAACTGATAATAGATGCCAGTTTCCACCATAGTCCGTTAGGCATTTCTTTCAGCATGAAGTAGCTGGCAATATATGTGGCTATGATAGAAATAATGGATGTGATCCATATAAGTGCAGTAAGAGGTACCTCGAAGTTGAATTTTAGTGAATTTCTGTATTTTGCAGTGGCAATGCCCTGATTGATGTAGTAGGAGAGGATAGAAGTGAATAGCATCATCAGACGCATAACGAAAATCCATACAATAAATACAGCCTGATATTCTACATTGAGCACGGCCAGTACAATAAATGATATTAAGGCAACGCCCGTAACTCCGTATGTCTCGAATCCGTCGGCAGTAGGTCCTACGCTATCACCGGCATTGTCGCCCGTACAGTCGGCTATCACACCCGGATTGCGCGGATCGTCTTCTTTTATATTGAAGACAATCTTCATCAGGTCGGCGCCGATATCGGCTATCTTGGTAAAGATACCACCTGCTATACGCAGTGCCGATGCTCCCAGCGATTCACCTATGGCAAACCCAATCAAACAAGCACCTGCCATATCGCCCGGAACAAACAGAAGGATGACGAGCATCATTATCAGCTCTACCGTAATAAGCATTACACCTACACTCATACCTGCTTTTAATGGAATACTTACCACATCCCAAGGACGCTTGCGTAAAGACGCAAATGATGTACGCGAATTGGCCAGCGTATTGATGCGAATGCCATACCATGCTACACCGTAAGAGCCCAGTATCCCCAGCACTGTCCAGAATATGACAAATAACAGGAATGTTGCCCGGCTCACTTCTCCTTTTGCTACTATTTCGGGACTGGATAAGAATCCGAAATAGATAAGCATAACTACTGAAATAATGATCAGCAGATAAAAAAGAAACCTGCCTTGTTGTAAAAGATAGGTTTTACACGTTTCGTAGATTGTTTTTGAAACGTTCAGCATCGAGCTGTGCACAGGTAGTTTCTTGATGTGAAAATATTGGACTAAGCCAAATGCTATTCCAAGTAACAGAATTAAAAGACCCCATAAAAGGATATTATAACCACTTCCCAGATCGGGAACTTTTAAGTCTGCTTCACTGGCCATGAGGCTTAGTGGAAACAAGAGCAGAGAGAGGGACAATAATTTCTTCATGTGTACTGATTTTTAATTGATTATAAAATAAGTACAATAAAATTATACAAAACGATTATCTTCTATTACTGGGTAGAATAGGGCTGTTTTTTATAGTTTTATTGTTCTTTTTCTCACAGTTAACATAGCAAATATAATATAATTATTAACAAATATTATACTCAGTGCTATATTTTACTAAAAAAACAGAAAAGATGTATGATTTATTAAAACCATATCTTTTAATGTAGATAGAACAGGCAGGAAGGAATTATTGTTTTTATAGTCAGAGTTTTTTGTTCATAACATAGTCTTGCATCAGGAACCCGTTGCCTATGTCTATGTCTTCACTTTGTACTATTTCAAACCCCATGCGATTGTAGAAATTGATCGCTTTGTTGAAGCGGTTTACATTCAGTGACAGCTCTTTATTGTTGTTTTCTTTAGCTTTATCCGCCACTGCTTCTATGAAGAAACGCCCTACACCTTTTGTCCCTTGCAGGGAAGGAAGGACGTATATTTTGTGGACTTTGGTTATATCGGTGTTTTTGTAGTTCAATTCGTAAGAAACATATCCGAGATACTCGTCATCGTCTTTTGCCAACAGGAAGTGATGTCCGTTATTCATCTGGTTTTCGAGCGAATCGGTGCTATACATCATTTCCATCATGTATGCGCTTTGCTCTTTAGTTAATATCTCCTGAAATGCCAGAGGCCAGATTTGGTCTGCCAGCAGGCGGATGATGAATATATGGTCTTTCGATGCTTCTACTATCTCCATTAGTCTTCCATCGTGAAAGATTTCATTCCTATACGGTTTCCGTCAGCAAATATATCTATACGGTATGTACCCGGCATCAGATATTCCTCTACATTCCAGTACATAGTTACACCGACTTCTTCACCTCCGTATTCTACGATTCTCTTTATGGAGTAGTTTATATCCCTGTTCTCAAATGCAAATGTATTTGCCCTGCTCTTTGTGAGTACATCGTTATCCGGTTTCATAATGCGGACATAGATAGTCCGTTCGCCCGGTTCGGCTGTGATGTTTTTGGTAATAGAGAAGTTTATAATCAGTTGTTCTACCTTGCTTATCTTCTTTTGTACTTTTCCTTTGCTGTTTGTTGCCTGCACACTGATGTTTGTGGCATCCAGTTTGGCAGCCAGCGTTACTTTTTCGGTGAGGTTTTCTTTTTGCTGAGTCACCTCGTTCAGGGTGCGGGTAGTCTGTTGGTATTTATCCGTGATTTCTTTTTTCTCCTGTCTAAGTTGTTCGTTAGCCCTGTTGAGCGAGTCTATCTGTACAATGTATGATTTCAGTACCTGCCGCAAGGTGGCAAGCTCCTTATTCAGCCTGCTGATCTCGGCTTTATTCTCAGCTTTTACTGTTTTCAATTCTTCCAGCAAGCGTTGCACTTTGGCTTGTTCGTTTGTCAGTTTTTGCAGCAACGAATCGTTTTTGATGTTCAGTTTAAACCCTTCATATTGCATAGAGAGGTTCTCGTATTCGTCTTCAAGCTGTTGCTTGTTCAGGCTGCTTTCCTCCTGTAGCTCTTCTATCTGGGTTTTCTGATTGAATATGAAATAGCCTGCAATTCCCATTCCTACAATCAGCAGAATGATTACAGCTACCAGTATTTTAGTGTTATTACTTTTTTGTTCTGTGCTCATAATAATGTTAAATTACAACGCGGATACAAATATAAAAGTTTTTAGGCATATCAAACAATAGCGCAGCGGGCTTTCGCTTTTTTTAATATATCGCTGTATTTTTGATCGTTAAAATCTTTATTTTTTCAGAATAAGCATGTACATTTGTTAGCCTTTTTCGAGACGCTGGATAGCATCCGTACCATCATGGTTTACATTATGAAAAGGTATGAAAATATATGTATAATTTATTAATCACAATATAAATAGAAATTATTATGTCTAAAGTAACAGTTGTAGGTGCCGGTAATGTAGGTGCTACATGTGCAAATGT
>JBEBPN010000062.1:0-10234 GCA_040395895.1 Dysgonomonas hofstadii
GAGAGAGAGAGAGAGAGAGAGAGAGAGAGAGAGAGAGAGAGAGAGAGAGACTAAATAATCCCCAATCACAAAAACCACCATTTCTTTTCACCATTTTAACATTTTCCCGACAGGAGAGTGCTAAAATCATATGTACATACCCCAGATATGTACAATTAAACGCGACGCACACATACACGTGGCGTATGATATCACTTTATACAAACAAAAACAAATTAGAGGGGATTTTTTTCAACAAAAATTTTTCTTCTTCTCGTCATTCGATTATTTGCCATACCGGCAATGATCAAATACACCCGACAAATACCGACTATACAAAAACTTCAATACCTCATCAGAAGGTTTTACTTATTATCATAATTTATTTGTCTTCATCCCTTCTGTCTATCAGTTACTTGGGAAAGCTTCTGTATAGGAGTTTTGAGGTATTGAAGTTTTTATATAGTACACCAGAATATTGTAATAAAATAGAAAATAACCAATTAATAATCAAATTTTAATTTAAGCTACATGAAACAGACAAACATTAGACAAAAACAGCACAACCTGATAGCATTCAAGTTAATGTTATCGATAGTTGCAATACTAGGTTTCTCGCTGACTACACAAGCACAAGTAACTATTGGTTCAGGTGATTCACCGAATAATGATGCGTTGCTGGACTTAAAAGAAAATAGTTTAGGTACATCAACCAAAGGCCTTTTACTACCCCGTGTGTCACTTGAAGCTACAACTTCATTCTCTCCCTTATCGGCTCATATCGCCGGAATGGCAGTATACAATATTGCCACGGCAGGTGATGTTACTCCCGGTTACTATTTTAATGATGGAACAAGATGGATAAGAAGTGGTGATAAAAATCAATTTTATATGCCTTCAATTATCCTGCCTACAGATCCTTCGACACTACCTAACAGTAATTATACATATAGTGGAACAACTTTTTCTATAAATTTATATAACCTGTATAAAGAACAATACGAACTATCTTCTTCAGCTACATCACAGAAGAGTAGTGGTGCTCCAGCTCTAAAGGTCTTTGAAGCTAATCAATTATATTATTATATTACGTATTTCGATAATGCAGTTTTCTCAAATGTACAGATAAGTATAGCAGGAGTATTAACCTATCAGCTAATTTCGGGATATACCATCTCAGAGAAAACTTTTATGAATATTTTATTCTGTGAAAAATAAGAGTTTGAAAAAAATAAGAGTTATAGTAAAATTAATACCTCAAAAGATGAAGAAAATAATCGTCATATTCATGATATATATGATCACCTGTGCCAATGTTTTTTCCCAGAATTTACAAAATATATTCGGAGAATACAAATTTTCACAGGTGGTGATAACAGCTAAGGACTTCCATAGTAAGGCTCCGGTTTTCACAAGAGTTTTTACAGACTCGGTCCAGATAATGACTCAAGACTGGGATTTTCCCTTGCAACCGGTGTTTTCCAAAGTCACCATAGCCAGTGGGAATATAGCTGAATTTACCTTATTAAATAATGGGTATACCTATGTGATTAACAGGGAGAATTTGCTGGAGAAGAGAGATAAGAGAGATAATAGATTCGGGGATGAAAATGATGAATTCTCCAACGATTATTATTTCCCCAGGTATACTATTCTAGAACAGGGAAATTCTATAACGATAGCTTTTGATAAAATCATTTACGGCTCTTCAAATTATCCTAACCAAACACTGGAAGGGGTATATGAAATGATACTGGTCAAACAATAAAGAGAAAAACAAATGAGGAAACTAATATATCCGATATTGTTTATAATATCTATTTTTGGTGTGGTTCTGCAGGCTCAAACAACATGTGATAACTTTACGGTAAACACGGTTGTAACGCCTTCTACCTGCCAGAGTAATGGTACGGTAACGGTAACGCTTACGGGAGCCGACGCCGCAGGACTTTTTAATGTCCAGTATTCGTTGGAATCTGCTGTTACCGGAGGATTTTCCCTGCTGCCTACAGCTAATAACGTGTTGTCCGGTATACCGGCTGGCACCTATACGGTTACAGTAAGTGCATTCTGCGATTTCCAGGGACAATACAGCGTGGTAAAAACCAAGACGAACGTAGTGGTAGGTGGTAGTTACCAGGTGCCTGAACTTTCATTTGTCGCACCGGGACGATCATCTACTGCCAGCACTGTGTCGCCGACCTCTCGTAAACCGTATGCGGGGTGTGCAACCGGACAAATTGTGATGTTGTTGAAGAATGGCAACCAAACAGCTACGCCTGTGTTTACCATGACTTCTGCCCCTACCGGAGTAACTGTTCCACAAATAGTATCCGTTTCAAGATATTCGAGCGGATCTCTGTCAGCCGGTTATATATACACGCTCGACGGATTATACCCTTCTGGTGATTATACAGTAGAAATTAATGACGGTTGTTACGTCTCTTCTAAAAGTTTCACGCTCGAAGAATTGACCGATATGCCTATTCCGTACTCAACATCCTCTTATACGTCTCTGACTTATAACCATATCCGTCCCTATTTGGGAGATAATCCAGGTTGTTCATTGATAAACTTATCTTTAACAGCGCCAACAACATCAAATGTCGATTTCTACCAGTATTACAGGGACGGTTTATATGAAGTAGGTGCAGCTGCATTAAATCAGACTCCAACCAGCTGGACTACATGGGAATATGGAAATTCAACACCCACAGTAGACTTGGGTTCCAATCAGCTATCCGACTTTTACGGTTCTCCTAATAAAATGTCGATTTATTTCAGGGTTAAGAATTGTCCCTCTGTGCAAAGTAAGTATGATTTGTATATAAGAAAACCCTATTATTTTACGACCGGGTATAGATATAACTGTGATAGCGTCAAAGCCATGATCAGGCCTTGGACCGATTATGACGGAGTTCTCTGCTATCCGATAACATTTAAAGTTGTAAAAACAGATACCAACGAAGAAATAAGAGAACAAACAAATATTACAAATCCCAATCAGATAGTAGACTCCCTTACTTTTGCTTATAAAACCCGATATACTGTTTCTGTTATCAGTAATGGTGATACAATATTTTCAGTTAACGAAAATCACACTCCTGATGTCTCTTATAGTTCGACGAGCGACCACAAATATTGTGACACATGGGAAAATTACTATTACAGGCCTTATCTGAATTGCTATCCGGTATATGTCGATATAAAAGATTCCGGAGGAGTTACTGTTGCTTTAGACACCATATATTCATCGGCATCTGCGGATAGCTATTCACCCCTTCTCGAATATGATAAGTCATATACATTCAACTTTAGCTATCCTAATCTGATAATAAACGGAAATCCATATACGAGCAGTTATACAAAAACTACGGCTAATGGAATGCCTAATGCCCTGACTCTGTCCATATATAATTCTTCTTCGTATGAAGGATGTATTATAAATAATGGTTCGCTACGAATATATACAGGAACAACTTCCCGTGTATGGCCCGCTGGTACAGTGTTTACTATAACAGGGCCGGCCTCGTTCGGAACAAAAACATATACGGTGACTTCATCCAACTACTATTATTATATATATAATCTTGTTATTCCTCCGGGAGATTATACCGTTACTGCGGATTATGGTTGCGGTACAGTCTCATCGACAACTTATCTTCCGGGTGTATATGATGTGAAAGATTTTACATATACTACCGAGAACACCTGTTCGGGAATGAAAGTAACACCGTCTGCTAACTTGACTTACTATGGAAATCCTGCAACAACTTATTTCCGCTTAGCAAGCGGGCCTGCCGGTTACGATAGGAATGTTATCACCAATGGCGGTAGTTTTACTTTTTCTGCCGCGGGAACTTATGTCTTATCTGTAATTACAACTAACGATGCCAATCGATGCGCCTTAGTAAGCGACACCATTGTCTATACAGCTCCGCCAATGGCATTGGATAATTCCAAAACGGCAGCTTATGCCTGTGTCGGCAGTAACGTGGGCAACATAGCGCTTCAGGCTATAAACGGGGTAGCACCATATACTTACGAATTGTGGAACGAAGATAACACGATCCAGTTGCAAGGCTCTCAGACATCTTCCGACCGAGTGGTATATACTTATGGTAATCCCGGCTCAACTTATACTGTGCGGATAGCTGATAATTGCGGAAGTTCATTTACTCAGCAGGTGACTGTGGCCAACCTGGAAACTGCAAAGCTTGTATTTGCCGAATCTAACCCGGTTTGCTATGGTGAAGATATCAAGCTTAGATGCCTCACTTTAGGTGAAACAACCTATGAGTGGACATATCCTGACGGAACAACTTATCCAGGCCAGACCCAGGTGATTACAGGCGCTGACAGTTCAAAAGCAGGCTGGTACAAAG
The DNA here is from genome assembly GCA_040395895.1 of Dysgonomonas hofstadii. Classification (GTDB taxonomy): domain Bacteria; phylum Bacteroidota; class Bacteroidia; order Bacteroidales; family Dysgonomonadaceae; genus Dysgonomonas; species Dysgonomonas hofstadii_A. The sequence continues at coordinate 4,365 of JBEBPN010000062.1, forward strand.
TATCTGTTAGGGCTGAGCATTGTGGGTTGCCTGTAGAAGACAGTATTTATATTTCGGTTTACAATCCTATTAATATAACTGATCCGGGACTGGCAAACCAAACATTCCAGATATGCCCAAGGGCAAGCTTGACTTTGGGAGAGACTGTAACCGGCGGTAGCGGGAATTACACATACAAATGGGAACGCAGCAGTAACGGCACAACCTGGACTGTAGAGCCTGCTACGACATCTACTCTTACTGTTACAGGGCCAAATAGCACAACCGTGTCTTACAATTACCAATATGTTAGAAGGACTGTAACGGACGGAGCCTGTGGCGGATTTGTTCAAAATTATATATTGGATGTCGTCCCATGTTACATTCCGGTAAATCGCGATCTAATGAATCTGGGTAATGGAAATCCGATAAAAAGATAAGAAAGGTAGAAAATGTTATATAAGGTTCCTATGTACAAAAGAGAAAAACTTACCTTGAAAAAGCTGTAAGTATTAGTAATGAAATAATTGTCTAAAATCCAACCGTAGATTTTTCAATCTACGGTTGGATTTCTGTAGCTGCCCAAAGATTCGATTATGGAGCAGGCTCCGTAATGATTGTTACAACAAAAGACGTATATGCTACCGGCGAAAATAGCCAAGGACAACTGGGTGTAGGAAATACGACTGATCAGAGAGGTATTGTTTCTGTAAGCCGCCTGGGTCTGTACAAGGGTGTAAACTTTACGGGAGCTTCTATCGGCAACCAGCATGCAATACTCACCACAGGTGTGAACAATATCAATACGGCTACCAGCTATGTAGGATTCGGTATGGGATCTATTTCGTATCGTCAGCTCGGTTCTATTATCAGACAACAAAGGGTACCGACCGTATTGACAAGGTAGATACTTAATACTACAACAAATATAGAACAATTACTTTGACACAAGGGCTGGCTAAACTTTTTTAGTCAGCCCTTATAGTATATTATATATGTGTATAGCATACCCAAAAATGACTACACTTTTCATATCTTTGCAGTTACATTATAAACAAATATACAAAGCTTTACTTACATGCTATATGCCATTCTCGCACTCATCGCATTCAGTATATGGATGACCACCAGAATAAATAAAAGGCTGGAACGAAAATCGGGGTGTATTGGTTTTGGATATGTATCCCTTGTCATATTCTGTATCAGTGGTTTTACCATAGGGGTTACCATTATGTTATTTACATATGTGGGAGGAAGCCTGAATACACTTATCAACGGAGATAAATATGCAGCAACGATTACTGATTACACCAGTGAGAGAAAGGAAGATAGTGACGGCGATATGCAAACTTACTATACACCTATCTTTAGTTTTACTACAAATGAAGGAATAGAAATTACGAAGAGTTCCGGATATTCATCAACAGGAACTCCGGAGATAGGTGAAAGAATAGAAGTATATTATGATATAAAGAATGACAAGGTCTTTCAACCGGGAGCAATGGCCATCATAGGTACGGTGGGAATGCTGATAATGTGCATTGTTTTAGTATTCTCTTTTGTAGGTATTATCCGTTTTGCGTTTGGATATAATATGGCCGGATTCTGGAGAATATGTCAAAGGTTCGGAACAATGTTCTTTATTCCTTTTATTATGATTGCCTTTGATGCATTATTGATTTATGCACTATTTTACAAGAAACAGCCGTTTTGGGTAGAGATGTTGCTAGGATTCTTTATTCTGGTGCTTACACTCGGATGTTGGGGATATATAAAATCGGTAATCGAAAAAGGCCAGCCAAAATGGAAGCGTACATCTGAAACATCGTGGGCTGCTGACTGGGAAGAAGATGAGGATGAAGAGGATTGGGAAGATGAGGACGACTCCAACATTGATTTGGATGACGAAGAAAACAATGACACTGATGAATCTGTTAATAATACGGATAGCAACTATAATAAAGGAGAAACTGACAATTATAATAAAAACTACTAGCAAATGATCATAATTATGTCTCCTGCCAAATTGCAGGATTTTGAAACACCGGCGCCCATAAAGGAGGCCACTACCCCACTCTATGCCAAAGAGGCAAAAGAACTGTATAAATCGATGGAAAGTATAACTGCCGAGGAGATAGCCTCCATGATGAATATCAATCCGCAAATGGCACACGACGTATATCAGTATATACATGCTTTTCCGTTGAGCAGAACACCCCAAAAGCAAGCCGCATTCGCATACAACGGCATAGCTTACAAAGGGCTGAATGCCGGAACTTTCTCGAAAAAAGAGATGGATTTTGCACAAAAGCATCTGGTGCATATATCAGGACTTTATGGTGTACTTCGTCCTTTAGACCTGATAAAACCATATCGCCTCGAGATGCAGATACCGATTGTTAATAATAAGGGCAAAGACTTATATGCTTTCTGGACTGATACTATCAGCAAATATCTGGCTAAAGAAATGAAGGCCGATGATAATATCCTTATCAATCTGGCATCGAAAGAATATGCTAAAGCAGTGGATAAGAAACTGCTACCGAAAGGACACCGGATAATAACTCCTATATTCAAGCAACATACCGACAAAGGTTATAAGCAGATTGTAGTATATGCAAAAAAGGCTCGAGGGATGATGTCACGCTTCATTATACAGAATCAGATCACCGATGTAGAATACCTGAAAGGCTTCGATACGGAAGGTTATGCTTTTTCGGAACAACTATCGAGTGATAAGGAATGGGTATTTATTAGATAATTTCAAGATTTAAGGTTCCCAGATTTCAAAATTAAATAAACAATCTTGAAATTTTGAAATTTGTAATCTTGAAACTTCTTATTACCTTTGTATCATAAGAAATGTCACAAATTAAAACAGTAAAAACAAAGATGAAAAAGGTCGTATTAATTCGCCACGGAGAAAGCGTTTGGAACAAAGAAAACCGCTTCACAGGATGGACAAACGTTGACTTGTCGGAACAAGGATTACAGGAAGCTATTAAGGCAGGGCAACTTCTTAAAAAAGAAGGTTATAAATTTACCCTTGCTTATACTTCGTATCTGAAAAGAGCTGTAAAAACTTTAAACAATGTCCTTGACCAGATGGATCTGGACTGGATCCCTGTTGAAAAAACATGGCGTCTGAACGAAAAGCATTATGGTATGCTTCAAGGACTCAACAAAGCCGAAACTGCTGAAAAATACGGCGACGAGCAAGTACTTGTATGGAGACGCAGCTATGATGTGCCTCCTGCTCCACTAGATCCTAAAGATCCGCGTTCTGCTTCGCAAGATCCACGTTATGCAGATGTACCGAAAGCATATATACCTGAAACTGAAGCATTGAAAGAAACTGTTGAGCGTATATTACCTTACTGGCAGGAAGTAATCTATCCGTCATTGATGTGCCACGACGAAATTATTGTTGCTGCTCATGGTAACAGCTTGCGCGGTATTATCAAATACCTGAAAGGAATATCCGACGAAGATATCGTAAGCCTGAACCTGCCTACAGCAGTACCTTATGTATTTGAATTCGACAATGATCTTAACCTTGTGAAAGACTATTTTCTTGGTGATCCGGAAGAAATCAAAAAACTGATGGAAGCTGTTGCCAATCAGGGTAAAAAGAAATAAGAAATACCTTATTATATATGTAAAGGGTTGCTTCATTAAGAAGCAACCCTTTATGTTTTCAATATATCTTTACTTTCAGATATTTATCTATATACAGGTATGACAGTGCTGGTAAATCCTGTTCCTGTCTTAAGCTTCGTTTTCAAGGTCCCGTCCGCACCATATATAGTAACATCCTGACCTTGTCCGCCTATGTACACATCACCGTTATACGGATTTGCGTCGGTGCTGTATGCCATATAATACATGGAAAAATCGGTAGTGAAAGCACTCATCTCTTTTGTTTGTAAGTCGACCTTGCTCGAAAAGCTATCATAAGTCATATAATCCATATCGGCAGTATATACATGTCCGTTAGCTATAGCAAGCTTACCCGTAAGACAATCGAATGTTTTTGTTACTTTCTCTGTTGCAGCATCCAATAGGTGTAGATTAGACGGCGCTCCGGTACTCCATATCAAAGTCGCTGTACTGAAATAAATATCTCCGGTATTTGTTGCGCGTATATTCACCGGATTCAGTGGAACAGAAATAGTCTTGCTTTCTTTAAATGAAGCAATATCCACTACCGATATCGTATTCCCTGTGCCTTGCCCCGAATTACAAACATACAATTTACCTCCGTACTGAGCTATCCCTTCCGGAAAAGTTCCACTAAGACGGGTACGTCCATCAATTTCCAATGATGCAGTGTCAAGACGTGCCACCATGCCCGAATAGGCTGTTACATAAGCTTTATCTTTATAGAATGTTATTCTGCGAGGCATATCCACATTGCCCGACATATCGGTCAGCGGAATCCGTTTTTGTGAAATACCCGTAGCCGGATCGATAATCTCTATATGACCTCCGCCTGCATCTACACTGGCTCCTGATACTACACAATACATCTTACTGCCGTATATAGCAAGGTCATTCCCCGTATCACCCAACTCTTTTTCGTTCTGTGCTTTAAAATACTTCTTCGTTATTACGCCAGTGCTATAATCATAGTAAGCCAGTTCAGCCTGATTGCGGTTCCATGTACCCTCACTCAATATATATAGCCCTGCCAGATCGGGTAATTTAGCCTGTTGTACTTCTATAAGCACCTTACCCAATTCTTCGGTAACGAAAGTTATTGTACCCGTACGCGGAGTAGCACTACTATTAGCAGCTACTGTAACATCTATTACAGCCTCACCTTCGCCCGATGTACGCGACAGGGTGAACCAATCGGCATCTTTCTCCAGCGTCCAGTCACCGGCTATATTTATAGCGAGCTCACGGGTAGCTTCCTGATAAGTAAAATCGAGTTGCTTAAGATCGACTGCCGAATTGCCTTGTTCAATAACAACTCTTGCCTCTGTGTTATCCACACTACTCCTAACGATTACGATCGCACGGCGTACTTCGAGCCCGTCATTAGGGGCAACTGTAATCTGAACAGGAGCACTTCCACTCACCTGCCTTTCCGAAAGTTGTACCCAAGACTCACCGGATTCGATTGTCCAGACTGTATTGGATGATACATTCAGTGTCTTCGTTCCCCCTTCGTTCAGAAAGTGAATTTTGGATGAATCGACACCGACCTGCGTTACATAATTCTCATCCTTACATGCAAAGAGCACAACTGTAAGGACAAACAGCATAAAAACCTTTTTCATTTTTAATGTAGTTTCAATATTATACAATAAATTAGCTATTCGGTCTTAAACCAAACATTCAATAGAAAGGTGAAATCAAATGTAACGACAGAATCTAATTCTGTTTTCAGACAGCATTTGGTTCCAAAGCTCTATTCCACGAAAGCTTGAAAAAATAGTGTATGGCAGGTCTTCTGACTTACTCCATCTCTGAGCATCCTTCCCATTCTAGTTAGCTAATTTTTTAGCCTATCGAACAGTGGATCGGGTATCGCTCAAAGACTTTATCAGTGGTTATGCATGTTAACAGATGACTGTTAACTGCTCACTGATAAGAGCTTACAGCAGCGGGTCTGTTCAGGATTTGCACCTGATTCCCTCTTACATTTACCCCGAACAGGGTAATATGTACCAATACGCAGCAAAATTAAACATTTTTTTAGATATGCAGCAAAGATTGCACTATTAATATTTTTCATTAAGGCAAACGCATGAAAATATAATCTTTATCAGGGCATACTGTAGGGGGGGGCAAATTTTTGGCTGTAAAAAAAAAAAAAAACGGCGGAAAAAAATTAGCACCGACAAACCCCCCGAACAAAGATATATTATTTAAATTGATGGAAT
>JBEBPN010000063.1:0-9639 GCA_040395895.1 Dysgonomonas hofstadii
CTTCACAGCTATATCTAATCCCCCAAAGCGGGTGCAAAGATAAATAATAATTCCCTATAATTCCAAATAAAAAAGTGTGTTTTTATTTATTTTTTTGCACAGGATTTCAAAGATAATACTTAGTCCGCTAACACGCAACATGTTATAAAACATATTTCACTCGAAAAAACTTTAAAACACAGAACAATATTCAGTTTATCCTTTTTTGTCTTTTGTATGTTATATATTATGTTTATATATCCGTCAGTATATTATTAAAAACACTATTTTTGTACAAAATAACACCAAAATATCCGTTTTATGAACTATAAACAGTTAATCAACCCCAAAAGCATCGTAGTAGTAGGTGCTTCTGATAACATTTTGAAACCGGGAGGTAGTGTTCTGTATAATCTGACGACCGGGTCGTTCGATAGAGACCTGTATGTCGTTAATGCCCGAGGAGGAACTATACAAGGTGTGAAGGCGTATACAAGTATCGAGGAGATACCTCAAACTGACCTTGCCATTATATCGGTTCCTGCAAGCCAATGTCTGCACACTGTAGAGTATATGGCAAAGGAAAAAGGAGTAAAAGCTTTTATCGTATTCTCGGCCGGATTCAGCGAAGAGTCGGAAGAGGGTGCAATCCTTGAAAAGAAATTACTGGAGATAGTGAATGAAGCCGGAGTAGTGATGATCGGACCTAATTGTTCGGGATTCTTCAACACCATTCATCAAAGTATCTTTACCAAGCCTGTGCCAATACTCGACCCACAAGGGGTAGATATTATATCCAGTTCGGGCGGTACTATTACATATATTATAGAATCAGCCATGCGTATAGGCTTGCGATTTAATTCGGCATGGTCGATAGGGAATGCAGCACAAGTAGGCGTGGAAGATATTCTGGAACATCTGGACAATGAATTCGATCCGCAGACAAGTCCTAAAATAAAACTATTGTATCTGGAAAAGATTGCCGATCCTGACCGCTTCCTGCATCATTCTGCATCGCTTATTAATAAAGGGTGTAAAATAGCTGCGATAAAATCGGGTAGTTCTGCTTCGGGAAGCCGTGCTGCATCGTCTCATACCGGTGCTATTGCCAGCTCAGATTCGGCTGTAGAAGCTCTTTTCCGTAAAGCGGGAATCATCCGCTGCTACTCGCGCGAAGAGCTTGCCAACGTAGCTGCGGTGCTAACATTGAAGAAAATGAAGGGCCGTAAAATGGCCATTATCACTCAGGCGGGAGGCCCTGCGGTAATTCTGACCGACGCCCTGTCGAAAGGGAATATTGATGTTCCTGAAATGAATAAGGAATTGGCCGCCGAACTAAAAAAACACCTTCTGCCGGGAGCTGCCGTATCTAATCCAATAGATATTATAGGAACGGGAACGGGTGAGCATATGGCGTATTGTATCGATTTCTGTGAAAAGAATTTCAAAGAGATAGACGGTATTTCGGTTATATACGGAAATCCGGGCGTGAGCAATGTAGCCAAAGCTTACGATATGCTGGATGAAAAAATAAAATCGAGCAAGTTGCCTATCTATCCTATTCTACCGTCTGTAATATCGGCAACAAAGGAGATGGATGACTTCGTAAAACGAGGACATGTCAATTTCACGGACGAATATGCTCTTGCCAACGCATTGTCTAAGGTTGCGCTATGGACTCCGCCTTCGGTAGATAAAATAGAGGATGTGGCTGTAGACATTCCGCGTATACGCACTATTATAGATAATGTGCCTGACGGATATATCGACAGTGATGTGATCAGACAACTGTTTGATGCTGCCGGAATACCGCAGGTACAGGAAATGGTGACTGCAAATAAAGAAGAGGCTATTGCTTTCGGGCAAAAAATAGGCTATCCGATTGTTGCAAAATGTGTAGGACCTCTGCACAAATCGGATGTGGGCGGTGTAGTGCTGAATATCCGTTCGGACGAACATCTGGCTCTGGAATTCGACCGGTTGATGAAAATCCCTGATACGACTTCGGTTATGATACAGCCAATGCTGTCGGGACAGGAACTGTTTATAGGAGCAAAATATGAACCGACATACGGACACATTGTATTGTGCGGACTGGGCGGTATATTTGTAGAAATATTGCAGGATGTAGCATCCGGCCTTGCACCTCTGAGCTTTCATGAGGCGACTTCTATGGTGCAATCGTTGAGAGCGTATAAAATAATAAAAGGGGTACGCGGACAGAAAGGTCTGAATGAGGAATTATTCATTGAAATAATTGTTCGCTTGTCTGTTATGCTACGCTTTGCTCCGGAAATAAAGGAAATGGATATTAACCCGTTACTGGCAAATGAAGAGAAAGTAATCGCCGTAGATGCGAGAATAAGAGTAGAAAAATAAAATCCTTCTCTATACAAATCAAAAGCATGGTTTTTCTATCAAAACCATGCTTTTTTAATAAAACACATCTATTATTTAACTAATTACACTTTAGAGCGTCTTCCACAAAGTCGCTATTTAGTAATCGCTCAAAAATAGAAAAAAGTATTTATCAGCAAAATTCTGAAAAGTTAATGGCTGAAAATAATTATCTTTATAATCATCTCTAAAACATACTGCTATGAATGACCTTGTAACAATAAAGACATCAAATATTCCGGGCGAAATGGCTGTTGCCAAATCCTACCTTGAAGACAATGAGATCTTCTGTTTTCTGAAAGATGAACTTATAAATCAAGTTCATCCGTTGGCATCTATCGGTGTAGGAGGAATAAAGCTGCAGGTAAGAGAAGAGGATGCACAACGCGCAGCAGAACTTCTGATTGAAGGTGGATTTGCCAAGAAAGAGGATTTTGAAATACCGGAATCTACTATGCGACTGGTAAGGATATATGAGAAAATCAGCTCTTTCCTTAATAAAAAGAGATAAAGGGAAGGTTACTTTTTAAACTTTTTCAATAAGGCCTCGTAATCTGGTTCCTCAAACTCATATTCAAGTTGCTTCCATTTACAATCGTGAACTATGATTGGAAACTGCCGTGCTTTGTCAGCTCTTACTTTTAAACCATATCTTGAAGTTCTATCTTCATATTTATACTCGAAAACGGCAAGTCCCTGTTGGTTATCTATTATATAAATAGCGATTGCAGACCAAGCAGCAAAAGGTTTATCTTCTATCCCGTCTATAGAATAGAAAGAGTCGGAATGTCTTATAATCTTCTCATACGAGAAACCGTAATCGCCATCCATCCACCCATAAGAGATAAGGACAGAATCTGTTATTTTATATTTATCTATTACCCACTCACAAGGTGCATAGAGATAATAGTCACCATTATACAAATACAAAGGAATCCATTTACGGGGAAGGTCATTTGGTACTTTTTTCTTTTTGGAAGGCACTGCATAATATGACCGGAACTCTTCTTTATCCACACTAAAATCACAAATAGCATTATAATATCGAGAAGATCTCGAAGGATCGATATATATACGGGTACGTAAAGTGTCAGCGTAAAGTGTATCTCCGTTAAGGATAGGTACATACACTTCATTTATTACTAATGTGGTATCACCCGATTGCAGGGGATATTTTATCTTCATGCTATCCCATACATCTTCCTTAGGTTCGGGATTTAGATACAATGTATCTCTTAATTGATAGAATGAGTAAATTTCCTTCCTGTAATAATTCGTTTTTCTTATTTCAATAACGCTATAAGAACGGATCTTATCTTCCGGCAGATCGAAAACAAAACGTCCATCGTGATTTGTATATATAATGCCATCCCCTACATGTCGGTTTCCATCATGAAAATGTATCACTATCCGTGCACTGTCTACGGGCAGATTCGTTTCTTCGTCGAGCAGATAACAAACGACCTGACTCTTTGTACAGCTTACAGGCAGGAACAGAATAAAGAGAAATATAATAACATGTATGTTGTATAGTTTCATTTTCTGCATTCATTAAGGTTTATCGCAATGTGGTAAAGATAAAGATTTATCCGGATTATCATTCTTTTGAAAATAAAATGTGCTTTGATGAAGTTTATAAATTTTTATCTATACATTTTTTTGATTATGTATTTGGATAAAAAAAGCTATGATTATGATAAAATTAAAATGTAAGGTTTGTAAGGTTTTAGTTAAAATTGTCCCACATGGAGGAATGAAGCGGTAAAGGGAGCGTATTCTACTTACCGAGTACCATTACTTTCTACTAAGCATTCCTTTATACTCGGGATCATAGTTTTGTATCCACCACTTATACATCAGTATGGCAGTGATACAATAAATAAGGGCTTGAATCCAAAGGGCAATGTACTCAGGCCATACGTCTACAAGGGTAGACCCCATTGTATTCATCTTGATAAATCCGTGAATACCCGGCGTAGACGGGATAATATAAGCAATAGCCTTTATAGGGGCAGGAATGGCCGTCCAAGGCCACGAGATGCCGGAAATGAAAATAAAGATGACACTGGTGAATACGAATAGTATCATTCCGAATTCGCGCTGAGAACAGAAGTAAGACAAAGTCATACCAAAGAAAGTGGCCGCCAGAAGGAATGGCATCAGAAACACAGCAATAGTAAGCGGGTCGCCTATCTGAGGGAACTTGAATATATATGGTATCACACGCAGCACCCATACCGAAACAAGCATATATAAGGATGCGTAACAGAATGCTTTGCCGATAGTCAGTTTTATTGCTCCTACGTTCTTTCCTTCGGCTGTATGCGAGGCTATGGTAAAACGTTTCTTGTCGTTATGTGTACCTACTATGGTAGCAATACCCAGAATCAAGGTTTGCTGAATGATAAGTATAAGTATGGCCGGAACGAGAAAGCTGGCGAATCCGTTTTGCGGATTATACATTGTTACCCACTCGCTTTCTACGGTCTGACGTGTGGTCTGATCCTGTTCCTGTGTTTCACCGCCTGTTTCGGCTACACGTATATCGGCTCCCATATCGAGCGATACTTCGGTAGCACTCAGCAGCATAGCTTTGTAGAACAACAGGCTGCTCATATCGGCATATACGCTTACAGTAGTTTGTTGTTGGGTATTGATCTTTCTGCTGAAATCGGCAGGAATATACATAATGCCATAGGCTTCTTTGCGGCGCATGGCTTCGCGGGCTTCTTCCATATCGGTGGCATAACCTACGATGTGAACATCGGCAGTAGCATCTACCTTCCGCTTGAATTCGCGGGAAAGGGCTGAATGAGAATCGTCGACTACCATGACCTTTACTTCATGGACAGTCTCATTGTTGTAGATGAAGCTATATAAGACAGGATAGGCTAAAGGCACGATGATGAACAGCAGAATAACGGCTTCATCTTTAAAGACAACCTTTAGTTCGTTGATCCAAACATAGTATATATCGAGCAATAGCTTCTTCATATGATTATGCCGTTTCTTTTATAGTTCATATATATTATCTTTCAACAATCGTTTGAGTACTCCCCAGAAAAAGATAGATAACAGGACAAAACACAATAGTGCTGCATACTGATACATGGAATAGCCGAAAGGAATACCATTAAGCGCCTGATCGACATAGATCAGGAAGAAGTGCCGCAACGGAAAGAAGTTACTAAGGGCACTGAGACTGCCATCCATAGCCAGTGTAGAGAATGAGAATCCTGTAATGGAAAATGAGACCATCCCTATAAGGCTGGCAATACTAAGTGCAAAACGGTAGTTGCGGAATATACCCAACAGCATAACGCCTGCTCCCTGTGCTGCAAGTATCAGGCAAATGTAGTTAAAAAACATCGGCCAGAAACCGCTATGCAACGGGAAGTGATTATAATAATACAGTATGGACATAAACAGCAGTGCCATAACGGCGTATAAAATTGTGTATGGCAACAGTTTACCGGCTACAACTTTCAGCATAGAGTTATTGCCCATAGCCAACAGCTTAGGGCCTGTGCCCGATTTGATCTCGGAACCGAAAGCTGAAACGGTGAACATGAGTATGATCAGTTGGAGTATACCCGGTAATATGACATTATTGAGATAAACAGAGTAATTGAGCCAGGGGTTTCCTATCGGGTGCGAATCTATTGTGATAGGTTGCAGGATTGGCATTACCTGATTTTCGGTAAAGCCTTTGGCCTCCGCCGTTTGCAACCCTACTGCCGCCGAAGCCAGTGTAGATACGGTTTTCAAGTCCTGAAACAACAGCGAACCCGATATCAGGAACGCATTATTGGTATAATACACCAATTTAGGGCGGTTGCCCGAAACGGCATCTTTGGCAAAGTCTTTCGGAATAGTGAGTACGGCATACACCTCCATACGCTCCATCATTTCGCGGGCTTCTTTGAACGACAGGCTTTTGTATTTCACATCTGTCTTTTCAAAGGCATCGAGCTGACGGACTAATGATCGTGATGTAGTTGAGTTATCGAGATCGACCACAGCTATCGGTATACGCGAAGGTAGGCCGCTACTCATCATCCACATCAGTAAAATGAGGGACAATAACGGCGTGACGAACAGCCCCCATATACAGATTTTGGAAGTAGAGATGCGTAACCACTCTCTTTTGAATATAGCAGATATGCCGTTCATTTAGTTATAAGTTATGAATTATGAGTTATAAGCGAGTTACGAGTTACAAGCTATTTTTCACTCTTCATTTTTCATTTAAAAGCTTATTCTTTTATGATAAGGGACATACCCGGAAGTACATCTATCGTAGGATCTTTGAAACGAGCCTTTACCTCGAAAGTCTTACGGTCGTATTGTCCGGTGATCTTCGTTGCCTTCCATGCGGCATACGAACCGAGATCTTTGACATAATAAACTTCCATTTCCACTTCCTTATCTAGAGCAGGCACATAGGCTTTTAGTGTTGTACCTATATCCTTATAATCTTTGAGGCGGTCTTCACGGATGTTGAACGAACCCCATTTGTCGTCGAGTTTTGCTACATTCATTATAGGTGCACCCGTACCCACAAGCTCTCCCACATTAGGAAACTTTTCGGATATTTTACCATCGATAGGTGATATCAGGTAGCTCTCTGATATATAGGAAGCGACTTCCGCAACAGCACCTTTTGCCCTGTCGAGCATGGCAAGAGCTGCTTCTTTATCTTCGCGTTCGGCACCGTTCACGGCCATATTGTATTGTGCTTTGGCTGCTTTCTCTGTAGCTATAGCCGCATTCAACTGAGCTTCTACCTCATCGCGTTTCTGTGCTGTTACAACCCCTTTATTAAAAAGGTTTTGCACGCGGGTAAACGATTTCTGGGCTATATCTACACCTACCACAGCTTTCTGCCACATTTCGTAAGCACCTTGTATCTGTTCGGTACGTGCACCTTTTATTGCTTTCTGGTTCTGGGCGGCGGCACCCTGTTCGGCTGCTGTAGCCTGTGCCAGCTTAGCTTCTACATCGGGAATACTGAGGATTGCCAGTGTATCGCCTTTTTTGACATAGCTTCCTTCTTCTACCAGATATTTCTCTATGCGTCCGGGTACTTTACTGGATATACGCACTTCGGTAACATCGGCTTCTCCCTGTATGATATTATCTTCCTGATTGAGGAAGAAGAAACCGTACAAGCCTACTATTACAATGATGGCGGCGAATACCAGTATTGGTATCAGTTTCGATCCCGACTTCTTATTTTCTGTATCCATATTTTTGAGATTTCAAAATTTAAAGATTTAAAGATTTCATGATTCAAGTCATATCAATTTTGAAACCTGAAATCATGAAATAGAATTTATAATTTACGACCCAGTGCCTTGTTCAGGTATATCTTACAAAGGACAATATCTATTTGTGCATCTATGAGGTCGGAGTGAGCCGCGAGCCATGCAGTATGCGCCGCCATCACATCGGAAGATGCGATAACACCTTCTTCGAAGCCTACATTTGCATAGCGGAGATTTTCATCGGCTTTTTCGCTGTTCTTTTTTGCCATAGCCAGTTTCTTATAGGCTTCGTTCAGCTTATATGCCGACTGGTTGATCTGCAAGGTGATTTTTTCCTTAGCATCGGCCAGTTCATATTTCTTGATGCGGGTCTCCGCCTTGGCTGCATTCAACTTCGATGAACTCGAAAAGAAATTGAGAGGTACTTTAAGTACCACACCTACATTCCACATACCATCGAACTTCTTTTCGTATCCGTCAAACAGGTTCGGGTTTGTCCACAGGTAATTGGCTGTAAAAGCCAGATTGGGCATAAAGTCGGCCAGAGCGATCTTTTCCTGTTTCTCGTATATCTTGGTTGCCAGTTCAAGGCTTCTGATCTCGGTACGGTTTACCAATGCTTCATCCACATTCGGCATAGCATCGGCTTCTTTAGATACATCTATCTTATCAATATTTTCGTCCTGTAGTGTAATCGCATCGCTGATATCGAGTCCGCATATCTGCGAAAGCAGCATTTTGGCAAGGCTGAGCCCATTCTCGGCTTTAGTTAATGTCATCTCAGCCTCATTGAGCTTTACATTAACCGATAGCCTGTCGGCTTTGGTTACGACTCCCTCCTGCTCCATTGCTGAAATGTCGGAATCCATCTTCTGCATCAGTTCTACATACGACTCTGCCAGTTTCTTCTTATTCGCTACAGAGACTACCTGCCAGTATGCGTTGTCGACTTCCACAATGACATCAGTCATTTTGGTTTCTTTCATTGTCTTGGCAAGCTCTTCGGCATAGCTGCGCAGATCATTGTATGCTACTATCTTTCCGCCCATAAATATAGGCTGGGTAAGATTAAATCCTCCTGCCCAGATATTTTTGATATCTACCTTACCAACGTTATGGATGGCATCCCTTACTTCGTCTGATATAGGAATACTGTTTCCTATATTAGGAATCTCTATAGGAAGAGGTATTGCTGACGGTATTGCCGAAGATGGGATCAGATAGAGATTTTTCTGATTGTGCAGGTATCCACCCACGAATTGTATTTCGGGAAAGTATTTGCTCAGTGCCTCTTTCTTATTGTAATATGCAACCCGTTCTTCTTCGGTCGCTATTTTGAGTGATTTATTGTTGTCAATCGCCAGTTGCCTGCATTGTTCCAGACTGAGAAGCTGTTGAGCCGTAACAGACGATATACAGGCAAATATGAGAATGGAGATTATCACTAGGCTTTTCTTTATCATATCTTGCTGTTAAATTGTTAGCTTTACCATTAATTGTCTATGCAACCAAATTTCATGTCGCAAATGTATTACAGTTTTAAAAGATATAAAAACATTCTGCGTTTTTTTACTAATAATTTAACATTCAGTAAGAAAAAAGGTTCATGAAATAGATTGTAAAATAGAGATTTTTAGAGAGTGCATTTTTCTTTGAGAAGTTTATCTATAAGATATCAATGAGCTAATTTGGTAATGTGCCGATATGCCAATGAAAGAGATCTTTGAATTTATAAATCGGCGGAGCCAAAATAGTGTACTAGTTTTAAGTGTACTGGTGTACTAGAAAAAGAGGAACTTGAACTAGCAAGCTAGTAAACTTGTAAGGTTTGTAAGGTTTTAGTTAAAATGTAGGAGTAATTCTGTAGGGGCGAATAATCATTCGCCCGATTATAGGAATATTTTAATAATTGAATGAATTGAAAATTAACGGGCGAATAATCATTCACTAGTGTCCACTAAAAAACATTAACAAGCGATGTAATTATTTGATATGC
>JBEBPN010000064.1:0-9203 GCA_040395895.1 Dysgonomonas hofstadii
CCAAGTTTCTGGATAAAATGCAAACCCCACAGCCCCATGAAGTCCGACAGCAGGATAATGGAGAAGCAGACGATGACGACAGATATACAACGGTAATACTTTAAATTAAGAATGAAGAATGAAAACCAAAAAGTAATGAAAAGTAATAAAAACCAAAAACAGTGCAAAACCGTTACATTCGTTACTTTTTAGTTAAAATTATTTCACGCAAAGACGCAAAGAAAAAGATAGGGCTGATGAAACAGACTCTTGCCGCCGGAGAGAGTGACAGGGGAAAGGATATAATGAGTCTGTAGGGGCGAATTGAAAATCGACGGAGTCAAACATCTTTCGCCCGTAGATTATATAAATGAGCGAATGCAGTTCGCCCCTACAAGAGAAAAGATTCTATTTTGCATCTGTTGTTATTAACTGCTCACTGAATAGTAACTTTTTAGTTAAAATAAAAACTGATTGCTCATAACTTATAACTTATAACTAATCCTTATCTTTGCCTGCTGTAATATTATAACTTTCACAAAATGACAATGAGAAATATTCTGATTATAGGTTTGGCTTTTTCGTTAATTACATGTTCGTGCGTCAACAGGACGAGTACAGGAACTACAACTGTTGAAGCATATGAGAAAGTATCACCCGACTTTAGCGGCGATAGTGCTTATGCTTTTGTAGATAAACAGGTTTCGTTTGGCTACAGAGTGCCTAATACGGCTGAGCATGTGGCATGTGGAGACTATCTGGTGTCGGAGCTGAAACGCTTCGGGGCAGAAGTACAGGAACAGAAAATGACAGTGACAGCCTATAACGGAACCAAACTCAATGCTCGGAATATTATCGGCTCGTACGGATTGGATAAGAAGACGCGTGTACTGCTGTTTGCACACTGGGATACCCGTCCGTATTCAGACCACGACCCCGATCCGGCAAACCATCATAAACCCTTGTTGGGAGCAAATGATGCTGCCAGTGGAGTAGGGGTGTTGCTCGAAGTAGCGCGTGTATTGCAAACCAAATCGCCGGAAGTAGGTGTGGATATTATTTTCTTCGATGCCGAAGATTACGGATTGCCTGTGTTTGTGAAAGATTATAAAGGTAATTCTGATGAAACATGGTGTCTGGGTTCTCGTTACTGGTCGCAAAATCCACATGTGTCAGACTATAAGGCTAAGTTCGGTATTCTGTTGGATATGGTAGGTGCCGAAGGTGCGACATTCTATAAAGAATATTACTCGAAACGCTATGCCGCCAATGTGGTGGAAAAGGTGTGGAGTACCGCCGGACAACTGGGCTTCGGTAATTACTTTATAGGTAAAGACGGAGGTGGTGTCACCGATGATCATGTGCCGGTAAATGAAATCCGCCGTATACCGAGTATCGACATTATTGATTATAGGCTTGAAGCGGAAAACGGGTTTTTCCATGCGTGGCATACTCAGAAAGACGACATGAGTAATATCAGCAAGGAAACACTCAGAGTTGTTGGACAAACAGTTCTGGAAGTAGTATATAAGGAAAAATAAAGAGAGATATGGCAACAATAAACGAAGTACAGGATGAGATAATAGAAGAATTTTCCATGTTTGACGATTGGATGGATCGTTATGCCCTGCTTATAGAACTGGGAAACTCACTGGGAAAACTCGAAGATAAATATAAAACCGAAGACAATCTGATAGTCGGATGCCAGAGCCGTGTGTGGCTCGAAGCCGAATATACGGACGGCAAGATTATATTCAGGGCAGAGAGCGATGCGGTTATAGTAAAAGGTATCATTGCCTTGCTTATAAAGGTATTGTCGGATCGTACACCCGACGAGATCATCAATGCCGATTTGTATTTTATAGAAAAGATCGGACTAAAAGAAAACCTCTCGCCAACCCGTTCCAACGGGCTTGTATCTATGATAAAGCAGATACGTTTTTATGCGATGGCATACAAGGCGAAAGAGGGGCAAGCATAATTATAAGTTATGAATTATAAATTATGAATTCGAAGAATCGGCAGAGCCAATTTCGGAGCAATCGACAGGATCAATTATGAATGTATTTTTCCATGTGACGACCGCTGTCGGTATTGCCGTAGCTCTTACCGATACTACGAAAACTGATACAAAGAAAGCTGTTTGGATAACAGGCGCAGCGGCTTTTGTAACGGGAGTGCTTGTACATGGAATACTCGATTATATGCCTCATACATATCCTTTTGCAGCTAAAGCAGATGCGATATTAGGATTGTTGATCATAGCTGTGACGCTGTTCTTTACCAACAGACGATATATATGGATTATGGCACTCGCCTTTCTGGGATGCGTTTTTCCCGATCTGGTCGACCTGTCTGTTCCCATAGTGAATAAATATACCGGATTATCACTGCCTGTGGGAGATAAGATATTCCTGTGGCATCAGAAGGAATATTCGGGTTCTATCTTCACCGGACACAGTACGGCTTCAGATATAAATCATGTGGCTGTTCTTCTCATTACGGCGATTGTATGTGTGTGCCGCAGAGCCGACTTTAAGAGAATTATGAGTTATAAATTAGGAATTAGGAATTAAGAGAACTCATAATTTATAATTAGTTTAAGCGAATACACGGTACACAATCACTCTGCCATCAGTATAGATGCGGAATTCTGCATCTTCCGATTCGTTGAGTGTTGCCTGCCACCAGTTGGTGAAAGTTTGATCTTTGATAGGATATAGCAGATTGTAAGACGTTAGTCTGCACCGGTCGATACAGAATAACGAGACCTGTTGTCCGGCTTTGCTTTCAAAAAGGGAATCGGTGCCTATCGCCGTAAATATGCCGTAGTCGGTGACCATTTCCACATCGGCGTCTTTCATATATTCGCACAGCAGGCTCACATTGGCAATGGTATGGTCTTCGCGCTTACCTGTTGCACCCAGTATGGTGAGTTTGGTTCGCCCCTGTTGCAGGCAGAAATGTACAGCTTTGGTCAGGTCATTCGTTTCCTGCTCGGGTATACGGTGAATGATGCCGGCAAAACGCACAAGATTCTCCTCCGACAGCGAATCACAGTCGCCCACAATGGCATCGGGTTGTTTACCTGCTTTAACGAGATTATTGATAGCACCATCGCAGCACACAAGGTATTCACAGTTGTCTAGCAGCGACAGTGCTATAGGATGAGAGGGGAATTCCCCGTTGGCTAATATCACTGTATCTGTTTGCCGGTTTATGTCCGGCAGCATGTATTTCTTCATTAGGATAGCTTAATCTAATAGAACAGCAAAATTAGCTAATTGTTTTGTATTATTCCTCTTCCTGATAGAAAGACCCGAAAACGGGAACCGAAGAAGAGCTGACGGCAGGTTCTATTTCCCTTACATCTTGTTTGCCATCGCCGTCGAATACAAGCATCACGTAATGACTGTCATTACAGTCGACCCGTACGCCCCATTGACGCGCTCCGGGCGAGTGCCAGAAAGAGCATTGCCACTTATTGCCGTCCAGTGGCATGTAATGGCCTCTCATTCGCAGGAACTCCAGTACATCATTGTATCCGTAAGTATCCCGGCCAATCTCATGATCGATGATTGTACAACGGCCATAGTCGTCGCATTCCATCCATTTGCCCACTTTGACTTGTCGCGGCAGGAATACGCCCATCTCTTTCATGTTGCCGTCGGCGTAAAATCTCTTATATACGTAATGAATAGCCGGAACAGGCGGAGTTTCCACTACCTCGAATCCGGCATCGTTCTGGAACGACTTTATACGAACTGTAGTGCCGTCGGATTTCAGGTAACTGTAATCGAGCATAGAGCCAATATACTTGCTACGATATGAACTGACATTGAGCCTCTCCTTGTTGATGGCGATTTTGTAGTTCGGGTAAACTTCGGTAAAGGCAGTCTGTGCATTGACTGCAAGCTGGCTGCATAATAGGATAAGCAGCAGAATGATCTTCTGATAAATGGTACGCATAGTCTTGTTTGTCTTAGTTTGTGTATATTCGTAAAGTAATTTCCTTTCATTTATCTATATGTTGATGGCATTCCGGATTCATATAGATTGCGTATTTCAGAATGCTAAGATAATCATTATGGATTAAAAAATTAATATCTTTGGGCTTCAAAATGATAAAAGAGTTTTAACAGATGATTGAAATAAATAAAATACCATCACCTTGTTTTGTGATGGAAGAAGAATTACTGAGAAAGAACCTGTCCCTTATAAAGTCGGTAAAAGAAAGAGCTGGAGTAAATATTATACTCGCTTTTAAAGCTTTTGCCATGTGGAAATCATTTCCTATTATCAGGGAATATATTCCTTATTCTACGGCGAGTTCCGTTTTCGAGGCACAGCTGGCATTTGAAGAAATGGGTAGTCTGGCGCATACTTTCTCTCCGGCCTATACCGCTGATAATTTTCCCGTGTTTATGCGTTATAGCGGTCATATTACATTCAATTCGTTGTCGCAGTTCAATCGTTTCTATCCGGAAACCTTGAAATACAGGAAGAAAGTTTCCTGCGGTTTGCGTATCAATCCTGAATATTCGGTAGTGGAAACCGATCTTTATAATCCTGCAACTCCCGGCTCACGTCTGGGTGTATCTGTCGATCAGCTTGGTGACGACCTGCCGGAAGGGGTAGAAGGATTGCATTTTCATACGCTTTGCGAATCGTCGTCTTACGATCTGGAGAAGACACTGGAAGTGATAGAGCAAAAATTCGGACATCTGTTGCCAAAGGTAAAATGGTTCAATATGGGAGGCGGACATCTGATGACGCGTAAAGACTATGATGTGGAACATCTGATCCGTTTGTTGCAATCATTCAAGGCGAAGTATCCGAATCTGGAGATCATTATGGAGCCGGGTAGTGCTTTTGCATGGGAGACTGGCGTTCTCGTATCTTCTGTTGTAGACATTGTAGAAAACAGAGGGATAAAGACCGCTATACTGGATGTGTCGTTTGCATGCCACATGCCCGATTGTCTCGAAATGCCGTACAAACCACGTATCAGGGGAGCATATCACGAGCCTGTGGAAGGTCGCCCTACCTATCGTATGGGAGGTAGTAGTTGCCTTAGTGGAGATTTTATCGGGGAGTGGTCGTTTGATGAACCGCTTTTGGTGGGTGACAAAATCATATTTGAAGATATGATCCATTATACAACTGTGAAAACAACCATGTTTAATGGTATATCGCACCCTGCCATTGCTTTGTGGAACAGGTATAATCAGTTGGAAATATACCGTGAATTCGATTATGAAGATTATAAAAACCGGATGAGCTGATATCCGTAAAATGTTAAAAATAAGACTGTAGACAATAAGACTTATATAAGGGCGTTTCTTTATTAGAAAACTAAAAGAACTTATTAGAACTAAAAGAACAAGGGGATCGCCTATGAAAAAAGTCTTTACTCCGAAAAATGTTGGTAAGAAACAAGAGGAGGTTGTCGCACCTTCTGAAAAAACACTGGATTTCTTAAGACAATTTGCACGAGCATATTATGTAGAGAAATCACTGCCGAGAGCAGTCAACGAAATTTGTGTTAATTAATTGGTCCTTATACTAAGGGCAGAGAAGGTACAGACAGTTTATAGTTTGTGCCTTTTTTGTTTATATAAGCCTTTTTCCATACATTTACATTCATATTTCAGATCTATAAAAACAACCATTATGAGCCACAAAATAGCACCTTCTCTTCTGTCTGCCGACTTCCTCAATCTAGAAGCCGATATAGAAATGATAAACAACAGCGAAGCCGACTGGTTCCACTGCGATGTAATGGACGGTACGTTTGTGCCGAATATATCATTCGGTTTTCCTATCATAAAGCAGATCAGTAAGATTGCCAAAAAGCCGCTGGATGTTCACCTGATGATCGTTAACCCTGATAAGTATATCACACAGGTGAAAGATGCCGGAGCTTATATGATGAATGTGCATTATGAGGCTTGTACCCATCTTCATCGTGTGGTAGGTGCTATCCACGATGCGGGAATGAAGGCCGGAGTGACGCTCAATCCGCATACGCCTGTGTCGTTGCTCGAAGATATTCTGCAAGATGTGGATATGATATTGCTGATGACAGTGAATCCCGGATTCGGCGGTCAGAAATTTATAGAGCACTCTATAACTAAAGTGGCACGGCTGAAAGAAATGATACTGAAACGCAATCTGCATACACTGATAGAAGTAGATGGCGGCGTAAATCTGGGGACAGGAAAACGTCTGATAGATGCCGGAGCCGATGTGCTGGTAGCCGGTAATGCCGTATTTGCAGATGCTAACCCTACAGAAATGATCCACAAACTGAAGAGTATCATATAAGCAGGCTTACCCTTTTCGGGACGAATGAAGAATCCTCTGGCGAAGATACCCTTTCTGTTTCTGCTGATTCCTTTGCTGGCAGGGATTCTGATTCAATACTATTTCGGAATATATCATCTTAGCATTGCTTTTTTTGCCGGTGGCACGGTGGCTATGTTGCTGTCGTATCTGATAGCTGAAAAATATCAATTCCGTTTCAGATGGCTGTTTGGCGCAGGTGCTGCGTTGTTCTTAATCGGAGTAGGTATTGTTTCCACTGCCTTTTGCCAGCAACGATCTGAATTTACCTTTGCAGATGAAGTCCGTACCTATCGCGGTGTAGTAACCGATACCCCGCAGGAAAAACCATCTACTACCGCATACAGGGTATATCTGCCGGATGAAAATAAGCAGATCGTTTGCTATTTTCAGCGTGATACGGTATCTGACAGGCAGTTGGTTCCGGGTGATGAATTCTTCTTTCAGGCTAAGATACAACCATTCCGTAATATGGGTAATCCTGATGATTTCGACTATGTACGCTATATGTACAATCAGGGGTTTGCCGGTTCGGCTTATGTTGCCAGTAATTCGTGGAAAGCAACGGGAAAGACTTCGTCCTCATTGAAATATACAGCCTTACGCTGCCGTCAACAGATAATGGACTTTTACCGGTCTCTGGGTTTTACTCATACCGAATACTCTATACTGTCGGCGCTCACATTGGGTTATCAGAATGATCTGACGGACGATATAAAACAAGGATTCAGGACTACGGGCACAGTGCATGTGCTTTCGGTGAGCGGGTTACATGTGGGTATCATTTACCTGATGATAAGCTTTCTGCTTGGATTTATCCGCAGAGGTACAAAGTATTACTGGCTGAAACCCAGTTTAATTGTATTATTACTCTGGGTATATGCTTTTATTACGGGCTTACCGCCTTCAGTAATCAGGGCAAGTGCTATGCTTACGATCTTTTGTGCTTCGGAGCTTTTCGGTAAGAAGAGTTTTTCGGTACATGCCTTGTATATTGCAGCCTTCTTTATGTTGTTGGTGAATCCGTTCTCCCTGTTCGATATCGGTTTTCAGCTGAGTTTTATGTCTGTGTTGTCTATTCTATACTTGCAGCCAAAAACATCAGGTTTAATAAAGATAGAGAACAAATATATGCGTAACCTCTGGCAGATGTTCACGTTGTCACTGGTAGCACAGCTTGCAACTTTTCCTGTTTGCCTCTATTATTTCGGTACGTTCCCGACATATTTCTTTGCTGCTAATTTGTTGATTGTTCCGTTGGTTTCACTGGTTACATATACTATTGGAGGAATTGCTTTAGCTAAGCTGTTGAGTTTGGTTTTACCCGATGCGGCTTACTATCTTTATTATCTTCCGGTAAATCTTTTGAAGTTATTGGTACAGATTATGACTTCTGCTATACACTTCTTTGAGCAGTTGCCTTTTGCGTTGATCGATAATGTGAAGATATCCTTTGCCGATATGGTCTTGATCTTTATCGTTATTTTATCATTTTTAACATTATTTATCTATAAGAAGACAAGAGGGCTTGTTGTCGGTCTGTCGGCGATATTGATTTTGTTGCTTACCGGAATTTATAGTAATACGAAAAATGAAGAAAATGTGCTGACTGTTTTTAATAGGCGACAGGCTACCGAAATTAAGTGGAATGAGGGGTATGCTGAAAACACTATAATAACCGAAGATGTGGATGATTACAAACTGATAAAAGCAGGAGATAATAAAGTGTTGGTCCTATCTTCGGATAACTGGAAAGACAAGGAAATAGCAAACAGATTTGAAATATCACATCTGGTATTGACAGGTAACGATGAATTGTCTTTGTACTCTTTAACTCAAATCTTTTCGCCACAGATGGTCGTTTTAGATGCTTCATTATCAACCTATACCCGCAGAAGATTATCTAAAGAATGTCAAAAACTGAATATTCCCTGTCACGATGTGGTTGAAAATGGTGCTTATAGTCTGAATTTTTAGTATTTTTGTTGCTCTGTAAAAAAGATTCATAAGAAGAAATATAAGTAAATGATTTCAAAGATAATAGCAAGTGATAAGATTACAGCAGTAGAAGAACTGCTCGATAAATATGAAAAAATTGTAATTGTAACTCATGTGTCGCCCGATGGAGACGCTATCGGTTCATCTTTGGGATTATATCATTATCTGAACGATTTGGGAAACACAGTAAATGTAATTGTACCCAATTCTTTCCCTGATTTTCTGAGGTGGATACCCGGAGCAAAAGATATTCTCGATTATGAAAAATATCCCGAATTCGCCCAGAAACTAATAAATGAGGCAGAACTTATATTCTGTCTCGACTTTAATGTACCTAAGCGCGCTTATCACTTGGGACCGCTAATCGAAGCTGCTCCAGCTAAGAAAGTGATGGTAGACCATCATCCCGAGCCTGCAGATTTCTGTGATGTAGTGGTTTCATATCCCGAAATATCATCGACTAGCGAACTTATATTCAGACTGATCTGCCGTATGGGAGATTTTGAAGTGATGAGCCACGAAAGTGCAACGGCCATATATACAGGAATGATGACTGATACGGGAGCATTTACATATAATTCCAACAGTGCCGAAATCTATTATATTATAGGTGAACTGCTGAAAAAAGGAATAAATAAAGATCAGATATATTCAAATGTATACCATAACTATTCGGAAGACCGTTACCGTATGCTCGGTTATACGCTTTGCGAAAAAATGAAAATATATCCCGAATACAATTCTGCCCTGATATGGCTTACCAATGAAGAGCAAAGCCGTTACCATGTGAAAAAGGGAGATACGGAAGGATTTGCAAATCTTCCACTGAATATAAAGGGAATTATTTTCTCAGTTTTTATCAGAGAGGACAATGATTTCAT
>JBEBPN010000065.1:0-7114 GCA_040395895.1 Dysgonomonas hofstadii
AAGAAGAGAGTCCCGTACTAGATAATAGTACGGGACTTCTTTTGGTTTGTAGCTATATGTTTAAGGACCCTGATATTATGAATGAACACCTCAGATATTTAAAATCATCGCTGACATATGCTTTTCTTATAGTCGTTGTTTTATGGCTGATAAGATTGGTCGAATCATTGTTCGGCTTTGAATTTTACACCTTTGGAATTCTTCCGCGCGAAACACAGGGGCTGATTGGTATACTTACTTCGCCTTTGGTCCACGCTAATTGGGAACATCTCATTGCTAATACAGTTCCAATATTTGTATTAGCCTCTATATTATTCTTCTTTTACAGAATGAAATCTTTGTATATCCTTCCATTGTTGTGGCTGACAGCCGGATTGATGACTTGGATTATAGGACGTGTGTCGTGGCATATCGGGGCAAGTTCGGTTATATATGCCTTAGCTTCCTTTCTTGTTTTTGGCGGGCTGTTCAGCAAAAATATTAAGTTGATAATAGTGTCCGTTATTGTTGTTGCAGCTTATTACGGACTTATATTCGGAATATTTCCGGGAGCAGAAGGAATATCATGGGAAGGACATTTATCGGGTTTTCTGAGCGGTTTATTGTGGGCTTATGTATTCAGGAAACATTTACAAAACAAAGAGGAACTCAACATTTGAGTACTTATTAATTAACGAATTAAACAAACAAATGAAAATTATTGATATTGGTGTAAATCTTATGCACCGGTCGTTTAACGCAGACAGAGAGTCTGTTATTGAAGATGCCCGATTTGAAGGAGTATCACCGTTGATAATGACGGGAACCAGTGAACGAAGCAGTATTGAAGCTGCAAAATATGCTACACAGCATCAGGGAAGATTGTATAGTACGGCAGGAGTGCATCCGCATGATGCAAAATCGTGTAATGAAAAGACAATAGATACATTGAGGCGGTTGGCTAAACAAGATGCCGTTGTAGCTATAGGCGAATGCGGACTTGATTATAACCGTGATTTTTCTCCACGTGATGTTCAGCGTAAATGGTTTGAGGCGCAGATAGATTTGGCTGCAGAACTGAATATGCCATTATTTTTACATGAAAGGGATGCCTTTACCGATTTTACAGCTATCCTTGAACGCCGAATCGGAGACGTTCCTGCTGCTGTTGTTCATTGTTTTACAGGGACAGAAGAAGCATTGGACAGATATCTGGAACTGGGTTGTCATATCGGTATTACAGGATGGATTTGTGACGAACGGCGTGGCAGGCATCTATTGAAACTGGTAAAGAAAATACCGTCAAGCCGTCTAATGATAGAGACCGACGCTCCTTTTCTTACTCCACGCAATATGGCAGAAAAGCCTCGTGATGGACGTAACGAACCGAAATATCTGATGCATATACTGGAGGAGATAGCCTCTGTACTGGGAAAGGATGTAGAAGACTTGGCCGATGAAACCTATACGACTACGTGTCGTTTCTTTGGGTTACAATTATAAAAAAGGAGGTATTTGAAGACAAAATACCTCCTTTTTCGTTTAAATCAAAACTATAAAACTAAACTCGGATTGTCTTTGTTGCTGGATACATACCTGTCCTCTACTCTCCTCGCATAATTCACAATATCGCTTACGCTGAGTGTCGGATTCGGATTGTCCAGTATATATTGTACATAAAATCCTCTGGTATATCCGTTTTGCAGTTCGGTATATCCGTTCGGAGCCGGAGCATCCCAGTCTACTTTTTTGATATCAGACTGATCCGGATTTATATATAACTTATATCCCAGTTCGGCATCGGTGAGTTTCCGGCACCATCTTACATTCAGCATGTGATACAATACATGCTCGTAAGTATCTACATAGTCGTGTATAGTTACTGTGCCGATTGCAAGGTCGTCTTTTGGGTCGACAACAGCTAATGGTGCTGTATAAAACAGATGATAAATATCACCCTTTTTTCCATCGTCATAGCAACCATTATTAGGCCCAAGGCTATTACACCAAGCCCCGTCGCCATTGAGTCGGGCACCGCCCGGCATTAATCCGAATTTGTACATATTGGTTGTATGGCTTGCATTGAACCAATATGTTTTGTATGTACTATTATTGGAATCTTGTATATCATAAGCCATCGGATTGTCTCCTGCTTTAGCACCAAGTGCAAATCTTACATCGCGTTCGTTCAGGTTGATATGGGGTGAATCCTGACTTGTATTGAAAGGGCACATTGCAAACAACTGTCTGTAATCGCGCTGGTATGGAAGCCTCCAACCCTCCATTGCATTCCCTTCCAGATCGCGCATCTGCCCATGTTGGTTCATGTATAGGATGCTCGGATAGCTGTAATATCGTCCATAATATTTCTCAAAATCGTTGAGATTTGCTACTTGAAATTGGCTGGGATCTATCCGTACCCGTTCCACATATCTGTCTAGTAGCTGTTGTGTTATCGGATACGAGTTTTCAAAATCTCCTCCCCAGGGTACTACATGCGAAAAATTTCTGTCTATCCAGTAATATTCTCCTATACGGATTGCATTGTATTCACCCATGAGTTGCTCTGTATCAGTTCCATAAAAGTTTACCTTGAATGTAGAAGGTATTTGCGGATTGTCTTCATCGATATAGAGGAATACTGCATTTTTACACCCTGATCCGTTAAGAGTTACTGTTTTTTGCTTCTGATCGGCAATATAACCTTCTGGAGCAGTTATTTCTTCAATGGTGTATGTTCCTTCCGGCAGATCGTAAACATTTGCCGTACCATTATCTAACGTATGTGTTTGCACAACATTCCCCTGCTGGTCTAATATACGGTATTGTCCTCCACTCACGGACGAATTGTCGGCTATGCCTTTTGAAGATATAGTAAAGCACTGCTTTTTGTCTTCGGTGGCACTGTCGCTGCATCCGTATCCTATAACGGCCAGCAACATATAAGTAAATATATACTTTTTCATCACTTTTGTTTTTTCGGTAAAGATTGTAGAATTTGTAATGAGAAATTAATCAGGCGTTTCAACGATAGGTGTTGTATTAATATCTCATGCTAAACTGTATTATAATGTAGAAAACAACTTTCGCCACGAAAGGTTTTGAACATTAAGTTAACT
This sequence comes from Dysgonomonas hofstadii, assembly GCA_040395895.1. GTDB lineage: Bacteria > Bacteroidota > Bacteroidia > Bacteroidales > Dysgonomonadaceae > Dysgonomonas > Dysgonomonas hofstadii_A. Next base: position 3,099 of record JBEBPN010000065.1, read on the forward strand.
TTCTCTATTATTGCAATAAGGGCTCGCTACTATATAAGCCTAGAAATAGGTAAATATTTGCTAGGGCTGTTGTCGTATCGACAGCATGTACTTTTAATTGAGGAATGTAATCTGATTTTTAAAGGTTAATACTCACTTCATTCTCTATCTATTATTGTTACAAGAACTGTATAGACTCGTGAAATGAGAGATTAACCGGATTTCCGGAACTCCGGTCGTGGGGGCATTTGTTTGTCTTCACATTTAATAACAATTTAGTTGATAAAAAGTTCACTGATTGCCGTTTTTTATTACAGAGTGAATTCTTTTCATCAGAGCAATATAACCGGTGACCGTTAACACAACGAAATCCCGCAGATAGCCTACAATTACGCGGATTAATATTATCTTTGTGCATCATAAAACAGATGGTATGCCGAAGATATCGATAATAACGCCGACTTACAACTCAGAGAACACTTTGCATGGTACAGTAGAAGCTCTGCTGAGACAAACATTTTCCGATTTTGAATATATTATTATAGACGGAGTGTCGAAAGACGGCACGTTGGATAAGATCAGAAGTTATATTCCCCGTTTCGAGGAAAAAGGTGTGACCGTACGCATTGTCAGCGAGCCTGATAAAGGCGTTTACGATGCTATGAACAAAGGCATATCGCTGGCACAGGGCGAACTGGTTGGGATAACTAACTCCGATGACTGGTACGAAGACAATGCGCTCGAAGCCATGTGGAGTAAATATACGGACGGAAAAACAGACAGAGCCAATTCTATGTTGTATGGTATAGAACGTGTGTGGAAAGACGATAAAATATTCAATGTACAGCGTCGCGGAGCAGCCTTTATCTCCGAAAGCGTGTTGCCGCATTCCACATTCTTTGTGGCAAAGGCTGTGTATGAGAAGCATGGAGCGTTCGATTTGTCTATCAGGGTATTGGCCGATTACGATTTCATTTGCCGCTGTGTAAGTCAGGGCGTGATACTTGGCGAGGTGGACGTTGTCATATCTAATTTCCGGCTGGGAGGAATCTCTTCTTCATACTTCGATTTTTATTCCGACTACTATCAGATCCAGCATAAATACGGGTTCATTTCCGATAAAAAATATAAGGAGTATAAATACTTGTTAAAAGTTAAAAAACTGGTCAATAAAGTGACTAAAAGATGGTAGTTTCCATCTTTTATTTTGTTGCTTTTTACGATAAAATTTCGTATATTTGTTAGATTTTAAAACGCAAAACACAAGGCGGATATCCGTCTGTTAAACAGCAAAATATAAATATGACAGAGAAACAAAAAATTGCGAGCGAGTCTTACTCCGCGCAGAATATTCAGGTGCTTGAAGGTCTGGAAGCTGTAAGGAAAAGACCGGCGATGTACATCGGCGATATCAGCGAAAAAGGATTACATCATCTTGTATATGAAGTTGTAGATAACTCTATCGATGAAGCCCTTGCCGGATATTGTGACGATATCAAAGTTACCATACACGAAGATAATTCTATTTCAGTAAAAGATAACGGTCGTGGTATCCCTGTGGATATCATGCCAAAAGAAAATAAATCGGCGCTGGAAGTCGTTCTGACTGTTCTGCATGCCGGAGGTAAATTCGATAAGGGGACATACAAAGTTTCGGGAGGTTTGCATGGTGTGGGTGTATCGTGTGTGAATGCGCTGTCGACTCACCTGAAAGCCGAAGTTCATAAGAACGGAAATGTTTATGTACAGGAATATTCTTGCGGAAAACCTCTGACAGGAGTAGATAAGGTTGGTGAAACGACCGATACGGGTACTATCATTACCTTCAAACCGGATGATTCTATCTTTGTCGTTACCGAATACAAATACGATACACTGGCTTCACGTCTGCGTGAACTTGCATTTCTGAATGCGGGCGTTCGTCTGTCGCTGACAGATGAAAGGCATAAGAAAGAAGACGGGACATTCCGTTCCGATAATTTCTATTCCGAAAAAGGACTTGAAGAATTTGTTCGCTATATAGACGCTTCAAAAGAAGCCCTTGTAGATGATGTAATACACATTGTTACCGAAAAACAGGGTGTGCCTGTAGAAGTGGCAATGACTTACAATACTTCTTACAATGAAAATGTATATTCGTATGTGAATAATATACATACCATTGAGGGAGGTACACACCTTACCGGATTCAGAAGAGGATTGTCGCGTACGTTGAAGAAATATGCCGATGACAGTAAGATGCTGGAAAAGGTAAAAGTGGAAATTACCGGAGACGACTTCCGCGAAGGACTTACTGCCGTTGTTTCTATTAAAGTTGCAGAGCCACAATTTGAAGGGCAGACAAAAACCAAGCTTGGTAATAATGAGGTGATCGGTGCGGTTGATCAGGCTGTAGGTGAAGCTTTGGGTATCTATCTCGAAGAGCATCCGAAAGAAGCGAGGATCATCGTAGAAAAAGTAATACTAGCCGCTACGGCACGTGCAGCAGCGCGTAAAGCACGTGAACTGGTACAACGCAAATCTCCGCTTACGGGAGGAGGACTGCCGGGTAAACTTGCCGACTGTTCGAGCAAGCTTGCTGAGAATTGTGAGCTGTTCCTTGTCGAAGGAGACTCTGCGGGCGGTACGGCAAAACAAGGCCGCGACCGTATGTTTCAGGCTATTCTGCCACTGAGAGGTAAGATTCTGAATGTGGAAAAAGCAATGCCTCACAAAGTGCTCGAAAGTGATGAGATAAAGAATATATATACAGCACTCGGTGTAACGATCGGTACGGAAGAAGACTCGAAGGAGCTGAATCTCGAAAAACTGCGTTATCACAAAGTGGTGATCATGACCGATGCTGATGTGGACGGAAGCCACATTGCCACGCTGATACTTACATTCTTCTTCCGCCACATGAAAGCATTGTTGGATAAGGGATATATTTATATCGCTACGCCGCCGCTTTACCTGTGCCGCAAAGGAAAGGTCGAAGAATATTGCTGGGACGACCGTCAGCGCCGCGCCTTTATCGACAAATACGGAGACGGAGACGAAAACTCTATCCATACCCAACGATACAAAGGCCTTGGAGAGATGAACGCCGAACAGCTGTGGGATACGACCATGAATCCGGAGCACCGCACGCTGCGTCAGGTGACAATAGAAAGTGCAGCCGAAGCAGATCATATCTTCTCTATGCTGATGGGTGAAGATGTAGCTCCTCGCCGCGAGTTTATAGAAGAAAATGCGACTTATGCGAAAATTGATGCGTAAGTAGTAAGATTATAATGAAAGAAAGCCACAGAATATTTTCTGTGGCTTTTTTGTGTTTAATAATCTCTGCGGAGTTTATAGTAAGTTTCCCGTTGTTTTCTTTGTATATAATCTTTCCGGTTGTTCTCGTTCAGGAATTTAACGATGAAGTCTGCCGTTTCCTCTATGATATCATTGTTGCAGATCAGCGAATTGGGGATTCGCAAAGTAAGAAAACCTTTCAGAAATGAATAGTAAGTGCGTTTCAGATCGGCCATAGCCTGTTTTGTATTGTAATTGTGATGGCCTCCGTCTATTTCCAGATTTACGCGCGCATCAGTAATGGCTATGTCGATGTGTTTGAAGCCGTCGAACTTTTCGAGTTCGGCAGGAACGCCTCTTGTTTTCAGTGCAAAATAGAGGGTTATAGTCTGCCATGTACTGATCTTTTCTATATCTTCCAGCCATTGCTGGTGCGCGATACAGAGCGGAATTCCGTATTTCCGATATGAAAAATCATGAACCTGCTCACTGATGGTGCAGTTACATTCTAAACAATTATTCATGGTTGTGCAAAGTTTCTTTTCCTGTAAAATGACAAAGTAAAGCAAAAGAGCGAAATTAACAAAATAAGAGTTAAATGAAGTTGCCTGTTCTTTGGGCGTAAGATATTACGCCCCTACAAAACACAATGTTAAAACCCTTTTATGATTTTCAAACGAGTTTATCTATACCAGAAAACATTAACCCCCAAAACATTGAAAATTATGAAATACAGTGAAAAGCTAGTCGACAAAATC
>JBEBPN010000066.1:0-6030 GCA_040395895.1 Dysgonomonas hofstadii
AACAGTGAATATAAAAAACAGCATTCTCATCTTCCTGCTCTCGGTGTGCGGTATACTCACTACCCATGCGCAGACGGTATTCTTTTGCGGATCGACAGACAATAACCTGTACGGACTGTTGCAGGGGCAGGGCTTTATGATCAAGGCATACGATAATCTAGCCAATGTACTGAATGCAGCGAAGTCCGGCGATAAAGTCTTTGTTGTTGCCGACCGTTATCCGGCGGAAAGAGTACAGATTTCGGCTGCCGATTACAAGATGGTGAAAGATAAGAAAATACGCCTGTTTATAGAATATCCTTCGTACATACCCGATATGAAACTATCCGAAGTGTACGAAGGGAAGCTGGAAAGGGGAGTGGTAACCTCAGACTTTTTCGGGAAAGGACTTCCTGCAATGAGTATTCTGGGGATTAACGGATGTCATGTAATCCCTGTTGAGGTGAAAGATCCTTTGATCTCGTTTGCCAAAATCGCAGGCTTTGATAATGCCCAGTTCGGACTGAAAGATACAAAGGCATACCCTTTGTTGTTCCGGATAAATGATAATGTGATGATATCCGCCACTCGCCTGTCTGACTTCAAAACGGCACGCTTCGGTCCCGGTGATTCTTGGAAAATTGTTTGGGAGAGCGTACTGCAATGGATGCTGAAAGACAAGAAGTTTGCTATCCGCAACTGGAATACAGACCCTTATCCCACTTATGCGGCTACAGCACAGCTGCCTGCAAATGCACTGTTGCAGTCGATAGACAAAGGAACCAAATGGTTGTGGAATGCACGCCTGTTTATCCATCCGTCGTGGGAAAAAGAAATAGCTAAATATCAGCCTGCAAACGGCGATCCTAATCTTTTCTTCGGGCCGCCTGTAAGCAAAGACTGGCTCATTGGTGACGGTTCGCGTGGAATCATGGAAGGACACGCTTCCAGTATCAGTTACGACGGTTCGCAGGAATACCGCTACTTCATCAGGGGTGATGTACAGGGCGAAAGCGCATTGCTGTTGGCTTCAGCCGGAAAGCTGCTGAATGATAAGCAATATACCGAGACAGCCGAAAAAATCCTCGATTATCTGTTCTATACATCAGGTTTCAGAGGCGGTGTGCGCGATGATAAGAGCAACAGTTCGTATGGTATGATAAGCTGGGCAAATTCGCATCTCGGTACTTACTTCAACGATGACAATGCCAGATGTATCTTAGGTGTGATAGGTGCTTCGGCGTATATGAACAACGACCGTTGGAACTTGAAGATTGTAGAGACTATTCTTGCAAATCTGCGTACATCTAGCAAGCAGGGATTTATCAGCAACGCCCTGTCGGACAAAGACCTCGATTCGAATGGCTGGAAGTATTATAACGACAGGGACTATATCAATCTGCATCCTCATTTTGAATCGTGGATATGGGCGTGTTACTTGTGGCTGTACGACAAGACCGGCTATAAACCACTGCTTGATAAAGCGAAATCGGGCATCAGCATAATGATGGACGGCTACCCCGACAAGTGGCTTTCGCAGAACGGAATACAGCAGGAAAGAGCGCGCATGATACTGCCGCTGGCATGGCTTGTGAGGGTAGAAGATACCCCTCAGCACAGGCAATGGCTCGACAGGATGGTGTCTAAACTGCTCGAATATCAGGACGAATGCGGTGCTATCCGCGAAGAACTGGGTAACAGCAGTTCCGACAAGAATAAAATACTGGTTACATCTAACGATGCCTACGGTAAAAATGAAGCTCCTCTGATCGCCGTGAACGGTGACCCTGTGTCGGATATGCTTTATACCTGCAATTTTGGTTTCTTTGCCCTGAATGAAGCGGCAAAAGCAACGAAAAACCCGCAATACGAAGCGGCAGTAACGAAATTGTCAGATTTTCTCACCCGCATACAGGTAAGGAGCGACAACCATATCGATATAGATGGTGCATGGTTCAGGGCTTTCGACTACCAACGATGGGACTACTGGGCATCGAACGCCGACAATGGATGGGGTGCATGGTCTACCCTTACCGGATGGATTCAGTCGTGGATTGTAGGCACACAGGGCATGGTGTATCAGAACAAGAGTTATTGGGACATTACTAAAAATATGGATATGAAAGAATCGTTGGAGAATTCGTTGTGGATGCTCAAAAAATGATTCGATATAAGAAATCGTCCCGACTTTTTATTTTTTACCACAGAGTAAAAAGAGTGAAAGGAGTTTTTCTCTTTAAGTTATACATAATATTTATTGTCGTGTTCAATGCTGTAGGGGCGAAAGATATTTCGCCCGATATGGTTGCGGGTGAAAGATATTTGACTCTGTCGATTTTCAATTCGCCCATACGACTCTTTTTACTCTGTGTTGAAAAAGTCAGGATGAGTTCAATCTTAAACAACAATAAAATTGACTATTATGAAAAAGAGCACTATTTTGTTATTAAGCTTCTGCGTCATACTCATGGGAGGGTGGACTGCATGCAGCGATGACGATGACAATAATCCGTTGACGGTAGGGCCTGTTCCGGATGCTACCGTGAAAGGAATATATGCTTTTGTGGCAAATGCAGGGGCCGATCCGGACATACTGGATGTCTCGTTTGAGGACAATACCACTATTCTGCTGACTACAAGGGCAAAATCGGAACTTGAAGCTCCGGTGGACATTACGAAAGTAACCCTGCAAATAGATGCGTTTGAAAGTGCGACTGTTACGCCCGACCTGTCGGGTACAGTTGATCTGACCAATGATCTGGATATAACCATCCGTATCGAAAGCGGCGAAAGTAAGACGTATAAGGTACGCGTGGTGGTAACGCCTCCATACCCTGTATTCCCTGAATACGATACCAATTTCACCGAACTGTGGCAAATGGCGGGAACCGATCTGAACCTCAGATATCCGAATCAGGTGAAAGGCATGGCAGTTACAGGCGATTATCTTGCGATTCTGGATAATGGCATCGATATGGATAATTCACATGTAGCAGCTATCAAACTCTATAATAAGAATACAGGAGCCTTTGTAAAGAATATACCATTCTATGAAGGAGGATGGTCGAGTACACGTTCTTACTCGTGGAGTCTGGAAACCGATGAGGCAGGCCACCTTGTGATGGGGCGTATCAATTCGGGAGGAGCAGGATTCATGCTCGACTTCTACGACAGCCCTGACGGCGTTCCGTTCATCATGCTTAATAGTATGGCAGGTGCAGCCTTACCCGACAATACAGGAAAGAAAGTACGTATCGTAGGCAATCTGAAAGAAGGTAAAGCCTATGTATATGCCTCTGTAGCTCATTATTTCGGAGTTGTAGGGCAGACGGCACAATATTGTGTATGGGAGTTCAACGATGGTGTACCTACCAGCGTAGTACCTCAGATATATTCTTACGGCGAAGCAGGTACGTGGTACAATGCCGCTGTGCAAAGGGAATCGCTCGAAGATCCTACACTGTATATCGCGTACACCAACGAAGACGGCTATCCGAGCGATCCGTTCGACCAGTGGGAGAACCTGCATAAAGCACATTTCAATAAATATGTACCGGGATCAGCGTCTTCACAGAAAATGAATCCTGATAATTTTGCTTACAGAATGCTCGATTCGCGCATGTTCAAGGTCGATGAGGGTCGATTCATGGTCATGCTGCAACAGTCTTACTCTACAGTAGGCGGTATGTCGTTCAGCATCTTCAATATTACAAATCCGGGCGACTGGAGTAAGGTTCCTGCATCGGAAGGGTACGACAATTTCAGAGTTTACCATTCTGCTCAGGGAATCGAGCCTGTAAGCAACGACTGGCGATTTGGTACAACGGCAGTATCTATAGACGGAAACGATGCCTACATCTATGTATATTATCCAAATCCTGATCCGTCACTGGCGCAGGTGAAAGCAATTAAAATGACCATAGTTAAAAGGTAATATGTAATTTGTGATTCTTAGACCGGAAGAGATGGTAGGCCGTTTCTTCCGGTTTATAAGAAATTGTTGTTTAAAGAAACTCAGATATGAAATATATAAAACTATTATTGGGAACAATCCTTTTCGCCTTTGCAGCCGTTCAGGTATGGGGGCAACAGCAGAAAGTCAGTCTTTCGCTTATTCCGCCTACCATGATTACCAATAAGGTGAATCTGGACATAAGGGCGGGAATCGTAAATAACGAAAGCAAAAAGCAAACATGGACAGTTTCCCTGTATCTAAATACAGTAGACGAAACTGCTCTTCTTTGCAGGAAGGAAGTTTTGTTGCAACCGTCACAATCGGAATGCGTCCGTTTCGTGATGCCTACGCAGGATAAGATAGGCGAGAATGAAATTATACTGGTTGCCGGCAATAATACCGATTCTTACAAGACTTCAAAAAAGATAAGGATAATAAAATCCGATATCCGTTCCACGAGGCTTATCGACGGTGCGTGGACAGGCTTATATCATTGGAGTGAGGAAGAAGGTAAGCACTGGAATCAGGATATAAAAAAGATGACCGATGACAACTGGAAGGAAATGATGCGTTCGATGCACTCGGTCGGGATGGATATTGTTGTCATTCAGGAAGTATTTCGCAATCAGGCTTATGTGGATAAGCACAGCCTGACAATGGAGAACTTTCCCGGAACAGCGCTCTATCCCTCTAAGCTTTATCCTTCGCGTGTGCCTATTGCAGCCCACGATCCGCTAGAGGCCATTCTTTCGGAGGCTGACAAACTGGATATGCATGTCTTTATGGGAGTGGGGCTTTTTGCATGGTTCGATTTTTCCGATATGTCTCTCACATGGCACAAGGCTGTAGCCAAAGAGCTTTGGGATATGTACGGGCATCATCCGTCATTCTATGGCTTCTATGTCTCCGAAGAGAGCGCAGGCAGCCTGTACAATGGCGCTGCGACTGATGCTGAAAAAGCTGTGCATAAAACGGCTATTGTAGATTTCTTCAAAGAATTTACCGCTTATTGCCGACAGTTGGCGCCTTCAAAACCCGTTATGCTGGCTACAAACAGTATGGGGGTGCCTGAGGGGTTGGATACGTATCCCGAACTGTTGAAGCACCTCGATATTCTATGTCCGTTCGGGTTTGCACGAATGCCCGAAGGCGACCTTACGGGAAAGGAAGCTGCCGATATGCTGCAGCAACTGTGTGATGATGCGCAGTCTCACCTTTGGTTCGATCTCGAAGCTTTTTTGTTTAATGAAGATACTTCGCTTTATCCCCGACCATTCAATGAGATTATACGGGATCTGACTTTACTCGATAACTTCGAGAAGATACTCTGTTATCAGTTTCCCGGTGTGTTCAACGATCCTGCCATGTCGGTGCGGATAGGGGAGAAGCGTACACTCCAATTATTCAGAGATTACCGGAAATATTATAAAAAGACACATCCGTATCCGCTTAAATAATATTAGCGGAGGATATAGTATGAGCCGGATTTATGTAAATCCGGCTCTTTATTTTACTCCAATCCTTAAGATTATGTAAAAATTTGGAAATCATAAAATTAAGGCTTATGTTTATCATTCAATACTACTAAAGAAAGGCTTGCGTATGAAAAGACTACATATCTGACCACACTGAAAGAATTTAATATTCTTGTAGTTTCTAACATTTTAATATCAGACCACTATGGATATATATAAAAAATATAGGACTATATACCGGATATCATATATTGTGTTTTTAGCGTATTTGCTTATTATCTCAATCGGTAATTTCGACTTGGGTGATTATGCGCCTTATTTTCTGGTAATTCCGTTCCTGCTATACTGTTTGGCTGCGGTGGTAATGGAAATACTTATCCGCAGAGAGCGTAAATTGTTCTATGAAAATAAAAAAGATAAAAAGGAAGATCTGCATACAGCAATGATGTAGGTAAATTAGTCAATATATAACGAATAAGGGAGTGCTGTTGCGCTCCCTTGTTTGTTATTATCTGGGTTTATTTTGGATCTTCCTGCATTATTGTGGAACACAAGTTTTCGGATAATTTTGTAGGGGCGAATGATTATTCACTAGTGTCCACTAAAAAAAATTAAGACATA
>JBEBPN010000067.1:0-5414 GCA_040395895.1 Dysgonomonas hofstadii
GGGCGGATAATAATCCGCCCGCTTTTAGACGCATTGTTCTCGTATTCGGGCGGATGATAATCCGCCCCTACAGCAAACCCAGATATTTTAACTAAAACCTTACATTCCTTACAAGTTAATTAGCATATAGTCTACTAGCCTGCTAGTCTAAAGCTCCTTTTTCTAGCATACTAGAAACAACGTTCAGCGGAACAAAGTGTAGCTAACTCTATGAACTAGTACACTCACTATTTTTTCAAAGATCGTTTCATTGGCATATTGGCATATTTACCTCGTCTTCACTTCGGTGAACGTTGTTTGCCAATCGCACATTGACAATCTATAGATAAAATTTCCAGAAATTGATAAACCAATATATTATCACAAAAAAGACGGAATCCAAAACCGGACTCCGTCTTCTCACCATTACTACACTATTTAACTAATCTAAATCAAAACTTCTTTCCTTGCTCCGTCCCAACCGACTGCTTTTACGGAAGTTGTTCCCTCCGGCGTATGCACAGTCGTTGTTTTCACATCATCAGAGCCTGCACCCACAAATGCAACTTTGACAAGTTTATCGCCAACATAAGTTTCAAATGCCACTGCATTTTGCCATACGGTATTATCTACTATCAACTTATTTTCTTCTTTAGAGAAACCTTTTCCCGTGATTCCACCTAAAGGCAATTTCTTTCCATACACATCTACGCTGTTGGCTGTGATATAATGCAAAACCGGAGTAGCGGGTTTCTTATACTTAGAAGCATATCTCTTTACTTCTTTTATATCGTTTTCGGTAATAGTCATCTGAGCACAGGTATAGTCGTCTACCCACAGGTCTATCGGATAAAGCATACATGCCTGTTCAAAGAAATCAGTCAGGTCTAGCTTAGCTGCATCACAAGCCCTTTTCATAAAAGTCAGTTGATAATAACTGTCCGGACGGTCTTTTACAACAGGTTCATCAATGGCCTTGATAAAAATATCCCCGTAGAAATCAGGATTACCCCAATCGTTACCCTTACCTGCCACAGCAAAATAAAGCTGAAGCTGCCATAGCGGCACCAGTTTCACAAAGTGGTCTCCACCCCAGTCGCGAGGCCTTTCCCTGTCCCAACGGTCGTTTCCGGCCTGCGTGAGCCAAGGCTGGCGATGCACAAACGCACTCTCCATATAGGCAGTGATACGTCCTCCGATTTTAGGACCGTCATAGTCTTTCAATTTTTCTCTTTCCAGTTTAGGGGAATCAATATTGTAAACATATTGCGTCCATACCGAATAGATATTGTTTGTTACTTCCGTTGTTCCTACCCATTTCATATTTGGACGCACCTGATTGACATGCCCGAATTCGTGTGCTACACCCCAACTGTTTTTTCTCAGATTGGCAACATTCACCAAATCTTTCATCGTATTATCATGGAAAGCAGCACCTATACCATCCGCATGCATAAAGCCTTTCCAGATAACCCGACCGAATATATGATTTTTAGGCACGCGGTTGTATTTTACCAACCCCATAATCTGGTGTTGTATCCCGATTATGGAATCATATAGCTGAACAAGTTCTACTCCCTGACCGGACGCTTCACGCTTCAGCGAAGCCACAGAATAAGCAAGCTGTGTCTGCTTACCCAGTATATCCAATACCGGAGCAGGAGCGTTTTCGAGCAGTTGAGTCCATCGTTTGTTATCATCTTCACCCAACTTGAATACACCGTTTACTTTTCCTCCCAAGATATGAATCTTGATTTTATAGTCTGTCTCATTTTCGTCCGCGAAATAACTTATATAGCTATTCCCGTTATTTTTAATCTCGATAACATTATATCCTTCTTGGAGGGCATATTTACTATCCTTAAAATCCTCATTATCCCAATTTGTCACCCGCAACTCTAATGCAGCTCCGTTGGCAGCCCCAACCCACAATATAGCCTTGTCGCCTGCATCGAAATGAATACCTGTCGGATTTTCAAACTGAGAATAGGAACTCGTCTTTAGTTGCTGAGCCAACACACGGGGCGATAGATAGCACTCGTAACTTCTCATCCTATCTTTCAGCGGATAGTTCTTGTTATATAATTGTGTGGCTACCTCCTGCAACACAGGATCATCTATTTTTGAAATATCTTTTAACGATACATTCTTCTTCAACGACGACAGATCCGGTTTCGCAAACAGGGAAACATCGACATTCTGGGCACATGACACTATGGCAAAACATAGGCATAATAGGGCTAATAAACTTTTCTTCATCAATGTGTTTTTTAAATTATGATATTTTTCAAGATTTATAAAGAATACGAACAACGATGAAAATCGTACTCAGTTATTAAAGATTTATAACATTTTTAAGAACTACAGAAGTCACAACAAGTCAAAAAGCTTATCTTTGTCCCACTTTTTCAGAAAACAATATGAAGAAAGAATTAACTTGGAAAGTAAGTCGTTTTGAAGAGCTTACAACAACAGAACTATACGATATACTGCACCTGCGCTGCAAGATATTTGTACTGGAACAGGATGCACCATATCTCGACCTGGACTACAAAGACCAGAAAGCGCTGCATTTGCACGGATATGCAGACGGGAAACTCATTGCCTATTGCCGTTTGTTCAAAGCCGGAGGCTATTTTGACGAAGCATCTATCGGGCGCGTTACCGTAGCTAAAGAACATCGCAAATACGGGTACGGACACGATCTGATGAAGAGAGCCATCGAACTGGAAGAATCGGTATTGGGAGAAACCAAGATTACTATCTCGGCACAACAATACCTGAAAAAATTCTATGAAAGTCACGGATTCAGGCAAACAAGTGAGATGTATCTGGAAGACGGGCTACCACATATAGAGATGAAAAAAGGCTAAAAAAGTCTTGGAGATTAAGATTTTAAATCATAAATTTGCAGCCCGAAAACAGAGAGGAGGTTTGATGATCTTTTGAACAAAACATATTCGACAAGAATAGGATATCACAACAGGTGATGTTCGGAAGATCGCTTATATTATTACAAACCGGCTAATTTAATGTTTATACGAAAGGGATTTAATCCCACTAAAAAATTTGAATTTAACAACAAAAAATAATACAAAAACGAATTATGATCATTGTTCCATTGAAAGAGGGCGAAAACATCGAAAAAGCCCTAAAAAAATTTAAAAGAAAATACGAAAAAACAGGTGTAGTAAAAGAACTGAGAAGACGTCAGGAGTTCCGCAAACCATCTGTAGTAAAGAGAGAGCAAAGATTGCACGCTGTTTACGTACAGGCAATGCACCGCTCAGAAGACTAAAAAAATAATTGTCTTTTTCACATAATATTATTAACTTCGTCATTCAGGATTAAAACTCGGATGAATGATGCTGTTAATTGAGAAATATATCAAGTATCTCCGTTATGAAAAGAATTACTCTTTACATACGGAGATTTCTTATTCTGAGGACCTTCGTCAATTTTCCGACTTCATTACCGAGCATTTCCCTGATGTAGAAATACAGGCCGCAGACAGCGACATCATCCGTATGTGGGTAGTATCACTGATGGAAAAGAAGATATCGCCGCGCTCGGTAAATCGCAAACTGAGTTCGCTAAAGTCTTTCTACAGATATTTGCTGCGAATAGGTGAAACTACGGTAAATCCTGCAAAAAAGGTAACAGGCCCCAAAACGACTAAGCCACTTCCTGCCTTTGTCAACAATAGCGACATGGACAACATATTGGACAAAAACATTGACGACAGTTCATCCGGGTCCTTGCGCGATCATCTGATAATAGAATTATTCTACACCACCGGCATCCGGCGGGCAGAACTGATCGGGCTAAAGGATATTGACGTCGATTTCAGCAACAAGACAATACAGGTTACCGGAAAACGAAATAAGCAGCGGATCATCCCTGTCAGCGATGACATGCTATTACAGATAAAGCAATATCAGGAAACAAGAAACAAAGAAACAGAAAACCAGTCGGGCTACTTATTTGTTAAAAAAGACGGACAGCAACTTTATCCGGTGCTGGTACACCGCATAGTGACGGAATGCCTGAAACAGATTCCCACACTATCGAAGGCCAGCCCGCATGTCCTGCGACATACATTCGCCACCAGCATGTTGAATAATGGCGCTGACATAAACGCGGTAAAAGAAATACTGGGACACTCCAGCCTTGCTGCAACAGAAATATATACACACACTTCATTTGAAGAATTAAAGAAAATCTATAACAAGGCTCATCCAAGAGCCTAAAAGTAAAAAGGAGGAAATATTATGAATATTGCAATTCAGTCAGTGCACTTTGATGCAACAGCTCAATTAAAAGAGTTTATCGAAAAGAAATTGTCGAAACTGGACAAGTTCTCGGACCAGATTGTAGATGCCGAAGTTATTCTGAAGGTTGTAAAACCGGAAGTTTCAAACAACAAGGAGGCATCCATAAAACTTAACATCAAAAACGGAGAACTATTCGCAAACAAGGTAGCGGACACATTCGAGGATGCGGTTATGCAAAGCATAGATGCCCTTGAAAAACAAGTATTAAAAGCAAAAGAAAAGAAATAAATAATTTTCGCAACAGCTCAAACAGAAAACTACCGCGAAAACAGAAGCGGTAGTTTTTTATCATTATCACAGACATTAATCTACATATTATAAAATACGATGACCATGACAAACAAAATAAAATATTACATTTTCGTATTTTCCATTATTATACTGGCTACATCATGTGGCAGCAACAGTAATATCGACATCTGCGATGTTGACGGGATGAAAAATCTGGGAGAAAAAATATTGGGAGAGCTCGAAGATGGTGCAAAAGTCTCAAGAATCGAGATAAGAAAAGACCCGAAAGACAAAGAAGAAAAATTAACCACAAGATTCTCGAAAATAAATATTCATTACAAAAACGCCGAAGACAAATCCAAAGTACTCACGGTCAATCTGCCCGATGGGAAATACGAAACATCAGATCTCAAGACACCTATTATAGTAGGAGAAAGTTTACGGGAACTCACCGCAAACGATTTTGTAAAAATGGCAGAGAACGTAAACAAGGCCATTGCGGAGATGAAGAAAAACGACATAAATATCTGCGGTGCTAATCTGTATACAATAAGCCTTTCTCCAACGCCCGAATATGAAAGCTACATATTCAGATTGTATGAAAAAGATGAAGACAAAAGCAGCTTTAACACTACATATTACAACGAATACAGTTGCAGTATGGACGGGAATGGCAATATCAATAAACTCCAACCTTGAAAGTAAAGAACATTATGGACAAAAATAAATCAGCAAAGTATTGTTATTCTAAAAAATAATTTCTAATTTTGTCGCCGTTTCGCTATTAAAAGTCGTAATGGCGGCAAAATTTGTTGTTATGCCTCTTTAGCTCAGTTGGCCAGAGCACGTGATTTGTAATCTCGGGGTCGT
>JBEBPN010000068.1:0-3441 GCA_040395895.1 Dysgonomonas hofstadii
TCACGAAGATCATGTCGCAGATTCCGGTGCAAGGCGCGCGCAACGCCCTCAGCAAGATCGTGGACACGGTGCGCAAGCTCATGGGCCTGCCGCCCGCACAGGAGTCGGCGCTGACTAAGGCGCTTGGCATTACTGACGATCTGATGAAGAACAAACTCGACATCAAGGCACCGACCGGCGAGACTATCGCCTCGCTGTCGCCGCACGGCTCGCCGCAGCAGATCGCGCAGCAAGTGGGCGGCTGGTGGGATCGGCAGGGCCGCACGCAGGGCGAACGGGCAGGCCGCTCGATTGAGTGGTCCCTGCACAAGTCCATCCGCGAGAAGGGCACCGAGGGTGCGCGTGTGGCGGATACGCTTGTGGACGACCCAATCAACATGACCGGCAATTCCGCAGCGTCGCAACGCCAAGCGATCCGCAGCGACTTCGCCACGAAGCAGTACGCTTTCGAGGACGCGCTGAAGGAAGCGATGGCAGCGCAGGGTATGGGTCTGCGTCAGCGCATCTTCCGCAGTGGTTCGGCCATGCAGGTTCAGCAGCGTCTGGAGCGTCAGGTGTACGACGAACTCATGCGCCGTGAGAATGCAGCACGCCGTGGCCTGCCGGTGCGAGATTCGTCAGTTGACCCGACGATCACGCGCCTCGCTGATCTGCACGACGAAGCAACGGATGCCGCGCTCACCGAGATGAAGGCAGCAGGCGTGCGTGGTGCGGACGTGATCCCCGGTGGCCCCGGCTACGCCTCGCGTCGTTGGTCGGTCACGAAGCTGGAGGAGATGGAGCAGGCGTACATCCGTGCAGGCTCGACGGAACGCCAAGCGCGCCGCGCAGTGCGCTCGCTTATCGCTGACGGTATCCAACGCACGAACGGCATGATGCCGCGAGACATGGCCGAGGACATCGCGCAGGCGATCACGGAGCGGACCCGCAACAAGGGCTACTTCGAAGATGCCGCGAACACCGGCACGATGGGTGACGATGGTGCGCAAGGCATCCGCGCGCTGCTGCAAGGCTCGGGCATCTCGCCGGATCGGATGCAGCGTATCGAGGAATTCCTGACTGGCCGCAAGGACGATGCAGGCGTCATGTCGTCGCTGAAGCACCGCGTCGAGATGGACATGCAGACCGCTGTGACGCTGCCTGACGGTACGCGCCGCACGATCACCGACCTCGTGGATACGGGCGTGACTCGACTGCTCGACAGCTACCTTGACGATGCAGCGGGCCAAGCCGCGCTTGCACGCAAGGGCCTCACCGACTCATCGGCCATCACGCGTCTGCGTGGTGAGTACCTGCACGGTATCGCGGATGAGTCGGAGCGTGCTACCGCAGCGAAGCTGTTCGATGACACGATCAAGTCGTTGAAGGGGCAACCAGTTGGTGAGGAGATGAACGCTACGATGCGCCGCCTGCAAGCGGTGACGACTAGCATCGGCCTCGCGAACTCCGGCATCTGGCAGACGATGGAGTACGCCAACATCGCCGCGAAGTACGGGATGCTGCGCACGGCGCGCGAGGTTCTGCGCAACCTACCTATCGCTCGGCAACTCATGGGTGAGGTCGAGGGCAGCGCACGTGAGGCAGGCTCGCTCGCGAGCATCCTCTCGCACAACTCGTCGCAGGACATGCGCCTTCGTCCGTTCCTCCAACGTCTGGAGGACGGCCACACGATCCCTGTCGATGATCGGCTTACGCTCGCGCTTCAGCAGACGAAGCAACTCGTGCCGTACATCAACGCGATGCGCTACGTCCACCACAACCAAGCAAACGTCACCGCCAACCTCATCACGGACCTCGTGCGCCGTGGTGCCGAGGGTGATGCCGCTGCCCGTAGGACTCTGGCCCTGTACGGCTTAGAGGGCCACACCTTGGACACTGTAGGCGCGGACATTCGCGCACACGGTATGACCGTGGATAACTGGAGTGATGGAACGTGGGCTGCTGTACGTGGCCCGCTTAACAAGATGATGGACGACGCGGTACTGCGCAACCGGACAGGGGAAGTTCCCGCCTTTGCGCAGTTCTCCACGATTGGCAAGTTCATCTTCACGTTCCGCAGCTTCCTCCTCGGTTCGCACAACAAGGTGCTGGCAGGCACGCTTGGTCGTCATGGCTTCGCAGGACTCGGTTTGCTTATGGCTTACCAGTTCCCGCTCGCTATGGCGTCGAGCTTCGCTGTTAGCGCGATGCGCGGCAAGCCGGAGACGGACATGAGCAAGCTGGCCAGTACGGCTATCGCGCAGATGTCTGCTGTAGGTATGTTCTCGGAACTGTGGGGCATTGTCTCCGGTGACAAGAACCAGTTCGGCGCATCCGGCCTCATGGCCATCGACCGTCTGTACAAGACGGGTTCGCAGTTCGCAAAGGGTAACTTCGGCGGCGGGGCCTCTGCTCTCGCACAGTCCGTGCCGTTGCTCGCTATCCTGCCGGGCCTCAAGGCGCTGGCCGAAACCGCAAAGTAAAGGAGGGTCTATGGCCTACAGTACGCAACGTGCCGTCTCTGATGGCACGATGACGTACCTCGACCTTTCCATTGGCTACCAGAGCCGGGACGACATTAAGGTGTTCTTTAATGACCTCCCGGCTCCGGATGGCTCATGGGCATGGGTCGGTACGACTGACAAGCGCATCAGCTTTTCGCCTGCTGTCCCTAGCGGCGTCGAGGTGCTGGTACAACGTAACACTCGGATTGACCGCGCCATTAATGTGTTTGCACAGGGCGCTAAGTTCAACAACACGACGATGGACACTAACTTCACGCAGGTGCTGTACTCCTTGCAGGAAGCGGTGGAGGGCCACCTTATCTCCGACGTGTTCAATCCGCTTAACATGCACGGGTATCCCGTGCACAACGTGGGGGATGCGACCGCCGATGGGGATGCAGTGTCCCTCCGCGTTCTCGATCAACGGTATCCGACATTTCGGATTAGCTCCACGGGAGTAATGCAATGGAAGCCTGCTAACGCCTCTGACACTGCATGGGCAGATGTTGGCGGGTTAGATACAGGGCTTCCGGGGCAGGTCACTGCCATGAGTAAAGACCTAGCCGCACGTGCCGTGTGGGTTCACCAGTTTGGCGCTATGGGCGATGGGTCCGACCAGACTGTGCAGATCAGAAACGCGATTGCTTATATGAAGTCGCAGGGCGGTGGTCTCTTGATGTTCGGGCGGGGTGACTACGTGGTACACGTGGACAACCCTACGTGGTCCCCCTCAACCCCCGGTAACGACGCACTGCTTATTGACTTTGACAATCTGCACATGCGCGGGATGGGTGTGGGTGCTACGACTCTGCGGGCGAAGGGCACCGATGGAACGTATACTGTGATGCGCATCGGTAAGATTCCAGTGACCAATGGGAACCCACAAATTCGGAACTTCTCCCTGAGTCACATGACAGTGGATGGGTACAGTACGAACCCCCAACCAGTAGTACCATCT